>NZ_CP022189.1:1650000-2250000 GCF_003111685.1 Alloyangia pacifica | reverse complement strand
AGCGATGCGTGTTCAGAACCAGACCGCAAGCACCGACGCTGTCGCGACCGGCGTCGCGATCGTGCTGTTTTGGCCCGCGGCGTTTTTCGTGAGCGGAAACGGCGCGAACGCGGATGAGCTTGCGCGTCTCAAGGGGCAGTTGGATGCGCTGCAGAGTGCCAGCACCCAAAAGCAATGCGGAATCGAGTTTCGCAGGGCGCCATTGCCCGAGCCGACTTGAGCGCCTGAACAGACCCTGATCTGGCCTCCTGCACTCACCCGGGTCCCTCCAGCAGGGGTCCGGGTTCTTGTGTTTTCGACAAGAGGGTGGTCCGGAATGCGGCCTGCGCTCCTCTGCCGGACCTGCCACCCTTGCTGCGGTGCGCGTGCCGACTTCCGAGGTCGATCGTCGGCGGGTGCCGATCGAGCCGCGGTGGATTGCGGGCGCTCTCGCAGGGTCTGGTCGTCCTGAGGGGGGTAAGGTGAGAGGCTGGACAACGACCCAAGCGGGGCTCGTTACGGCTGCTTCCTTCCGGACCTGACCGGGTTGGCGAGGCGCTCGCCCGCGCCAACCTCTCGAGCCTGATATAGGCTGCCCGGTGGCAGGACTGCAAGGGGGGCAGGGCAGAGATTTTTTGTCCGGCCCTTTCTGGGTTTTTCCAAGCTTTACCTTGATCGGTATAAAGTCGGCGGACAGCGCGGCCCTTGTCGGGGTGCGGTCGCATTCTATCTTGCTTTATCGACATGGCTATAAAGGTGTCGGCGACACATGGGGATCCACAGATGACCGACAGGAGCAACCGGGGCGCCTTCTACGTCCCGCGCAGAGAACTGGCGGAGACCATTGCCGGGCGGCTGTCGCTCGACCCGCTGATGGGCAGCCCCTCGGGGCTCATGCTCGCCGCCCCGCGGCGGACCGGCAAGAGCACCTTCCTGCGGCGCGACCTTCTGCCGGTGCTCAAGGCGCGCGGCGATCACGCCGTGCTGGTCGACCTCTGGTCGGATCGCAAGGCCGACCCGGGCCAACTCATCGCAGACGCGCTCGCCGCCGACATCGCCGGGATGCCGACCCCCGCCGAGCGCGTCGCCCGTGCCGCGAACGCGGTGCCGATCAAGTCGATCAGCATTGGCGGGCTGCGGGCCGAGATCGGCGGCGTCGCGGACGGGCGCAACCTCACGCTCACCGAGGCGCTGCTGGAGATCGGCGCACGGGCGAAGGCGGACGTGGTCTTCATCATCGACGAGGCGCAGCAGGCGGTGACCTCCGAGGCCGGGCTCGACGCGATGTTCGCGCTCAAGGCGGCGCGCGATGCAATGAACCAGCGACCCGAGGGCGCGCGGCTCTTCGTGCTCTGCACTGGCTCCAACCGCGACGGGCTGGCAGGGCTGCTGTCGACCAACCAGCAGCCGTTCTACGGCGCGCGGGTCGAGGATTTCCCGACCCTTGGCCGGCCCTACGTCGAGGCCTTGGTGGCGGCGATCAATCCACGGTTGGCCGAGGACAACAAGCTCGATCCCGAGGATGTGGCGCAGGCCTTCCGCTTGCTGGGTCACCGTCCCGAGAAGCTGGTCGAGGTGGTGCAGCAACATGCCGCCTGGTTGCCCGGCAGCGCCGGGCTGAAGCGCACGCTGCAGGAGCGCGCGGACGAATTGCGGGCGCGGGTCTGGGACCAATACGGTTCGGATTTCGACGGGCTGACGACGCTGCAGCGCGCAGTGCTCGAGGTGCTGATCCGCGACGGAGCGAATTTCGCGCCCTTCCACGAGAAGACCGTGCAGCGCATCGCCGGGATCGCCGGTCGCAAGACCTCTGCGCAGGCGGTGCAAAAGGCGCTGGACGCTCTGCGCGACAGGCAGCTGGTCTGGAGGCCGGGCCGGGGGCGCTACGCGCTCGAGGACCCGGACATGCGCGACTGGCTGCTGGCGCGGATGGAGACGGGCTGAGCAGCGCTCAGCCCTGCGGGCGTTCGGCCCAGCCCGCGAAGACCTTCTCGAGCGCGACCACCACGTAGTAGAGCACGATGCCGAGGAAGGCCAAGGCGATCAGCACCGCGAACATCAGCGGGTAATCGGAGTTGGTCTTGCCCGAGTCGAACAGCGCGCCGAGACCGCGCCCGTGCGGGCTGACGATCTCCATCAGGTTGGTGCCGATGAAGGCCAGGGTCACCGCCACCTTCAGCGCGCCGAAGAACTCGGGCAGGGTCTTGGGCAGCGCGATCTTCCAGAAGATGGTCGACTGGCTGGCGCCGAGAGAGCGCAGGATGTCGCGGTACTCGGGCTCCAACGTCGACAGGCCGATCGAGACCGAAACGGCGATCGGAAAGAAGGAGATCATGAAGGCGATGAGCACGGTGTTGAAATCGTGCATGCCGACGAACATCAGCGCCACGATCGGCACGACGGTGGCCTTGGGCACGGCGTTGAACCCCACGAGCAGCGGGTAGAGCGCATCGCGCATGGTGCGTGAGAAGCCCATGACCATGCCGAGCGCGGTGCCGAAGACCACAGCGAAGAGCAGCCCCACCACGGTGCGCCAGAGCGTCTGCCAGCCCATGGTGAGGAACAGGCTCCAGTAGCGCTCGTAGGCGGGCAGCAGATCGGAGGGCGAGGCCATCTTGTAGTTGGGCCAGCCCATGGCCCAGACCAGCGCCTCCCAGAGCGCGAGGAAGATCACGATGGCAAGGCAGGGGACGGCGAACTGGCGGAAAGTCATGAGGGGCTCCGCTGCGCGGCCTGACCGGCGCGGGCGCGGGTCTCGGCGGCGGGATATGCGTATTTGGAAAGAGAAGAAGCCGCGGGTTCCATCAGGCGGGCGCCGTCTCGGCGGGGGCGCGGCCCTGCGCGATTTCGATCTGATGGCGCAGCGTGGCGAGCATCTCGGCAGCCTGCGGCGTATAGAGGTGTTCGATGTCGCGCGCGCCGCTCATCCCCGTGTCGAGGGTGAACTGGGTGCGGGCCGGGCGGCCGGAGAGCACCACCACCTGATCGGCGAGGTAGATCGACTCGCGCAGATCGTGGGTGATGAGAACGCCGGTGAAGGGCTCTTTCTCCTTCACCTGGTGCATGATCTGCCACAGGTCCTCGCGGGTGAAGGCGTCGAGCGCGCCGAAGGGCTCATCGAGGATCAGCACCTCGGGCGAATGCACAAGCGCGCGGCAGAGCGAGGCGCGTTGGCGCATGCCGCCCGAGAGCTCGGAGGGACGCTTGTCCTCGAAGCCCTCGAGACCGACGAGGGAGAGCAGGTAGCGGGCACGCTCTTCCTGCTGCGCCTTGTTGAGTTTCGTCGGCACGATCTCGAGCGGCAGCATGACGTTCCGGAGGATGGAGCGCCATTCCAGCATCACCGGGTTCTGGAAAGCCATGCCAACGGTCGCGCGCGGGCTCTTCACCTTTTCGCCGTGCAGCCAGACCTCGCCCTCGTCGGGTTTCAGCAGGCCCGCCACCAACTTGGTCAACGTGGACTTGCCGCATCCGGACGGGCCGACGACGGCAACAAAACCGCCTTCGGGCACCGACAGCTCCAGCCCGTCCAGCACCGGCAGAGGGCCATTGGCGGTCTTGTAGGCGTGGCGCACGCCCTTGATCTCGATGAGGTTGGTCATGTCTTGCCTTGCATGGGTGCGCCGGGGCGGTAGAGCCGTCCCGGCACGGTCTTCGTCAGGGTCTCACTCGAGCGGGAAGCCGCCCTCGGGAAGGTAGTCGCCGGTGAAGTAGAGCGCGGCATCGGGCTCGTGCTGGAACTCGTAGGTCAGCTTGATCTGCTCGAGCGCGCTCTGCATGCGGGTGTCGTCGATCGGTCCGAAACCGTTCGCCTTCGTCCAGTCGGTGACCACATTGGCGTCGAGCGCCAACTCGAGCCGGCGGGTTTCCAGCTCAGCATCCGCAGCGGGGTTGCGCGAGACGAGGCTTTCCACCGCGGCGGCGGGATCGGCCACCGCATCTTTCCAGCCCGTGGCGACGGCGGCGAGGAAGCCCTTGAGCAGGTCGCTGTTCTCGGCGGCCCAGTCGGTGTTGACGATGATCGCGTTGCCGTAGAGGTCGACGCCGTAATCGGCCATCAGGAGGGTCGAGATGTCGGCCTCATCCACGCCGAGACGGGCGGTGTTGAGATAGGAGGTGAAGGAAAAGCCGGTGATGGCGGCCACCTTGCCCTCGGCCAGCATCGGCTCGCGGGTCGGGAAGCCGACGGGCTCGATGGTGATCTTCGAGGTGTCGAGATTGTTCTCGGCGGCGAAGATCGGGAACTGCGCCCATGCGCCATCCGGCGGCGGCGCACCCAGCACCTTGCCCTCGAGGTCCTTGGGGGCCTCGACGCCCAGCGACTTGCGGCCGATGATGGCAAAGGGCGGCTTGTCGTAGACCATCATGACGCCGGTCACCGGCGCACCGGGGTTCTGGTCGAGGAACTTGATCAGCGAGTTGATGTCGGCAAAGCCCACGGGGAAGGCACCGGTGGCCACTTTGGGGATGGCGTCAAGCGAGCCGGACCCTGCGGAGATCTCCACCTCGAGACCGGCATCGGCGAAATAGCCCTTGTCGATAGCGACGAAATAGGGGGCCGAAGGGCCTTCGAATTTCCAGTCGAGTGCGAAGGGCAGGGCGGTCTGGGCCGAAGCGGCGGTGGCGGCGGCCACGAGGGTGGCGGCCAGCGCGAAGGCGCGGGGGGTCATGGGTGTCTTCCTCCGTGTTGCGGCGGTCGGGCCGCCAGGATTTTCGGCGTGTTCGTCACGTCTTGCGGCGAGCTTGCCCGGAAATGCGGCGGTGGGAAGACCTGATCGGAAGAAGTTGCGCGCCGGCCCTGCTGATTTTTGATCGAATGATCAAAAGTTAGGCAGAGAGGTCCTCGGCGCTCTTGCGCAGTGGCAGGCCGGCGGCCAGCGCGCCCTCGATCAGCGAAGCCGCGAGGTGGTGCGCATGGAGCCCGTCGCTGGGCAGCATGTCGGGCACCTGCACCACGCGCATGCCCGCAGCGCGGGCGCTGGCGGCACCGGTGTCGCTGTCCTCGAAGGCGAGGCAGAGCTCCGGCGCATGGCCGAGCGCCTCGGCGGCCAGGAGGTAGGGATCGGGCGCGGGCTTGGGGCTCTCGACGTGGTCGAAGGCGATCACCGCAGTGAAATGTGCGCGCAGCCCGGCGAGGGTAAGCTTGCGCTCGGCCTCCTCCGCACCCGAGCTGGTGGCCACCGCCATGGGCAGGCCGAGTGCGGCGATCTCCTCGACCAACAGCTGCACGCCGGGCTTTAGCGGCAAGCCGCCGGCCGCGCGCAGGGCGATACTCTCCTCGCGGATCGCCTGCAGCAGCATCGGCTGGTCGAGGTGCCCGTAGGCGTCGCGCAGGGCGCTTGCCACGGCGTTTCGGTCGCGGCCGATCAGCGCTTCGAGAAACCCCGGCGCCACGGTCTCGCCGAAACGCAGGAAGGCGCGCCGCCCGGCCTCGAGCGCGACCCGCTCGCTGTCCACGAGCGTTCCGTCGAGATCGAAGATGACGGCGGCGAAGGGGAGCGGGGTGGTCATGGCGGGCCTTTCTGCATCGGGCGCCGCCATGTGACCCATCGCGCGGGGGAATGTCGAGGCCGCGGTGTCGTGCCATGCTGTCTGCCTTTGGATCAGGCTTGAGTCAGGCAGGCGCCCCGGAAACCTCGTGCACCACGGAGGGTGGTTCGATGATTATGCGTGTCTTCCAGGTCGTCGCGATCCCGCTGCTGCGCCGCACCGAGGGGCTCGTCGAGGTGCTGCCGGGGGCGCCGCGCGGCGCCCCCGGCGTGATCCTCAGAGCTTGATGCGGAACTGCGCGTAGCCCTCCTCGGTGTCGCCCGCGTCCTCGATGTCGAGGGCGACGCTTTCCATGTAGTCGCGTGCCTTGGGTCCGGTCTCGAAGAGCACCGTGGTGCCGTCCATCGGGGCGAAGCTCCAGTTGTCGTCCGCGCTCGGGTTGATGGTGCCCTGCTCGACGATGTAGCGAACGATCACGTCGCGGTTGGTGTCCGGCGCCTCGAAGACGATGGTGTCGCCGGTGCCCGGGAAGCTGCCACCGCCCGAGGCGCGGTAGTTGTTCGTCGCGATGATGAACTCGGCCTCGGGATCGATCGGCTTTCCCTCGTAGGCGAGGTTGACGATCCGGTTGGTCTCCTCGTTCACCACATTGCCATCGCGGTCGAACATTGCTGGTTGCGACAGGTCGATCTGATAGGTCACCCCGTCGATCACGTCGAAGTTGTAGCTCGGGAAGTCGGCGTTGAGCAGCGGTGCATCGCTGGCGCCGGGCTCGATCTGGTTGAACATGCCCGCAGACCGCTCCAGCCAGCCCTTGATCTGAGCGCCAGTGACCTTCACCGCGCGCACCGTGTTGGGATAGAGGTAGAGATCAGCGACGTTCTTGATCGCCACAGGGCCCGCGGGCACGTCGGTGTAATACTCCGGCCCGCCGCGGCCACCGGCCTTGAACGGCGCTGCCGCCGACAGGATCGGCAGGCCCTCGTATTCGGTGCCCTTCAGCATCTGCGCGATGTACCAGCTCTGCGCGATCGAGACGATCTGCACCGAGGGGTCATCCGCCACCAGCGCGAAGTAGGAATAGAGCGGCGCCGAGGTCTCGCCCACCGCGCGGCGCACGTAGTCCAGCGTCGCCTCGTGCTCGGGGCGGATCGAGTCGAGCACCTCCGCGTCGTCCTCGACCAGCGCCGTGATCGAGCGGTCTTCGCCGCGCTCGTAGATCGGGCGCGCTTCTGAAGTGGTCGAGACCACCTTCCACGCGTTGCCGTCGCGCTCGAGCAGCAGGTCGATGAGCCCCATGTGCGAACCCCAGAACCCCCCCATGACGGCGGGCTTGCCGTGGATGGTACCGGCCGAAAGGTCGATGGCGTCCTGCCCGTCGTAATCCGCCGAGGGGAAGACAAGGTGGCTGTGACCGGTCATCAGCGCGTCGATCCCGTCGACGGCCGCCAGCGGCACCGAGGCGTTCTCCATCCCGTCCTCGTGCTGCGCCGCGCCGATACCGGAGTGCGAGAGCGCGATGATGATCTCGGCGCCCTCTTCCTTCATCTGCGGCACGAAAGCCTCGGCGGTAGTGACGATGTCGCGCGCCTCGACGTTGCCCTCGAGGTGCTTGCGGTCCCAGTTCATCACCTGCGGCGGGGTGAAGCCGATGATGCCGACGCGGATCGGATGGGTAGTGCCGGCCCCGTCGGTGACCTCGCGGTCGAGGATCACGTAGGGCTTGAACAGGGTCTCGTCCTCGCGCGGGTTCGCGCCCTGCTTCTTGGCAATATTCGCAAGCACGATGGGGAAATTCGCGCCCGCGGCGGATTTCTCGAGGAAGCCGAGCCCGTAGTTGAACTCGTGGTTGCCGATGGTGCCCGCGTCATAGCCCAGCGTGTTCATCGCGGTGATGACCGGGTGCATGTCGCCGTCCTTCATGCCGCGCTCGTAGGCGATGTAATCGCCCAGCGGGTTGCCCTGAAGGAAGTCGCCATTGTCGACGAGCAGCGTGTTGGTGGCCTCGGCGCGGATGCTCTCGATGATCGAGGCGGTGCGTGACAGACCCACGGTGTCGACCGGCTTGTCGGCGTAATAGTCGTAGGGGAAGACGTGCACGTGCAGGTCTGTGGTTTCCATAATGCGCAGGTGCGCCTGATTGGCCGCGGCCCGGGCCGAATAGGGGTGCAGCGCGATCAGCGCGCCACTCGCGGCGCTGCCGGCAAGAAAGCCTCGGCGGCTGATCGGGGTTTGGGGAAGTTTGCGCATCTTGCTCTCCTTCGAGTCTCGTCGCTGCGGGAATAGTGCAGCTTCAAGACGGTCTTGCAACGATTGCCTCGCGCGGCATCGCGTATTGGCAGATGACGCTGCGACATGCGCCGGGGGCTGTGCATCGCGCCTCCGGCACGGCTCGGAGGGCGCATCGGTTGCCAGTCCGCGCGCCGCGTGCCATCCCTTGCCCGACCCAGCAGGAGACACGGCATGCGGCAGGCGGAAGAGGTGACATTTGGCGGCTCGGGGCTCGATCGGGCGGCGGAGCTGCGCGGCGACGTCCCGGGCCTTGCGGCGTTGATGCAGCGCCCCGGCGCGCGCGGCGTGGTGTTTTGGCGCGGCAAACCTCTCATTGCCGATGACGCGTCGCGCGGCACGTCCTGTGCCGAGCTGCTCCGGCTGCCGGTGGATCATCCGCTGCTCGGCGCGGCGCGGGCGCGGCCGGTGCTCCTTGGGCGCGAGGCGGACGAGGTTGTGCTGGCCTACGACATTTCTGCGTGGGAGCCCGACGCGCCGCAAGAAGAGGGCTTTGTCGACCCGAGCGTGCAGGTCCACCCGGATGCGCCGGAGGGCGCGCGTTTCGTCGAGCTGCGCACGCTGCTGATGGCGCTCACCCCGCGCGACGCCGAACTCGCCGCCACCGCCAAGGCGATCCTCGGCTGGCACGATACGCATGGGTTCTGCGCGCGCTGCGGGTCGGCCTCTGACGTGACGCAGGCGGGCTGGCAGCGGGTTTGCAGATCCTGTGGCGGCCAGCATTTCCCGCGCACCGATCCGGTGGTCATCATGCTGATCACCCGCGGCAATGCCTGCCTTCTGGGCCGGTCGCCGGGTTGGCCCGAGGGAATGTACTCCTGCCTTGCCGGCTTCATCGAGCCCGGCGAGACGGTCGAGGCGGCGGTGCGCCGCGAGGTGATGGAGGAGACAGGGGTCGAGGTCGGTCCGGTCTCGCTGCTCACCAGCCAGCCCTGGCCCTGGCCCTCGTCGCTGATGCTCGGCTGCCACGGCGAGGCGACGAGCGAGGCGATCACCATCGACCCGGTCGAGATCGAGGCCGCGCAATGGGTCAGCCGCGAGCGGCTCGCCGATGCCTTTGCCGGGCTCGAGCCGGGCATCGTGCCGGCGCGACGCGGCTCGATCGCCAACCACCTGCTGCGCAACTGGCTTGCGGACCGCCTTGAATAGGCCAAGATGCGGCGGCAAATGGTGAGAACTGGGTAACGAGGCAGGCAATGGACATCTCCACCAAGGAAGACATCGCGGTTCCGGTCGAGCGGGTCTACGCGGAGGCGACGAATTTCGATCATCTCGAGCGGCAAATCATGCGGCGCGGGGTCGAGCTGCGGCGGGTGAACCCGGAGGGCGCGGGCAGCCATGCCTGGCACGCGGTGTTCAACTTCCGCGGCAAGGCGCGGTCGGCCGATATCACGCTGGTCGAGGAGGCGGCGCCGAACCTGCTGGTCTATCGCAGCTTGACGGATGGGCTCGAGGTGATGACGCGGATCGAGTTCGTGGCGCTGTCGCGCAGCCGCACGCGGGTGGCGATGGACCTCGAGCTGAAGCCGAAGACGCTCTCGGCCCGGCTCATGGTGCAGTCGCTGAAGCTGGCGCGGGCCAATCTCGAAAAGAAGTTCCGGCTGCGCATGGCGGACTACGCCCATGCGATCGAGGACCGGCTGAATCGCGCCTGATCAGCGCGGGACAGCGAGCGGCTTCAGCACGCGGTAGAGCGCGCGCCAGGCTTCGAGACGATCCTGCAATGCGGCAGTGGGGCGGGGGCCGAAGATCTCGCGCGCCTCGGGGCGCCGGGCCAGGTCGCTGCGCGACAGCGCGCCTGTGGCCAGCGCCGCGAGCTTGGCGGTGCCCAGAGAGGGCCCGCTGGTGGCACTTTCGGGACGGAAGAGGCTCAGTCCGCTGGCATCCGCGACGCTTTGCAGCAGCAAGTCGCTTTGGGCCCCGCCGCCGAGCGCGGGCAAAGGCGCCAGCCCCTGCGCGGCAGGCCCGAAGCTGCGCACCGCGTCGGCAAAGCAGAAGGCCACTGCCTCGACCACCGCGCGCATCATCGCGGCGCGGCTGGTGCTGTCCTCGAGTCCGAAGAAGCCGCCGCGGATGTGCGGGTCGCCATGCGGGCTGCGCTCGCCGGTGAGATAGGGCAGGAAGAGCGGCACGCGGGTTTCGGGCACCTCCGCCGCTTCCTGCAACAGCGCGCCGATCTCGGCGCCGGACACCCCGGCGAACCAGGCGATCGGACGTGCGCCGTTGAGCATCGCCGCCATCTGGTACCAGCGTTCCGGAAGCGTGTGGGCGAAGGCGTGCACGAAGGCCCCAGGGTTGGGGCGATAGGCGCTCCCCGCCAAGAGGAACTGCCCCGACGTGCCGAGAGAGATGAGCCCGGTGCCATCCTCCACCGCGCCCACGGCAACCGCACCGGTTGCCGCATCACCGCCGCCGGTGACGATCTGCACCTTGGGCGAGAGACCAAGCTCGGCGGCCATCTGCGGGAGGATTTCTCCGGCGACCTGTGCGCCCTCGAGCACCGGCGGCAGCCAGTCCGGATCGGTCGCGGAGGCGGCGCAGAGGGCCTCGGACCAGCGCCTCTCCGCTTGGTCGAACCAAAGGGTTCCGGCGGCATCCGAGGGATCGGTGGCGTAGCCGCCGTGCAGGCGCAGGCCAAGGTAGTCCTTGGGCAGAAGTACATGGGCAATGCGGGCGTGGATCTCGGGCTCGTGCCGCGCCAGCCAGAGCAGCTTCGGAGCGGTGAAGCCGGGCAGCGGTGGAACCCCCGCGAGGGTGCCGATCCCAGGCAGCGCCTCCTGCAGCGCGGCGCATTCGGCATGGGCACGGCCGTCGTTCCACAGCATAGCCGGGCGCAGCACTGCGCCCGCTGCATCGAGCAGCACGGCACCGTGCATCTGTCCCGACAGGGCAATGGCTCTTATGCTCTGGCGCTTGGCCTCGGGCAGGGGCGCGATCAGTTCGGCGAGAACCGCGCGGGCCGCCTGCCACCAGTCCTCGGGCGTCTGCTCGGAGGCGTAGGGCGTGGGCGACGCGGTGGTGAGCGTGCGGCGCGCTTCGGCGCGCGGCCTGCCTGCCTCGCACAGCAGGCCGATCACCGAGCTGGTGCCGAGATCCAGTCCGATTTCCAAGCTGCGTCTCCTCCCATGAACCCCTTTTCGCCCAACCTTTTCGCGGATCGGCGCAGGCCGCAAGGGGGCTCAGCCGAGGGTGATCACCCGTCCGCCAGCGGCCTTGGCATCCTCGGGGTCGTGGGTCACCAGAAGGACTGGCAGGCCCTGCGCCCGTGCCCGCTCGAAGACCAGCGCGCGGATCTGCCCGCGGCGGGCCGCATCGAGCTTCGAGAAGGGCTCGTCGAGCAGCAGCGCGCGGGGCTCGGCGAGCAGCATCCGCATCAGGGCGACGCGGGCCTTCTGCCCGCCCGAAAGCGTGGCGGGGTCGCGCTTGGCATAGCCCTCGAGGCCGATGTCGCGCAGCGCGGTGTCGATCTTTTCGCGCCGGGCCCTGCCGCGCAGCCGCGGCGGCAGGCCGAAGCCGAGGTTGCCGCCGACCGAAAGGTGGGGAAACAACAGCTCGTCCTGGAAGAGAATGCCGGCGCGCCGCTGCTCGGGTGGCAGGTAAGTGATCTCGGTGCCGTCGAGCGTGATGCGCCCCTCCAGCGTGAACCCGGGCGCCAATGTTCCGATGACCGCGGCGAGCAGCGTGGACTTGCCCGAGCCCGAGGACCCCATGACCGTCAGCACCTCGCCCGGCACGACGGTGGCGTCGAGCGCCAGCAGGGGGGCGCCGTGATGGAGGATGCGCAGGTGATCCAAGACCAGCCCCCTATCCATGCCGCATTCCCCGCCGGTTGCGCCAGGCCAGCGCCGGGATCAGCAATGCCAGACCGAAGGGCAGGAAGGCCGCGGCGGTCTGCGCCAGGGCGGTCACACCGATGACCCGCCGGTCGCCGCCGGACGCGAGGGCGAGCGCCTCGGTGGTCAGGGTTGGCACGCGGCCTCCGCCGATCAGCAAAGTCGGCAGGTACTGCCCGACACTGACGGCAGCGCTGACCGCGGCGGCGGTGAGCCAGGGTCGCAGCAGCATCGGCACGCGCACGCGCCAGAAGGTGGCACCGGGTCCGCGCCCCAGCGCGTGGGCGACGGCGGCGTAGCGCGGATCGAGCGCGCGGTAGGGGTCAGAGAGCGACAGGAAGGCATAAGGCAGCACGAAGACCACATGCACGGCGATCACCGCCGCCAGCGTGCCATCAAGCCCGGTGAGCAGCCCGGCCACCTGCAGCCCTGGCAGAAAGGCGATCTGCGGCACCAGCAGCGGCAGATAGAGCAGCCAGAGCGCCCGCGTGCCGGGCCGCAGCCCATGGCGTTGCTCGGCCTCGAGGCAGGCGGTTGTCAGGACCATGGCGATGCCAGAGGACGTGGCGGCGATCAGCAGGGTCCGTCCGAAAAGCGCCAGCAGTTCGGGTCCGTGGCGCATCCAGCTGCGCAGGCTCCAGCCTTGTGGCAGCAGTTCGGGAAAGCGCCACAGCCCGGCGAAGGACCAGACTGCCAGCCCGATGAGCCCCAGCAGCACCAGCGCCGCCGAAAGCGCGCCGAAGCCGAGCCCCAATGCGCGCAGCAGCCCTTCGCAGTGGCCGCGCCCTCCGGCCACCAACCAGCGCGCCGCGAGCCGTGCGAGCGTGATCTCTGCGCCGCGCCAGAGCAGCAATGCGGCCAAGGTCAACGCCAGCAGCAGCAATGCCCCGGCGGCGGCGCGGAAACGCATCGCGAGGTCGGGATCGTTCATCCATCTCAGCACCTGCACCGCCAGTGGCGGCGGCGTGCCCGGCCCGAGGATCATCGCCACGTCAACCACCGAGACCGAGAAGGCCAGCACCGCGTAGACCGGCAGGCGGATCTGTGGATAGAGGCGCGGCAGGATCACCTTGAACCAGGCGGCGACGCGGCCGTACCCCAGGGCCTGCGCGGTGGCGAGACTCTGCGCCGGGCGCAGCGCGGGCAGGGCGGCGAGGGTCATCAGCAACAAGAACGGCATCTCCTTCACCACCAGCCCGGCGATCAGCGACAGGCCGAAAGGGTCCTGCAGGATCAAGAGGTCCGGCGGGCGCTCCCACCCCAAAGGCTGCGCGATCAGCCGGGCGATCCAGCCCGAGGGAGCGATAAGGAAGGCCAGCCCGAAGGCGGCGGCGGCATGGGGAACTGACAAAAGCGGAGAGAGCGCGCGTTCGAGGGCTCTGAAGGCGTGGGTGCCCTGCCAGCCGGCGCAGATCAGCACCGTCAGTGCCAGCGAGACCAGCGTCGCCGCGAGGCCGGTGAAAAGCGAGAGGGCCACCGCGCGGGGCAGCCCCGGCCATCCCAGCAAGTCGCGGAAGGGCTCAAGGCTGACGTCGGTTCCGCTGAGGGCAGGCATCAGGCCAAAGGCCGGGGCGAGCGTGCCCGCCAGGCCCGCCGCCACCGGCCCGAGCAGCGCCAAGAGCGTCAGGGCCGGCGCCGCGCGGGTCGGCGAGAGGCCCACTCAGGGGGCCACGCCGTAGCGCGAGGTCCAATCTTCTTCGAGCTTTTCCATCCACGACGGATGTGGCTCGGGCAGGGTCGGCCCCAGCTCTTCGGGGGTCAGCGTCGCGATGCCGACCGGGATCTCGTCGAAGAGCCGCACCTGATCGTCCGAAAGCCGGTCCATCGCCAGCACCGTGCCAAAGCCCAGCTCGTCGGGGCTGGCCATGCGCGCCTGCGCCTGGGGAGAGAGCAGCAGGTTGGCGATCACCATCGCCCCCGCCTTGGCATTGGCGTTGTAGGGGATGGCGACGAAGCTGGCATTGCCGAGCGAGCCGCCCTCGAGCACGAAGCTGCGGACCGTGTCCGGCAGCTGGAAGTTCGCGATGGCGTTGGAGGCGGCGTTGGGGTTGAACTCGAAGCCGATGTCGATCTCGCTGTCGGCCACAAGCTGGATCATCCGCTGGGCGTTCTGCGGGTAGGCCTTGCCCTGGCGCCAGAGATTCGGGGTCAGCGCGTCGAGCCAATCCCAGAGCGGGGCGGTTGCAGAGGCGTAATCGGCCTCTTCGACCGGCTGCGACAGGGCATCCGTGTCCGGGGTCAGCTCGATCAGCGCCTGCTTGAGGAAGGTCGAGCCGAGAAAGTCCGGCGGCTGCGGATAGGTGAAGCGGCCGGGGTTCTGCTCTGCCCACTCCGCCAGCGCCGCCATGCTGCGCGGTGGCCGGGGCAGGCGGGCGGTGTCATGGTAGAACACCAACTGCGCCATGCCCCAAGGGCTTTCCAAGCCCTCTGTCGGCACGGTGAAATCGGCGGTGAGCGCGGCATTGGCCTCGGGGTCGGTGAGCTGCCAGTTCGGCAGCGCCTCGGACCACGGGCCAAAGAGCAGCCCCTGCCGCTTCATCGCCGCGAAATTCTCCCCGTTGATCCAGATGAGGTCGATGGCCCCGCCCGCGTCCTTCCCGGCGCTCTTTTCGGCCAGCACACGGCTCACCGCCTCGGCGGTGTCCGAGAGCTTCACGTGTTCCAGCGTCACGCCGTAATTCTCCTGCGCGAGCTCGCCCATCCAGTCGATGAAGGCATTGACGTTCTCGGCGCCGCCCCAGGCGTTCCAGTAGACGGTCTGCCCCTTGGCCTCGACCAAGACGGCGTTCCAGTCGGCGGGGTCCGCCTCGGCAAAGGCAAGGGTAGGAGCTGTGACAGTGAGGGCAGCGGCAAGGCCGAACGGCAGCCAGTTGCGCATCGGACGGCGGATCATCGCGCGGGTCTTTCCTGCTGTGCCGCAAGATGCGGCAATTTCGTGCTATAGGGAGTCATGTTTTCGCAAGTGCGCCGCCCCGGGGTCAATGGCAAAAGGCTGTGAACGATTGCCGCGCGCTTGTCGCCTTCGGGCGCCTTTCTATCTGAGCCATATGTATTTTTGAGGAGCATCGCCCATGTGGGACGAACGATATGCCGTCGAGGACTACGTGTATGGAACCGAGCCTTCGGGCGTTTTGATCCGCCGAAACCACTGGCTGAAGCCGGGCGCGCGGGCGCTCTGCGTTGCCGATGGCGAGGGGCGCAACTCTGTCTACCTTGCGGGGCAGGGTCTGAAGGTTACCGCATTTGATGGCGCGGCACCCGCGGTCGAGAAGGCGCGGCGGCTGGCCGCCGAGCGCGGAGTCGAGGTCGACTACGCGGTGCAGGATGTCTTCGACTGGTCCTGGCCGGTGGCGGAATTCGACCTCGTTGTCGGCATCTTCATCCAGTTCGTCGGCCCCGCCGGGCGCGCCATGCTGTTCGACAAGATGAAGGCGGTGCTGAAGCCCGGAGGCGTCTTGCTCCTGCACGGCTACACGCCGCAGCAGCTGCGCTACGGCACCGGCGGCCCGGGCGTGGCCGAGAACCTCTACACCGCTGGCATGCTTCGCAAAGCCTTTGCCGACATGCAGGTGCAAGTGCTCGAGGACTATGAGCTCAATATCCAGGAGGGTCGGGGCCACAACGGGCGCTCGGCGCTGATCGACATGATCGCCGTCAAGCGCTGAACACTGCGCGGCTCACGCCTCTTGCGCGGCGAAGTGCTGCGCCACGATCCCGGGAAGCTGGTCCCAGTGGTCGAAGGCATAGGCATGCGGCAGCTCCGCCACCGGGGATTTGCGATAGCCCTCGGTGAAGAGAACAAACGGCAGGCCAGCGCGCTCGGCGGTCTCGGCGTCGACTTCGCTGTCGCCGACGTAAAGCCCCGGCCCGCCCAGATCATGCATGACCTTGATCAGAGGCGCGGGATCCGGCTTGCGCACCGGCAGGGTGTCGGCGCTGGCGACGGCGCGCAGGTGGTGGTCGAGCCCGAAGTGCTTCAGCGCGATGTGGGTGGGGGCCTCGGGCTTGTTGGTGCACAGCCCCATGGCGCAGCCGAGCAGCTCGAGCCGCGCCAGCGCGTCGATCACCCCGGGGTAGAGCACCGTCAGCGCCGGATCGCGCTCGTATTCGTGCATGAACTTGCCCAGCAGCCGGGCGTGGGCGTTAGGATCATCGCTGAGCCCCACGGCTTCGACCATCCGCTCGATGAGCACCGAGGCGCCCTTGCCGATGAAGCTGCGGGCCTGTTCGAAGGTGATTTCGGGCAGCCCCTCGCTGCGCAGAACGACATTGGCGGCGCGGTGCAGGTCCGGGGCGCTGTCGATCAGCGTGCCGTCGAGATCGAAGACCACGGATTTCAGCATGTTGCGCGGCCTTGGGCGAAAAGGGCGTGAGAGAAGGGCATGGCGCGGGGCTCCTGTATCGGCGCCGCGGGAGCGCGGTGCGCGGCCATACTGGCGCCGCCGGGGCACGACGTCCAGCACGACTGGAATCTCATTCGCCGAGCCATTCGGGCGGCAGCACCATGACCGTCGGTTGCGGGGGCAGGGTGTTCAGGCCGATGACCAGCTCGGAGCTGTCGCGGCGCTGGACCACGAAGGTGTCCGACACATCCGCGATGAAGCGCTCCAGCGAGGCGCCGGAGAACCAGTGCATCGGCAGGATCAGCGAGCTGCGCAGCCTCTCGACAACGCGCTCCATTTCCTCGAGCGGCATCGTCATGCCGCCGTCCACCGGGACCATCAGCACGTCGATCCGGCCGAGCGCGGCGTATTGCGCGTCGCTCGGCTCGTGGTGAAGGTGGCCGAGATGGCCGATGCAAAGCCCCTCGACCTCGAAGACAAAGATCGAATTGCCGTTTTCCTCGGTTCCGCCATAGACCGAGCGGATGTCCGTGGAGACATTGCGCACCAGCATCTCGCCGAGGTCGAGGTGATGTTCGATGCCCTCGCCGAAAGGTCCCCAGCCCTCGAGGATGTGCGGGATCGCCGGATCGGGATTGGGGGTCCAGTGGCTTGTGTGCGCGTGGTTCATGGTGACGACGTTGGGGATCATCGGCACGTTGCCGATGTAGCCGGTGAAATCGGTCACCACGTTCAGCCCACCGCGGGTCTGGATCAGGAAGGAAGCATGCGAGAGATACTGGATGCGCACCGAATACTCGGGCACCGGGTCGGTCCAGGCCGCCTTGTGCAGATACTGCATGCCGGGTGCGGCGTCGGCGATGGCGATGCAATGAGACGCGCGGCGCTCCTGCGCCTCGGCGGGCAGGGGGGCGGTCAGCAGAGGAATCAGCGCGGCGGCTGAGGCAAGAACAGGACGCGGCATGGCGGGGCTCCTTTCGGGAAGCAGCCTAAGCCGGATGGCCCCGCGCGAAGTTAAAATTTACGTGGGGTAAGCTTTGGGCGCTCCGCGAACGCGCGGCAGCGCCCCTCCCGGGCGGGCCATCAGCCGACCTGTGTCCGCCCGCGCCGGTCCAGCCGCAGCGCGCTGTAAAGCACATGGGTGCGCCAGCGGCCATTGATCTGCAGATAGCTCTGCGCCACGCCCTCGTACTTGAAGCCCGAGCTTTCCAGCAACCCTCGCGAGGGAACGTTCTCCGGCAGGCAGGCAGCTTCGATGCGGCTGAGGTCCATCGCGGTGAAGGCGTGATGTACCAGCGCCGCGATCGCCTCGCGCATGTAGCCGTGACGGGCGAAAGGCTGGCCGGTCCAGTAGCCGAGCGTGCCCGACTGCGCCGGGCCGCGCCGGATGTTGTCGAGGGTGATCGCTCCGATCAGCAGCTGGTCTTCGCGCCGGACAATGAAGAGCGGCACCGCTGAGCCCGCGTTGATCGAGCGCTGCGCCCAGTACACGCGGTTGGTGAAGGCGCGCCGCGACAGGTGATCCTCGGCCCAGGACGGCTCCCAGGGGGTGAGGTATTCCTTGCTCTGCAACCGCAGCGCGACCCAGGCGTTGAAATCGCCGTGGAGCGGCGGGCGCAGGATCAGGCGCTCGCTGTCGAGCCTGAACTTCCGCCGCCGTCCCAGCATCACGCGGCCCGCTGCGCCTGCAGTTCGTCCAGCCCCGGCGCGCCCGAGACCGGCCCGTAGAGCGCCAGCGCCGCAGGCGCCTCGGCGGCGACGGTCTCGGCGAAGTCGCGCACGTCGCCGGTGGTGACATTGTCGATCTTCTCGACCGTCTCCTCGATCGGCGGCACCTCGCCCCAGATCTGCACCATGCGCGCCATGCGCTCGGCGCGGGAGGACGAGCTTTCCAGCCCCATCAGCAGCCCGGCCTTCATCTGCGCGCGGGCGCGGGCGACCTCCTCGGGCGACATGTCGTCAGCGGCGCGCTTCATCTCGTCGATGGTCAGCCGGGCAAGCTCGCCGACTTCCTCGCCGGAGGTTCCGGCGTAGATCGTGTTGAGCCCGGTTTCCGCATAGGCGCCGGTCTGCGAGAAGATCGTGTAGCACAGGCCGCGCTTTTCGCGGATCTCCTGGAACAGCCGCGAGGACATGCCTCCCCCCAGCGCGATCGAGTAGATTTGCGCGGTGTAGAAGGCGGGGTCGCGATAGCCCGGCCCCTCGAAGGCCAGCGCCAGATGCGCCTGCTCGAGCGTCTTCTCGCGGCGGAACTCTCCGCCGGTGAACCGCGCGTTCTCGGCGATCGGCGCAAGGCGCGGTGCCATGTGGCCAAAGAGCGCCTCGGCCTGCGCCACCAGCGCCTCGTGATCGACCGCACCGGCGGCCGAAAGGATCATCTGGCCCGGCCCGTAGTGCTCGGTGACAAAGTTGGCGAGATCGTCGCGCCCGAAGCCCTTCACGTTGGCTGCCTCGCCGAGGATGGTGCGCCCGAGCGCCTGTCCACCATAGGCCTGCTCTTGCAGCCAGTCGAAGATCACGTCATCGGGCGTGTCGAGCGCCTGGCCGATTTCCTGCAGGATCACGTGCCGTTCGGTCTCGATCTCCTTGGGCTCGAAGATCGGGTTGAGCAGGATGTCCCCGATCACGTCCATGGCGAGCTTGGTGTCGTTCTCCAGCACGCGGGCGTAATAGGCCGTCACCTCGCGCGAGGTATAGGCATTGATGTAGCCGCCCACGTCCTCGATCGCCTCGGCGATCTGCAGCGCGCTGCGGGTCTTGGTGCCCTTGAACGCCATGTGCTCGAGGAAATGGGCAATGCCGTTTTGCTCGAGCCGCTCGTTGCGGCCCCCGGCGGTGACCCAGATGCCAAGCGAGGCCGACTGCAGGCCGGGGACGTTTTCCGAGACGACGCGAAAGCCGTTCGTAAGGGTGGTGAGTTGCACGGTCACTTGGAGATACGCTCCCGGATGAGGGTTTCGAGTGCCGCAAGGTCATTGGGCACGCGGGTGACACGCTCGGGGCGGTCAAAGAGGTCGGCCATGCGCGCGGGCAGGGGCGGGCGGATGCCGCTGGCCTTCTCGACGGCGTCGGGGAACTTGGCGGGATGCGCGGTGGCGAGGGTGATCATCGGCACCGAGGGGGTGCGATGCTCCTCGGCGACCTTCACGCCGATGGCGGAATGCGGGCACAGCAGCTCGCCCATGGTCTCGCGCGCCTGCGCGATGGTGGCCAGGGTTTCGTCTTCCGAGCCGCGGCCGCTCTCGAAATGCTCGCGCAGCGCCTGCAGCGCGCCCTGGCTGACGTGGAAGCCGCCCGCTTTCAGCTCGTCCATCAGCTGCGCCACGGCCGCACCGTCGCGGCCGTAGGCATCGAAGAGCGCGCGCTCGAAGTTGCTGCTCACCTGGATGTCCATCGAGGGGCTGATCGACGGGTGCACTTCCGAGGTCTGGTAGTCGCCGGTCGACAGGCAGCGGTGCAGGATGTCGTTCTGGTTGGTCGCCACCACCAGCCGGTCGATGGGCAGACCCATCTTCTTGGCGATGTAGCCGGCGAAGATGTCGCCGAAGTTGCCGGTGGGCACGGTGAAGCTGACCTTGCGGTCCGGCGCGCCGAGCGAGACCGCCGACGAGAAATAGTAGACCACCTGCGCCAGCACCCGGGCCCAGTTGATCGAGTTGACCCCCGCCAGCCGCACGTCGTCGCGGAAGGTGAAGTCGTTGAACATGTCCTTGAGCTTGGCCTGGCAGTCGTCGAAATGCCCGTCGAGCGCGAGGGCGTGGACATTGGCCTCGGGCGGCGTGGTCATCTGGCGGCGCTGGACCTCCGAGACGCGGCCATGCGGGAAGAGGATGAACACATCCACCGCGTCGAGCCCCTTGAAGGCCTCGATCGCCGCCGAGCCGGTGTCACCCGAGGTTGCGCCGACGATGGTGACGCGCTCGCCGCGACGGGTCAGCGCTTCCTGGAAGAGCTGGCCGATGAGCTGCATGGCGAAGTCCTTGAACGCCAGCGTCGGGCCGTGGAACAGCTCCAGCAGGAAGTGGTTCGGTGCCAGCTGCACCATCGGCGCGCGGGCGTTGTGGCCGAAACCGGCATAGGCCCTGGAGATCAGATCGCCGAAGGTCTCGTCGCTGAACGTGTCGCCGACGAAGGGGCGCATGACGCGAAAGGCGACTTCCTCGTAGGATAGCCCGTTCAGCGCGCGGATGTCGCCAGGGGTCATCACCGGCACCGTCTCGGGCACATAGAGGCCGCCGTCACGGGCAAGGCCAGAGAGCATGGCCTCTTCGAAGCTGAGCGCCGGGGCTTTGCCGCGGGTCGAGATGTAGCGCATGAGGGCTCAGGCCTTTCCTGTCTTAGACTGCCGACGGATGTAATAGCCGGTCATGATCAGCCACACCACGGCCAGCGAGAACCAGGTGATGGCATATTGCAGGTGATCGTTTGGAATACCGCTGGGGCTGACCGGCAGCGGCTCTATCTTGGGGTCGGCGGGGTCGATCTCGCGCGCGACGACGAGCAGCGGCTCAGTCTGCAGCACCTCGGCCATGGCGCCGATGTCCCTGGCGAACCAGATGTTCGCCTTGAGGTCATTCTCCGGAGTCGCGCTGTTGCGGTCGTCCGGCCAGTGCAGGTTGCCGGTCACAGTGACCGGACCGGTGCTGCGCGCGGCGTCCTTGTCGGCATCGGCGGTGAAGCCGCGGTCGAGCAGCAGCCGCCGCGGCCCGCTCGGCGCCCCCTCGACCCGAAAGGGCGAGATGATCCGATAGCCCGCGCCGACCTGCTTTTGGCTGACCAGCACGCGGATTTCGCCGGGCAGGATTTCGCCCTGCAGGGCGACCGGCTGGTAGCGCTGTTCGTCGGGCGAGATCATTTGCGGCAGGGGCTCGGCCGGGCCGGAGATGCGGCTGTCGATCTCGGCCAGCACGGCCTCTTTCCATTCGAGCCGGCGCAGCTGCCAACTGCCCAGGGAGACCAGGATCCCGGCGCCGATCAGGCCAAAGAGGAGAGGAGCGAGGTAGCGGGTCACGTAGGTCCGGGTCCAGCTTTCAGTCGAGGGTCGGGGCGCCTGTGCGTCCCGCCTGCTTTAGCGCCTCTGCGCGGGGCACATCAAGGCGCGATTGAGCGGCCTTGCAAGAGGGGCGGGAACTGCAGCCAAAGAGCAGGGCGTCCGCTCTTCTGCGGATGCGCCGCAGTCACCCCGGCATATCTGGAAAGAGAAGACGCGCGCTGCCGCTGCGTCTTCTCTTCTGCAAGCACGTTTGCCGAAGCCCTGCCGTCGCGCGCGGCGTCGGGCAGATGCGAAACGCCCGCCGAAAGGGGCGGGCGTCTGCGGTCCCGAAGGACGAAGCGTGGGGGCCTGGCTCAGCCGCCCCAGATGTAGACCGAGGCGAAGAGGAAGAGCCACACGACGTCGACGAAGTGCCAATACCAGGCGGCGGCCTCGAAGCCGATGTGCTTGGTCGGGGTGAAGTCGCCCTTCATTAGCCTCAGCAGGCAGACGAAGAGGAAGATCGTGCCGATGATCACATGGGTGCCGTGGAAGCCCGTCGCCATGAAGAAGTTGGCGCCGTAGATGTTGCCCGAGAAGCCGAAGGCCGCGTGGGTGTACTCATAGGCCTGGAAGACGGTGAAGAGTACGCCGAGCGCGATGCCGATGATCAGGCCCCACTTCATGTCCTGGCGGTTGTTCTCATGCACCAGCGCGTGGTGCGCCCAGGTCACCGCGGCGCCAGAGCAGAGCAGGATCAGCGTGTTGATCAGCGGCAGGTGCCAAGGATCAAAGGTCTCGATCCCCGCGGGCGGCCAGACGCCGTCGACGGCCGGCGAGTTGGGACCCATCGGGTAGAGCGCGTGTTTGAAGAACGACCAGAACCAGGCGAAGAAGAACATCACCTCGGACATGATGAAGAGGATGAAGCCGTACTTCAGGCCGATCTGCACCACCGGGGTATGGTCGCCCACCCGGCTTTCCGCGATCACGTCCGACCACCAGCCGAACATGGTGTAGAGCACGCCGACGAAGCCCGCGAGGAAAATCCACGGCCCGTGGTCGTGCATCCACAGCACCGCGCCGAAGAGCATGACGAAGGCAGAGGCCGAGCCGATCAGCGGCCAGGCTGATGGAGGCAGGATGTGGTAGTCGTGGTTCTTTGCATGCGCCATCTCGATTCCCTCGTTGGTCAGGCGGTCAGTTCACGGAACTGGTGTCCGCTTCCTCTTTGGCGAGAGCGGCCTGCGTCTCCTCTGGCAGGTCGATCTCGTAGAATGTGTAGCTGAGCGTGATGTGCTTGGCGAACTTCGCGTCGGGATCGTTGACGATCTCCGGGTCGACGTAGAAGCTCACCGGCATTTCCACCCGCTCGCCGGGCATGAGCACCTGCTCGGTGAAGCAGAAGCACTCGATCTTGCTGAAATAGGCGCCCGCGTCATAGGGGGCCACGTTGTAGGCGGCCTGTCCGGCAATCGGGCGGTCGGTGGGGTTGTAGGCCTCGTAGAAGGCCAGCCCGTCCTCGCCGATGCGCAGCGTCATCTCGGTCTGCAGCGGCTTGAACTCCCAGGGGAAGCCGCGATCCTTGGAGGCATCGAAGCGGATCTTGATGGTCTGGTCGAGGATCTGCGAGGATTCCCCGGTGGCCACGTTGGTGGTGCCGCCATACCCGGTGACCCGGCAGAACCAGTTGTAAAAGGGCACCGCTGCCCAGGCCATGGCGCCCATGAAGACCACCACGCCGATCAGCGACCAGAGGGTTTTTGTGGTCCCCTTAGTTGCCATTCTGGACCTCTTCCTGCTGCGGGGCGTTGGCGGCGCCGAAGTCCCCCGAGCCGATCTTCACCATGGTCAGCCCAAAGACGATCGCGATGAAGGCAGCCAGGGTCAGCCCGACGCCGATATTGCGCCCGCGGCGGCGCTGGTGCAGCTCGTGTTCGTGCGCAATGCCCATCAGAAAGCCCCCAGAAGATCGATGCCGAAACGGGCCAGCCCCGCCTCGACCAGGATCGCGCCGAAATGCGCGAAGAGGTAGAGCAGCGAGAGTTTGAAGAAGCTCTTTTCGGTTTTGAAGTTGTCCGCCTCGGACATGGTCTCGTCGCGGCGGAAGATGTCCCAGGCACCCTTGAGGAAGAGTACGTTCAGCACCAGCGCCACCGCAAGGTAGATCGGTCCGCCCACCGAGGTGAAGCCGGTGCCGATGGCCAGCGCGGCCAGCAAGATGGTGTAGACGAGGATATGCATGCGGGTCGAGCGGCGGCCATGGGTCACGGTCAGCATCGGCACCTTCGCGTCGTCGTAATCGGAGCGCATGAACAGCGCCAGCGCCCAGAAGTGCGGCGGGGTCCACATGAAGGTCAGGCAGAACATCAGCACGGCCTCGACGCTGACCGACCCGGTCGCGGCGGCCCAGCCGATCATCGGAGGGAAGGCGCCCGCGGCGCCGCCAATGACGATGTTCTGCGGCGTCGAGCGCTTCAGCCACATGGTGTAGATCACCACGTAGAAGAAGATGGTGAAAGCCAGCAGCCCCCCCGCGAGCACGTTGGTGGCGAGCGCCAGGAAGACGCAGGAGAAGCCCGAGAGCGCGAGCCCGATGGCCAGTGCCTCGCCGGCCTGCACGCGGCCCGAGGGGATCGGACGCTTGGCGGTGCGCTTCATCACCGCGTCGATGTCGGCGTCCCACCACATGTTCAGCGCGCCCGAGGCGCCGCCACCCACGGCGATGAAGAGGATCGCGCAGAAGCCGATGAAGGGGTGAACCGGAACCGGAGCGGCCAACAGGCCGACGAAGGCGGTGAAGACCACCAGCGTCATGACGCGCGGCTTGAGCAGGGCGAAATAATCGCCGAACTGCGCGTCGTACTCGGACACGCGGGCTGCCTGGGCTGCGGGATTGGTGGTGAGGTCGCTCATCTGGGTCTCGATTCAGGTCTTGGAAACGCGCCCTCCTCCTCGGGGCGCGCCTCCGTGGTGTAAAGAGTTACGACGCGGCGAGGAACTGGCGCACGTCGACGTAGCCGCCCTCGTCCTGCGAGGCGGCGAGCCAGGCGTCGTAGACCTCCTGGCTGACCACCTTGACGGTGATCGGCATGTAGGCGTGGCTGATGCCGCAAAGTTCCGAGCACTGGCCGAAGAACACGCCTTCGCGCTCGGGCTTGAACCACAGCTCGGCGATGCGGCCCGGAACGGCGTCCTGCTTCACGCCGAAGGCGGGGATGGTCCAGGAGTGGATCACGTCGGCCCCGGTCACCTGCATGACCACGGTCTTGCCCACGGGCACGACCACGGCGCTGTCGGTGGCGAGCAGGAACTCGCTGTCGCTGTAGCCGGCTTCCTGCAGCTGGGCAGAGACCTCGGGGTTCATGCGGTTGTCGCCGCCGGTGGCCGGCGCACCGATCATGTAGCCTTCGTAGCCGAGGTCGGTGCCAACGTATTCATAGCCCCAGTACCACTGGTAGCCGGTGACCTTGATGACCACGTCGCCCTCGGGGATTTCCTGCTGCTTGAACAGCACCGGCAGCGAGAAGGCCCCGATCACCACGAGAATCACGATCGGACCAAGGGTCCAGGCGATCTCCAGCGGCGAATTGTGCGTGAAGCTTTTGGGGTTCGGGTTCGATTTCCTGTTGAAGCGCACCGCGGCGAAGGCCAGCAGCGCGATGACCAGGATGCAGATCGCGGTGATGATGACCAGCAGCATCCCGTCGAGCCAATGAAGATCGCGCGCCAGCTCGGTCGCGGCGGGCTGGAAGCCCACGCCGCCGGCCTGCGGGTGGCCGACCAGCTCCAGCGAGTCCTGCGCCATGGCGGGCGCGGCCTGCACAGCGGCGAGGGCTGCGGCGAGGGTGCCGGTGGCGCGGCCCGTCAGCATCGATAGTTTACGCATGTATCACCTGATCCGGTTGTCATTCTTCTCTGCGGACAGGAGGATTCACCCCCGAGCCGCCGCCCGAAGAGCCTCCTCCCTGTTGTTGTGGACTTTAAAAAGCACATTGCGCCCATCAAATAAAGATGAACGCTTGCGGCAAAAGCGCACTTTTTTGATCCAGATCAAATCTAAAAGGATGATCCCATGAGCGAAAGCCCCTTCCGGCCCTTTGAAACGGCCCTCGATCTGGACCGCACACTGGGGCAGCTGCGTAATGCTGTCGCGGGGGCGGATGACGGCGAATTGTTCCTCGAACGCCGCCGCGGCGAGGCTTTGGTGCTCGACGACGGGCGAATCAGGACCGCCAGCTACGACGCCTCCGAGGGATTCGGCCTGCGCGCGGTGCGTGGCGAGGTGGCGGGCTACGCCCATTCCACCGAGATCTCAGAACAGGCGATCACCCGCGCCGTCGAGACCGCCCGTCTTGCGGTCGGCGATGGCGGCGGCGTCCTCGCCCCGCCGCCCGCGGGCACCAACCGCAAACTCTACACTGACGCAGATCCGATTGCGGGGCACAGCTTCTCGGTCAAGCTCGAGACGCTGCGCGAGATCGACGCCTTTGCCCGCGACCTCGATCCGCGGGTGGTGCAGGTGACGGCCACCATCGCCGCGTCGTGCCAAGAGGTCGCGATCCTGCGGCCCGAGGGCGGGCTGGTCTCGGACGTGCGGCCGATGACGCGCGTCACCGTGTCCGTCATCGTCGAGGAGAACGGCCGGCGCGAGCAGGGGGCGGCCTCGGGCGGCGGGCGCTACCTGCTGGACGGGCTGCTGGAGCCGTCGGCCTGGCAGGCGCAGGCGCGCGAGGCGCTGCGCGTGGCGCTCGTCAACCTGCGGGCCGAGGATGCGCCCGCCGGGGTCATGGACATCGTGCTCGGGCCGGGCTGGCCGGGCATCCTTCTGCACGAGGCAGTGGGCCACGGGCTCGAGGGCGACTTCAACCGCAAGGGCAGCTCGGCTTTCGCCGGCCTGATGGGCCAGCGCGTTGCGGCACCGGGCGTTACGGTGGTCGACGACGGCACTCTGCCGGATCGCCGCGGCTCGATCTCGGTGGACGACGAGGGCACGCCCTCGGCGCGCAACGTGCTGATCGAGGACGGCATCCTCGTGGGCTACATGCAGGACCGGCAGAACGCCCGGCTGATGGGGGTCGCGGCCACCGGCAACGGTCGCCGCGAGAGCTATGCCCATGCGCCCATGCCGCGGATGACCAACACGATCATGGAGGGCGGTGCCGCCGACCCGCAGGACATCGTGGCGGACCTCAAGGACGGCATCTGGGCGGTGGGCTTCGGCGGCGGCCAGGTGGACATCACCAACGGCAAGTTCGTCTTCTCCTGCACCGAGGCCTACCGGGTGAAGAACGGCAAGGTCGGCGCCCCGGTGAAGGGCGCGACGCTGATCGGCGACGGGGCGACCGCGCTGCAGCACGTGCGGGCGCTGGGGAATGACATGGCGCTCGACCCGGGTATGGGCAATTGCGGCAAGCAGGGGCAATGGGTGCCGGTGGGCGTGGGCCAGCCGACCGTGATGATCGGCGGGCTGACCGTGGGCGGCGCCGGCAGCTGAGGCCCGGCGCCGCGCAGCGGGCGCGGGGCTGGGTTCGGGGCGAGGGGCGCTGCCCCTCGCGCTCCCCGGAACGCTTGGCCCAGGACGACAGGGCGGACGCCGTGCAGCGCGGCGCTTCATGCTTGCTTAACCAGTCATCGGGTAGAGAGGATCTCGCAAGAGGCGGGATCAGGATGACCGGGCCCAGACAGACTTCCAACCACCCCCCACTCCCACCCACCACGGAAGCCGACCGGCTGGACTGGCTCCGTCTCTTGCGCTCGCGCCGAGTGGGGCCATCGACCTTCTGGCGGCTGCTGTCGGAACATGGAACGGCCGCGGCGGGGCTGGCGGCGCTGCCTGCTGTGGCGGCCGAGGCCGGTGTCGAGGACTACAGGACCTGTCCCGCGGGCGTGGTCCTGGCCGAACTCGAGGCCGGCACGCGTGCCGGGGCCCGATTGGTGTTTCGTGGCGGGCCGGACTACCCGCCCGCGCTTGCCGAGCTGGAGGATGCGCCGCCGCTGCTTTGGGTGATCGGGCAGGGACCGCTGCTGCGCCGCCCCACCGTCGCGCTGGTGGGCGCACGCAATGCCTCGTCGCTCGGGGCCCGCACGGCGCGGCTGCTGGCGCGCGGGCTTGCCGAGGCTGGCTGGCTGGTGGTGTCGGGTCTGGCGCGCGGCATCGACGCCGAGGCGCACCGCGCGGCGCTGGAGGGTGCCGGCGGCGGCACGGCGGCGGTCATGGCTGGCGGCGTCGACGTCATTTACCCCAAGGACAACGCGATGCTTGCCGCCGAGATTCGGGCGCGCGGTGTGCTGCTGTCCGAGCAGCCCATGGGCGTGCAGCCGCAGGCCCGGCATTTCCCGACACGCAACCGCATCGTCTCGGGCATGGCTCGGGGTGTCGTGGTGATCGAGGCGGCGGTGAAGTCTGGCTCGCTGATCACCGCGCGCTGCGCGCTCGACCAGGGGCGCGAGGTCCTGGCGGTGCCGGGCCATCCGCTCGACGGGCGGGCCGGGGGCTGCAACCTGCTCTTGCGGGACGGCGCCCAGCTGGTGCGCCATGCCGAAGACGTGATCGAAGCGCTGGCCCGGCCGGAGCCGCCCGACCTCGTGGAGGTGATCGAGGAGATTCCTGCGCCGCCGCCCGAGCGCCGCAGCCGGGCCGAGACGCTGGCACTGCATCAGCGCATCCTCGACCGGCTCGGACCAGTGCCGGTGCCCGAGGATCAGGTGATCCGCGACCTTGGCGGCGCGGTCGGGCAGATCGCCCCGGCGCTCACCGATCTGGAGCTCGAGGGCCGGCTTGAACGCCGTCCCGGCGGGCTGCTCAGCCGCCCTTCCTGATCCCGGGTTCCGCGCCAGATCGCGGCAATCTTCCTTTGTTGCAAGGGGCCCGCGAGCGTCCCACATTGACATTTCCCCCTTGCGTCCCACATGTTGCGCCGCCATAGCGGCAGGCAAGCCGTTTTGAGCACAGCGTTGCAATGAGGTCTCATTAATGCCCGTCGTCGTCGTCGAATCCCCGGCCAAGGCCAAGACAATCAACAAGTATCTGGGATCCGACTACACGGTGCTCGCCTCCTACGGTCACGTGCGCGACCTGCCGGCCAAGGATGGATCGGTCGACACGGAGCACGACTTCGACATGACCTGGGAGATCGGCAGCGACTCGCGCAAGCACGTCGCCGCCATCGCCGAAGCGCTGAAAAACGACAACGCGCTCATTCTCGCGACCGACCCCGATCGCGAGGGCGAGGCAATCTCATGGCACCTGAAGGAGGCGCTGACCAAGCGCCGCTCGATCAAGAAGGACACGGCCGTGAGCCGGGTGACCTTCAACGCGATCACAAAGGCCGCCGTCACCGAGGCGATGCAGAACCCGCGCGAGATCGACGCGCCACTGGTCGAGGCCTATCTCGCCCGCCGGGCACTCGACTACCTCGTCGGCTTCAACCTCTCGCCGGTGCTCTGGCGCAAGCTGCCGGGCGCGCGCTCGGCGGGCCGGGTGCAATCGGTCTGCCTGCGGCTCATCGTCGAGCGCGAGATGGAGATCGAGGCGTTCAACCCGCGCGAATACTGGCAGGTCAAGGCGCTGCTCTCGACGCCGCGCGGGCAGGAATTCGAGGCCCGGCTAACCACGCTCGCCGGCAAGAAGCTCGACCGCTACGATCTCGAGAACGCCACCCAGGCCGAGATGGCGGTTCAGGCCGTGGCCAAGCGCGCGCTGAAGATCCTCTCGGTCGAGGCGCGGCCCAGCACGCGCAACCCCTCGGCGCCCTTCATGACCTCGACCCTGCAGCAGGAGGCGAGCCGCAAGTTCGGCATGGGTGCGCGCGCCTGCATGAACGCGGCGCAGCGGCTCTACGAGGCGGGGCACATCACCTACATGCGGACCGACGGCATCGACATGGCCCCCGAGGCGGTCACCGCCTGCCGCGAAGCCATCGCCGACCGCTTCGGCAAGGACTACGTGCCGGGCAGCCCGCGCATCTACAAGAACAAGGCCAAGAACGCGCAGGAAGCGCACGAGTGCATCCGCCCGACCGACATGACGAAGGACGCGGGCGATCTGAAGCTGCGCGAGGACGACCAGCGCAAGCTCTACGACCTGATCTGGAAGCGCACGCTCGCCTGCCAGATGGAGGCCGCGAAGCTCGAGCGCACCACGGTCGAGATCGGCTCGGACGACCAGCAGGTCGGCCTGCGCGCCACCGGCCAGGTCATCGTCTTCGACGGCTTCCTGAAGATCTACGAAGAGGGCCGCGATGATGTCGCGGATGACGACGACAATCGCCTCCCGCAGATCATGCAGGGCGAGAATGCTGCTTTTGCCAAGTCGGGCCTCAAGGCGCAGCACGAGAAGGCGGCCGAACGCGCCACCGCCGCCTCCGGCGTGTCGTCGATCCTGTCGGACAACAGTGCCGTGCTGGGCACTCAGAGCTTTACCCAGCCGCCGCCGCGCTACACCGAGGCGACGCTGGTCAAGCGGATGGAGGAGCTCGGCATCGGGCGGCCGTCGACCTATGCGTCGGTGATCACCACCATCCAGGACCGCGAATACGTCAAGAAAGAGCAGAACCGCCTGATCCCCGAGGACAAGGGCCGGATCGTCACGATCTTCCTGCTCAACTTCTTCCGCAAGTACGTGGGCTACGAGTTCACCGCCGAGCTCGAGAACGAGCTCGACGAGGTCTCGGCGGGCGAGATGGACTGGAAGGCACTGCTGGGCAAGTTCTGGCGCGACTTCTCGGCGGCGATTTCCGAGACCTCCGAGCTGCGGATCTCCGAGGTGCTGGACGTGCTCGACGATGCGCTGGCGCCGCAGCTCTACCCGCCGCGCGAGGACGGCTCCGACCCGCGCGTCTGCCCCAAGTGCGGCACCGGCCAGCTGCACCTCAAGACCTCGCGCACCGGCGGCTTCGTCGGCTGCGGCAACTACCCCGAATGCACCTACACCCGCCCGATCGCGGGCGAGGGGGCCGAGGGCGACGAGCGGCTGCTTGGCGAGGATCAGGGTGACGAGATCTGGCTCAAGGCCGGGCGCTTCGGCCCCTACGTGCAGCGCGGCGAGCCGACCCCCGAGAACAAGAAGCCGCCGCGGGCCTCGCTGCCGCGCGGCTGGTCCAAGGACGAGATGACGTTGGAGAAGGCGCTTGTGCTGCTCTCGCTGCCGCGCGAAGTGGGCGAGCACCCCGAGGGCGGCACGGTGTCGAGCAACTTCGGGCGCTTCGGCCCCTACATCATGCACCAGCTGCCCGACGACGCGAAGCCGACCTACGTCAACCTCAAGGACCCGGCGGATGTCTTCGAGATCGGCATGAACCGCGCGGTCGAGATGCTGGCCGAGAAGCGCGCCAACCCCGGCGGGCGCGGCCGTGCGGCGGCCAAGGCGCTGAAAGAGCTGGGCGATCACCCGGACGGCGGCAAGATTGCCATCTTCGACGGGCGCTACGGGCCTTACGTGAAATGGGAAAAGGTGAACGCCACCCTGCCCAAGGATACGGACCCCGAGAGCGTCACCATGGAACAGGCGCTCGAGTGGATCGCCGAGAAGGCCGCGAAGTCCGGAAAGAAGAAAGCCGCCCCGAAAAAGGCTGCGGCGAAGAAGACGACCACCAAGAAGACCACGGCGAAAAAGACAACCGCGAAGAAGACGCCGGCGAAGAAGACTGCGGCGAAAGCGGGCGACGACTGAGCGCGCCCAGATTACGCACGGCGGATCGGCCCGCGCCCCCGTTGGCGCGGGCCGTTGCACGTCCGGCGTTGCGCCCCTGCGCCCCGGACGGGGACATTTCCGCCTAGAAGAAAAGGGCTTGCCCTTGCGCGCCAATCTTGGGAATGCTGCATCGCGGCGCCAGTTTGCTGCGCATGCGAAAGTGACTTGGCGCGAACCCCGCGAACGGCGGGGGAGGCTTCGTTGACTCTGCGGGTCCCGCGGGTGACAAGTCTCGCAGACTCTTTCTTTCGGGAGGACGGAATGAAGAAAGTTTACGGCTCCGCCGCAGAGGCGCTGGACGGGCTGCTCTTCGACGGGATGACCATCGCGGCGGGCGGCTTTGGCCTTTGCGGCATCCCCGAGCTGCTGATCGACGCCATGGTCGAGAGCGGCGTCAAGGATCTGACGATCGCGTCGAACAACTGCGGCGTCGACGGCTTCGGCCTTGGCAAGCTGCTCGACACCAAGCAGATCAAGAAGATGATGAGCTCCTACGTGGGCGAGAACGCCGAGTTCATGCGCCAGTACCTGTCGGGCGAGCTCGAGCTCGAGTTCAACCCGCAGGGCACGCTCGCCGAGCGTATGCGCGCCGCCGGCGCGGGCATCCCGGGCTTCTACACCAAGACCGGTGTCGGCACCGTGGTGGCCGAGGGCAAGGAGACCAAGGTCTTCGGCGGCGAGGAATACGTGCTCGAAGAGGGCATTTTTGCCGACCTTTCCATCGTCAAGGCATGGAAGGCCGATACCACCGGCAACTGCGTGTTCCGCAAGACGGCGCGCAACTTCAACCCGCCGGCGGCCATGTGCGGCAAGGTCTGCGTCATGGAGGTCGAGGAGATCGTGCAGCCGGGCGAGCTTGACCCGGATCACATTCACCTGCCGGGCATCTTCGTGCATCGCATCATCCAGGGCGAGCATGAGAAGCGGATCGAACAGCGCACCGTGCGCAAGCGGGAGGACGTGTAATGCCCTGGGATCGTAACCAGATGGCCGCGCGTGCGGCCGAGGAACTCGAAGACGGCATGTATGTGAACCTCGGGATCGGCATCCCGACGCTTGTCGCCAACTACGTGGGCGACAAGGAGATCACGCTGCAGTCCGAGAACGGCATGCTGGGGATGGGCCCCTTCCCCTATGAGGGCGAAGAGGATCCGGACCTCATCAACGCCGGCAAGCAGACCATCACCGAGCTGCCCAAGACCTCTTATTTCGACAGCTCCATGTCCTTTGCGATGATCCGCGGCGGCAAGATCGCGGCGGCCATCCTCGGCGCCATGGAGGTGGCCGAGAACGGTGACCTGGCAAATTGGATGATTCCGGGCAAGCTGGTCAAGGGCATGGGCGGCGCCATGGATCTGGTGGCGGGCGTCGGCCGCGTCATCGTCGTCATGGACCACACCAACAAGCACGGCGAGAGCAAGCTGCTCAAGGAATGCACCCTGCCGCTGACCGGCAAGGGCGTGGTTGACCGGATCATCACCAACCTGGGCGTGCTGGACGTGGTCGAGGGCGGTCTGAAGATCGTCGAAACTGCCGAGGGCGTCACCGAGGACGAGCTGCGCGCGGCAACCGAGGCGACCATCGTCGACTGAGGCGCGGTCCCAGTGCCTGATCCGAACGCGGCCCCCCGGGGCCGCGTTTTTCTTTGGCGTCCTCTGCGGATCCGGGCGCGGCACAGAAAAAGGGCGGGCTCTGATGAGCCCGCCCCACGCATTGCGCCGGATACATGGGAGGAGAGGAAAGGCGCAACAGCGGCTCGCCCCGGGGAGGCCGGGGCGAAATCCGTCTTATTTCGCTGCGGCCGTGGTGGTCTTCTTGGCAGCTGCCGTCATGTCGTCGGTGGCCTTCTTGACCGCCGCGGAGGCATCCTCGGAGAAGTCCTTGCCAGCGGCCATCATCAGCTCGACGGTGTCCATCTGCACTTTCTTCGCGATCTCTGCGAAGGCGGCCATGTTCTCGGCAGCGACCTCGGCCTGCGCCGATGCGAAATCGGTCATTGCCTTGGCATAGTCGGCCGGCTCTTTCTTGACCTTGGACATGTCGGAGAGTTTCGCCAGCGTTTCTTTGGTCCACTTGGCGGAGATCTCGGTGGACTTTCCGGCCGCTTCGAGCGCAACCGCCGAGAGTTTCTCGTTCAGCGTTGCAGAAGTCTTGAAGGCTTCGTCCATGGCCTTGGTGTCCACGGGGAACGCGCCCATCATGTCCTTCATCATGGCGGTGAAGTCTTGAGTCTTAGCCATCCTTAAATTCCCGTATTCAGCCTGGCGGGCCCACCCCGCGCTTTGTCTATCGGCTACACACAATATGAATGCTGCAGTGCAGCATTTCAAGGTTTTTTGCCGCAGCGCAGCAAGAATCGTGCAACGTCCTGAATTGACGCAAGGTTATGCGGCCTTTACCCGCACGTATTCGCCGGGGGCGGGGCAGAGCGCGGGATGCGCCGAATCGCCAGGGGCGCGGGCAGGGACCAGTTTGCCCGAGCGTTTGCGCAGCCAGGCCTCCCAGACCGGCCACCACGATTGCTTTTCGTGGAAGGCCGCGCCGGCCTGCCAATCCTCGGCCGAGAGCTTGAGGTCGGGGTTCAGGTAATGGCCGTACTTGTTCTTGCTCGGCGGGTTCACGATGCCGGCGATATGGCCCGATTCCGACAGCACGAAGGTCTTCGACCGCGAGCCCATCTTCTGCACGCCGCGATAGCAGTCCTTCCAGGCGGCGATGTGGTCGCCCTCGGCGGCGATCGACATCAGGGGGACGTCCACGTCGGTGATGTCGAGCCTGTGCCCGAGGATCTCGAAGTCGCCGCGAGAGAAGAGGTTCTGCTGGCAGAGCCCGCGCAGGTACTGGACCGTCATCTTGCCCGGCAGGTTCGCGCCGTCGCCGTTCCAGTAGAGCAGGTCGAACGCTGGGGGCGTCTCGCCCATCATGTAGCTGCGGATCGCCGGCGTGTAGATCAGGTCCGTCGAGCGCAGGAACGAGAAGGTGCGCGACATGATGAAGCTCTTCAGTATGCCGCTGGCGTTGATCTCGGCCTCGATCCCATCGACAAAATCGTCTTGCAGGAAGGGGGTGAACTCGCCCTGATCGGAAAAATCGGTGAGCGTGGTAAAGAAGGTCGCCGATTTCACCGAGCTGTCGCCCCGCTGCTTGAGCAGCGAAAGGGTGAGCGCGAGCGTCGTGCCGGCGATGCAGTAACCCACCGCATTCACCTGCGCGACACCGCAGATATCGCGGACCTGCTGGATCGCGGTCAAGAACCCGTCCTCGATGTATTCCTCGAGGCCGACGTCGCTGTAGCTCTCGTCGGCATTGACCCAGCTCACCACGAAGAGCGTGTATCCTTGGTCAACGATATACCTGATCAGGCTGTTCTGCGGCTTGAGATCGAGGATGTAGTACTTGTTGATCCACGGTGGGAAGAGCACGATCGGGGTCTCGCGCACCTTCTCGGTGGTGGGCTTGTACTGGATCAGCTCCATCATGCGGTTGCGGTAGACCACCTCGCCCTCGGCGGTGGCGATGTTCTCGCCGAGCTTGAAGGCGTTCTCGTCGGCGAGACGCACCACCAACTCGCCGTTGTTGGCCTCGAGGTCGGCGACGAGGTTCTCCATCCCCTTCACCAGGCTGTCGCCCTCGGTCTCGAGCGCCTTTTGCAGCGCATCGGGGTTGGTGGCGAAGAAGTTGGTCGGCGCCATCATGTCGACGATCTGCCGGGCGAAGTAGCGCAGGCGCTTCTTTTCCTTGGGATCGAGATCGTCGATCTCGTCGACCGACCGGTGGATCGCATCGGCGGAGATCAGGTACTGCTGCTTGATGAAGTTGAAATAGGGGTGATTGTCCCAGAGCGGGTTCGCGAACCGCTTGTCTCGGGGGCCGGTATCCTCGGGCGGCGTCAGTTGGCCACCGGCCAGGGCCGCCTGCGCCTCGAGGTAATGGCTGAGCGCCTTGCCCCAGTAGGACACCTGCTGCTCGTAGACCTTGGCCGGATTTTGCATCCACTCCATCCAGTAGGCCTGCGCGGCCTTGCCGTAGAGCAACGGATCCGGGCCATTTAACGCGGGATTGATCGGCTTACGTCGCGAAATTGCTTCCATCAGGCGTTGAGAAAGGGCTTCGATCTTCTCAATGTTTGCTTCGAGTCTTGCGCGGTCAGACGTGACGTCCGTGCCCGGAGTAGTTGTCATAAGGTCGAATCCCCTCTACTTTCGGCATGTTGCAGAATAACGGCGGCAGAGCGGGGGGCAAAGCGGCGAATTGGTCCGGGGACCGGATCGGCGGTGATTGCGTGACGGGAGGTGCGCAGGGCCGGACGCTGTGAGCGACCGCATCTCAGGAGACACGCATCATGCGTCAAATGGCGACCTACGATCTGATGGAAACCTTCCGGAACACCAACCAGTGGCTCGGGGCCACCGCGCGGACCATGGCTTCCTATCCGGCCTTCGCGGCAATCCCCAATCCGATGATCGGCTTGATGGCCGCCTGGGGCGAGGTGACCGAGCGCACCTTCGAGCGCATGGTGGTCAAGCCCGACTGGGGCATCCGCACGGTGACCTGCAACGATGGCCGCGACCACGTCGTCGAACCGACCACCGTGGTCGAAAAGGCGTTTGGCGACCTGGTGCATTTCGAAGTGGTCGGCCGTCCGACCAAGGAGCGCAAGGTGCTGCTGGTCGCGCCCATGTCCGGCCACTATGCGACGCTGCTGCGCTCCACGGCCGTCTCGCTGCTGCCCGATTGCGAGCTCTACGTCACCGACTGGAAAAACGCCCGCGACATCCCGGTCTCCGAGGGCAAGTTCGATATCGAGGACTACACCCTCTACCTGATGGACTTCATGCGCGCGCTTGGGCCGGACACCAACGTGATCGCGGTCTGCCAGCCGGCGCCGCTGACGCTGGCGGCCACCGCCTATCTCGCCGAACTCGAGCCCGCCGCGCAGCCGCGCACGATGACGCTGATCGGCGGGCCGATCGACCCCAATGCCACGCCCACCGACGTCACCGATTTTGGCCACCGCGTGACCATGGGGCAGCTCGAAGAGACGATGATTCAACGCGTCGGCTACAAGTACGCCGGCGTCGGAAGGGCGGTCTACCCGGGGCTGCTGCAGCTCGCCTCCTTCATGTCGATGAACGCCGAGCGTCACTCCAAGGCGTTCTCCGAGCAGATCCTCCGCGTCACCCGTGGAGAGGCCTCGGATTACGACGCGCACAACCGCTTCTACGACGAGTATCTCGCGGTGATGGACATGACCGCCGAGTTCTACCTCTCGACCGTCGAGCGGATCTTCAAGAACGGTGAGATTGCCTCGAACAATTTTATCGTGGACGGGCACAAGGTCGACATCGGCAAGATCACTGACGTGGCGGTGATGACCGTCGAGGGCGCCAACGATGACATCTCGGCCCCGGGCCAATGTGTCGCCGCGCTCGACCTCTGCACCGGCCTGCCGGACAGCAAGAAGGGCCGTCACCTCGAGCCGGGAGCGGGCCATTACGGCATCTTTGCCGGGCGCAGCTGGCGCAGCAACATCCGGCCGCTGGTACTCGACTTCATCGACCGCAACTCGAACGCGCCCCGCAAGGCAGCCAACAGCAACGCCGCCTGAGCCCTGGGGGAAGGGTGGGGCTGCCCCCCTCCGGCCTGACGGCCGGGTTTCCCGACGGCGGCGTTTGCAAAGAGAGTAAGCACGGCGGGCCGAGAGGCACCGCCGCGTCTTATTGGTCAGAGGCCTTCGTAGGCGCAGAGCGCGTGGACCTTGACGCCGAGCGCTTCGAGCCGCTTGCGGCCGCCGAGATCGGGCAGGTCGACGATGAAGGCGGCGCCGACCACGGTGCCGCCAAGCCGCTCGACGAGCGCCACCGCCGCCTCGGCGGTGCCGCCCGTGGCGATGAGATCATCCACCAGCAGCACCTGCTCGCCGGGCGCGATGGCGTGCTCCGAGAGCTCCACCACCGCCTCGCCGTATTCCAGCGCGTAGCTCTGCGCGATCACCGGCGGCGGCAGCTTGCCCTCTTTGCGCAGCGCCGCGAAGCCCGCTGAAAGCTGGTGCGCCACCGCGCCGCCGAGCAGGAAGCCGCGCGCCTCGGGTCCGATCACCTTGTCGATCTTCTGGCCGGTGAAGGGCAGGGTGAGCTGGTCCACCGCCAGACGGAACCCCTGCGGGTCGGCGCAGAGCGGCGTCACGTCGCGGAACAGGATCCCTGCATGCGGGTAGTCGGGGATCGTGCGGATGTAATCGGGAATGGACTTGGGAGGCTTCATCGGAAGGATCCTGTGACAGATGCCGCGCGCGGCAGGGTCAGGCGGCGCGGCGCAGCGTGGCGGTGAGGGCGCCCATGGCGATCAGCGCCGCGCCTCCGGCGCGGGTGAGCCAGGCGAGCACCGAGGGGCGGCCGATCAGCCGGCGCAGCCGGTCGGCGGCCAGCGCATAGGCCAGCACGTTGAGCGCCGCAAGGGTGACGAAGGTGGCCACCAGCAACGCGAACTGCGGCAGGAGCGGCGCCGAGGCGTTGACGAACTGCGGCACGAAAGCGATGAAGAAAGCGATGCTCTTGGGGTTGAGCGCGGTCACCGCCGCGGCATGACCGAAGACCCCGCGGGCGCTCACCGCGTCGCGGGGCACCGCCAGCCCGGCACCGGGGGCCGAGCGCAGCAGTTTCACCCCCATCCAGACCAGGTAGAGAGCGCCGATCCACTTCAACACGGTAAAGGCGGTGGCCGAGGCCAGCACCAGCGCACCAAGCCCGGCGAGCGACAGGCTCATGGCCGTGAAATCGCCGAGCGCAACGCCCGCCGCCGAGGCCAGCGCCACCGAGCGGCCCTTGGAGAGCGCGTAGGACAGCACCAGCAGCACCGTCGGGCCCGGGATCAGCAACAGCGCGACAGAGGCGGCGACGAAGGTCAGCCAGAGATCGAGGGGCATGGCGGTGTCCTGTCCTGTTCAGCGGGCAGTCTGGCGCGGCGGCGCGCGCGGGGCAATGGCGGAATGAGCGCCTTCAGAGCAGCCGGCCGGCCACGGCATCCAGCCTTGCCAGCACCTCGGGATCGCGCGCAGCGGGGGCGGTGATGAGTGCATGTTCGAGCGCCCGGTCGCAGCCATGCGTGCAGGGCGCGCGGCTCGCCCCGAGCAGCGCCGGCAGGCGCGAGACCAGCGCGCGGGCCTTCTCGGCATTGCCCTGCAGCACCTGCAGAATGTCCGAGACCTCGACCGCGCCGTGATCCTCGTGCCAGCAGTCGTAGTCGGTGACCATGGCGACCGAGGCGTAGCAGAGCTCGGCCTCGCGGGCGAGCTTGGCCTCTGGCATGTTGGTCATGCCGATGACGTCGGCGCCCCAGCTCTCGCGGTAAAGGCGCGATTCAGCGAGCGTCGAGAACTGCGGGCCTTCCATGGCGAGATAGGTGCCGCCGTCATGCACCGTGATCCCCGCATCGCGCGCCGCGGCGCGCGCATGGGCGCCGAGCCGCGGACAGGTGGGACGGGCGAGCGAGACATGCGCGACACAGCCGGTGCCGAAAAAGCTCTTCTCGCGCGCGAAGGTGCGGTCGATGAACTGGTCGACGACGACGAAATCGCCCGGTGCCATCTCCTCGCGGAACGAGCCGCAGGCCGAGACCGACACAACGTCGGTCACTCCCAGCCGCTTCAGCGCGTCGATATTGGCACGGTAGGGCACGCTCGAGGGCGACAGCCGGTGGTCGCGGCCATGGCGCGGCAGGAAGGCCATCTTGACCCCCGCCAGCCTGCCGGTGAGGATCTGGTCCGAGGGCGCCCCCCAGGGCGTGTCCACCGTCACCCAGGCGCGGTCCTCCAGCGTATCGAGGTCATAGACCCCGGATCCGCCGATCACCCCGATCATCGTCTTTGCCATGCGCGGTCTCCTTTTGCGCGCAGCCTGCCCCGCGGCGTCGGCGAAGGAAAGGGGCGGGATCTGCGGCCCCGCGGCGCCTCCGGATGCCGGATCTGCACCATTCGTGGCGGATCTGCCGAAATTCGGCACCTCCGGGTAGCGCTCGCAGCCTCTGTGCCTTATGGGCAGGGGCGCGCGCAAACAGACCGATTGGAACAGCTCCCCATGGCCAAAGCCCTCCTGGCGCGATACGCCAGCCGTATTCAGAAACCCGACCTGAGCCTCTCGCCGACGGCGCGGCTCACTCCCGCACAGATCCGCACCGACATCCTGTCGGGCCTGACCGTGGCGTTGGCCCTGGTGCCCGAGGCCGTGGCCTTTGCCTTCGTGGCGGGGGTGCATCCGCTGGTCGGGCTCTATGCCGCCTTCCTCGTGGGGTTGATCACCGCGCTGATCGGCGGACGGCCGGGGATGATCTCGGGCGCCACCGGCGCGCTCGCCGTGGTCATGGTGGCGCTGGTCGCAGACCATGGCGTCGAATACCTCTTCGCCACGGTGGTGCTGATGGGCCTGCTGCAGATCTTCGCAGGTGTCATGCACTGGGGCAAGTTCATCCGGCTGGTGCCGCACCCGGTGATGCTGGGCTTCGTCAACGGGCTGGCGATCGTGATCTTCATGGCGCAGCTCACGCAGTTCAAGGTGCCGGGTACCGCAGTGCCGGGGGTGACGCCCGGTGAGTGGCTCGCGGGTCCGCAGCTTGCGATGATGCTGGGGCTGGTGGTGCTGACCATGGCGATCATCTGGCTGCTGCCGAAGGTGACCAAGGTTATCCCGGCGCCGCTGGCGGGCATCGCGGTGACCGCCGCCATCGTCATCGCCTTCGGGCTCGACGTGCCGCGGGTCGGCGACATGGCCTCGATCGAGGGCAGCTTCCCGCCGTTCCACCTGCCAATGGTGCCGCTCAACCTCGAGACGTTGCAGATCATCCTGCCCTATGCGGTGATCCTCGCCGCCATCGGCCTGATCGAAAGCCTGCTGACCCTCAACCTCGTCGGCGAGATGACCGGCCAGCGCGGCGGCGCCAGCCAGGAGTGCATCGCCCAGGGGACCGCCAACGTGGTCACCGGCTTCTTCGGCGGCATGGGCGGCTGCGCGATGATCGGCCAGTCGATGATCAACGTGAAGTCGGGCGGGCGCACCCGCATCGCCGGCATCGTCGCGGCGCTCTTCCTGCTGTCCTTCATCCTCTTCGCCTCGCAGCTGATCGAACTCATCCCGCTCGCGGCGCTGGTCGGGGTGATGTTCATGGTGGTGATCGGCACCTTCGCCTGGAACAGCCTGCGTATCCTCGCCAAGGTGCCGCTGACGGACGCCTTCGTCATCGTGCTGGTGACCGTGGTGACGGTCTTCGAGGATCTCGCGGTGGCGGTGGTCGTCGGTGTGATCGTCTCGGCACTGGCCTATGCCTGGAACAACGCGCGCCGCATCCACGCCAAGAGCTACACGACGCCCGAGGGCGCCAAGGTCTACCAGATCCAGGGTCCGCTGTTCTTTGGCTCGTCCGACGGCTTCGCCGAGCTCTTCGACATCGAGGGCGACCCCAAGGCGGTGATTGTCGATTTCGCCGACAGCCGGGTGGTCGACCAATCTGCGCTGCAGGCGATCGAGGCGGTGGCCGGCAAGTACGAGGCCGCGGGCAAGCGCCTTCAGTTGCGCCACCTGTCGCGCGACTGCCACCGGCTGCTGACCAAGGCCGGGCACCTGGTGATCGACAGCGACGACGACCCCGATTACGCGCTGGCCGCGGATTACCACGTACGCACGGGCATTCTCGGCGGGCATTGAGCCGCATCCGACAGAAATGAAGAAAGGCGCCGCGAGAAATCGCGGCGCCTTTCTTCTTTGAAGGAGGGGTCTCCGCTCCCGAGGCGCGGAGGTTCAGCCCTCGAGGCTGGCGCGGATGGCGCGGATGTTCTCGCCGTAGGGTGCCGGGTTCTCGACCGAGCCGCCGCGGAAGACGGCGGATCCCGCCACCAGCACGTCTGCCCCTGCCTCGACCACCAGCGGCGCGGTCGAGGGATCGACGCCGCCGTCGATCTCGATGTGGATCTCGCGATCGCCGATCATCTCGCGCAGCTTCTTCACCTGCGCCACCTGGCTGTGGATGAACTTCTGCCCGCCGAAGCCGGGGTTCACGGTCATCAGGCAGACGAGGTCGCACATGTCGAGAAGCGGTGCCGCCGCTTCGACCGGGGTGCCGGGGTTCAGAGCGAGCCCGGCCTTGGCACCCGAGGCGCGGATCGCCTGCAGGGTGCGATGGGTGTGGGCGCCGGCCTCGAGGTGCGCCGTGATGATATCGGCGCCTGCCTCGGCGAAGGCCTCGATGTAGGGATCGACCGGCGCGATCATCAGGTGCACGTCCATGACGGTCGAGATGTGCGGGCGGATCGCCTTCACCAGCGGCGGACCGAAGGTCAGGTTCGGCACGAAGTGGCCATCCATCACGTCGACGTGGATCCAGTCCGCCCCCTGCGCCTCGACGGCGCGGATCTCGGCGCCGAAATTGGCGAAATCGGCGGAGAGGATCGAGGGGGCGATCTTCACGTTGCGGTCGAAGGTCTCGGGCAGGGGCATGGCGGCAGCATCTCCAGTTAAGATGCGCCGCGCCTTATCAGTATCCCGCGCCCCGGTCCACAAGATGCAGCAGCGGCTCGCCCGCGACGCCGCGCCGCAGGTTCTCGGCAATCACCCGCGAGGCCGAGTCGGCCCGGGTTTCGGCGGCGATATGGGGAGTGACCGTCACCTTGGGATGCGCCCAGAACGGATGGTCCTGCGGCAGCGGCTCGACCCGGAAAACGTCGAGCGTGGCATGGCCGACCTGTCCGCCGTCGAGCGCCGCCAGCAGCGCGTCGTCGTCGATCAGCGGGCCGCGACCGGGGTTGATGATCGCTGCACCCGGCGCCAGCAGGGCGAACTGCTCGGCGCCAAGCGTGTTCTCGGTCTGCGGGGTGAAGGGCAGCAGCAGCACGACGATCTCGGCGCCGGCGAGCGCTTCGGCCAGCCCCTCGGCGCCCGACAGGCAGCGGATACCCTCGATCTCCCGGGGGGTGCGGCTCCAGCCGGTCACCGGGAAGCCGATCTGCGCAAGTTGCCGGGCGCAGGCACTGCCCAGCATGCCGAGGCCGAGCACGGTGACCGGGCGCTCGCGCGCCAGCGGCGGCGCCTTGTTCAGCCAGACATGCCCGGGATTCACGATATGCGCATCCATACCGAGGTGATGGCGCAGCGCGTGGCCGATGACATATTCGACCATGCCCTGGGTGAGCCCCTCGTCGTCCACCATGCGCGTGAGCGGCACAGTAAGCTTGTCGTTGCCCACGATCTTCTCGACCCCTGCCCAGAGGCTCAGCACCGCCTTGAGCTTGGGAAAACCGGTGAAGTCGGTCAGGCCCGAGCTCGGAGCATAGACGATGTACTCGACCTCGCCCGCAGGGATGTCGCGGGAGAGGCGGTAGTCGATCCCGGTGGCGTCCAGCGCCTCGGTAAGCGGCGCGCGGTATTCGTCCCAGCTGTCCTGCGGGGCGGCGAAGAGGATCGTCGTGGTCATGAAAGTCCTTGCGAAGTCTAGCGTGGCCTGTGGATGTGCGCACTCTGCACGAGACCGAAGGCGATCATCAACACCAGCATGGCCGAGCCGCCGTAGCTCACCATGGGCAGCGGCACACCGACCACGGGCGCAAGGCCCATGACCATCGACATGTTGACCGCGAAGTAGAGGAAGAAGGTGAGCCCGATGCCCAGCGTCAGCAGCGAGGAGAACCGGTCGCGGTTGCGCAGCGCGGCAAAGATGCAGAACAGCAGGATCAGCACGTAGAGCGTCAGCAGCGACATGCCGCCGACGAAGCCGAACTCCTCGGCCAACGTGTTGAAAATGAAGTCTGTGTGCTTCTCGGGCAGGAAGTTGAGCCGCGACTGGGTGCCCTGCATGAAGCCGCGCCCGGTCCAGCCGCCCGAGCCCATGGCGATCTTGGCCTGGGTGATGTGATAGCCCGCGCCGAGCGGATCGGTGGATGGGTCGAGGAAGGTGTCGATGCGGCGGAACTGGTAGTCCTTCAGCAGCTGCCAGTCGGTGCCGCGCGACTCGAAGACGGTAAAGACCGTGCCCACCCCGGCGGCGATCACCACGGCAAAATAGGCCCAGTGCACCCCGGCGAGGAACATGATCAGCCCGCCGCCGATCATCAGCAGCAGCGCCGTGCCGAGGTCGGGCTGGATCAGCGTCAGCCCGGTCGGCAGCAGGATCAGCAGGATCGGCATCAGCACCCAGAGCGGGCGCGACGTCTTTCTCAGCGGCAGCCAGTCGTAGTAGGCGGCCAGCACCATCACCAGCGCGATCTTCATCAGCTCCGACGGCTGCAGCCGCATGAAGCCGATGTCGATCCAGCGCTGCGCGCCCATGCCGACGGTGCCGAAGAGCTCTACGGCGATCAACAGCGCGAGCGCGCCGAGGTAGGCCAGAACCGACAGGTTCCGCCAGAGCCAGATCGGCACCATGGCGGTGACGAACATCGCCGCCAGCCCGAGGCCGAAGCGCTTCATCTGCGGCTCGGCCCAGACGTCAAGGCGTCCGCCAGCCACCGAGTAGAGCATCAGGAAGCCGACGCTGGCCACGGCGGTCAGCAGGATCACCAGCGGCCAGTTGATGTAGAGCACCTTGCGCCAGCCCGTGGGCGTGGTCTTGACGGTGTATTCGAGATAGCTCACGCGCGCCCCCGTGCCTGTTCGGCGCGCTCGCGGCGCTCGCGGTCGAGCCGCTCCTGCAGCTCCTTGATCTTGTCGTGGTCCGACGAAGGGTAGGCGTCGAGCGGGGGCGTGCCGCCGTAGAGCGCCTGCAGCGCCACGTCGCGCACGATGGGGGCCGCGGCCGAGGAGCCGCCGCCGCCGTGCTCGACGACCACCGAAACCGCGATGCGCGGCGCGTTCACCGGGCCGAAGCCGACAAAGAGCGCATGGTCGCGCTCGACCCACGGAACCTCGTCGTTGCTGACCACCCGGTTGCGGACCTGCGCCGTGCCCGACTTGCCGGCAAGCTCGTAGCCTTCGGCGACAACGCGTGAACGGTAGCCCGTGCCGCGCGTGGTATTCATCACCGACGACATGCCCTTGCGCACCCAGCGCAGGTGGTTGGGATTGATGTCGAGCGCCTGCCCGCCGACAAGCTCGGTCTCGACCCCGTCTATGGTCTTGACGAGCCGCGGGTGTACCTCGCGGCCGGTGGCGATCCGGGCGGTCATGATCGCGAGCTGCAGGGGCGAGGTCAGGACGAAGCCCTGACCGATCGAGGCGTTCACCGTGTCGCCGATCAGCCAGCCCTTGCCCCGCTCGCGCTGCTTCCACTCCCTGTTGGGCATGATGCCGGAGGTCGTCGCCGACATCGGCACGTCCGGCGCGGTGCCGAGCCCGAGCCGCCGACCGACATCCGCGATGCGGTCGATGCCGACCTTCATCGCCACGTCGTAGAAGAACACGTCGCAGCTCTGCTGCAGCGCCTGCTCCAGCGTCACGTGCCCGTGGCCGGAGCGCTTCCAGCAGTGGAATCGGCGCGACCCGACCTCCAGGTGGCCGGGGCACCAGACGGTGTCGTCGGGCGAGAGGACCCCCGCCTCGAGCGCGGCGAGCGCGGTGACCATCTTGAAGGTCGAGCCCGGCGGGTAGGCGTCCTGCACGGTCTTCGAGGCGAGCGGGCGGTGATCGTTGTCGCGCAGGATCGAATAGTCGGCGACCGAGATGCCGCGCACGAACTTGTTGGGATCGAAAGAGGGAGCCGAAGCGATGGCCAGCAGGTCGCCTTTTTCCACGTCCATGATCACGCAGGAGGCGGATTCATGGCCCAGCCGCGCCTGCACGTAGTCCTGCAGATCGCTGTCGATGGTCACCTGGATGTCGGCCCCGTTGTCGCCCTCGCGCCGGTCGAGCTCGCGCATGACCCGGCCCACGGCGTTGACCTCGACGCGTTTGGCCCCCGCCTTGCCGCGCAGCTCTTCCTCGTATTTGGCCTCGACTCCGACCTTGCCGATCTGGAAGCGCGGGATGCGCAGCACCGGTTCGGGGTCCTCGTAGCGAGCGAGGTCGCGCTCGGACACCGGGCCGACATAGCCCACCACATGCGCGAAGTTGCCGTGCTGCGGGTAAAAGCGCGACAGGCCGACCTCGGGGGTGACGCCAGGAAGGGCAGGGGCGTTGACCGCGACTCGGCTGATCGACTCCCAGCTCACCCGGTCGGCGATGGTGATCGGCAGGAAGGGGGCAGAGCGGCGCATCTCGGCCAGCGCGCGATTGAGCTCGTCCTCGTCCAGCTCGACCAGCGCCGAGAGCTTGGCGATCACATCCTCGACGTCCCCGGCGTCTTCGCGAACGATGGTGATGCGGTAGGTCGGGGTGTTCTCGGCGATGACCTTGCCCTTGCGGTCGAAGATGCGTCCGCGGCTCGGCGGGATCAGCCGCATGTTGATGCGGTTTTCCTCGGCCAGCAGGCGGAACTCGTCCGCCTGATCGACCTGCATGTGGTGCATGCGCAGCCCCAGCATCCCGGCAAAGCCGAGCTGCACGCCGCCCAGCAGCAGGGCGCGGCGCGAGATGCGGCGCCAGCTGTCGGAGCTTTCCTTGGGGGTGCGTCTCACATCGGTCTCCCGGCATGGTCGAAATCGCCCGGCGCCATCCGGCGCACGCCGAACAGGCCCTGCGACAGCAGGACCACCAGAGGGTAGCAGATCACGGTGGTGGCGTATCGCATGAGCGCAAGGAAAGAGGTTCCCTCGGGCACGATCAAGAGCCCCAGCGCCAGCCGGAACAGGATCGTGATCACCGCCAGCACCACGGCGACGGTGATCCATTCCATCAAGAAGGTCTGCTCGCGCCGCGGCCCGTCGCGGTTCTTCAGCGACTCGGTGGCCATCAGCACCAGCACCGCCCAGAGCCCCGGCGGGCGCTGGAACAGCAGGTCGGCCAGCAGGATGACTCCCGCCACCAGCAGCGCGGGCACGTAGTCGGGCCGACGCAGCGCCCAGGCAAAGCACAGGGCGGTCAGCACGTCCGGTCCCGCATAGGCGGCGGGCATCAGGTCGAGCGGCAGCAGGTGGATGAAGATGAGCGCGAAGGTCAGGGCGACGAAAATGGCGCGCATCATCCAGACCTTGGCCGGGCGGCTGCTCTCAGCCATTGCCGGCCTCCGGCCCCGATCCGGGCTCCGCGTCGCTGAGCGGTGGCACCGTCGGATCGGTCACCGCCTCGGGCTGCGGTGCCTCGGGCGGGGTTTCGGGCAGGATCAGCCCCGACGGGGCGCTGACCCGCCGCGCGCCGTGGTCGCGCAGCACGCGCAGAAACTCCAGCCGCTCGTAATCGGCGGCAAGGCGCACGCGCAGCCGCCCGCCCGGATCCTGCACCACCTGGCCAATCAGCAGCCCCGGCGGGAAAACCTCGCCATCGCCCGAGGTGACAATGCGGTCGCCGGGCTTCACCAGGTCGGGGTTCTCGAGGAAATCGATCGGCGGGTTGGCCGAATTGTCGCCGACCACCATGGCCCGCTGGCCCGAGGGTTGGATCGTCGCCGGGATGCGACTGCTGGCGTCGGTCAGCAGGATCACCCGCGCCGTGTTGTTCCCGACCCCCGAGATGCGCCCGACTAGACCGATGCCGTCCATCGTGGCCCAGCCGTCGACGATGCCGTCGCGGCTGCCGACGTTGATCAGCACCGACTGGCGGAAGGGCGAGCCGCTGTCGGCCAGGACCACGCCGGTGATATAGGTCAGCCGCGGATCGAGCTGCACGTTGTTGAGATCGCGCAGCTTGGCGTTCTCCTGCTCGAGCTGCAGCGCGGCCTCCTTCCAGGCGGTCATCCGGCGCAGCTCGCGGCGCAGCTCCTGGTTCTGCTCGTGGATGCGCTGGTAGGACTGGAAGTCGCGCAGGATCTTCACCGCGCCGGTGACCGGCGCCATCGCCCAGTCGAACCCGGGCATGATGGTGTCGATCACCTGTGCGCGGAACCGCTCGACGCGCGGGCTGTCGATGCGCCAGAGGATGAACAGCCCGGTGAGCCACAGGATCAACACCGCCAGAAGCAGGCGCTTCAGCGGGGCGGAATAGTCTTCGCTGTTGGTGCCGTGTTTCGCCATCGGATCTCTGCGGGTGGCCTCTGCGTCACGTGTGCCTCAGGGGCGGTGCAGGGCGGGTGCGGCCTCGGCAGCACCCGCCCCGGACTATGCCGCAGCCGGGACGATCCCGAAAGGGATCAGCTGTCGTAGTCGATCGCGTGCTGCAGCTGCTTTTCGTATTCCAGCGCCTTGCCGGTGCCGAGCGCCACGCAGTTGAGGCTTTCCTCGGCGATGGACACCGCAAGCCCGGTCTGCTCGCGCAGCGCCAGATCGAGATCGCCCAGCAGCGCGCCGCCGCCGGTCAGCATGACGCCGCGATCGACGATGTCGGCCGCCAGATCCGGGGGGGTTGCTTCGAGCGCGGACATCACCGCCTCGCAGATCGCCTGCACCGGCTCGGACAGCGCCTCGGCCACCTGGGCCTGGCTGATCTCGGTTTCCTTCGGCACGCCGTTCAGCAGGTCGCGGCCGCGGATCTGCATCGAGCTGCCGCGCCCGTCGTCGGGCATGCGCGCGGTGCCGATCGACGTCTTGATGCGCTCGGCCGTGGCTTCACCCACCAGCAGGTTCTGCTGGCGGCGCAGGTAGTTGACGATGGCCTCGTCCATGCGGTCACCGCCGACGCGGATCGAGCGCGCATAGACGATGTCGCCCAGCGAGAGCACGGCCACCTCGGTGGTGCCGCCGCCGATGTCGACGACCATGTTGCCGGTCGGATCGGTGATCGGCATGCCGGCACCGATGGCCGCGGCGATCGGCTCGGCGATGAGCCCCGCCTTGCGCGCGCCAGCGCTCAGCACCGACTGACGGATCGCCCGCTTTTCCACCGGCGTCGCGCCATGCGGCACGCAGACGATGATCTTCGGCTTCGAGAAGGTCGAGCGCTTGTGCACCTTGCGGATGAAGTGCTTGATCATCTCCTCGGCGGTGTCGAAATCGGCGATGACGCCCTCGCGCATCGGCCGGATGGCTTCGATCGAGCCGGGGGTACGCCCCAGCATGAGCTTCGCATCCTCGCCGACGGCCAGCACCTTCTTGACGCCGTCCTTGACGTGATAGGCCACAACCGACGGCTCGGACAGAATGATTCCGCGACCTTTCACGTAGACCAGCGTGTTCGCCGTGCCGAGGTCAATGGCCATGTCCGCCGAGAAGGCGCCCATGAGTCTGTCCAGTCCAAACATTAAGTGTCCCGCCCCAGAAATACGCGTTTTGGCCCTCGACTCCCCTCGAGCGAAGGCTCGGGTGTTATAGGGTCGGACGGCGCGGCAAAAAAGCCCCCACCCTGCGCAAATGCGCGTGAAATCGCGTGTGGGGTCTTGCTGCCGCACATCCGCCGGTCGGCAGCGCCCCGACTCGGCGCTGAAGCACGTCGCACATCTCTCGGCATTTGCTTACGAAAGGGGCGCGACGGAACGTCGCGGCCGCCGCATCGGGCCGCAGGGCGAGGCGGGCCGCGTCGTGGCGTCACCCGGCGGCGATGATAGCCTGTTATTCGGGCAGGGCGCCGGTCAGAACGTAACGCAGCGTGGCCACCACCTCCTCGGGCTCGCGGGTGACCGCCAGCGCCGCGGCATCGACCTCCTTGAGCGCATGGTCATGCTCGGGGCGCTGCAGGATGATCAGCGACTTGCCGAGCGCGGCGGCATAGCCCGCGTCGAAGGCGGCATTCCACTGCTTGTACTGCTCGCCGAAGCGCACGACGACGACGTCGGCATCGGCGATCGCCTTGCGGGTGCGGATTGCGTTCATCTTGGCGCCCTTGTGGTCGTGCCAGAACTTGCTCTGTTCGGCGCCGAGGATGGCCACGCCGCAATCGTCACTGGCCGCGTGGTCGGTCACCGGGGCGCTGAAGGTCACATCAAGCCCCTGCGCCCCCGCGATGATACGCTCGCGCCAGTCGGTGTGAATCTCTCCCGAGAGATAGACGTTCAGTCCCATGGGGTGTCCCTTCCGTGTCCTTGCGTGCCGGGCAACCTATGCACTGACCGGCGCAAGACAACCGCAAAGGCGGGGAAGAGGGCTCAGAACTCGTGCCGGTAGGAGACGCCGAGCTTCTGCTCCTCGCCGAAATCATTGTCGATGTAGGAGCCGAAGAGCGCCACCGTGTCGGCCTCGGACAGGTGATAGGACAGCCCGCCGCCCAGCGAGATACCGTTGAAGTCGTCGGACCCGCGCGTGTAGATGCCGCCGGTCATGAAGGTGAGCTTCTCTGTGAACGGCCGCATCGCGAACAGTCCGGCATAACCGCTGTTGTTGCTGACCTCGACGTCGAAGGTCTCGTGCAACTCCACGCTCGTGACTGCCACGGTGCCCTCGCTGTAGGTATAGCCGAAGGGGGTGAAGAGCTGCCACCTCCCGGTCTTGAGCCCCATGGCCGTCAGCGGGATGAAGCCCCCGAGCGAATAGCGGGTCTGCTCCGAGCCATTGTCGAACTCGTTCTTGCCGGCCGAGAAGGTCAGGATGCCGAAGGAGAAGAGGTAGGATGCCCCGAGCGACCATTGCCCGCTCTCCGAGACCCGCGCGTTGACCTTGGTCACCGGGCCGAAGGCCAGCGAGCCGGAGACGGAGAACTCGTCCGAATAGGACACGCCGGCCTTGGTGGCGATCTTGGTGGGGTCCTCTGGGTTCTTCTCCTCCTGCGCAGTGACAGGAGTGGAGGTCAGAAGCGCGATCAGGGCGGTGCCGGCGCAGAGCCGCGCGCAGCGGGGGTCCGTGAGGAATGGTCGGGAAACGGGTCTGGCCACGAGATTGCCCCTTGTGAAATGCCTACGGGAAGAATGATCGGTCGGAACGTCTATCCTGCGCGACGCCGGGAAATGCCTGCGCTCATACTAAGGCGGGAAAGCCAAACAACAAGCACCAGTTAAGGTGGAGCGAGACGGCGCGCGCTGTGGTTCTGGTTGCCCTGGGCCGCCGTGACCTGCGCGCCGTGCAGCGGCCAGCGCGCCCCGATCCACGGCAGCCAATGCTGCGGCGACGAAACCGCGCCGCGCGGAGAGGGCGACGTCCGGGCGCACCGGGCCCAACGCACAAAAAGTGAGGGATCTCTGCATCCTGTCCGCCGCCCGCGCGGAATGTCCCCGGGTTTTCCGTGGCGTCATCGCGGCAAACGTGCCACCTCTGGACCCGGAAACGACAGTCACACCCGCGCAGCGGGCAGGGAACCCAGAGACATGATTCAGGAATTCAAGGACTTCATCGCCAAGGGCAACGTCATGGACATGGCGGTGGGCATCATCGTCGGCGCCGCCTTCACCGCCATCGTCACCTCGCTCGTGGGCGACATCATTAACCCGATCATCGCTCTTTTCACCGGCGGCATCGACTTCTCGGGCTGGTTCTACGCGCTCGACGGGGGCGACTATGCCTCGCTGCAGGCGGCCAAGGACGCCGGGGCGCCGGTCTTCGCCATCGGCAGTTTCATCATGGCGGTGATCAACTTCTTCATCATCGCCTTCGTGGTTTTCATGCTGGTCAAGATGGTCAACAGGATCCGTTCTGCGGCGGAAAAGCCCGACGAGGTGGCCCCCGAGGTGAAGACCGGCCCCTCCCAACTCGATATCCTGATCGAGATTCGCGACGCGCTGAAGAGGTGATCCGTCTTGCGCATTCTGCAGTCCCGCCATGCAGGCCCGGATCCCGATACGGGTTCCGGGTTGCGAGCCAAAGACGACATCGCTAAGTCGCCCGGACCCCTCCGGAGAGCCAGCATGACCCGCAGCGTGAAGATCGCCCTCGGCAGCGTATTCGTCGGCATTCTCGTGCTGACGATCAAGACCTTTGCCTGGTGGCTGACCGGCTCTGTCGCGCTGATGTCGGACGCGCTGGAGAGCATCGTCAACGTCGCCACGGCGCTGGCGGCGCTTCTGGCGATTCACATCGCCTCGCAGCCGGCGGATGCGGACCACCCCTTTGGCCACCACAAGGCCGAGTATTTCAGCGCCGTGCTCGAGGGCGTGCTGATCGTCGTCGCCGCGGTGCTGATCCTGCGTGAGGCCTGGGGGGCCTGGCAGCAGCCCGAGGCGATCCAGCAGGTCGGGCTGGGCCTTGCCATCAACCTCGCGGCAGGGGCGATCAACGCGCTCTGGTGCTACGTGCTGCTGCGCGAGGGGCGCAAGCTGAACTCGCCGGCACTGCTGGCGGACGGCAAGCACCTTCTGACCGACGTCTTCTCCTCGGCCGGGGTGGCCGTGGGGGTCGGCGCGGCGGTGCTGACCGGTTGGCTCTGGCTCGACGCCGCTCTGGCGGCGCTGGTGGCGGTCAACATCCTCTGGTCCGGCTGGCAGGTGATCCGCGGCTCGGTCGGCGGGCTGATGGACGCGGCGGTGCCCGAGGCGGAACTGGCGGACATGCGCGCGGTGATCTCGGCCAATGCCGAGGGCGCGGTCGAGGCGCATGACCTGCGCTCGCGCCGGGCCGGGCAGGCGGTCTTTCTCGAGTTCCACCTGGTGGTGCCGGGCGAAATGTCCGTCGATGCGGCGCATGAGATCTGCGACCGCATCGAGCACGCGCTTCAGGAGAAGATCGACGGCTGCCGCGTGACCATCCACGTCGAGCCGGAGCACAAGGCAAAGCACTCGGGCATCGTGGTGCTCTGAAACCCGGGCCGCAGGGGGCGTTGCCTCCGCCTGCCTGCGCTTGGACTCCCCGCGTATTTGGAAAGAGAAGAAAGGGCGGGCGCTTCTGGCGGCCCGCCCTTTCTTTTCTCGCGATGTCGTGCGGATCAGGCGGCGAGAGCCTTCTCGATGCTCTCCAGCGGCAGGTTCAGCGCGCGGGCGACGGCAGCATTTGTGATCTGCCCGTCGTGCACGTTGAGCCCGGCCTGCAGGTGCGGGTCCTCGGCGCAGGCGACGCGCCACCCCTTGTCGGCGAGCGCCAGCATGAAGGGCAGGGTGGCGTTGCCGAGCGCCAGCGTCGAGCTGCGCGGCACCGCGCCGGGCATATTGGCGACGCAATAGTGCTGAATGCCGTCGACCGTGTAGACCGGGTCCTGGTGGGTCGTCGCCTTCGAGGTCTCGAAGCAGCCGCCCTGGTCGATCGCCACATCCACCAGCACCGCACCGGGCTTCATGGTCCCGAGCTGCGCGCGGCTCACCAGCTTGGGCGCGGCGGCACCGGGGATCAGCACCGCGCCGATCACCATGTCGGCCTCGGCCAGCAGCTCGGCCACGGCGCCCTCGGTCGAGTAGCGGTTCTTGAAAAGGCTACCGAAGGTCTCGTCGAGCTGGCGCAGGCGCGGCAGCGACCGGTCGAGCACGGTGACATCCGCGCCCATGCCTGCGGCGATGCGGGCCGCATGGGTGCCGACAACGCCGCCGCCCAGCACCACCACATTGGCCGGCCCGACGCCGGGCACGCCGCCCATCAGCACGCCGCGCCCGCCATTCGCCTTCTGCAGCGACCAGGCGCCCATCTGCGGCGCGAGGCGCCCCGCGACCTCGGACATCGGCGCCAGCAGCGGCAGCCCGCCTCGGGCGTCCGTCACCGTCTCGTAGGCGATGCAGGTGGCGCCGGACTCGAGCAGATCCTGCGTCTGCTCGGGGTCGGGAGCGAGGTGGAGGTAGGTAAACAGCAGCTGGCCGCGCGTGAGCTGCTTGCGCTCGGCGGCCTGCGGCTCCTTCACCTTGACGATCATCTCGGCCTCGGCCCAGATCTCCTCCGCTGTGGTCGCGATGCGGACACCCGCCGCGGTGTAATCCTCGTCGGAGAAACCGGCGCCGAGACCCGCGCCCTGCTGCACGATCACCTCGTGACCATGGGCCACCGCCTCGCGCGCGGCGTTGGGCGTAAGACCGACGCGATATTCCTGCGGTTTGATCTCTGTCGGGCACCCGATTTTCATGATAGCTCCTCCTCCTGGCCCCTCCGGGCATCTCTTGATGCTTTCAGGATGCGCCCGCGCGCGTGCAATTTCCTTGCTGAAGTGTCCCGTCCAAAGCGCTATTGGGGGGAGAATCTTCGACCACACCGCCAAGTTTTCGAAAGACTACGCATGCAACTCGACGATACCGACCGGCGCATCCTGCGCGCGCTGCAGAAGCAGGGCCGCATGTCCAACGCGGAGCTGTCGGAAAAGGTGAACCTCTCGGCCTCGGCCTGTCACCGGCGGGTGCAGCGGCTGGAGGCCGAGGGCTTCGTGAAGGACTACGTGGCGCTGCTCGACGCCCGCAAGCTGGGGCTGGCGAGCACGGTGTTTGTCGAGATCCGCCTCAGCGCCCAGGCCGACGAGGTTCTGGATGCCTTCGAGAAGGCGGTGGCGCGGGTGCCGGCGGTGCTGGAGTGCCACCTGATGGCGGGCACGGCGGATTACATCCTCAAGGTCGTGGCCGAGGACACCGAGGATTTCGCCCGCATCCATCGCCAGTATCTCACCCGCCTGCCGGGCGTGGCGCAGATGCAGTCGAGCTTCGCCCTGCGCACCGTGTTCAAGACCACCGCCCTGCCGCTCTGAACAGCCTGCACCGCCATGACGACTTGCCGCGCCATGCCGCGCATCCCCTCGGGCAACACAAATGCGCCGACGATCATGATCGCCGAGAAGGCGGCCGAGATGATCCTGCAATGATCCTCTGCGGTTGCGCCGGAACCGTGCTATGCTCGGCGGTGTTCGAGACTCAAGACTTTGCCCGAAGCATTTGGAGACAGCCGATGAACGCCATTACGCCGATCGCCGCCGCGGTCCTTTCGCTCAGCCTTGCCGCCCCGGCGCTTGCCGGGGATTTCACGGTCTATGAGGGTGTGCCCGCCGACCGCAGCAAGGACGCAGGTCGCTATTTCTCGCAGCTCGACCTCGACCGCAACGGTGTGCTGACCTGGTCCGAGCTGGTGGCCGCCTACGGCGATTCGGCCTTCGACGCGATTATGGCTTTTGACGGCAACGCCGACCGCATGGTCACCCGCAACGAGATGCGCGCCTATGACGATCTCGGCACCGGCGGGCCGGCCGGGCTGCTGCACGAGAGAGTGCGCGGCTGACCGGGGCGCGGAGGGGGCTTCGCCCCCTCGGTGCTGCTTTCCACACCCCGGGGATGGTTCCCCCTCGAGGAAAGCCGCGCGGCGTCTTCCAGGCTCGAGCCTGTGCGCCGTAGGCGGGCCTGCCCGGGGGCGTTCAATCCTGCTTGGGGTGGTCGTCGTACTTGCCCGACAGGATCCGCTGCGCGTCGCCCTCGGGATCTTCGTACTGGCGGCTCTTCACCGTGAAGACGAAGAAGCCGAGTCCGAGCCCGCCGAGGATCAGCGAGATCGGGATGAGGTACGCGAGGATATTCATTTTGTTGCCTTGAGACGCAGCGCGTTCAGCGAGACGGTGATCGACGAGGCCGACATGGCCAGCGCCGCAATGAGCGGCGAGCAGAGCCCGGCTACGGCCAGCGGCACGGCGATGACGTTGTACCAAGTGGCGATGGCGAAGTTCTGGCGGATGCGTTGCGTGGCGCTTGCGGCGACCGACATTGCTCCGGGGATCGGCGCCAGCGAGCGACCCAGCAGCACGATGTCCGAGGCCACCCGCGCCGCGTCGAGCGCCGACGCCGGCGAGATAGAGACATGCGCGCCCGCCAGCGCCGCCGTGTCGTTGAGCCCGTCGCCAACCATCAGCACCCTTCTGCCTGCGTCCGAGAGCACCCTTACCCGCGCCGCCTTGTCCTGCGGCAGCGCCTCGGCGACCCACTGCGGGATCTGCAGTCGCGTCGCCAGCGCTTCGACCGCGGCGGTGCTGTCGCCGGAGAGCAAGATCACGCGCTTGCCCATGTCCTTGAGTGCGGCGACTGTTTCCTCGGCGCCGTCCCTCAGGCTGTCCTCGAAGGTGAAGACCTGCGCCGGGCCTTGTCCGACCCGCAGCCATGCAGCGGTGGCCGCGCTCTGTCCGCCACCGGTCCAGGCGGCCCGGCCGAGCCGCACGGGCTCTGCGCGCCAGAGGCCCTCGGTGCCATGGCCCGGCACCTCCCTGAGGCCGGTGACCTCTGCGGGGCTGATCCCGGCGGCGCGGAGCGCGGCGGTCAGCGATACCGAGAGAGGGTGGGCCGAGCCCTCGGCGAGGGCGAGGGCGATCTCGAGGTCGTGCCGGGTGAAGTCGTCGCGATTGGTCAGAGCCGGCGTGCCCGCGGTCAGCGTGCCGGTCTTGTCGAAGACCACCGTGTCGATCTCGGCCAGCCGCTCGAGCGCGGTGCCGTCCTTGATCAGAAGCCCCTGCTTGAAAAGCTTGCCCGAGGCGGCTGTGGTCACCGCGGGCACGGCGAGCCCGAGCGCGCAGGGGCAGGTGATGATCAGCACTGCGGCGGCGATATTGAGCGCGACGCGGAAATCGCCGGACCAGAGCAGCCAGCCGAGGAAGGCCAGCGCGGCGAGGATGTGTACCCCCGGCGCGTAAAGCTTGGCGGCCTTGTCGGCGAGCGGCGTGTAGTTTTCGCGGCCCGACTCGGCCACGGCCACCAGATCGGCCATCCGGTGCAGCGAGGTGTCGCGGCCCACCGCCGTGGCGCGGATCACCAGCGGGCCTGTGAGGTTCACCTCGCCGGCGCTGACCGTCTGGCCGGGGGCGGCGTAGACGGGCAGGGTCTCGCCGGTCAGCAGCGAGCGGTCGAGCTCTGACTGGCCCTCCCGGATCTCGCCGTCGACAGGCATCCGCCCGCCGGGGCGCACGCGGACCAGATCGCCGACGTGCAGCTCGGCGGCGGGGACCTGTTCCTCGCCCGCCTCGGTGAGACGCCAGGCGCGGGGCACCTCGAGCGCCGAAAGCTCCTCGGCGGCGGAGCGCGCGATGGCGCGGGTGCGGTGGTCGAGGTAGCGCCCGGTGAGCAGGAAGAAGGTCAGCGCGATGGCGGCGTCGAAATAGGCGTGCTCGCCCGAGAGCATCGTCTCCCAAAGCGAGGTGACGATGGCCAGCAGGATCGCCAGAGAGATCGGCACGTCCATGTTGAGATGCCCGGCGCGCAGCGCGGTCCATGCGTTGCGAAAGAAGGGCTGCGCCGAGAAGGCGACAGTGGGCAGCACGATGGCCGCCGAGATCCAGTGGAACAGGTCGCGCGTCGGCCCCTCGGCGCCGGACCAGACCGCGACCGACAGCAGCATGACATTCATCGCGGCAAAGCCCGCCACGGCGAGGCGCATCAGCAGATCGCGCCCGGCCGTGTCGGTGGCGGTGGCCGCCAGCGTGCCGGCGTCGAGCTCGTGAGCCTCGTATCCCGCCGCTTCGACGACGGGGATCAGCGCCTCGGCGGTCATTTGCGGCTCAGCCTCGATGCGCACGCGCTTCTGGCTGAGGTTGACCCGGGCGCTGCGCACGCCCGGCACCTTTTCCAGCGCGCTTTCCACGGCGGTCATGCAGGCGGCGCAATGGATGGTCGGCAGCGACAGGGCCAGCCGGGCCTCGGAGGGCTGCGCGCGCTCGGCCAGCGCCTCGGCGGCGGGGGCGGCAACGCAGGCCGGGCAGGCAGAGGCGGGCGGTCGCAGGGTGGCGGTCATGAGGTCAGCCCCTGATGAAGAATTCCAGACGCTGCTCGAAGAGCGTGCCATCCTCGGCGCGGGCCTTTACCCAGACGTTCCAATGGCCGGGCGCAAGATCGTCGGCGGCGACGAACTGGCGGCCGTCCCAGAAGAACTCGGGCGTGTGGTCGTCCTTGACGTGGGTCGAGCGGCCGAGCCTTGCGCTCAGCTCGGCGGGCTTCACCGGCAAACCCTCGGGATCGGTGAACCGCAGCACCACCGCGCCCTCGCGCGGCTCGGCATGGGCGGTCCAGCGCAGCGCCTCCTGCTCGGCGCGGCGGACATCGAAGGTCTGGCTGGCGACGTAGGAGTTCGGCACCTCGAGCCCGGGGAAGGTGGCGATGGCATTGTAGGCGAGCGCGATGTTCACCGCGATGATCACCCCGAAGGCGCCGCCGAAGATCGCCAGCACGTGCCAGCCGGTGAGCTTGCGTCCGCTATCCTGTGCTTCGGTCATTGACTCGTCCGTCCGTTGAAGATGGTTGCCTTGGCGGCGCGGTCGCCGGTGGTCAGGTCCTCGACCCAGATGTGGAACTCGGTGCGGTCGGCCTTAGCCTCGGGGGTGCCCTCGGGAGCGGTCACATAGACCCTCTGAAGGTGCGTCTCGTTGGCGGGCACGTCAACGGTGGTGTCCGTCTCGCCCTCCAGGCTGATCTGCAGGATGGCATCGTCCGAGAGCGACAGCCGGAAGGGCCTGTCCTCTCCGTGCTTGTTGAGCAGGCGCACGTCGTAGGTGTTGCGGATCGAGCCGTCCGAAAGCACCACGTAGGTCGGATTGCGCACCGGGGCGACGGTGAGCTCGATCTCGGGGCGCAGCACCAGCGCGACCAGCAGGCCGACGCCGACCAGCGACCAGAGCGCGGTATAGAGAAGCACGCGCGGGCGGAAGATGTGCTTCCAGATCCTACGGGGTTCTTGGCCCGCGCGCTCACGCGTCTCGTCCGACAGGGCGAGGTAATCGATCAGCCCGCGCGGCTTGCCGATCTTGTCCATCACGTCGTCGCAGGCGTCGATGCAGAGCGCGCAGGTGATGCAGGCCATCTGCTGGCCGTCGCGGATGTCGATCCCCATGGGGCAGACGTTCACGCAGGCGTTGCAGTCGATGCAGTCGCCGAGGTTCTCGGCGCCCTCGGCCTTGCGGTGCTTGCCGCGCGGCTCGCCGCGCCAGTCGCGGTAGCCGACGGTCAGCGTCTCCTCGTCCATCATCGCCGCCTGGATGCGTGGCCAGGGGCAGGCGTAGATACAGATCTGCTCGCGCGCGAAGCCGCCGAAGGCAAAGGTCGTGGCGGTGAGGATGGCGATCGTCGTGTAGGCCACCGGGTGGGCGTTGCCGGTCACCAGGTCGACCAGCAGGGTGGGGGCGTCGGTGAAATAGAACACCCAGGCACCGCCAGTGGCCAGCGCGATGAGCAGCCAGACCACCCATTTGGTCAGCCGCAGCCGCGCCTTGCGCATGTCCCATTTCTTTTGCCGGTGCAGCCGAAGCCGCGCATTGCGGTCGCCCTCGATCCAGCGTTCGACGAGGATGAAGAGGTCGGTCCAGACGGTCTGCGGGCAGGCATAGCCGCACCAGACCCTTCCCAGCGCCGAGGTGAAGAGGAAGAGCCCGAGCCCTGCCATGATCAGCAGGCCGGCGACGAAGTAGAACTCGTGTGGCCAGATCTCGATGAAGAAGAAAAAGAAGCGGCGGCCAGCCATGTCGACCAGAACTGCCTGGTCCGGCAGCTCCGGCCCCCGGTCCCAGCGGATCCAGGGGGTCACGTAGTAGATGCCCAAGAGCACGAGCATCAGCACCCATTTGAGATTACGGAAGTGCCCGCGCACCCGGCGGGGGAAAATCGGCTCGCGCGCCGCGTAGAGAGAGGGCGCGCTTGGTTGGGTCTCGGACACCGCAAGTACTCCGGTTCGAATCTGCCTGTGCCGCCCGTTCTGACGCCGCAGCGCGCCACGAACTTTGACCTGCATCAATAAGCATATCTTTCACTTAGCTTTTGCGGCCTCACGTCGCAGCCAGGTGGTGAACATCCGAAGCGGCGCGCGCATGACGCCGGGCCGGGTGACCAGATAGTAGCCCTTTTGTCGGCTATCTTCGAACAATAGTCGCAGCCGGCCCGAGGCGATGTCGTCCTCGGCAAAGACGCGGGCGGTGATCGCGATGCCATGACCCTGCCGCGCGGCCTCGAGCATCAGGTTGCCGGGCAACGAGCTGACCCCCTGCCGGACGTCGTGGTCTATGCCGAACTGGGCGAACCAGTCGGTGGCCTCGTTGGTGCCCAGCTCCTGCAGCCAGTGGAAGCTGCGCAGCTCGGCGGGGTCGGTGTACTCGCGATCGCCCACCAGCTGCGGCGAGCCGACCAGTGCGATGGGAGATTCCACCAGCAGTTCGGCCTCGAGCCCCGGCCAGCGGCCCGAGCCGTAGCGCAGCGCCACGTCGATGCCGCCTGGCTCCAGCGGCGCGAGCTTGGCCGAGGGGTCGAGCATCAGGCTAATCTCGGGATGCGCCTCTCGGAAGCGCGCGAGTCGCGGCATCAGCCAGGACGAGGCAAAACTCGGCGTGGTGGTGATCATCAGCGGCCGGTCGGCTTCGGCGCCGGTCAGCGCCTCGAGCTCCTGCGCGATGCGTCCGAATCCCTCGGCCAGCGCCTGTGCCAGCCGCGCGCCTTCCTCGGTCAGCGCCATGGAGCGCCGCGAGCGGTCTAGCAGCCCGATGCCGAGATGCGACTCCAGGTTTCGTATCTGCTGGCTGATCGCCGCGTGGCTGACGTTCAGAGCTGCGCCGGCCTTTTGCACCGACCCGGTCTCGGCGTAGGCGGCAAAGGCCCGGAGCGCAGGGAGAGGGGGGAGAGAGGTCCAATTCATTATGTCAAGCAATCTTACATGTCAGAATTCTTCCTGACTGGCTGCAATGGGCCCTTCGATCAATACTTGAAGGGCGAAATGGCGTATTCAGGAGGTTAAAAGTGCTTGTAATATATGCAAAAACTTTCATGACTGCGACCCGGACGGACGTCAGGCCAAATTGCCCTCCATCCGCGCGCTCGACACATGCGCCTCGCCCCGGTGCGCCAGAGGCGTCCCGGGCAAGCGACAGGCGTCGCCGGGGTATACGGTCAATGATCAACGGAATTTTGATGCGTGCCAAGGGCAGAAATGCGGCCAAGGCAGATTGCCGGGGTCATGAGACGTGAAACGTCCGCTTTCTCGGCGGCAAAAGGAAACGCCGGCCCCCCTGGAAACGCGCGAACAGGTGGGGGACCGGCGTCTGGCCTCCGGGCTTTGCGGCCCAGAGGTATCTTGTCGCGCGCCTACTCGGAGGCTTCGCCGCCGCCAAGCCCGTGCACATAGGTGGCCACGGCGCGGATTTCCGCTTCCGACAGACGGGCGTTCCAGTTCGGCATGACGCCGAAGCGGGCGTTGGTGACGGTCTCGTGGATCGTCGCGTAGTCGCCGCCGTAGAGCCAGATCGCGTCGGTCAGGTTCGGCGCGCCCTGCATCCGGTCGCCGGTGCCGTCCTCGCCATGGCAGGCCGCGCAATTGTCCGCAAAGACCGTGGCGCCCTCGTCGACGAGCGAAGCGTCCTGGGGCTCTTCGCCCGACAGCGTCATCACGTAGTTGCTGACCGCGGCGATCTGCTCGCGTTCGAGCAGCCCGTCACGCCCGAAGGCGGGCATTTCCGAGTAGCGCGCATCGGGGTCGTCCTCGTTGCGGATGCCATGGGTGATCGTGGTGTGGATCTCCTCGATCGAGCCGCCCCAGAGCCAGTCGTCGTCGAGGAGGTTGGGATAGCCCTTGGCCCCCGCCGCACCCGAGCCGTGGCACTGCGCGCACCAGGTGCGGAAGACCGCGGCCCCGGCGTTCTGCGCGTAGCCGCCCAGCTCGGGGTCGCCCGCGATCGAGTTCAGCTCGACCGAGGCGAGCTGCTCGTTGATCGGGGCGAGCTTGGCCTCCTGCGCGGCGATCTCCTCGGCCACGGCGCCGCGGGTCGAGTAGCCGAGCAGCCCCGCGGTGGCCGAACGCACGCCCGGCCAGGCGGGATAGGCGATGGTGTAGCCCACGCCCCAGATGATGGTCGCGTAGAAGACCATCAGCCACCAGCGCGGCAGCGGCTTGTTGTACTCCTCGATACCGTCCCAGGAATGGCCGGTGGTCTCGTAGTCGAGATCGTCTCTGCGGGTGTCTTTCTTGTCGCTCATGATCCTCGCCTCCTCACTTGTGCGCGGGTTTTTCGGGCGCGTCGGGCGCGGCCGGGGCGGTGTCGTTGCGAAGCGGGATGCTGGCGGCGTCATCGTGATTGCGCCTGGCCCCGGGGCGGAAGATCCAGACGATCATCCCCACGAAGAACAGGAACATCAGCAGCAGCCCCCAGCTGTCCGCGAAGTGGCGGAGGCCGGAATAGGTGTCCATCTCGTCCCCTCCTCAGCGGCTGGCGTCGGGCGTGAAGGTCGAGAAATCGACCAGCGTGCCGAGCATCTGCAGGTAGGCCACCAGCGCATCCATTTCCGAGATGCCCGGTTCGCCGTCGAAGTTGCGCACGCTGACCTTCTCGCCATAGCGCTCGAGCAGCCCGTCGTAGTCGAGATCGGGGTTGGCCTGCACCCGGAAGTCGGCCGAGGCGTTCTCGACCATCTCGTCGGTATAGGGCACGCCGACCATGCGGTGGGTGGCCAGAAGGTCTTCCATGTACTGCCCGTCGATCAGCTTGGCCGACAGGAAGCCGTACTTGGGCATCACCGATTCCGGCACGACCGACTGCGGGTCGGTCAGGTGATCGACATGCCACTCGTCCGAGTAGCGGCCCCCGACGCGGGCGAGGTCGGGCCCCGTCCGCTTCGAACCCCATTGGAACGGGTGGTCGTACTGCGATTCCGCCGCCAGCGAGTAATGGCCGTAGCGCTCCACTTCGTCGCGCATCGGGCGGATCATCTGGCTGTGGCAGACGTAGCAGCCCTCGCGGATGTAGATGTCGCGCCCGGCCAGCTCCAGCGGGGTGTAGGGGCGCATGCCCTCCACGTCCTCGATGGTGTTTTCCAGGTAGAAGAGCGGCACGATCTGCACCAGCCCGCCGATGGTCACCACCAGGAAGGCGAAAATGGCCAGCAGCGTGACGTTCTTTTCAAGGATCCCGTGTTTGTCGAGAATGCTCATCTTCGGCCCTCCTTATTCGGCCGGAGTGGCATGCGCCGTGGCGGTCTCGGCTTCGACAGCCGGAGCCCGTTTCACGGTCATCCACAGGTTGTAGCACATGATAATCGCACCAGCGATGTAGAGGCCGCCGCCGAGGGCACGCACCACGTACATCGGGAACTTGGCGGACACGGTGTCGGCGAAGCTGTTGACGAGGAAGCCGTTGGCATCCACCTCGCGCCACATCAGGCCTTCCATGATGCCCGTGACCCACATCGAGGCGGCGTAGAGCACGATGCCGATGGTGGCGAGCCAGAAGTGCCAGGAGACGAGGCTCAGGCTGTAAAGACGCTCACGGTTCCACAGTTTCGGCGTCAGGAAGTAGAGCGCGCCGAAGGTGATCATGCCGTTCCAGCCAAGCGCGCCGGAGTGCACGTGGCCAATGGTCCAGTCGGTGTAGTGCGACAGCGAGTTCACCGCGCGGATCGACATCATCGGGCCTTCGAAGGTCGACATGCCGTAGAAGCCGATCGAGATCACCAGCATCCGCATGATCGGGTCGGTGCGCAGCTTGTCCCAGGCTCCCGAGAGGGTCATCAGGCCGTTGATCATGCCGCCCCAGCTGGGCATCCACAGGATGATCGAGAACACCATGCCAAGGGTCGAGGCCCAGTCGGGCAGGGCGGTGTAGTGCAGGTGGTGCGGACCGGCCCAGATGTAGAGGAAGATCAGCGCCCAGAAGTGCACGATCGACAGCTTGTAGGAGAACACCGGGCGCTCGGCCTGCTTGGGCACGAAGTAGTACATCATCCCCAGGAAGCCGGCGGTCAGGAAGAAGCCCACGGCGTTGTGGCCATACCACCATTGCGTCATCGCGTCCTGCACGCCCGAGAACAGCTGCACCGACTTCGAGCCCCAGATCGATACGGGGATGCTGAGGTTGTTGAAGATGTGCAGCATGGCGACGGTGATGATGAAGCTCAGGTAGAACCAGTTCGCCACGTAGATGTGCGGTTCCTTGCGCTTGATGATCGTGCCGACGAAGACCAGCAGGTAGGCGACCCAGACCACGGTCAGCAGCCAGTCGACGTACCATTCGGGCTCGGCGTATTCCTTCGACTGGGTGGCGCCCAGCAGGTAGCCGGTCGCGGCCAGCACGATGAAAAGCTGGTAGCCCCAGAAGACGTACCAGGCGAGGTTGCCGCCCCAGAGGCGGGTCGCCGAGGTGCGCTGGACGACGTAGAACGATGTACAGATCAGCGCGTTGCCGCCAAAGGCGAAAATCACCGCCGAGGTGTGCAGCGGCCGCAGCCGTCCGAAGTTGGCAAAGCCCTGCGCCCATTCGAAGTTGAGCGCCGGAAAGGCCAGCTGGGTGGCGATGAACACGCCGACCGCGAATCCCACCACGCCCCAGAAGGCGGTTGCAATGACGCCGGCGCGCACCACATCGTCCATGTAGCTCAGCTCTCGCACCCGGGCGGGCACCGGCTCGTCGGTATTGCGGAGGGTCCAGAGGAACAGACCCGCCGCGAGGAGGAAGATGGTCAGCGCATTGACCATGTAAGCCACGTCTCGTGCGTAGTTGGCAGCGATCAGCGCGAAGAGCGCGACAACCCCCAGCACGATGAGCTTGATATAATTCAGCATCATTCGTCCCTTCGTCTGACTCGCACGATTCGTTGCCGCGCGAGCGGTTCTGACTGACGGGGTTTTGAAGTGAATGCTCCCGCCCAACCTTGATCTGAATCAAGGCTTTGGTTCCGAGTTCTTGCGTTAAGTCATTCTAAGGGTTGCCCTTCGGGCGTAATGTGCCGGTGTCGGGCCCTCCCGGACAATACCACGGAGATTGCTATGGGCTACAAATCAATACTTACGGTTGTGACCGACGAGGCCTTCCTGGAGTCGACGATCGACCACGCCGCCGCGGTTGCCGCGTGCTGGGACGCCCATCTGGATGTGCTCGCCTTCGGCGTCGACCGCACCCAGACCGGCTATTATTACGCCGGCGCCGATGCGATCATTCTGCAGGAAACGCTCGACCGCGCTTCTAATGATGCCACGGCGCTTGCCACGGCGGCGAAGGCGCGGCTGAACCGCTTCGACCTGCGTTGGGCGGTCGAGGAGGGTGTCGCGCAATTGGCCGACATCGGTCGCCACGTGGCGGGTCGGGCGCGGTTTGCCGACATGGTGGTGCTGCCCAAGCCCTATGGCCCGGACCGCGGCGTCGAGCTGGAGCCGGTGGTCGAGGGCGCGCTCTTCGAGGGGCAGGCCCCGGTGCTGGTGGTGCCGCGCGCCTCGGACCCGTCGAGCAAGCCCAAGCGCGTCGTGCTGGGCTGGAACGAAAGCGCCGAGGCGCTGCGCTCGGTGCGCGCCGCCATGCCGATCCTCAAGGAGGCCGAGGCGGTGCACGTGGTGGTCATCGATCCGCCGCAGCACGGGCCGAACCGCTCCGATCCGGGCGGCATGCTGTCGCAATACCTGTCGCGCCACGGGGTGAGCGCCGAGATCGACGTACTGACCAAGACCATGCCGCGGATCTCCGATATCCTGAACCGCCACGTGCAGGACGTGGACGGTGACATGATCATCATGGGTGCATATGGCCATTCCCGCTTCCGCGAGGCGATCCTCGGCGGCGCGACGCGGAACATGCTGGAGTTGGCAGAGGTACCGGTCTTTCTGGCGCATTGAGGCTTGGGAGAAGAGGCCTCTGCAAAGAAACCGGACAGGCGGCGCAAGCCGTCCGAGGGCGGACCCGAGGGTCCGCCCTTGCCGTGTCTGCCGCTCCGTGTCTGCCGCGCCAACCCTGCGAGGACGTGTCTGCGGCAGCGGTTGCCCGGGCACCGCACGGTGGGGGCGCAACGGCCCGGCGCGCTCGGTTGAGGTTCCTTTCGCACCGGCAAGTCGATAGGGTCCGGGCCGAGGCAGAAAAGAACGAGCAGGAGACACCCATGCGCGCAACGATCGGGACCGTGATGATGAGAGGCGCGGCAGCGCTCGCCCTTGCGGCAACATTGGGCGGATGTGCCGCCAATCCCGGCTGGGGCGGGCGCTACGAGGTTCATGGCGTCGAAGAGGGCGACATGCTCAAGCTGCGCGGCGGGCCGGGCACCGGTTTCGACGTGATCATCGGCCTGCCGAACGGCACCGTCCTTCGGGTCTACGACTGCACCCAGACCGGCGGCACCCGCTGGTGCGAGGCCGCCCTCGATCGGGCGCCGGAGACACGGGGCTACGTCTCATGGGCCTACCTGCGCGAGCACTGAGCACGCCGTCCCCGCGGGGACGGGCTCAGATCTCGCCCAGTGCCATCAGCGCCGCCTTCAGCGTCTCGAGGTCCATATCCCCGAGCGCCGTGTCCACGGCATCGTGCTCGCGGCGCCAGATCGGCATCGCCGCGTGCAGCACCTCGTGTCCCCGCGGGGACAGGCGCAGCCGCTTGCCGCGCTTGTCCTCGGCATCGGCGGTGCTTTCGACCAGCCCGCGCCGCTCGAGCACCTTGAGCGCCGCGGTCAGCGTGGTGCGGTCCATGGCCAGGAAGGGCGCCAGATCCGAGATGCGCGGCGGCTCGGGGCGGTTCAGCGACATCAGGATCGAGAACTGCCCGTTGGTCAGCCCCACGGGTTTCAGCGCGACGTCGAAGCGTCGGCCAAGCGCGCGTGCCGCCCGCTGCGCGCGGAAGCACAGGCAGCGGTCGCGGACCTCGAGGGTGGTCTCATAGGGCAGGGATGGCGTTGTCTCGCTCATGTATTCTCATTCATGTTGATATCAACTTAATTATGCGCCTAGGATGCGGAAGAGCAACAGGAGATGTCTCATGACGCATGTTTGGGGGTTTCTGACGCCCGTGCCGCAGGAAAACAAGGCAGCCTATTTGGAGGCGGCCCGTAAATCCTGGGATTTATTCAAGGAATACGGGGCCTTGTCGCTACACGAATGCTGGGAGGCCGAAGTGCCCGAGGGCAAGCTGACCTCCTTTCCCATGGCGGTGAAGCGCGAGGAGGGAGAGGCCGTGGTGTTCAGCTGGATGATCTGGCCCGACAAGGAGACCGCCGACCGCTGCGGCGCCTCCTTCGAGACCGATGAACGCTGGAAGGCGACCATGGACATGCCCTTTGACGGCAAGCGGATGATCTACGGAAGCTTCGATCCGCTGTTCGAGGCCTGAGCCGGGCGCAGGCGGGCGGTCAGGCGAAAACGCCGCCGTCCGCGTCGTCGCCCGCCTCTTCGAGCAACCGGTCCATGTCGGGGATGGTGACGTGGCGCTTGCCCTCGAGCTCGATCACCCCGTCCTTGCGCAGGGCCGAGACCTGGCGGCTGACCGTCTCGAGCGTCAGCCCGAGGTAGTCCGCCATGGCCTCGCGGGTGAGCGGCAGGTCGAAGGTGATCCGCTCGCCGGGCGCGCTCACGTCGCGCATGTTGATCGAGGCATCGCGACGGGCAATGATCGACAGCAGCGAGGCGATCTTCTCGCGCGCGGTCTTGCGGCCGAGCACCAGCATCCATTCGCGCGCGGCATCGAGCTCGTCGAGGGTCATCTCGAGAAGGCGCTGCGCGATATGCGGGGTGCGCATCATCATCTCTTCGAAGGGGCTCTTACGGAAGCAGCACATCACCAGGTCGGTGGTTGCCACCACGTCGTAGGCGGCCGAGGCGCGGCCCGGACGGCCGACGAAATCCGACGGCAGGAGCAGGCCGACCATCTGGGTGCGCCCGTCTTCCATGGTCTGGGTGAGCGTCGCGATGCCCGAGACGACCGAGCCGACGAATTCCATCCGGTCGCCGGACCAGATCACCGTCTGCCCGGCTTCGAATTTGCGGTAATACTTGATTTCTTCGAGCCGCTCGAGCTCATCCGACTCGCAGCGGGCGCAGACCGCACGGTGGCGGATCGGGCACTCGTTGCAGTCATGCGAAACCGCGATGCTCTTTTCGTTCAGCATTCCATGTCCAAATCTTGATCTGCGTCAAAGTCGTGCCGCGAAAAATTTTCGTAAGCCTACGCTCATGATTACGCGAGCACAACTCTCCCGCCTTGGCCTCTTCGACGCGAAGGTTCCCCGGTACACCAGCTACCCGACGGCCCCGCATTTCTCGGGCGACGTCACCCCGGGCGATTTCGCAAACTGGATCAGGGCCGTGCCCGAAAATGGCACGGTCTCACTCTACCTGCACGTGCCTTTCTGTCGCAGGCTGTGCTGGTTCTGCGCCTGCCGAACGCAGGGCACCGCGACCCTCGCGCCAGTGGAAAGCTATGTCGAGACGCTGAAGGCCGAGCTTGACCTGCTGAAGCGGCATCTGCCCCGGGGTGTCAAACTGTCGCGGCTGCACTGGGGCGGGGGCACGCCGACGCTGCTGACGCCCGAGCTGATGCGGGCACTGATCGACAAGGTCGCCGAAGTTGCCGATTTCGCCGAAGGGGCCGAGTTCTCGGTCGAGATCGACCCCAACGAGATCGACGGCGAGCGGCTCGACGTGCTGGCCGCCGGGGGGATGAACCGTGTCTCGATCGGGGTGCAGGACTTCGATCCCGAGATCCAGAAGACCATCGGCCGCGAGCAGAGCTACGAGGTGACCCGCCGCGCGATCGAGATGGTCCGCGAGCGCGGCATCGGCAGCCTCAACGCCGACATCCTCTACGGGCTGCCGCATCAGACAAAGGCGCGGATCACCGAGTCGGTGCAGAAGCTGCTGTCACTCGGGCCCGACCGCGTGGCGCTCTACGGGTACGCACATGTGCCTTGGATGGCCAAGCGCCAGCAGATGATCCCCTCGGACGCGCTGCCCACGCCGAACGAACGGTTCGACCTTTTCGAGACCGCGCGCCAGCTTTTTGCCTGGGATGGCTACGCCGAGATCGGCATCGACCATTTTGCCGTGCCCGATGACGGGTTGGCCATCGCGCAGAAGACCGGCAAGTTGCGGCGCAACTTCCAGGGCTACACCGACGACACGTCCGAGGTGCTGATCGGGGTGGGGGCCTCATCGATCTCGCGCTTTCCGCAGGGCTTCGCGCAGAATGCTCCGGCGACCTCGGCGCATGTGGCGGCGATCCGAGAGGGGCGTTTCTCGACAGCGCGCGGGCATACTTTCCGGGGCGAGGACAAGCTGCGCTCGCGGATGATCGAAATGCTGATGTGCGATTTCCGCATCCGCTCCGAGGAGCTGATCCGGGACTACGGCGCGAGCGAGGCGATGCTCGCGGGCCTGTACCGCGATGCCAATGCCCGCTTCGACGGGCTGCTGGAGATCACCGAGGACGGGCTCTTCGTCCCGGTGGAGGCACGGCCGCTGACCCGCATGGTGGCGCGCAGCTTCGATGTCTACGAGTTGTCGAAGGCCGGGCACAGCTCGGCGATCTGAGCAAAGGCGCATGGGCGGGTCGCTGGCCCGCCCGGCGCGCGCCGCCTTATCCCGCCAGCTCGAAGGCCGCGGCGAAGAGTGTCTGCGTGTAGTCGGTCTTGGGCGCGGCAAAGATCTCTTCCGCGTCGCCCATCTCCACCACGTCGCCCTGCTTCATCACGATGACCTTGTGGCTCATCGCGCGCACCACCTTGAGGTCGTGGCTGATGAAGAGGTAGGCGAGGTCGTACTTGCGCTGCAGCGCGCGCAGCAGCTCGACGATCTGCACCTGCACCGTCATGTCGAGCGCCGAGGTCGGCTCGTCCAACACCACCAGCTTGGGCCGCAGCACCATGGCGCGGGCGATGGCGATGCGCTGGCGTTGACCCCCCGAGAATTCATGCGGGTAGCGGTGCATCGTGGCCGGGTCGAGACCCACCTCGGTCATGATCGCTGCCACCACCTCTTTCGCGGGGCGCCCGTCGGGGGAGCCATGCACGCCAAGACCCTCGGCGATGATCTGCTCGCAGGTCATCCGCGGGCTGAGCGAGCCGAAGGGGTCCTGGAAGACGATCTGCATCTCGGAGCGCAGCTTGCGCAGCTGCCGGGTCGACAGGTCGCGCACGTCGCGCCCGTCGAAGGTGATGCCTCCCTGTGACTGGATCAGCCGCATGATCGCCAGAGCCAACGTGGTCTTGCCCGATCCGGATTCGCCGACAATGCCCACGGTCTCGCCCGCGCGCACCGAAAAGGACGCGTCGTTGACCGCCTTCACGTAGCCGACGGTCTTCTTCAGGAACCCTTTCTGAATGGGAAACCATATCTTCAGATTGTCGGCGCGGGCGATCTCTTTCGCATCCGGCTCAACCGGATCAGGTGTCCCGGTGCTCTCGGCCGAGATCAGCTTCAGCGTGTAGGGATGCTTCGGGTTGGCGAAAAGCTCGGCGGTGGGGCCATGCTCGACGATCTCGCCGTTCTTCATCACGCAGACCCGGTCGGCGATCTTGCGCACGATGTTGAGGTCGTGGGTGATGAACAGCAGGCTCATGCTCTCGGCCTGCTTGAGATCGGCCAGAAGCTCGAGGATCTGCGCCTGGATGGTCACGTCGAGCGCGGTGGTGGGCTCATCCGCGATCAGCAGGTCCGGCCCGTTGGCCAGCGCCATGGCGATCATCACCCGCTGCCGTTGCCCGCCCGAAAGCTGGTGAGGATAAGCCGACAGACGGCTTTCGGGGTCGCGGATGCCGACCTTGTTCAGCAGATCGAGGATGCGCGCGCGGGCCTTGTCACCGGTCAGCCCCTGATGCAGCGCGAGGCTCTCGCCGAGCTGCTTTTCCAGCGTGTGCAGCGGGTTGAGCGAGGTCATCGGCTCCTGGAAGATGAAGCTGATGTCGTTGCCGCGCACCTTGCGCAGGCGCTGCAGGTCGGCGCCGATCATCTCCTGATCGTTGTAGCGGACCGAGCCTTCGACATGTGCGGCATCGCCCAGCAGCGAGACGGTCGAGAGCGCGGTCACCGACTTGCCCGAGCCCGACTCGCCGACCAGCGCCACGGTCTCGCCGCGCGGGATGTCGAAGCTGACGCCCTTGACCGCAAGGCTGCGCGTGCCGTCCTGCGTGAAGCTGACCTTCAGGTCGCGGACCTCGAGGATATTGGCGCTCATGAGAAGGTCTTTCTGGGGTCAAACGCGTCGCGTACGCCTTCGAAGATGAAGACCAGCAGCGACAGCATCAGGGCAAAGACGGTGAAGGCGGTGAAGGCCAGCCACGGCGCCTGCAGGTTCTGCTTGGCCTGCAATGTCAGCTCGCCCAGCGAGGGCGCCGAGGAGGGCAGGCCGAAGCCGAGGAAGTCGAGGCCGGCGAGAGTGCTGATCGTGCCGGTCACAATGAAGGGCAGCATGGTCAGCGTCGCGACCATGGCGTTGGGCAGCATGTGGCGGAACATGATGGTCCAGTTGCTGACGCCGAGCGCCTTGGCGGCGCGCACGTACTCGAGGTTGCGCGCGCGCAGGAACTCTGCCCGCACCACGCCGACGAGTGCCGTCCAGCCGAAGAGCACCGTCAGGAAAACCAGCAGCCAGAAACTTCGGCCCAGAATGGCGAAGAGGATGATGATCACGTAAAGCGACGGGGTCGCGGACCATATCTCGATCAGCCGCTGGAAGATGAGGTCGAGCCAACCGCCGAAGAAGCCCTGCAATGCCCCGGCGACGACGCCGATGATCGACGAGACGATCGTGACCACCAGCGTGAAGAGGATCGACAGGCGGAAGCCGTAGATCACCCGCGCCAGCACGTCGCGCTTGGTGTCGTCGGTGCCGAGCAGGTTCTGCCCATTCGGCGGCAGGGGCGCCGCGCCGGGACGGTCGACCGGGGTGTTGAACGTGTAGGGAATGGGCGGCCAGATGCTCCATCCCTTGACGAAATCGCCCTCGGGGGTGCCGCCCGCCTCCACCGTCTCGATCAGCCCTTCGGGGTCGTCGAAACATGCCTCGATGCCGCCGGTGCGGATGAGGCACTTTACCTCGGGATCGCGGTAGGCGGCTTCGGTCCGGAAGTCGCCGCCAAAGGCGGTTTCGGGGTAGAAGTTGAAGATCGGCATGCGCAGCTCGCCGCGGTAGCTGACGAGGATCGGCTTGTCGTTGGCGATGAACTCGGCGAACAGTGACAGGCCGAAGAGCACCATGAAGATCCACAGCGACCAGAAGGCGCGGCGGTTGCGCTTGAAGTTGCGCCAGCGGCGCTGGTTCAGCGGCGACAGCGCGAAGCGACCGGGTTTCGGCTGCGGGACGACGGGAATGCCGGGCTCGGGCTGCGGGCGGAGCGGCGCGGAGTCGTCGAAGCGGGGATCAGGCTCGTAGCTCATCTCAGCCCTCCCGCTTCTCGAAGTCGATGCGCGGATCGACCAGAACGTACATCATGTCCGAGATGATCCCGACGACAAGGCCGATGAGGCCGAAGATGAAAAGCGTGCCGAAGATCACCGGGTAGTCGCGCGCCACCGCCGCCTCGAAACCGAGCCGCCCGAGACCGTCGAGCGAGAAGATGGTCTCGATGATCAGCGAGCCCGAGAAGAAGACCCCGATGAACACCGCCGGGAAGCCGGCGATGACGATCAGCATGGCATTGCGGAAGACGTGTCCATAGAGGACCTTGCTCTCGCTCAGGCCCTTGGCGCGGGCGGTCATCACGTAGTGCTTCTTGATCTCGTCGAGGAAGGAGTTCTTGGTCAGCAGCGTCAGCGTGGCAAAGGCCGAGATCGTCGAGGCGATCACCGGCAGCGCGATGTGCCAGAAGTAATCGGCGATCTTCATCGGCCAACTCAGCGCCTCCCAGTTGTCCGAGGTGAGGCCACGCAGCGGGAAGATCTGCCAGAACGAGCCACCGGCGAAGAGCACCAGCAGCAGTATGGCGAAGAGAAAGCCCGGGATGGCATAGGCGACGATGATCACGCCCGACGTCCATGTGTCGAAGCTGCTGCCGTCCTTGACGGCCTTGCGAATGCCGAGCGGGATCGAGACGATATAGGCGATGATCGTCGACCAGAGCCCGAGCGAGATCGACACCGGCATCTTTTCCAGCACCAGGTCGATCACCGAGATCGAGCGGAAGTAGCTCTCGCCGAAGTCGAGCCGCATGTAGTTCCACATCATCCCGAAGAAACGCTCGAGGGGGGGCTTGTCGAAGCCGAACTCCTTCTCGAGGCTCTCGATGAATTCCGGCGGCAACCCGCGGGCGCCGACGTATTTCTCGTTGCCGCCGCCGCCCATGCCCGCGCCGACAGTGTCCATTCCGGCACCGGGCGCAGCGCCGCCACCGCCGGAGAAGCCTCCGAAGACGTCTCCCTGGCCCTCGATCTGGGCGATGATCTGTTCGATGGGACCGCCGGGCACGAACTGCACCAGCGCGAAGTTGATGATCATGATCCCCAGGAGCGTGGGGATGATGAGCAGCAGTCTGCGGAGAATGTAGGCTCCCATATTATTTCAGCACGCCGGCCTCTTTGAGGGCCTTCTCCTTGTCGGGGTTCACCCACCAAAGGCTGAGGTAGCCAAGATCGTAGGGCGGGATGGTCTCGGGGTGTTCGTACATGTCGTAATAGGCGACCCAGTAGTCTGCGATATAGCCGTCGGGGACGATGAAGAACTCGTAGCGCAGCGCGCGGTCGAGCGCCATCAGCGCGACGTCGGTTTCCGCCTGGCTGGTGGCCTCGAAACTGGCGGCGATGATCGCGTCGACGAGCGGGCTGGCGAGCCCGGCGGGGTTGAAGAGCGAGAATTCGGCTTCGCGCGAGCCGTACATCTGGCTGAGCCCGCCCCCCGTGGACAGGAAGGCGCCATAGCGGCTCGAGTAGATCATGTCGTAGTCGCGCTCGCGCTGCCGCAGCGTGAACTGCGAGGGATCGACCTTTTCGTAGCTGGCATCGATCCCGATGGCGCGCAGGTTCTGCACGTAGGTTTCGTGCATCGACTCGATGCTCGCTTCGATGTTGCTGGGAATGATCATGTGCAGCTTGAGTGTCTCGCCGGCGTCATTGCGCGCCAGCCCGTCGTCGCCCACGCTCCAGCCCGCCTCCTGCAGCAGCCCGCCTGCCTGGCGCCGTGTGCCGCGGCTGATCAGATCCTCGGGATTGCTCTCGTGCATGGTCCAGACGTCGGTGGTGTAGATCCCTTCGGTAACCACGTCGCCCAGCGATTTGAGGAAGTCCAGCTCTGCCCCCTCGGGCAGGCCCTTGGCCTCGATCGGGGTGCCCTCGACGAAGGAGCTGCGCGGGCTGTAAAGCCCGTAGCGCAGGCTCTCGTTGCTCCACTCGAAGTTGAAGGCCAGGGCGATTGCCTCGCGCACGCGCTTGTCCTTGAGCTGCGGCTTGGCGAGGTTGAAGACGAAGCCGGTGGGGTTGGGCGGGCTGCCGTCGGTGATCTCTTCCTTTTTCACCGTGCCCTGCTGGATGCGCGGGAAGTCGTAGGAGGTGGCCCAGAGCTTGGGGTCGCTCTCGACCCGGAAGGTGTACTCGCCCGCTTTGAACGCCTCGAAGGACGCCGTCTGGTCAGAGAAATACTCGACCCGGATGGTGCCGTAGTTGTGCCGTCCCTTGTTGAAGGGGATGTCGCGGCCCCAATAGTCGTCGCGCAGCTTGTAGACGATGCGGCGGTTCACCTCGTAGCTGTCGAGCTTGTAGGGGCCAGAGCCGACCGCCACCTCCATGCGCGGCTCGTCGAGGCGGCGCTTCTCGGGGTCTTCCTCGAACCAGGCCTTTTTGAACACCGGCGTGGCGCCCACGGTCTCGATGCGCGAGCGCTTGGTGAGCTCGGTGTTGAAGGTGAACTTCACGGTGCGTTCGTCGAGCGCTTCTGCGCCGGTCACCATCTCGCCCACGGCGGCGGCATAGGAGGGAAGGCCTTGCGTGACAAAAAGCTTGTGCGAATAGACGACGTCCTCGGCGGTGACCGGCGTGCCGTCCCAGAAGGTCGCCTCGGGGCGGATGTGGAAGATCACCCAGGATTTGTCCTCGGGGTATTCGAGGCTCTCGGCGAGCACGCCGTAATATTGGCCAACGGAATCCTCGGTGCTCTCGATCAGGCTATCGTATTGCAGGGTGGTCAGCGCCCCGGCGCGGCCCTTGCGCGAATAGGGGTTCATGCTGTCGAAGGTGCCGGAGGCGCCGAGCACGATCTCGCCCCCCTTTGGCGCGTCGGGGTTGGCAAAATCGAAATGGTCGTAGTCGGCAGGGTAGTCGAGCTCGCCGAAATAGGAATAGCCGTGCGCGGTGATGATCTTTTGATCCGTCGCCTCGGCGGTGTCGGTGGCAGGTTCGGTGACGGCGGGGCTGGCGGCAGGGCTGGAGTCCTGGGCCCAGCCGGCCTGGGCGGCGAGGGCGATCCCCAGCGCGGTCAGCGCGCCGAGAAGAGGGCGAAAGGCAATCGGATCGAGGCTGCGAGTGGCGGCCGCGGCAGGGCGCGTCGTCCGGATCATGTGGTCTCCCCTCTGGTTGTCGGCTTGAGCTCTGCCGTTTGATGTAAGCTAAGGGCCGGTCGCGACGACATTCAAGCCGAACTTGCTGGAGTTTGCGTGAGCGCCCGCGATTTCGGCGCGAGGGCGCCTGCGCGCGCGGGCGATCCCGCTCGCGTCGCGTCGCGTCGCGGCTCGGCTTGGGCGTTCCATTTTTCAGGGAAGAGGCGCGCAGCGGCCGTTGGTGGAGCGCCAATCCGTCCGCAGCACACAGAAAAAGGCCACGGCGCGGGGCCGTGGCCTTTGCAAACATGCTGCCGGAGCGATCCGGCGGATCCGCGGATCAGCCGCCCAGCGAGTCCAGGTAGGCGATCAGGTTCACGCGGTCCTCGGGCTTTTTCAGGCCGGCGAAGGACATCGCGGTTCCGGGCGCCACACCCTTGGGGTTCTCGAGGAAGTGGAAGAGGTTCTCGGGGGTCCAGACATCGCCGACCTGCTCGAGCGCGCCGGAGTAGGAGAAGCCGTCCACGGCGTCGATGTCGCGCCCGACGACACCGTCGAGATGCGGGCCGGTGGCGTTGGTGCCGTCAATCTTGTGGCAGGCACGGCACTTGCCGAAGACCTTCTCGCCCTGGCCGGCATCGGCCGAGGCCATGAGCGTGGCGAAGTCGACCGTCTCTTCCTCGGCGCCGCCGCCGGCATCGGCGACCTCGATCACGTAGGAGGCCGTTTCCTCGCCATGGCTGCCGCCGACGTGGTAGAGGCTTTCGCCGACCCAGCTTCCCAGAAGGTAGATCAGAAAGGCGCCGCAGACGCCGCCCACCACTTTCGTCAAGGTCATGGTATCAAACATATGTCGCGTGTCCTCCCCAGGTCGGGCGTCGAAAGATAACCGTCGATCAGTGGTCTACGGCTTCCCTTGGCGTCTGGCAAGGTATACTAGCCGCGACCAAATGCCCACAAGCTGCAAGTGTTTCCAAAACGACGCGAGACTGAAATGACCAACCGCATTGCCTTCCAGGGAGAGCTTGGCGCCTATTCGCACCAAGCCTGCCGAGACGCCCGTCCCGACATGGAGGCACTGCCGTGCCGCACCTTCGAGGACACGATCGAGGCGGTGAAGAGCGGTGAGGCGGATCTGGCCATGCTGCCGGTCGAGAACTCTACCTACGGGCGGGTCGCGGACATCCACTCGCTGCTGCCGCACTCGGGGCTGCACATCGTTGACGAGGCCTTCGTGCGGGTGCACATCAACCTGCTGGCGCTGCCGGGGGTGCCGCTCGAGAAGATCGAAAAGGCGATGACCCATACCGTGCTGCTGGGCCAGTGCCGGAAGTTCCTGTCCGAGCATGGCATCGCGCGGCTGACCGGCGCCGACACGGCGGGCTCGGCGCGGCAGGTGGCCGAGATGGGCAAGCCCGAGATCGCGGCGCTAGCCTCGGAACTGGCGGGAGAAATCTACGGCCTCGACGTGCTGGCGCGGCACATCGAGGACCAGGGCAACAACACCACCCGCTTCCTCGTCATGTCGCCCGAGGCGAATCACGAGCGCCGCGGCGATCACGGCATGATGACCACCTTCGTGTTCCAGGTGCGCAACATTCCCGCCGCGCTCTACAAGGCGATGGGCGGTTTCGCCACCAATGGCGTCAACATGACCAAGCTGGAAAGCTACATGGTCGGCGGCTCGTTCACCGCGACGCAGTTCTATGCCGACATCGAGGGCCATCCCGAGGACCCGGCGGTCAAGCGGGCGCTGGAGGAACTCGACTACTTCACCGAATACCTTGAAATCCTTGGGGTCTATCCGCGCGATCCGCGCCGCGACTGATCCGGGGCAGGGGGAGGACCCATGCAAGACAAGATGGACGACAAGATCCTGGCGCGCGCCTCGGCCACCGGGCCGCGGCGGGTGATCGGCGTCGGCACTATGGGCGGGCTCGGCCTGCTGCTGCTCTGGCTGGCGGTGATGCAGCCGCCGGCGAACCCGCTCTGGCTGGTGTTCCTGATCGTGCTCGGCGTGGCGGCGCTCTGGGTCGCGCAGATGATGTGGCGCGTGACCTCGCGCGAGCTGCTGCTCACCGACGACGCGCTGAGCGACAGCTCGGGCGCGGTGATCGCGCGCATCGCCGACGTGGTGAAGGTGGACCGCGGCGCCTTTGCGCTCAAACCCTCGAACGGCTTTGCCCTGACGCTGAAGGCACCGGGCAAGCGCGCGTGGTATCCGGGGCTTTGGTGGCGCACCGGTCGGCGGGTTGCCGTGGGCGGGGTGACCGCCGCGCGCGACACCAAGCCGATGGCCGACATCATCTCGGTGCTGGTGATGCGCCGCGAGGGCGAACTGCCGCCGGAGATGTGATCCAGGGGCACCGCGAAAAGCAGAAAGGCCGCAGCGATGCTGCGGCCTTTTGCGTAGGGTGATGGGTGTGGGGGGATCAGCTGTCCCAGCCAGCCTCGTTGTTGTAGCTGCCGTCGGTGTTGTCGCAGTCGGTGGCGTTCTCGGCGTTGTTGTTGCACAGCGAGTTGCCCGAGGCGTCCTGATCGCCGTTGCCCCAGCCGTTGTTGCCGCTCTTGTTGTTGTAGAGAAGTTGCGGCGCATAGCGCGGCTGGGTGAAGCTGTAGGCCTTGATCGGGAAGGCGGAGAGACCGACGCGGAACAGCGGGTAGTAGTCGTCCCAGGTCTCCACCAGGATCACCTGCGCGGCATCGGCCAGGATCGGCAGCCGGTTGCGCATCCCGCTGAGGTCGCCGTTGGTCAGCGGCGCTGGATCGCCGCGCACGACGGACCATTCGACCGAGTAGTTGTCCTTTTTCTCCGAATAGCTGACCACGGTGATCCGAAGGTCGGCCTTATAGAGGTCGCCCTCGGCGAAGCCGGCGTTTTCGCGGTCCTCTCCGTAGACCGCGTTGCCGGTTCGGGTGAACAGTTTCAGCAGCTTGTAGGCGTTGTCGATATAGGTGTCGTCGATCTCGTCGGTTTCGCGCGAGAGCGCATCCCCGATGACGTAGTTGGCCTTCTGGTTCACCGAGGTCTCGCGAAAGACGTCGAAATACACCCAGCAGGCTGAGAAGATCACCACCAGGATGGGCAGGGTGATCATCGCTTCCATCGTCACGTTGCCCTCGGTGTCGCGGGCAAAGCGGGTCAGGCGCGAAGCGAGGGATCTCTTCAGGGTCATCATGTCCTCACTCCTCACAGCGGTTCGTGGACGAAGGCCGAGGTGGCCACCAACGCGGTGTAGCCCTCGTCGTCCTTGTGCATCGACGAGGCCAGCGCTCCGCCGGGCGAGATCGGGCGGTATTTGAAGCAGGCGCGCAGCAGCATGGTCTCATGCTGACCGCCGTGGACGAAGCTGCGCATCGGCGTGACCGTCAGGTTGGTGTCAACGCAATCCGGTGAGGCCGCGGGCGCCACCCAGTTGCGCATGTCGAGGCCGACCATTTCGAGCTGCAAGGTCTCGACGCAGCTTCCGAGGATGGGCGCGCGGTCGCAGATCATTTCCTTGAGCGAGTCGGCCGTGTAGAGCGTGCCGGTCCCGAGCTTGACCTCGCGCACCGTCTCGTCGAGCGCGCGGTCCAGGGCGGTCTGGCGCATGGTGGCAAAGCCCGATTCGACGCTGGCAATGAGCAGGCCGACGAAGACCGGCGTCCAAAGCGCGAAGGGGATGACTGCCGAGCCGTTCTCGTCACGGCCGAAACGCCGCAGGGCGGATTTCAAGGAGCCGATCATTGGGTCAACCTCAGCTGGTTGAGGGTGTGTGCGATGGTCGAGAAGGCTTCGCTGATCTCCGTCCCCTCGACGCGGAAGAAGTGCGAGGGCGAGGAGGCGCAGCTTTCCATCACGTCCGCGCCGTGGTCTGCGACCTCGAAGCCGATGGACCAGATGATGATGCCCTTGTCCTTGGCGGCGGTGCAAATGTTGTCCAGCAGCGTGTCGCCCGTCCTGGCGTCATACTTCTGGTAATAGAAGTTGCCGCGCTGCCATTCGTAGACGTTGCGGTTCAGCCAGTACCAGAGGTTGGTCTTGCTCCACTGCACGTACTCGGATTCCGAGTTGTAATATGCATCGCGGATGCGGAACGACTTGTCGTGCTGCCCGTCGGTCATCAGGACAACCGTCTTCAGCACGTCCTCGTCGCCGTAATCCACCGGACGACCCTCGAAGACCGAGTCCACCTCGCCATCGGCAATCAGCCCGCTGGCGATATTGCGGCTCGAGGGATCGAGCAGCGCCGCGCCCCATTTCATCCCGAGGAAGATCGAGGTGCCGGCGCGCGGCGTCAGCTTTCCGATCTGCCGCTTGAGCGCCGTCGCATCCTGGCTGAACGGGGTGATCCGCTCGTAGTCGTAGCGCGGGCAGACCGTGTCGGTCAGCGTGTTCCTGCCGTCGTAGTTCCACTGGAAATGCTGCATCTGGTCATAGCGGATCGAGGTGTCGAGCTCGGTCGAGCCGAAGACCGAATTGGGCATCTCGAGGCAATGCGAGAAACCGTGCTTCCAGTTCACCGGCAGGTAGCTCAGGATCTCGGGGCCAGCGTTGACCTGCTCGGAATAGGGCACCAGCGAGATCGACACCAGATCGTCGCTTCCATCCGACAGAAGAGTGTCGACGAAGTCGCTCGCGGCGGCCTTGAGGTTTTCCATCTTGTTGTTGTTGACCATCGAGCCGGAAATATCGACGACCAGCGAAACTTCGACCTTGTTGAACCGTTCCGTGGCCTGGGCGTGCCCCGAGGCCGTGGTCGTGTCGATGCCCAGCAGGCCGATGAAGTTCGACGGCGCCTCGACGAAGCCGTCGGCGGTGACGATCCGGTAGTTGAGGCCCTCGTCCACATCGGAGGAGACCAGCGCATCGCCAAGGCCCATCTTTGCCATGTAGTCGGCAACGACGTCCTCGGGGTCGAGAATTTGATCGAGGTCCGCGGCGGCCAGCACCGCGCGGTCCAGCGTGTTCTGTACCTTGGTGCGATTGAGCTCGGTGAACACCATGTCCACACCAATTCCGCCAAACGCCATCATCACTAACGAGGACACAAGCGCGAAGTAGGACATGCTGCCCTCTTCGTCACGGAGAAAGGCATCGCTGCCGCGCATCCGCGCCATCAGCGAAACCCTGCTCCGGGCGCGAAGTACGCGCCAGCAAGCAGTCTGCTTTTCCATGATATAAGATACCCTTTTCTCGACCATTGCTAACGCAAGGCCTTCAAGACTCACCACACTACGAGGGGAACTATCGGAACGCTTGATGGCTAAAATGCGGCTCATTTCACGGCGAAATTGGGACCTACGGCTCGCGGTCAGGGACAATACCGGGGGCTTTCGAGGGGCAGGTTCCGGAGTCAGAACAATACGTTGCCCATCGGTTAGCAAACGGTTTCGCCGCGACAGGTTTTCGGTCAGTAATGGAGTGCCGCCGTCTCTTGCTCCTCCGGACTGTCCGGCACCGCGGCAGCAGACGGCACTCCGCGCTTCGGCGCGGACCGGCAAGCGTGCGTTTGGCCAGGAGGAGATCCAATGAACGTCTTACCATCCAACGAGCCGACATTCCGCCAGAGCGTCGATCTGATGTTCAACCGCGCCGTGGCGCTGATGGACCTGCCGCCGGGACTGGAAGAGAAGATCCGTGTCTGCAACGCGACCTACACCGTGCGCTTCGGGGTGCGCCTGCGCGGCAAGATCGAGACCTTCACCGGTTACCGCTCGGTGCACTCGGAGCACATGGAGCCGGTCAAGGGGGGCATCCGCTACGCTGCGGCGGTGAACCAGGACGAGGTCGAGGCGCTGGCCGCGCTGATGACCTACAAATGCGCCCTGGTCGAGGCGCCTTTCGGCGGGTCCAAGGGCGGTCTGCGGATCGACCCCACGCAATACGAGGAGCACGAGCTCGAACTGATCACCCGGCGCTTCGCTTACGAGCTGTGCAAGCGCGACCTGATCCATCCCAGCCAGAACGTGCCCGCGCCCGACATGGGCACCGGCGAGCGCGAGATGGCCTGGATCGCCGATCAATACGCACGGATGAACACCACCGACATCAACGCGCGCGCCTGCGTGACCGGCAAGCCGCTCAACGCCGGCGGCATTTCCGGACGGGTCGAGGCGACGGGGCGCGGCGTGCAATACGCCCTGCGCGAGTTCTTCCGCCACCCCGAGGACGTGGCCAAGGCCGCGCTTTCGGGCGGACTCGCGGGAAAGCGGGTGATCGTGCAGGGTCTTGGCAACGTGGGCTATCACGCCGCGCGTTTCCTGTCCGAAGAGGATGGGGCGATCATCACCGGGATCATCGAGCGTGACGGCGCGCTCTACGATCCCAAGGGGCTCGATGTCGAAGCGGTGAAGGATTGGATGACCCGCCACGGCGGGTTGGTTGATTACCCCGACGCCATCCACACCCGCGATGGCGGCGCGGTGCTGACCGAGGACTGCGACATTCTCATTCCTGCCGCGCTCGAGGGGGTGATCAACCTCACCAATGTCCACAGGGTGCAGGCTAACCTGATCATCGAGGCCGCAAACGGGCCGATCACCGCGGGCGCCGACGACATCCTGCGCAGCCGTGGCACGGTCGTCATCCCCGATCTGTTCGCGAACGCCGGGGGCGTCACCGTGTCGTACTTCGAGTGGGTGAAGAACCTGAGCCACATCCGCTTCGGGCGGATGCAGCGGCGCCAGGAAGAGTCGCGGCACCAGTTGGTGGTGGACGAGCTCGAACGGCTCGACATCGCCATGGGTGACGCCTGGACCCTCGATCCGGCGTTCAAGGCGCGTTACCTGCGCGGCGCGGACGAGCTGGAGCTGGTGCGGTCTGGGCTCGATGACACGATGCGCACCGCCTACCAGTCGATGCGCGAGATCTGGCACGGGCGCGACGACGTCACCGACCTGCGCACCGCCGGGTTCATCGTCGCGATCGACCGGGTGGCCAAGAGCTACAAGGCCAAGGGCCTTTGATCTGTCGGGGGAGGGGCGTGGCGCTGCCGCGCCCCTTGCCATGCCTGGGCCGCACCCGGGCCGCGCCTAGCGCAGCCAGCGGTGCATCACGTCGTTGCCGAGCGCGCGGGTCTCCACCAGCCGGAAGCGCGGCGCCTCGCTCAGGGTGTCGACCCCCATGGCGCCGACGCCGGGCCGCCCCTCGGCGCCGAGCGCAAGGCCGGCGGTGAAGCCGACCAGCTCGTCGACGAGATCGGCGGCGAGCAAGGAGGCGGCGAGCTGACCGCCGCCCTCGCAGAACACCCGCGTCAACCCCTGCGCGCCAAGTGCCGAGAGCAGCGCCCCGGGATCGAGGCGCCCCGCGGTGACGCGGCTCTGGATCAGGGTCGCGCCGCAGCTCTTCCAGGCCCGGCGGGTCTCGGCGGCGGCGTCGGAGCCATGCACGATCCACACCGGCACCTCGCGCGCGGTCGAGGCGAGCCGGCTCATCAGCGGCACGTCGATCAGCCGCGAGGCGATCACCCGTATCGGCTGGTGCACCTCGCCCCAGCCGCGCACGGTGAGCTCGGGATCATCCGCGCGCGCGGTGCCCGCGCCGACCATCACCGCGTCATGCGCCGCCCGCAGCCCGTGCACGGTGCGGCGCGCCTCGGGGCCGGTGATCCATTGGCTCTCGCCGGTGGCGGTGGCGATGCGCCCGTCGAAGCTGCTCGCCAGCTTCAGCGTCACCCAGGGGCGGCCCTCCTCGGTCTTGAGGAAAAAACCCGCGTGGTCGTGCGTCGCCTCTTCGGCAAGCACGCCGGTGGCCACCTCGATGCCCGCCTTGCGCAGCATCTCGAAGCCCTGGCCCGAGACGCGCGGATCGCTGTCGGCGATGGGGGCCACCACCCGCGCGACGCCCGCCTTGATCAGCGCGGTGGCGCAGGGCGGGGTCTTGCCGGTGTGGGCGCAGGGCTCGAGCGTGACATAGGCGGTGGCGCCGCGGGCGCGCGGGCCGGCATCGGCCAGCGCCACGGCCTCGGCATGCGGGCGACCGCCGGGCCGGGTCCAGCCGCGGCCGACAATCCGGCCGTCCTTGACCAGCACGCAGCCGACGGCGGGGTTCGGCCAGCACTTGCCCATGCCCCGGCGCCCGAGGCGCAGGGCGTGGGCCATGTGGCGGGCATCGTCGGTCACGCGGACATGCTCCCTTTTTGCCGGCGCAGGCTCACTTCTCGGTGTGGGTGCCCGGGCGCAGCTCGCTCACGAACTTGTCGAAATCGTCGGCCGCCTGGAAGTTTTTGTAAACGCTCGCAAAGCGCACGTAGGCCACCGTGTCGATCCGGGCGAGCGTCTCCATGACGATCTCGCCGATCTGCTTCGACTGGATATCGGTCTCGCCGAGGCTTTCAAGACGCCGCACGATCCCCGAGATCATCTGGTCCACGCGCTCCGGGTCGATCGGGCGTTTCTGCAGCGCGATGCGGATCGAGCGCTCGAGCTTGTCACGGTCGAAATCCTCGCGCCTGCCGCTGGTCTTGATCACCACGAGGTCGCGCAGCTGGACCCGCTCGTAGGTGGTGAACCGGCCGCCGCAGGCGGGGCAGAAACGCCGGCGACGGATCGAGACATGGTCCTCTGCCGGGCGTGAATCCTTGACCTGGGTGTCGATATTTCCACAAAACGGGCAGCGCATGCCTTCCCCCAATCACTTCGTTCCAACGTGGGCATGAGGTTATCCCTCATTTATCCACAGCCACTATAGGGGAGCGCCCAGAAATTGGGTAGAGGTCAAATCACCCCGCAAGATGAAGGGCGTTGAAAACCTGCGGGACGGGTATAAAGCGCTATGAAAACGGCCTTGCCCGCCCTTCACGCGCAGAGATGGGCCAAAATCTCGCGCCGGTGCGGCGCGCTGCGGTGTTCGAAAAGATAGATGCCCTGCCAGGTGCCGAGTGACAGCTTTCCACCGGTGACAGGAATGGACAGCGAGACCGGCAGCAGCGCGGCCTTGATGTGGGCGGGCATATCGTCCGGGCCTTCGTAGGTGTGCGTGAGATAGCGCATGGAAGGATCGCTGCTGGGTGGCACCAGCCTGTGGAAGAACTCGGTGAGATCGCTGCGCACCTCCGGATCCGCATTCTCCTGAATGAGCAGCGAGGCCGAAGTGTGGCGGATGAACAGCGTGAGAAGACCGTCGCCTTTGCCGGTCCCGCCGACCCATCGGCTGACGTCACGGGTGACCTCGTAGAGGCCGGGGCCTCGGGTCTCAACGGTGAAGAGCGTCTGCATTGGCGTGGGCGCCTCGCTTTCGGATCGGGAGCCCAAGGCGTAGCAAGCGGGGCGCGGGAGTGCCAGCGCCCCACGCTGCAGACCGTGGCCTCAGACCGTGGTGGCCACGCAGCGCACCTGCGGCAGGTCCTCGGACGACTGGAAAAGCAGGGGCGAGCCATCGTCCGTCACGGCGGGCATGGAGCCGATCTGTTGCAGCGTCTCGCGGCACTGTGCCAACTCGTGCGGCGCGACCTCGATTTCGATGACCGTTGCGGCGCCAGGGTTCAGCACCTCGGTCGCGGCATAGGCGGCGACGGCGGTGCAGGTGGCGGCGGCAGTGAGCAGTGCAAGGCGTTTCATCAAGAGTCTCCGTTACTGGTCAGCAGGTACGGTCGGCAAGAAAACGCCGGTGCGTCGAAAATCGTTCCATTTCCGCCGCGTGAGGTCCGATCGGTTTGCATCGAGGCGCAGCCGCATGGGCGGCGGCACGTCGCGCCCTACCTTTGAGTGGAGCCGCGCCGGGAAGCCGGCGCTTCGAGTTTCACGGCAATTTCCTTCGGGAGGATTAAGCATGAATCGCAAGACCCTCTTCATCACCGGTGCCTCCTCGGGCATCGGCGCACAGACCGCCCGCGCCGCGGTCGAACACGGCTGGAACGTCGGGCTCTTCGCCCGCTCCGAGGACAAGATCGCCGAGCTGGAAAAGGAGCTTGGTGCGCACGCGCTGGCGCTGCCGGGGGATGCGACCTCGCTGCAAGAGCAGGAGGCGGCGATGGCGAAGCTGGCCGGGCACTTCGGCGATGTGAACGCCGCCTTTGCCAATGCCGGTACGGGCCTTTCGCAATCGGGCACCCGCAAGGGCGATCCCGAGGAATGGGAGGCGCTCGTGCGGCTCAACATCCTGGGGGTGCTCTGGACCGCCAAGGCGGCCTCTGCCTATTTCGTGAAGAACCGCGGTCATCTTCTAATGACTGGCTCGGCGGCGGGGCGGACGACGATCAAGGGCTCGCTCTACGGCGCCTCGAAGTGGTTCGTGCACGGCTACGGCGACAACCTCGCCGAAGAATTCCGCGAATGGGGTGCTCGGGTCACGGTAATCGCGCCGGGCATGGTGGATACGCCCTTTTTCGACGAGGCCAAGCCGGACAAGCTCAAACCCGAAGACATCGCGCGCTCGGTGATCTTCGCGCTCGAGGCCGATCCGCGCGCGAATGTGCGCGAGGTCTTCGTCATGCCGGTGAACTGAAGCGGGTCACCGTGCCGCCTGCGGAACGGGCGGCGCGGCAACGCGTGCTGCCGCGAGGTCACGCAAGGCTTTACAAGCGCAGGCCAAGTCGCTCAGGTGTGAGAGATTTCCCCCAGTCCCGGACCTGATGAATGGCGATCACGGCAAGTATCTATCACCTGACGCATTACAAGTACGACCGCCCGGTGTCGCTCGGGCCGCAGATCATCCGGCTGAGGCCTGCGCCGCATTCGCGCACCCGGGTGATCTCGCATTCGCTGAGGGTCTCGCCCGAGGGGCACTTCGTCAATCACCAGCAGGATCCCTATGGCAACTGGCTGGCGCGCTTCGTCTTTCCCGAACCGGTGACCGAGTTCAAGATCGAGGTCGATCTCGTTGCCGACATGACGGTCTACAACCCGTTCGATTTCTTCGTGGATGAGAGCGCCGAGGCCTTTCCTTTCGAGTATTCGCAGGACTTCGCCGAGGACCTGTCGATCTACCGCACCCCCGAGCCGGCCGGGCCGCGGCTGCAGGCTTATCTCGACACGATCGAGAAGCGCGCGCCGCGCACGGTCGACTACCTCGTCGGACTGAACGCCCGGCTGCAGAAGGACATCGGCTATATCGTCCGCATGGAGCCCGGGGTGCAGACCCCTGAGGAGACCTTGCATCTGGCGAAGGGCTCGTGCCGCGACACCTCGTGGCTGCTGGTGCAGATCCTGCGCCACCTCGGCTTCGCGGCGCGCTTCGTGTCGGGCTATCTCATCCAGCTCAAGCCCGACCTCGTCTCGCTCGACGGGCCGGCGGGCACCGATCACGACTTCACCGACCTGCACGCCTGGTGCGAGGTCTACATCCCCGGCGCCGGCTGGATCGGGCTCGACCCGACCTCGGGGCTGCTGACCGGCGAAAGCCACATCCCGCTCGCTGCCACGCCGCACTACCGCAACGCCGCGCCCATCGTCGGGGGCTATGCCGCGCCGCCGGACACGCAGACCGACTTCGACTTCGACATGCAGGTGACGCGTGTGGCGGAGCACCCGCGCATCACCAAGCCTTTCTCCGACGAGGCGTGGGAGGCGCTGGATGCGCTCGGTCACAAGGTCGACGCCGAGATCGCGGCGCAGGACATGCGGCTGACCATGGGCGGCGAGCCCACCTTCGTGTCGATCGACGATTTCGAGAGCGCCGAGTGGAACACCGCCGCCGTCGGCCCGCAGAAGCGCGCGCTTGCCGACCAGCTGATCCGCCGCTTGCGGACGCGCTTCGCGCCGGGCGGCTTCCTGCACTACGGGCAGGGCAAGTGGTACCCCGGCGAGACGCTGCCGCGCTGGACCTTCTCGCTCTACTGGCGGCGCGACGGCAAGCCGGTGTGGAAAAACCCCGACCTTGTGGCGAAGGAGACCGCCAAGGGCGCCGACGCCGCGCAGGCCGACAGCTTCATGACCCGGTTCGCCGAAACCCTCGGGCTCAGCGGCGATTACGTGCATCCCGCCTTCGAGGATCCGGCGGAGTGGATTCTCAAGGAAGCCGACCTGCCGATGAACGTGACGCCGGAGGATTCAAAGCTCAAGGATCCCGAGACCCGCGCCCGCATCGCCCGGGTGTTCACCCGCGGGCTCGACGAGGCGGCGGGCTTCATCTTGCCGCTGCAGCGCTGGCAGTCCAAGGCGAGCGGGCCGAAGTGGCGCTCGGAGCACTGGAAGACTCGGCGCGGGCATCTCTTCCTGATCCCCGGCGACAGTCCTGTGGGCTTCCGCCTGCCACTCGGCGCGCTGCCCTTCGTGCCGCCGTCGGCCTATCCCTATGTCTATCCCGCTGACCCCAGCATACCGCTGACCGAGCTTCCGGATTTCCACGCGCAGCAACAGGAGCGCCGCGCGCGGCTGATGGAGGAGCTGGAGCGCATCGCCGAGGAAGAGCGCGAGTCCGCCGCGTCGCTGCCCGAGGTCACCCCGGGCCACGACCAGCCGGTGAGCGAAGCGCGCGACGTCGGGCGGCGGCAGCGCATCATGGAGCAGGGCGTCGATCCTGCGGGGGGCGCGGTGCGCACCGCCATCGCCATCGAGCCGCGCGATGGGCGGCTCTGCCTCTTCATGCCCCCGGTGGAAGCGCTGGAGGATTACCTCGACCTGCTCGCCGCCGCTGAGACCACCGCCGAGGAGTTGGGCCTGCCGATCCATATCGAGGGCTACACCCCGCCGCATGACGCCCGGCTCAACGTCATCCGCGTCGCCCCCGATCCCGGGGTGATCGAGGTCAACGTGCACCCCGCGCACAGCTGGGAGGACTGCAAGGCGATCACCAATGGCGTCTACGAGGAAGCCCGGCAATGCCGCCTCGGGGCAGACAAGTTCATGATCGACGGCAAGCACACCGGCACCGGGGGCGGCAACCACGTGGTGGTGGGCGGCGAGACGCCGAACGACTCGCCCTTCCTGCGCCGCCCCGACCTCATGCGCTCGATGATCCTGCACTGGCTGCGGCATCCCTCGCTGAGCTATCTCTTCTCGGGGCTCTTCATCGGCCCGACGTCGCAGGCCCCAAGGATCGACGAGGCACGGCACGACAGCCTCTACGAGCTGGAGATCGCGCTGGCGCATTTCCCGGCGCCGGGGCAGGGCGAGCCGCCGCTGCCCTGGCTCACCGACCGGCTCTTGCGCAACATGCTGATCGACGTCACCGGCAACACCCACCGGGCCGAGATCTGCATCGACAAGCTTTACTCGCCCGACGGGCCGACCGGGCGGCTTGGCCTTGTCGAGTTCCGCGGCTTCGAGATGCCGCCCGACGCCAAGATGAGCCTTGCCCAGCAGGTGCTGATCCGGGCGCTGCTGGCGCGCTTCTGGAAGGCCCCGATCCAGGGCAAGCCCACGCGCTGGGGCACCACGCTGCACGACCGGTTCATGCTGCCGCATTTCGTCTGGCAGGATTTCCTCGACGTGCTGCGCGACCTTGGCGATCACGGTTTCGCCTTCCGCCCCGAGTGGTACGAGGCGCAGCGCGAGTTCCGCTTCCCCTTCGCCGGCGAGGTCGAGTACGACGGCGTCCACCTTGAGCTGCGGCAGGCGCTCGAGCCCTGGCACGTGCTCGGCGAGCGCGGCGCCATCGGCGGCACCGTGCGCTACACCGACAGCTCGGTCGAGCGTATGCAGGTGCAGCTCACCGCCACCGAGCCGGGGCGCTATATCGTCGCCTGCAACGGTCGGGCCGTGCCGATGGCCGAGACCGGCGCTTCAGGCGTCAGGGTCGGCGGCGTGCGCTTCAAAGCCTGGCAGCCCGCCGAGGCGCTGCACCCGACGCTGCCGGTGAACGCGCCGCTGACCTTCGACATCTTCGACACCTGGACGGGTCGCGCGCTGGGCGGCTGCCGCTATCATGTGGCGCATCCGGGTGGGCGCAATTACGACACCTTCCCGGTCAATACCAACGAGGCCGACGCGCGCCGGCTTGCCCGTTTCGAGAAACTCGGGCACACCCCGGGCAGCTATTGGCCCGCGCCCGAGACACCGCATCCGGAGTTCCCGATGACGCTCGACCTGCGCCGCCTGCCGGGGATCTGATGCCGTGGTGGCGGAGACAAAACGCCCGCCGCCGGAGATGGTGGCCAAGTTCCTCCAAGGCTACAGCCCCCCGCCGGGCGTGGCCGACGAGCTCTTGCGCTCCGATGGCAGTCTCCGCCCCGCCTGGCAGCCGCTGATCCGCCACCTCGCGGCGCAGAGCGCCGAGACCCGCGCCCGCGCCTTTGCCCGGGGCGACCAGTACCTGCACGACACCGGCGTCTACTTCCGCCAGCACACCGGCGAGGGCTCCACCGAGCGCAGCTGGCCGCTGAGCCATGTGCCGGTGGTGATCTCGGGCCGCGAATGGGCGACGCTCTCGGAAGGCATCGTGCAGCGCGCCGAGCTGCTCGAGCGGGTGATGGCCGATCTCTACGGGCCGGGCAATCTGGTGAAGCAGGGGTGCCTGCCCGCCGACCTGGTGGCGCGCAACCCCGAGTGGCTGCGCCCCATCGTCGGCGTGCAGCCACGCTCGGGGCATTTCCTGCATTTTCTAGCCTTCGAAATCGGTCGCTCGCCAGACGGCTCGTGGCTGGTGCTGGGCGACCGCACGCAAGCCCCCTCCGGGTCGGGCTTCGCGCTGGAGAACCGGATGGCCACGAGCCGGGTGTTCCACGACCTCTTCCCCAAGGCCAACGTCGAGCGGCTGGCGGGCTTCTTCCGCAGCTTCCGCGACGCGCTGATCGGCCTGCGCGACGACGACCGCAGCCGGGTCGCAATCCTCACCCCGGGCCAGCACACCGACACCTACTACGAGCACGCCTATATCGCGCGCTACCTCGGCTTCATGCTGCTGGAATGCGAGGACCTGGCGGTGCGGAGCGGCCAGCTCAAGGTGCGTACCGTGGCCGGGGACCAGCCGGTCTCGGTGCTCTGGCGGCGGCTCGACTCGCGCTTTGCCGATCCGTTGGAACTTGACGAGAGCTCGGCCCTCGGCACGCCCGGCATGGTCTCGGCACTGCGCGCGGGGGCGATCACCATGGTCAACTGCCTCGGGTCCGGGGCGCTGGAATCGCGGGCGCTCATGGCCTTCCTGCCGCGCATATGTGAGGCGCTGACCGGCGAGCCCCTGAAGCTGCCCAACATCGCCACCTGGTGGTGCGGCCAGCCCTCGGAGCGTGCCTATGTGCGCGACAACCTGCACCGCATGCTGATCGGCCCGGCGCAATCGACCAAGCTGCCCTTCGACATCGATGCGGGCACCGCGCTCGGCGGCCGGTTCCGTGGCAGCGTGCACGGCTCGGTCTCGGACTGGCTGGAGCGCGAGGGCGAGACGCTGGTGGGGCAGGAGGCGGTGACCCTCTCGACCACCCCCGCCATGGTCGGCGACCAGCTTCTGCCGCGCCCTATGGTGGTGCGGGTCTTTGCCGCCCGCACGCCGCAGGGCTGGACGGTGATGCCCGGCGGCTACGCGCGCATCGGGCGCACGGGCGATCCCACAGCGCTGGCGATGCAGGCGGGCGGCTCGGTGGCCGATGTCTGGATCACCTCGGACGCGCCTGTCGCCAGAGAGACGCTCGCCCCGCGCGACACGGGGCCGTTCCTGCGCCGCCAGCCGGGTCTGCTGCCGGCGCGGGCGGCGGACAACCTCTATTGGCTCGGGCGCTACGTCGAGCGGGCCGAGAACGGCGTGCGGCAAATCCGCGCCTACCACCTGCGGCTCGAGGACTACGGCCCCGACGCGCTTCCGTTGCTGGAGAGCCTCGCGCGGTTCCTGGCGGGATACGGTCTCGATCCGTCCGAGGAGCCGGTGCCGCGGGGGCTGCTGCAGCTCTTCGACGTCTCGCGCGGTTGCGCGGCCAAGGTGCGCGACCGTTTCTCCACGGACGGCTGGAACGCGCTTTCGGACCTTGCCACCACCGCCCACGAGGTCGCCGAGGGCTGCCATCCCGGCGACGACGCCGCCCGTGCGATGAGCCTGCTGCTGCGCCGCATCGCCGGCTTCTCGGGCCTCGTGCACGAGAACATGTTCCGCTTCCTCGGCTGGCGCTTCCTCACCGTGGGGCGGGCGCTGGAGCGCGCCGACCAGATGGCCGCCTTCCTTGCCGCCTTCACCGACAGGGCCACCCCGACGGGCGGGCTCGATCTGGCGGTCGAGGTCGGCGACAGCGCCATGACCCACCGCCGCCGCTACTCGGTGGAAACCTCGCGCGAGACGGTGATCGACCTCTTGGCGCTCGACGCGGGCAACCCACGTTCGTTGCTCTTCCAGCTCGACGTGCTGATGGCCGAGGAGGCGCGGCTGCGCCCGGTGGGCAGCAGCGGCCTGCCCGAGGCCGGGCGGCGCATCCTGCTGTTGCGCACCGCGCTCGCCGTGGCCGCCCCCGAAGAGATCACCCCGGCCCGCCTGCGCGGCTTCCGCGCCGACCTCGCGGCGATCTCCCACGCGCTGACCGCGCATTACCTGAGCTGACCCCGGAGCCGCCCATGTCCCAGCTCTACGACATCTCGCTGCGGATCACCTATGAATACGCCCATCCGGCCGGGGCCAGCCGCACCTTGCTGCGCATACTGCCGCGCGCCCTGCAGGGGCAGCAGCTGCTCTCCGGGGCGGTGACCGCCGATCCCGCTCCGAGCTGGCGACGTGAGGGAAAGGATTTCTTCGGCAATCCGACCTGCGAGATGGCGCATGACATGCCGCTGAGCGAGATCGCCTTCGCTTTCTCGGGCCGGGTGCGCAAGGCGCGGCCGGTGGCCGGGCTCGACCTCTCCGGCGGGCTCGGCGCGTTGGCGCAGGAGCTTGCGGGGGTGCGCAGCATCGGGCCTGAAAGCCCGCATCACTTCCTTGGTGCCTCGCCGCGGCTGCCCGCCGCGCCCGAGATCGCCGCCTTCGCGCGGGACACGCTGAGCTCCGCCCTGTCGGTGCGCGCGGCAATCGAGGCAATCAGCCACCGGCTCCACAGCGAGTTCGCTTTCGACCCCGAGGCCACCGAGGTCACCACCGCCGCGATCGAGGCCTTTCGCGCCCGCCGCGGCGTCTGCCAGGACATCTCCCACGTGATGATCACCGCGCTGCGCAGCCTCGGCATCCCTGCGGGCTATGTCTCGGGCTTCCTGCGGACCCTGCCGCCGGAGGGTCAGCCGCGGCTCGAGGGCGCCGATGCCATGCATGCCTGGGTCCGCGCCTGGTGCGGGGTCGAACTGGGCTGGGTCGAGATCGATCCCACCAACGACATGTTCGCCGGTGCCGATCACGTCACCGTCGCCTACGGGCGCGACTATTCCGACGTGGCCCCGACCCGCGGCTCGCTGCGGTCCGAGGGCAGCCATGTGACGACGCATTTTGTGGACATGGTGCCCGTCTGAGCCCTCCGCCGAGACGCAGCCTGGGCCCGCGCCGCCATTGACGATTGCGCAACCTCTTTGACGCATGCTGCCGCGAGGGGCGCCAAGGGGACAGGCGATGCGGCGGATCGATGAGAAACTGGCGAAGATCGCGCAGGGGCGGTACGGGCCGCGCGATTTCATCCTGACCTTCTGCAAGGATGCGGACCTTGTGCGCGGCTGTTCCGCCGCCGGGCGGGACGAAAGCGGCCGGCTGCGCAATGCCCCGGCCTACCGCGCCGACATGCGCCGGGTCATAGAAAGCGATCTGGCCGACATCGTGCTCAGTTCCCTGGCCAACGCCGAGATCTTCAGCGAGGAGGGGATCTATGCCCGCTCCAACGTCACCCCCGCCGTACGCCTGACCGACAATACCGACATCTGGCTGGTGCGCGGCGGGCGCTACGCGCAGGTCCCCGCCGTGCCGTTCCGCAGCTCGCGGCTGGAAAACGTGCGCCCGGTGGCGAACCTCGGCCTCTACGCGCTCAGTTTCTACAACGACATCGACATCGACCACGCCACTCTGCGCGCCTATGCCGAGTTTCGCCAGATCGCCGCCTCGGTGGGGCTGCGCCACTTCCTGCGGGTCGCCGATCCGCCCATCCCCGTCGACACCGGCCCCGAGGAATATGGCGCTTATCTCAACGACGTGCTGACCCGCAGCCTCGCCGGCGTCGCCAGCAAGGAGCGGCCACTCTTCGTCGAGGTCGGCTACCACGGCCCCCGCATGATGGAGGAACTGGCCAACTGGGACCCCACGCGGGTGATCGTCGGCCTCACCGGCTGCAAGGAGGGCACCACCCGCGACTGCCTCGAGCGGCTGGCGCAGGGCGAGCGCTACGGCGCGCGCACCGCCAGCTTCAGCCGGCTGGACTTTCAGTGCGAGGATCCCGTGCTGATGATGCGCGCCATGCGCCGCGTGGTGCGCGAGGGCGTGAGCTCGCGCGAGGCGGTGCAGGCCTATCATGCCGAGCTCGAGGTTGCGGGGCTGCCTCCGAACCGGCCCCTGCAGGAGGACCTCGAGCTCACCGTGCCCCTGCTCAGCCGCAACCACAGCCGCGCCGCCTGACGCAGGCGGGCGGTCCGCCCGGTTTGTCGCCCGCCGCCGCGGCGCCTGTCTGCATCTGCGGCTGCCACGGCGGTTTCCGCTTTTCCCTCCCTCCGCCTTTCTCCAGAAGGGGGCACGGCAAGAGAGGGTGCGTCATGGAAGATGGAAGCGGGTTCTGGATTGCGGCGGCGCTGGCGACCTTCTGCGTCGGGGCCTCCAAGGGCGGCATGCCGGTGATCGCCATGCTCGGCGTGCCCATGCTGACGCTCTTCATCTCTCCCGCCGCGGCCGCCGGGCTGCTCTTGCCGATGTACATCCTGTCGGATGTCTATGCGATCTGGCTGTTCCGCCGCAATTTCTCGCGCCGCAACCTGAAGATTCTGATCCCCGCTGCCGCAGTCGGCATCCTGCTGGCCTTCCTGTGCATCTCGCGGGTGCCGCCCGAGATCGGCAAGCTGATCGTCGCTCTGGTCGGGCTTTACTACCTTGGCGACACGCTGCGCAAATGGCTGGTGCGGGACCACGCTGCCCGGCCCGCCGATGTCCCGCGCGGGCTCTTCTGGGGCGCGCTTTCGGGTTTCACCAGCTATATCTCCCATGCCGGCGGCCCGCCGTTCCAAGCCTATACCCTGCCGCAGATGATGCCCAAGATGACGTACGTGGGCACCCAGGCCATTGTCTTCGCCTGCATCAATTGGATGAAGCTGCCGCCCTATATCGTCGCCGGGCAGGTGACCTGGGACAGCCTGCAGCGGGTGGCGCTGCTCGCGCCCGTGGCGCTTTTTGGCGCCTGGTCCGGCCAACGGCTGGTGCGCTGGCTTCCCGAGCGGCTCTTCTTCGGGGTGGTGCGCGCAGCGCTGGGGCTGCTCAGCCTGCGCCTCCTGTGGGAGGTCGCCCGCGCCTGGGGCTGGCTCTAGGCGCGCTGCCGCGGTTTCCCCCAGGGCGGACATGGCCCGGCGGGGCAGCCGCGGACCCCCGCAGCATGCGGGTCGCCAGGTTCTGCGGGCTCCCGCGCTTGCACGCCGCAGGGCCGGGCGCTAACACCAAGGCTGCAATTCACGGAGGGCGCATGGCCAAAGCTGACTGGATCGCGGTGGACTGGGGCACGTCGAATCTGCGCCTTTGGCGCATGGCGGCGGATGGCACGGTGCTCGACCGCGCCGAGAGCGACGCCGGAATGGGCCGTCTTTCCCCCGAGGACTTCGAGCCGACCCTGCTGGGGCTGCTGTCCGATCTCGACACGGAAACTCCGGTGATCATCTGCGGCATGGCCGGGGCACGGCAGGGCTGGGCCGAGGCGCCCTACGTCAAGACCCCCTGCGCCCCGCCCGGCATCGCCGAGGCGATCACCGTGCCGACGCGCGATCCGCGCCTGAACGTGTGCATTCTGCCCGGCGTGGCGCAGGACCGTCCCGCCAACGTGATGCGCGGCGAAGAGACGCAGGTCGCGGGCTTCCTTGCGCTCAACCCGAGGTTCGACGGGGTGATCTGCCTGCCCGGCACGCACAGCAAGTGGGTTCATGTGAGCGCGGGCGAGATTGTCTCCTTCCGCAGTTTCATGACTGGCGAGATCTTCGAGCTGCTGAGCCAGAAGTCGGTGCTGCGGCACGGGCTTGGCGGTGGCTGGGACGAGGCGAGCTTCGCCGAGGGCGTGGATCAGGCCATGGGCCGCCCCGCGGCTTTTGCCGCCGAGCTCTTCACCCTGCGCGCAGAGGGGCTGCTGCACGGGCTGCCGCCCGAAAAAGCTACTGCGCGGCTCTCGGGCCTGCTCATCGGCATGGAGCTCTCGGCGGCGAAACCCTACTGGCTCGGCCAGAGCGTCGCCCTTCTGGGCGCCTCGAAGCTGGTGGCGCACTACCGCAGCGCGCTCGAGACGCTGGCGGTGCCGGTGGTGATCGCCGACGCCGAACGCATGACGCTGGAGGGGCTGAAGGCAGCCCGCAAGACGGAGAAGACCGAATGACCCGCGAGATCATCGCCATCCTGCGCGGCCTCACCCCCGAGGAGGCCCCCGCCGTCACCGGGGCGCTGATCGGCGCCGGGATCACCAAGATTGAGGTGCCGCTGAACTCGCCGCGCCCCTTCGACTCCATCGCCAAGATGGTGCAGGGCTTCGGCACCGACGCGATCATTGGCGCGGGCACGGTGCTTGCCCCCGAAGAGGTGCTGCGCCTGCAGCAGATCGGCGCGCGCATGGTGGTCTCGCCCGACATGAACCAGCGGGTGATTATGGCCACCAAGAAGGCTGGTATGCTCAGCTATCCCGGGGTGCTGACCCCGACCGAGGCTTTCACCGCGCTGCGCACCGGCGCCGACGGGCTGAAGTTCTTCCCCGCCTCGCTGGTCGGCCCCGAGGGGGTGAAGGCGATGAAGGCGGTGCTTCCCGAGGCCACGGCAACCTATGCGGTGGGCGGCGTCAGCGCCGGCAATATGGGCGAATGGCTGGCGGCGGGCGTCACCGGCTTCGGCATCGGCACCTGGCTCTACAAGCCGGGCCGCAGCCTCGACGAGGTGGCCGCCCGCGCGCGCGAGGTGGTTGCAGCCTATGACACGGCGCAGGAGACGGAACTGGCGGGCTGAGCACGGGCGCGCTAGCTTGTCTGCCAAAGGGGCAGGGACAGGACGCGCGCCATGAGCCAGACCAGGGCCGATCAGACCAGGGACGATCAGACCGGGGCCGATCAGACCGGGCAGACCAGCGGCGATGCGATCCGCCCCGGCGAGACCGCGCTCGAGTTGCCGCCAGCGCGGGACGCAGAACTTCGCTTCATCGGCCGAATCCGCACGCCCTTTGCCAGCCGGCGCGATTGCCCGCGGCAGGGCGATCTCGACGGCCCCGAGTGCCGCATCGAACTCGACCCGCAATGGGAGCCCGCTCTCGAGGGCATCGAGAGGGCCGAGCGTATCCAGGTGCTCTACTGGCTCGACCGTGCCCGACGGGACCTTCTGACCCAGACACCCCATGGCAACACCACCCGTGGCACCTTTGCGCTGCGCTCCCCGGTGCGACCCAATCCGATCGGCATTTCCTCGGTCCGGCTGGTCCGGCGCGAAGGCGTGGTGCTGGTGGTTCAGGGGCTTGATTGCGTCGACGGGACTCCGCTTCTGGACCTCAAGCCGGACCGGTGCGAGCACCGCGAACGGCCGAAGAATGGTTGATTCAATAACGCCCAATTCTTGCGCAATCACGCGATTTTCGCCAAGTTCCTGTGCGTATAGCCTGCGCGGTCTGGGGGAGGTCCGGCCTTGCGGCGCACCACTCCTTGTCGCGCGCACCGCGCTGACAGAGGCTCCGCGAGGCAAGCGGAGGAGACGTCCATTCCCTATGATCATCCCCAGATGAGCGCGCCTTCTGCCCCGCCGGGGAAGATCGCCGCGCAGCGTGCCCGCGGACGCGCCCGGCTTGCCGCGCGGCGTCGCGGGGCCGCCAGCGTCATCGGGGATCTGCACATGTCAGGTAGCTCCAAGCTGCTGTTCCCGCGCGCATTGGACGCGCTGCAGGCGGTCTATCTCAACAGCTCGGGCGGGGTGACCGGGGGCGACGCCTTTGACATCACGGCCACCGCCCGCGAGGGCGCGCATCTGGCGATCACCACGCAGGCCGCCGAGCGCGTCTACCGCGCGCTGCCCGGCGAGACCGGGCGCGTCGACACCCGGCTGACTCTCGAAGCGGGCGCAAGGCTCGACTGGCTGCCGCAGGAGACAATCCTCTTCGATGGCGCGGCCCTCGATCGGCGGCTTTCGGTCGAGATGGCCGGGGACGCGCGTCTGCTGCTCTGCGAGCCGCTGATCTTCGGCCGCGCGGCCATGGGCGAGAGCGTCACCGACCTGCGCCATGCGGATCGCATCGATATCGCGCGCGCCGGACGGCTCGTCTGGTCCGACCGACTGCGCCTCAACGGCGACGCTGCCGCCTGCCTTGCCGATCCGGCCATCGCCGAGGGCGCGCGGGCCATGGCCACCGTCGTTCTCGCAGCGCCCGGCGCGGCGGCACAGGTCGCGCCGCTGCGCGGGATGCTGCCCGAAACCGGCGGCGTTTCGGCGCTTGATCCCGACCTTCTCGTGCTGCGCCTGCTCGCCATTGACGGCTTCGAGCTGCGCCGCCACCTTTGCCCCATACTGCGGCGCCTTTCGGGCGCCGAACTCCCAAGACCCTGGATGATCTGACCATGCAACTGACTCCCCGCGAAAAGGACAAGCTTCTGGTGGCGCTCGCCGCCGAGGTGGCCCGCAAGCGCCTCGCGCGCGGCGTGAAGCTGAACTACCCAGAGGCCGTGGCGCTGATCACCGACGCGGTGGTCGAAGGCGCCCGCGACGGCCGCTCCGTCGCCGAGATGATGGAGGCCGGCGCGCAGGTCATCACCGCCGAGCAATGCATGGCAGGCATCCCCGAGATGGTGCACGAGGTGCAGGTCGAGGCGACCTTCCCGGACGGGACCAAGCTGGTGACCGTGCACAATCCCATTCGGTAAAGCCGGGTTCTCTGGAACCTCCGGGGCCACGAGACACTTTGAAGACCACAGGTGACAAAATGAAATACTTCCTTCCGATCATTGCACTGCCGCTCGCAACCCCCGCGCTCGCGCATTCCGGCGCGCACCTGCACCCGCATGGCGCCGAGACGTGGTTGACCGCCGTGGCGGTGCTGGCCGTGGCGGCCTGCGCCGGCTGGCGCATGTATGGCGGTGGTCGCACATGATCCCCGGCGAGATCCTTCCCGCCGCGGGTGATCTTGTGCTCAACGACGACCGCGAGGCGATCACCCTGATGGTCGCCAACACCGGCGACCGCCCGGTGCAAGTGGGGTCGCACTACCATTTCGCCGAGACCAACCCGGCGCTCGACTTCGACCGCGATGCGGCGCGCGGCCTTCGGCTCGACATCGCGGCGGGCACCGCCGTGCGTTTCGAGCCCGGCCAGCGTCGCGAGGTTCAGCTCATCCCATTCTCGGGGGAGCGCAAGATCTACGGATTCAACCAGAAGGTCATGGGGGCACTCTGAGGTCTCCTCTTCCAGCGATAGGGACGGCAAGCATGTTCGAAGCATTTACGGCACTGACCGGCAGCATGATGCGGCTGGGGTTCCTCGGCGCCGAGGCGCAGAGCGTGATGGCCTACCGGATGCTGGGGTTCGCCGGCATGTGGTCGGTTCCCTCGACCGAGGTCTACCGGATGACCGCCGAGAAGGGCCCGGCCTTCATGCAGGCCTGGTCGCAGGCAAGCGCGGCGATGATGCGCGGCGCGCCGGCGCCGGTGGTGATCAACGCGTTTTCCCGTCCGCTGGAAGTGAAAGCCCGCCGCAACCGCAAGCGGCTGAGCCGGCGCGGACCGCAGTTCCGCCCCGGTCAGCGCTCGGGCTGGTAGGCGCGGTCAGGGCAGGGAGGAGCGGCGATGGTCTACCTGACACCCTTCGACTGGGCGGCGCTTATGCTGCGCGGCGCGAGCCAGATGCTCGCGGTCCAAGCGCAATGGACCGAGGTTTACCTTGGCCATGTCCGCAGGCGGGGGGCTGCAATGCCGACCGCCAAGGCGACCGTGCTGCCTTTCGTGCGCCCGGCGCCCCTGGCAACGATGGGCATCTGCGGCCCGGCGCGGGTGAAGTGAGGGCCGGCCTTGCACGCAGCGAGCCACGCATATTCCTCTTCGGTCAGGCCGGCCCCGGCGCGCCAGCGGCTGGCACGCCAAGGTGCGTTTCGCTCAGGCGTCGGGCAACGGCGGCAGGCTGCGCAGGTAGAGCACGATGGCATCGAGATCGCCCTCGGTCATATGCGCGAAATAGCCGTAGGGCATGGGCGGCATCATCGCCGAGCCATCGGGCCGCGTGCCAGTGGTGATCATCTTCTTCAGATCTTCGTCGCTGTAGCCCGCCAGCCCGTCCTCGGAGCTGGTGAGATTGGGCGCGGTGACGCTGCCCCAGGGGCCGTGGATTTCGAATCCGCCCTGACCGAGGTGCTCGGGATCGGTCATCGGGCCCTTGTCGCTCATCGGCGAATGGCACTCCATGCAATGGCTGACGGCGGTGGCGAGGTATTGGCCGTAGTCCGCCGTCACGCCGCGCGCGGGCGGGGTGATGCTCTCGACCGGCGGACCGTAGGCCGGGGGCAGAGGGATGTTGTAGACCGAGTCCGGCACCTCGTTGACGACAGCCGGGAGAGTCCGCAGGAAGGCGACGATCGAAGCCAGATCGTCATCGCCAAGACCGCGGTACATGGCGATGGGCATGGGCGGGCCGATCACCGAACCGTCGGGCAGGATGCCCTCGCGGATGGCGCGGGCCAGCTCTGCGTCGGTCCAGTCCGCGACCTCGCCGGCGGGGGTGATATTGGGGGCATAGGCGGTGAACATGGGGTTGTCTTCCACGAGGCGCCCGCCGAGTTCCTTGCTCATGTCGAACCCCGCCTCGCCGAAAGGCGTGTGGCAATTGCCGCAGCCCGCCGGCCCCCTGACCAGATATTCACCGCGGGCGACATCGCCCTCCGCGGCAGCAGCCCCGGCGCCGAGCGCCAGCAGCGAAAGTCCCGCAATCGTCGACCTGATCATTCCATTCTCCTTGCTGATGAACTGGCTGGGAGGAAAAATGAACTTTGCCTGCTTACCCGGAAGGTTACTCTTGTCTCATAGTCTTACAAAGCGAATTCGCATTGCCGCCCTTGCAGGGATATCACTGCTTGCGCTGACTTCGGCCGAGCCGGCCCGCGCCGAATGCGCCGACGCTGTAACCACCGTCGAGATGCGCGCCTGCGCAGCGCAGGAATACGAGGCCGCCGACGCCGAGCTGAACGCGGTCTACGCTCAGGTGAAAGCCGCCGTGTCCAAGGAGGTCATGGGCTATGTCCGCGAGGCGCAGCGGGCCTGGATCCCCTTCCGAGACGCGGCCTGTTCCGCCGAGGGGGCGCTCTACATGGGCGGTACGATCCAGCCGCAGATCGGGACCGACTGCAAGACGAGACTCACCCGGCGCCGCAGCGAAGATCTGCGCGCGCTCTTGCCGAATTGACCAACCCGAGGACGACCCGAATGCCCGCAACGATTTCCCGCCGCGACTATGCCGCCATGTTCGGCCCCACCACCGGGGACAAGGTGCGGCTCGCAGACACCGACCTCATCATCGAGGTCGAGCGCGACCTCACCGCCTCGCTTGCCGGCGGGGGCACGCGCGCGCTCTACGGCGAAGAGGTGAAATTCGGTGGCGGCAAGGTGATCCGCGACGGCATGGGCCAGTCGCAGTATACCCGCGCGCAGGGCGCCGTGGACACGGTGATCACCAATGCGCTGATCGTTGACCATACCGGCATCTACAAGGCGGACGTGGGCCTGAAGGACGGGCGCATCGCCAAGATCGGCAAGGCGGGCAACCCCGACACCCAGCCGGGCGTGAACATCATCGCGGGCCCCGGCACGGAAGTGATCGCCGGCGAGGGGCGCATCCTCACCGCGGGCGGCATGGACAGCCACATCCACTTCATCTGCCCGCAGCAGATCGAGGACGCCCTGCATTCGGGCCTGACCACGATGCTTGGCGGCGGCACCGGCCCGGCGCACGGCACGCTGGCGACGACCTGCACGCCGGGGCCGTGGCACCTTGGCCGGATGATGCAGGCCGCCGACGCCTTCCCGATGAACCTGGCCTTCGCCGGCAAGGGCAACGCCTCGCTGCCCGCGGCGCTGGAAGAGCAGATCAGGGGCGGTGCCTGCTGCCTCAAGCTGCACGAGGATTGGGGCACAACCCCGGCAGCCATAGACACCTGCCTGTCGGTGGCCGACGACTGGGATGTGCAGGTGATGATCCACACCGACACGCTCAATGAATCGGGCTTCGTCGAGAACACCGTCGCGGCGATGAAGGGCCGCACCATCCACGCCTTCCACACCGAAGGGGCAGGGGGCGGTCACGCGCCGGACATCATCAAGATCTGCGGCGAGGAGTTCGTGCTTCCGTCATCCACGAACCCGACCCGGCCCTACACCGTCAACACGCTCGAGGAACACCTCGACATGCTGATGGTTTGCCACCACCTCGACAAGTCGATCCCCGAGGACGTGGCCTTTGCCGAGAGCCGCATCCGCCGCGAAACCATCGCCGCCGAGGACATCCTGCACGACATGGGGGCCTTCTCGATCATCGCCTCGGACAGCCAGGCCATGGGCCGCGTCGGCGAGGTGATCATCCGCACCTGGCAGACCGCCGACAAGATGAAGAAGCAGCGCGGCAAGCTGGCCGAGGAACAGGGCGACAACGACAACTTCCGCGTCCGCCGCTACATCGCCAAGTACACGATCAACCCGGCGATCGCGCATGGCATCAGTCAGCACATCGGCTCGATCGAAGAGGGCAAGCGCGCCGATCTGGTGCTCTGGAACCCGGCCTTCTTCGGCGTGAAGCCCGAGATGGTGCTGATGGGCGGCACCATCGTCTGCGCGCAGATGGGCGATCCCAATGCCTCGATCCCGACGCCGCAGCCGGTCTACACCCGCCCGATGTGGGGCGCCTATGGCCGCTCGGTCGAGAATTCGGCGGTGATCTTCGTATCGGAGGCGGCACAGGCCGACGGTTTGCGTGACAAGCTCGGCATCGCCAAGCAGACGCTGGCGGTGAAGAACACCCGCGGCATCGGCAAGAAGGACCTGATCCTCAACGACGCGCTGCCGCATGTCGAGGTGAACCCCGAGACCTACGAGGTGCGCGCCAACGGCGAGCTGCTGACCTGCGAGCCCGCCAAGGAGCTGCCGATGGCGCAGCGCTACTTCCTCTACTGACGAGGTGCAGGCCGCTCGATCGCCGCTCCGAAAACAAGACGCCGGTCCATGTCCACGGGCCGGCGTCCTTGCTTTCGGGGGATGAGTCGCGGGGGCGCTGACTCGGCCCGAGCTCTGCAAAACACGCAGACCTCGGTCGGCTTCGGGTGCGGGGCGATGCGCTTGGAAAAACAGCAGCCTTCCCTCTCGTGCATGGCTGCTCTTGGCTAAACGCCGTATCTGGCACGATTTTTCTGTAGGTTTGTTTGCAAAACGCCGCCGATTTGTGCGCCCAATAATTTTGCGTCATATGGAGATCGGTCAGGGTAACAAAGTTATCTGTGATCTCTGCATGGCTGGGGAGCCGGCTATGCACATGCAGCATTTGTTGTTCCCGGGCGCCTGACCTATCTTGGCTGTCAAGGGAGGAAACCAAAACCGAACGCAACGAACTCAAACGCTAGGATAGGTTTCCAAATGGCATTTCTGACTGCATCCGCACGCACTGAACAGGCACCGTTCTTCTCGCGCTTCTTCGCCGCAATCGGCAACGGTCTCGTTGCACTGGGTGAAGCAAACCCGCGCCTGCGCAAGATCGAAGCCCTGCAGCGTCTTTCGGACGAGCAACTGGCCGAGCGTGGCATCCGTCGCGAAGACATCGCGCGTCACGTCTTCCAGGACGTCTTCTACCTCTGAGTTCCTTGGGGCGCGCAAGCGCCGCAGAACTCGGCACATCAAGGCCACGCCCCCGGTGATCCCGGCGCGTGGCCTTGCCTTTTCCGGTCGTTGGTCCGAGGGTGCTGGCGCAATCCAGACGATCCCCGGAGCCCTCCTCATGACAGCCCCCTCGACAAGCCTGTCCGTGTCTCACGAGATCGCCCGCAAGGGCGTCGTTCCCGAAGCGAGCCTGAGCGTGACCCTCAGCTACGAGGACCGCTTTCTACGCCGCAAGGTGCTGAAGAGCGACCAAGGCGAGAGCTTTCTCGTCGATCTCGCGCACACCGAGAGTCTCGACCAGGGCGACGCCTTTGTACTGACCGACGGACGCGCGGTGCGCGTCGAGGCCGCCGCCGAGCCGCTGCTGGCGGTGAGCGGAACACACCTGCCGCGGCTTGCGTGGCACATCGGCAACCGCCACACCCCCTGCCAGATCGAAGCCGCGCGGCTGCTGATCCAGCGCGACCACGTGATCCGCGACATGCTCGCCCATATCGGCGCGACGGTGGACGAGGTGCTCGAGCCGTTCACCCCCGAGGGCGGGGCCTATGGCCACGGCCGCACCCACGGCCATGACAACTCGCACGCGCACGGGCCAGAGGGGCACGCGCACAGCCACTCCCATTCGCACAGCCATGCGCACGCCCATGATCACGATAATGCGCACAGCCACAGCCATTCCCACGGTCCCGCGCACGCGCATGACGACTGATCCGCTGCTGACGCTGCACCAACTTTTCTCGCCCGCCTTCCCGGTGGGCGCCTTTGCCTATTCGCACGGGCTCGAGACGCTGGTGCAGGAGGGCCGCGTCACCACCGCCGCGCAGCTGCAGGGCTGGCTCGAGGCGGTTCTCCGGCACGGCGCGGGCTGGAGCGACGCGGTGCTTCTTGCGCAGGTGTCGCAGGGAGGGGACGTTGCAGAGCTGACGGACCTCGCCACGGCGCTTACTCCCTCCGCCGAGCGGCGGCTCGAGACAGTGAAACAGGGGGAGGCCTTTGCCGCCACCGTCCGCGACCTGTGGCGGGCCGATATCCTCCCCGCGCCCTATCCCGTGGCAGTGGGGCAGGCGGTGCGCGCGCTGGATCTGCCGCTGCTACCGGCGCTGCAACTCTACCTTCTGGCCTTCGCCTCGAACCTTGCGGCCGCCGGCATCCGCCTGATCCCGCTCGGCCAGACCGAGGGGCAGGCGGTGATCCGCGCGCTCTCGCCCCTCTGCGAGGCGCTTGCGGCGCAGGCCATGACCGCCAGCCTCGACGAGATCGGCGGCTTCTCCCCGCTCTCGGACATTGCCAGCCAGCGCCACGAGGCGCTCTATTCCCGTATCTTCCGATCCTGACACCTCTGGAGACCACATGACTTCCCCCAACGGACCCCTCCGCGTCGGCCTCGGCGGCCCCGTGGGCGCCGGCAAGACCACCCTCACCGCGGCGCTGGCCCGCGCCCTGCGCGACCGGCTCTCGATGGCCGTGGTGACCAATGACATCTACACCCGCGAGGACGCCGAGGAGCTGATGCGCCAGCAGATCCTGCCGCTCGACCGCATCAAGGGTGTCGAGACCGGCGGCTGCCCGCATACGGCGATCCGCGAGGATGCCTCGATCAACCTTGCCGCCATCGCCGAGCTGAACCAGACCTTCCCCGACCTCGACCTGATCCTCATCGAAAGCGGCGGCGACAACCTTTCAGCGACGTTCTCGCCCGAGCTGGCCGACGTGACGATCTACGTGATCGACGTGGCCGCGGGCGAGGAAATCCCGCGCAAGGGCGGTCCGGCGATCACCAAGTCGGACATCCTCGTGATCAACAAGACCGACCTCGCGCCCTACGTCGGCGCCTCGCTCGAGGTGATGGAGCGCGATGCGACGCGGATGCGGGCGGGCAAGCCGTTTGTCTTTGCCCAGGTCAAGCACGGCGAGGGCGTGGACGAGATCGTCTCGCTGCTCGCCAGGATCGGCGGACTGCCTCTGGCGGAGGCGGTGGCATGAGCCGGATCGTCATCCTTGGCGTTGGAGCCGTCGGCGGCACGCTGGCGGTCAAGCTGACCCTTGCCGGGCAGGAGGTGCTGGGCATCGCCCGCGGCGCGCAGCTCGAGGCGATCCGCGCTGGTGGGCTGACCCTGCTGACGCCCGAGGGCGCCTTGCAGGCCGAATTCCCCTGCGTGGCCAGCCCCGCCGAGGCGCAGCTGCGACCGGACGACGTGATCTTCCTGTGCGTGAAGACCCAGCACACCGAGGCCGCGCTCATGCAGCTGTGCGACGCGGGGCTGCAGGACCAACATGTCTTCTGTTTCCAGAATGGCGTCGAGAACGAGCGGCTGGCACTGCGCTACTTCCCCAACGTGCACGGCGTCACCGTCATGCTTCCGGCGGATTTCGTGCAGCCGGGCGAAGTGGTCTGCTACGGCGCGCCCTGCATCGGCTCGTTTGACATCGGGCGCTACCCCTCGGGCTTCGACGCCGCGGACACCGCGCTCGTCGCGCGGCTCGAGGCTGCGGGTTTTCCCTCTGCCACGCGCGCGGTGGTGATGGAGCGAAAATATGGCAAGCTCCTGATGAACCTCGGCAATATCGTGGGTGCCGCGCTTGGCGAAGAGGTCGACAGCACCGCAGTCACCGCTGCGCTCAAGGCCGAGGCCGAGGCGGTCATGGCCAAGGCGGAGATCGACTGGTCGGACCCCGCCGAGGAGGACGACAAGCGCGCGGCGCAGCTGAAGATCGTCGAGGTGCCGGGGGTGACGCGGGTCGGCAGCTCTACGGCGCAGAGCCTCGCGCGCGGGGCCGGCTCGGTCGAGACCGACTACCTGAACGGCGAGGTCGCGCTGCTGGGCCGGCTGCACGGCGTGCCCACCCCCTGCAACGCCTGGTTCACCGCGCTTGCCGCCCGGCTGGTGCGCGACGGTGCCGCGCCGGGGGCGGTGACGCTCGCCGAGGTCGAGGCCGCGCTGGGGCTCAGCGCAGAGGTCAGAGCGTCGCGATAACGCGTTTCGGGGACGATGCGGTAGAAACGACCGCCGATCACCCCGAACCGCCCTCGGGCCGGAAGAGCCTGATCCATGACGCCGCTCTCCCGGATGAACGACGGTGCCGTTCTGGAGAGCCGCAGAGCCGCAGGCAAGAATTGCACCATGGATGAAAAAGGGGTGTCCCCGCGGGGACACCCCTAGATGTTTCGGCGGCGCTGCGCCTTAGTAGTCGTGCTCGTAATAGATGCCGAGCGTGCTGTCGCCCTCCGAGGTCACGCTGCCCTTTGCCTTGAGGCTGGGGGTGATCTTGATGTTGAGGTTGACCGCGCTGCCGCCTCCGGAGTCGACTTCGACGTCGGTGTAGATGTCCTCCGAGATGTACTTGCCGAGCCGCAGCCCGGCCTCGCCCTCGTCGTTCGTGGTCACGTCGAGATCGTCCAGCCCGAGGTTCTGCCTCAGCCCGTCGACCGCGCCGGAGCCGCGCCCGGCGAGCGTGTTCACCGCCGCCGCGATCTGCAGCGCCTGGAAGCCCGAGATCTCGGTGATGTCACGTCCGAAAAGCAGCAATGCCAGCACTTCTTCCTCGGGGCGCGAGGGATCGGAGGAGAACTCGACGTCGGGCTCGGTGGCGAGCCCGGTGATGCTGACGGTCACCGTGGTGCTCTCGACCTGCGAGGTGGCGGCGATATCCAGCGTCGGGATGAACTCTCCGGTGAGCGCCATGGTCGCCCGGTCCAGCGTGAGCCGCTGGCCGAGGATGTCGAGCCGGCCGCGGATCAGGTCGAACCGGCCTTGCGGGATTACGTCGGTCGAGCTGCCGGTGATGCGCAGCGCGCCGCCAAGCTCCATGTCGAGGCCGCGGCCGCGCACGAAGATCTGCTGCGGCGCACGGATCACCAGGTCGAGCGGCAGCGCGTAGGCCGAGCCGCCGCCTTGCTTCTCCTCGTCGATCATCCCGGCCCGGATGCGGGTCACGCGCGAGCCGAAGGGCTCGGAGACATGGGTCAGCACGAAGCCATGGCTGCCCGGCCCGAGCCCGGTTTCGGGGATGCGGATTTCGGCGTTGTCGATAAGGATCTCACCGCCGATCGTAGGCCCGGTGAGCAGTGGCCCCGAGATCGTGACGTTGCCGCCGAGCTGCACCTGGTAGAGCCGCCGGTCCTCGAGCACGAGCTCGTCGAGCGCGATGCTGAGGCTGGCGGGGAAATCGCCGCTCATGCCGATGGTGCCGTCGACGTTGATCCGCCCGCCGGTGGCCAGCGCGGTCGAGGCAGTCAAGCTGGTCTGCCCGCCCGAGACATTGGCGTTGAGGTTGAGCCCGGTGAACTCGAGCCCGGCGGTGGGCACGATGACGCGCGCGCCGTTGACCGTGACGGTGCCGGAGAGGGAGTTCAGCGCCAGCGGTCCGTTCAGCTGCATGTTGAAATTCGCCATGCCTGACATGAGGTTGGGCGAGGCCACCTGATTGGCTAGCTCGAGCGGCGCATTGCCGGTGATCGCCAGGTTGGCGCTGCCGAAGTCCTGCGCGATGCTGCCCGAGACCTGCGCCCGCGTGCCGCCGGGGGCGGTGAGGTTGGTCTGCACCTGGTACTGGCCTCCGTTCTGGGTCAGCGTGCCCTCGGCGGTGGCGCGGCCGGGAAGCTGCGGCACCAGAAGGCCCAGATCGCGCAGCGCGATATTGTAGGTGATGCTGCTGTCACCGGTACCATAGGTGCCATTGGCGGTGGCGGTGATCTCGCGCGTCTGCACCTCGAGCTGTTGCACGTTCAGCGCCCCGTCCGCATCTCGGCTCAATTGCACCACGGCGCTGCCGTCGCCGCCGACGAGCTGGTCGACGGTGGGGATGCCAAGCGCCAGCGCGCGGGTGTCGAGCCGCCCATCGGCCGTAAGGCTGCCATCCTCGAGGTTGTAGGCGACGTTGCCGTCGAAGTTGACCCCGCCCGAAAGCGGCTGGCCGACCAGCGGCGCATAGGCGTTCAGCGAGGCGACCGAGGCGGTGCCATCGAAGCCCACCGCGCCGAGCTTGCCGCCGCCGAGCTTCTCGGCGGTGACGCGGCCCTGCGCGTTCGCCTCGCCCGGGCCGGAGCCGCTGAAGTCGAGCTGATAGGCGCCGTCACTTTCCTGCAGGGTGCCCCTGAGCTGCGCGCCGCCGGTGACGCCGGGCTGGATCAGCGACATGTCGGGCAGCGAAATGTCGAAGCTGGCGTTGCTGAGGCCGCTCTCGGCCGAGGGCTCCTTGCCGAGCAGCGCGGCGGTGTAGACATCGCCCTGCGCGGTGACCTGGATCGCCTGGCCGTTCACGTCGAGCTGCCGGATCTGCACCAGATCACCGTCATAGGCGACCGAAGCGTCGAGATCGACCGTGCCGGTGAGCAGCCCGTCCAGCTGCGCAATGCCGGTGCCGAGATCACGCGTGGTGCCGTCGAGCACCGCGTCGGCGGCGCCGGTGGCCATGTCGTAGGAGACGTCGGCGGTGAGGTTCAGCCCGCCCGCCAGCGCGCGTCCGACGAGCGGCTCGTAGATCGACAGGTCAGAGGCCGCGAGGTCGCCATCAAAGGTGACCATGCCGAGGCTGCCATCGGGCCGTTTCTCGGCGCTGGCCTTTCCGATGATGCGCACGTCGCCCGGCGCAGTGGCGTCGAGGTCGAGCAGGTAGGCGTTGCCCTCTTCCTGCAGCGTGCCGGTGAACCGTGCGGGGCCGGTGATCTCGGGCTGGATCAGCGACATGTCGGGCAGGGAGATGTCGAAGCTGGCGTCGCTCTGGCCTGCACTTGCCGACGGGGTGCCGCCCAGCAGGGCGGCGGTATAGACCTCGCCTTCGGCCGAGACCTGCACAGCCTGACCGTTCACCGTCAGCTGGCGGATCCGCGCCAGATCGCCATCATAGGCAACCGAGGCGTCAAGATCGACCGCCCCGGTGAGCAGCCCGTCCACCTGCGCGATGCCGGTTTCGACGTTGGTCAGGCGACCGTTCAGCACGGCATCGATGGCGCCGCCGTCGAGCGTATAGGTGACGTCGGTCTTCAGATCGACGCCGCCCGCCAGCGGTCTTCCGGCCAGCGGGGCATAGGCCGCCAGGTCCTGTGCTGCGGCATCGCCCATGAAGCGCAGGAACCCGATGCCGCCACCTTCGAGCTTGCTTGCGGTCAGCAGGCCATCGAGATCGATGCCGCCCGGCGCAGTGCCCTCGATGTCGAGGCGGTAGGCTTCGGGGGTTTCGTCGAGCGTGCCGGAGACCTGCACCGCGCCCGAAAGCCCGTCCTGCACCTTCGAGACGTCCGGGATAGAGATGTCGAAGGTGCCGGTGCTACCGCCGGTCTGCAGCTTGGCCTCGGCAGTGGCCTTGAGACCCTCGCCCGAGAGGTCGAGGCGGCGCAGCTCGGTGCCTTCCTCGTTGCGGACTGCAGAGGCGAATAGCTCGACCTGCCCCTCGAGCAGGCCGTCGGCCTGCGCGATGCCGGTCTTCAGATCGAGCGTGCGGCCCTGCGCGGTGATGTCGAAGCGGCCCGCGACCGGCTCGATGGAGCCCTTTACCGCAAGGTCGGCATCGCCGCCGAGAGGGCGCTTGGCAAGACCGGAGAAGCGGCCGATGTCCTCGGCCTGCACGCTGAGATCGGGCTCGATGATGATGTTGCCGCTGTTGCCGAGGCCCGAGAAGGTCACGTCACCGGCGAGCGAGAGCCCCGCGCCGCCGAAGTCGATCTGCCGCAGGTAGAGCGGATCGCCCGCTTGCCAGTCGATCTGCATGACGCCCCTCAACTCCTCGCCCGCGGCGTCGGCCATGGAGGCGTCGGCGAAGTCGAGGCCCGTGGCATCGAAGGTCAGCTGCGCCTCGACCCCGCCAGGCAGGGAGGCGCCGGCGCTGCGGCGGATGGTGCCACGTCCGGCGATGTCGGCGCGGTCGATGGACATGTTGGGGCGGTCGATGCCCTCGGCGACCAGATCGAGAATGAAGGCCTCGCCCTGCGATGCGTCGAAGTCGAGCGTCAGCGTGGCGGTGTCGAGCATGGTGACGTCGCCGGACATGGCCAGCCGCACCGGGCTGCCGTCGTCGGAGGCAATTTCGCCGTCGAGTTTCAGCAGCTCGGGCCAGCCGTCTGCGCCGATCCGCGCCGAGCCGGTGAGCGAGACCATTGCGGTTTGCAGGTCCAGCTTTTCCAGATCGAGCGTGCCGTCCGAGCCCTGCAGGCCCGTGACCTGCAGGCTCTGCTCGGGTCCGAAGAAGTCGCGGTGCTCCTCTGGCAGCAGCGGGCGGAGGTCGCCCGAGAGATCGGCGGTGAACTGGCGCCCGGCTTCGGAGCTGCCCTGCAGCGTGACCTGTCCCCCCAACCGTTCCTCGCCGTCGGTGGCGAGCTGCAGGTCGGCGGTGAAATCGTCGAGCACGCCGTCGCCCTTGACCGTCAGCGCCAAAGAGGGCGCTCCGGGCAGGCCCAGCTTGGTGCCGACGACTCCGCCGCTGTCCTCTTCGAGCGCGAGGTCGATGTTGAGCGTGCCGCTGTCGTTGGCGTAGCTGCCTGCGAGAGTCAGCGAATCCCGCGGCCCGTCGAGCCGGTTCACCGAGATGTCGGCATTGCCTTCGCCATCCGCGAGTTTGGCCGAGCCTTGGACCTCCAGCGCGATCTCCTCGCCCATCAGCGGGGCGCCGAGTTCGACACGGGCGATATTCAGCGCGCCGACCTCGACCGAGACGGGCAGATCGGGCAGAGCGAAATCGCCCGAGGCCTCGGGGGCGGGGGCCTCGCCCTCGGTAATCGGGGCACGCGCGATGGCGAGCCGCTCGGCGCTGAGCTCGTTGACGACGAGCTGGCCGCGCAGCAGTGCGGTGCGGCGCCAGTTGAGCTTGGCATTCTCGAGCGTCAGCCAGACGCCGTCGGAGTCGGAAATGGTCATCCGCTCCAGCGTTGCCTCGGAGCTCAGCGCGCCGCGAAAGCCGATGATGCGCACGTCGCGCCCGGCGCCGGAGAGGGAATCCTCGATCAGCCGTTCAAGAAAGCCGCCGCTGTCCTCGTCTTCCTCCTGCGCCAGCGCAGGCGGGGCCGCCAGAAAGAGCGGCAGCATCAGCAGCATCAAAAGTCTTTTGAGAAGGGTCAAAACGCTTGTCCTATCCCGAGGTAAATCTGAACGCCGTCGCCGGTGTCGCCGCCGGCGGGCATGGCGACATCGAAGCGCAGCGGGCCGATGCCCGTCTTGTAGCGCACGCCGAGACCGGCACCCGCGTGCCATTCGCCGTCATCGCCGCCGGGGGTGCTGTCGCGGCCAACGTAGCCTGCGTCGTAGAAGACCACCGCGCCGAGGCTTTCGCCGATGTCCTGCCGAAACTCGGCCGAGAGCGCTGCGAAGCTGCGGCCGCCGATGGTGTCGCCGTCGCCGATGTCGATGGCCAGTGACTGATAGGGCTGGCCACGGACGGTGCCGGCGCCACCGGAATAGAAGAGGTAGTCGGGCGGGGTTTCGTCGATGTCGGGGCCGAGGACCGAGCCCAGCATGACCCGCCCTGCCAGCACCGAGCGCTCGCGTTCGCCGAGCGCGAGATAGCCGCGGAAGTCGCCGTAGAGCCGCGCGCCGTTGGGATCGTCGCGCAGGTTCATGAAGGGGGTCGCCTCGGCCAGCGCGTAAAAGCCGTGTCGCGGGTCGAACTCGTTGTCGCGGCGATCGTATTCGGCCTTCATCGGCAGGGTCAGCAGCTCGAAGGTGCGCTCGCCGAGATCGTCGGTGGTCTCGGAGTAAAGATAGCCGACGCCGATTTCGGTATAGAGATGATCGGTGAGCTGGCGGGTGATGCCGAGGGTCAGCTCGATGCTGTCCAGATCGTAGTTCGGCTCTTGCAGGTGCTGCAGCTCGGTCTCGAAGAAGCCGTTGGTCTCGGGTCCGATGACGGCGGGCACGTCGAGCCGCCCGGTGAGCGTGTAGTCGAGCGTGTCGGCCTGATCGGTGATGTCGGTGATCGAGGCGTCGAAGCGCAGTCGTTCGGCGCCGCCGAGGATGTTGCGGTGCAGCCAGTAGCCGGTGAGCGACAGACCTTCGAGCGAGCTGATCTCGGCGCCGGCGCCAACGCGCCGCGGCTTGGAGTCGACAACCTGGAGCGTGTAGTCGAGCGTGCCGTCGGGGTTGGGCACCTCCTTCTCGCGCAGGGTGACCGTGGCAAAGGCGCCGGTGCGGGTGAGCCGATCGACCGCATCGTTGACCTCTTGCGGATCGTATATCTCGCCAGTGGGCAGCCCGGCGATGCGTCGCCGGGCGCTGCCGCGCACGGCGCTCTTGCCGACGTTGAGCAGCCGGCCGAAGCGCAGACGCGGGCCGGTGGTCACCCCGAGGTCCACATCGACGTAGCGGCTGACGTGGTTGGCGGTCACATCCTCGCGGGTCAGCTCGGCCTTGGGGTAGCCGACGTTGCGCCAGCCGTCGACGGCTGCCTGCGCGGCGCCGCTGATGGTGCTCGCGCGGGCGCGGTCGCGGGTCTTGAAGTCCGAGGGCAGTTCGGTGCCGGGGGCCAGCGGCGCCACGTTGGTGCGCCCGAAGCGGAAGCTGGGGCCGCGCTTGACCAGAACGTCGACCCGGTTCACCGACTGCGGCGTGGTGAGCAGCGGGATGTCGGCCGCCTCGCGCCCGTCGATGCGGATCGACACTTCGGGTCCGTAATAGCCGTTGGAATAGAGCGTCTCGACGATGATTCCGTAGTCCTGCAGCGCCGCGGCGAGCACGTCCGGCCCCTGGGTCTTGCCGTCGGTCTTGGCGCGCACCAGCGCCGAGTAGGTGGTGATCTGGTCCTGAATGTCCTGGTCGAGCTCCGGGAATGCGAAGCTGAGCGTTTCGAAGGCCGAGGCCGGCAGGGCGGCGAGGCTCAGGGCGAGGCTCAGGGAAATAAGAGAGTGCCGAGGGCGCAATGAACTGTCCTTTCTCGAAACCATGCGGGCACCTTAACGCAGCGGAAGTGCTGCGGCTAGGCGCAGCGGCAATAAGGTCAGCGTTCCGGGTGATTTAGCGCTCATCGGTCACGGGGCGACCGCCGACTCGCGGCGGGAGGCCGCCGGGACGCGGAAAAGCCGCGGCGCGGCTTGCCGTAAGGTCGGTGCGGCACTATCCCGATCAAGAGGCAGCTTGGCAAAAAGGGCAGGGCATCACGATGGCGACGCAGACCTATGTGACCGGATGCGCCGGCGTGCTCGGCTTCGAAATCCTGCGCGCGTTCAACGCGGCGGGCCTGCCGGTCACCGGCATCTCGCGCAGCGCGCTGCCCGAAGGGGCGGCGGCGCTGCCGCACGTGCGGGTGAGCGACGCACTGCACCCGGGCTGGCTGGCGCCGGGCGATGCGGGGGCCACCATCGTGCATTGCGCGGGCCTGTCGGACGCGCGGCGGCGCTTCGGCTCGATCGGTGAGTTGTCGCAAGAGATCACCCGGCCGCAGACAGATTTCGTCGAGGCGCTGGTGGCGCGCGGCTGGCGCGGGCATTTCATCTATCTGTCCACCGCGGCGGTCTACGGCGACACGGACGCGCTGCCGATCCCCGAGACCCGCGAGCCACAGCCCAAGGGGTATTACGCGCTGCACAAGCTGGCGATGGAGGAGGCTCTGTTGTTCCTCGCCGCGCAGCATGGCTTCCGGCTCACTCTGCTGCGGCTTGGAAACCCCTATGGCACGGCGATGCCTGGGCGCGAGCGGGGGGTGATGCGGCTGCTGCTCGATGCGCTGGCCAGTGGCGCGCCTTTCACCGTCTATGGCAGAGGCGAGACCTCGCGCGACTACCTGCACATGGATGACTTCTGCGGCGCGGTGGCGCGGGTGGCGACCGGCCCGCTGCCGGCGGCGGTGACCCGGCTCAACCTCGGCGCGGGTGAGGGATGTTCGCTGAACGCGTTGATCGCGAAGCTGGAGGCGGCCACCGGACGCCAGCTCAACCTCGTCAGCGAACCTTCGGCGCTGGAGGTGAAGTCGAGCGTGCTCGATATCGCGCGCGCGCGACGCGTCCTTGACTGGGCGCCGCAGGTGTCGCTGGACGACGGGCTGGCACGCATGGTCGCGGACTACGGGCTTTGAGGCGATGATCGACGCGCTGATCGCCAAATACGGTCTGATCATCGTCTACCTCGGCTGCGCGCTCGAAGGCGACACGGTCGCCATCACCTCTGGGTTGCTGGCGCATCACAAGTTGCTGCCGCTCTGGCCGACCCTTGCCGCCGCTTGGGCTGGGGCTTGGAGCGCGGACGCCGTGATCTTCCTGCTGGCGCGGCACTACCGCGATCACCCGCGGGTCCTGCGCCTCCTCGCCCACCCGGTGTCGCAGAAGATGGCGCGGCGGTTCCTCGGGCGTCCGGTCCTGCTGGCCGCGGTCTTCCGATTCCTGCCGGGAATGCGCACGGTGACGCCGGTGCTTTTGGCCACGGGCGCGCGGCTGAGCCCGGCGCTCTACCTTCCGCTCACCTGCGTTTCGGCGCTTGTCTGGGCCGGGGTGATGGTGGTTATAGGCCATGGCATCGGCGGGCTGGTGCACCGCATCTGGGGGCATGTCGACCGGACCGAACTGTTGCTGGCGCTGCCGGTGCTCCTGGTCGCGCTGTTCCTTGGGCACCGGCTGTGGCAGATGCGGCGGGATCTGCGCGACTAGACCTACCGGACCTGGCCGGCGCCGCAAAAGAAAACGCCGCCCCGGAGGGCGGCGTCTTGCCTTCCGCGGACGGGCGTCAGCCGAAGAGCCGGCTGCCCTGTTCGTCGATCATCTGCTTAGCCTTGCGGATCGACGCCTCGACGGCCTCGTCGCGGTCGCGGATGACGTCGGCGCGGATCAGTTCGTGCACCTTGGTCTCGCCGTTCACCTCGCCCTCGATGCGGGCGGCGATGCGGAACTGACCCTCCGCCGGTTGCGGCGTGGGAAAGATGCGGAAGCCGCTATATTCGACGGCCTCCGCCTGCGGCTCTGCCTTGGCGGGGCCGGAGCTGCCGCCGAAGAGACGAGACCAGAAGGACATGGGCGTTCCTCCGCGTTTACTGGTCGAGGAAGGAGCGCAGCTTGCGCGACCGCGACGGGTGCTTGAGCTTGCGCAGGGCCTTGGCTTCGATCTGGCGGATCCGTTCGCGGGTCACCGAGAACTGCTGGCCAACCTCTTCCAGCGTGTGGTCGGTGTTCATGCCGATGCCGAAACGCATCCGCAGAACCCGCTCTTCACGCGGGGTGAGCGAGGAGAGCACGCGGGTGGTGGTCTCCTTGAGGTTTTCCTGAATCGCCGAGTCGAGCGGCAGGATCGCGTTCTTGTCCTCGATGAAATCGCCGAGCTGCGAATCTTCCTCGTCGCCGATCGGCGTTTCGAGCGAGATCGGTTCCTTGGCGATCTTCATCACCTTACGGACCTTCTCGAGCGGCATCTGCAGCTTTTCCGCCAGCTCTTCCGGGGTCGGCTCGCGGCCGATCTCGTGCAGCATCTGGCGGCCGGTGCGGACCAGCTTGTTGATCGTCTCGATCATGTGCACCGGGATACGGATGGTGCGCGCCTGGTCGGCGATCGAGCGGGTGATCGCCTGACGGATCCACCAGGTCGCATAGGTCGAGAACTTGTAGCCGCGGCGGTACTCGAACTTGTCCACGGCCTTCATCAGGCCGATGTTGCCTTCCTGGATCAGGTCGAGGAACTGCAGCCCGCGGTTGGTGTATTTCTTGGCGATGGAGATCACGAGGCGCAGGTTGGCCTCGACCATCTCCTTCTTGGCCTGACGCGCTTCTTTCTCGCCCTTCTGCACCTGCTGGACGATGCGGCGGAATTCGCTGATGTCGAGGCCGACGTACTGGCCGACCTGCGCCATGTCGGCACGCAGCTCTTCTGCCTTGTCCGAGAAGCGCTCGATGAACATCTGCCAGCCGCGACCGTCCTTGGCCGCCATGTGGTCCATCCAGTTCGGATCAAGTTCGCGGCCACGGTACTCGTCGATGAACTCGCGGCGGTTGATGCGGGCCTGGTCGGCCAGCTTCACCATCGAGCTGTCGATCATCATGATCCGCTTGTTAATGCCGTAGAGCTGGTCGATCAGCGCCTCGATGCGGTTGTTGTGCAGGTGAAGCCCGTTCACCAGCACCACGATTTCCGAACGCACGCGCTGGTACTGCGCCTCGTCCTCGGCCGAGAAGGAGCCATCCTCGTTCAGCGTGGCGCTGATCCGGGCATCCTGCATTTCCGACAGGGTTTCGTAATCGGCTGCGATCGTGTCGAGGGTTTCCAGAACGCGCGGCTTCAGCGCGGTCTCCATCGCGGCCAACGACATGCTGGCCTGGTCGTCCTCGTCCTCTTCGTCATCACGGCGCAGCGGATTGCCGTCGGCATCGAGTTCGGGCTCGTTGCTGCGCTGCTTCTGCGCCGAGGCGTCGCCGCCGGTGCCGACCACCGGCTCGTCCAGCTCGCCGTCCTCGTCGAGCTGGTTGCCGAAGGTCGCCTCGAGGTCGATCACGTCGCGCAGGAGGATTTCCTCGCTGAGAAGTTCCTCGCGCCAGATGGTGATCGCCTGGAAGGTCAGCGGGCTTTCGCAGAGGCCCGCGATCATCGTGTTGCGGCCAGCCTCGATGCGCTTGGCGATGGCGATTTCGCCCTCGCGCGAGAGCAGTTCGACCGAGCCCATCTCGCGCAGGTACATGCGCACCGGGTCATCGGTGCGGTCGAGCTTCTCGGCGCCCCCGGACGACAGCGCGACGTCGCGACCACGCGAGGCGTCGACCAGATCGGTCGAGCCCTTCGCCTTGTCGTCGCCGTCTTCCGATTCCTCGTCCTCTTCGGTGACCTGGATGCCCATTTCGGAGAGCATCGACATCACGTCTTCGATCTGGTCTGAGCTGACCTGATCGGGCGGCAGAACCTGGTTCAGCTGGTCATAGGTGATAAAGCCACGCTCGCGCGCCTCGGCGATCATCTTCTTGACCGCGGCCTGGCTCATGTCGAGGCTGTGTGCGTCGTCCTGAGTTTCCGGCTTGGCGTCGTCGTTGTCTTTGGCTGCCATGAAGTGCTCCGTCAAAGGGAGGGGCCGGTTCTGGCCGGCACTCGCGCAAGTGAAGTGATTCGATTTTGCGAATCATGGGGGGAATCGTTTGATTCGGCCACCCGTCTACCGGTTTTTCCTCCAGTTTCCCTAAATGGCCATCTAGTTCTGACCTTTGGAAAAGCGAATCTGCTGCAGCAACGCGTCAAAGGCGCTGCGTTCTTCCTTGTCCATGCGGGCGCCATTCGCGCCCACGTCGAATTCCACGTCATCCTCGGACCGGTTCATCACGGCCTGGTTGCGTGCCTGCGCTGCCTGTCCCAGGCGCCAGGTGAGGGCTTCGTCCGCCAGGCTTTCCATGTCCTCCAGAGCCTCGGCGAGTTCGGCCACGAGTCCAGCCTGAGCGGCGATTTTTGCGAACTCCTCGGCCACCGTCAGGCGGGCGAGCTCGCTGTCACCGAAATGTCGCAGGCAGGGTACGACAGCCACATGGCGTGCCCCGAGCAGGGAATCAAGGGCCTTGGGTCCGATTCTCTGCATCGCCTCGTCCTGGAGTGTCTCGGGGTCGTCGGTCACCCCCGCCAGCAAAAGGCTGCGCAGGGCGGCGTGCGAGGGGTCCTGGCAGGGCAGCGTCTCGAGCGGGCTCTCGAATTCGGCCATCAGCGCGGGGTAGCGCAGCAGCACGGCGAGGATGACATCCTCGCGCAGGCGGGTCTCGGCGGCGTCGCCGGCGGCCACCAGCAGCGAGGCCTTGGCCGAGGCGCTCGGCGCGATAGGCACGGCCTGGCCCCATTTCTGCGTGCGCTTGCCGTTGCGGAAAGGAGTGTATTGGCTCGCGCTTCCCGAGAACCCGCCGGACTGGCCGCCGCGCTTGCCGCGGAAGAGCTGCCAACGCAGGTCCTTGATCTCGTCGCCGTAGTGGCGGCGCAGGTCGGGGTGCTGGATCCGCTTGATCGCGGCGCGCAGCGTCGCGTCGAGGGCGGCCTTGCGTTCGGGGCTGTCGAAGACCTTGCCCTCGGTCTCGCGCCGCCAGAGAAGCTGCACCATGGGCAGCGCCTGGTCGAGCACGGCCTTCACCGCCTGCGGCCCCTTCGCGCGGAGCAGATCATCGGGGTCCTGCCCCTCGGGCATGAGGGCGAACCGCAGCCCTTTGCCCGGCACCAGCAAGGGCAGGGCCGTGTCGATCACCCGGTAGGCGGCGCGCAGCCCGGCCTTGTCGCCGTCGAGGGCGATCACCGGCTCGTCGGCGATGCGCCACAGGAGGGCGAGCTGATGCTCGGTCACCGCCGTGCCGAGCGGCGCGACCGAGGCTTCGAACCCGGCTTCGCTGAGGGCGATCACATCCATGTAGCCCTCGGCGACGATCAGCGGCTGGCCCTTGCCCGCCGCCTCGCGCGCGGGCGCGTGGTTATAGAGGTTGCGGCCCTTGTCGAAGAGATCGGTCTCGGGCGAGTTGAGGTATTTCGCATTATCGCGCGGATCCATCGCACGCCCGCCAAAGGCGATCGCGCGGCCGCGACCGTCGCGGATCGGGAACATGATGCGGTTGCGGAAGACGTCATAGGGCGCGCGGCCCTTGTCCGAGGGCTTGGCCAGCCCGGCGCCGAGGATCAGATCCTCGGCCACGTCCTGTCCGCGCAGGTGATCCCAGAGCCCCTGCCAGCCGTTCGGCGCGAAGCCGAGCTCGAACCGGTCCTGCACCTCCTGCTTGAGGCCGCGCCGCTCGAGATAGCCACGCGCCTCGGCGGCGGCGCCGGTGCGCAGCTGCATCCGGTAAAAGCGCAGCGCCTGTTCCATCACCTCGGCGAGCTGGCTGCGGCGGTCGGCCTTCTGCGCGGCCTGCGGATCGCGCGCCGGCATCGGCATCCCGGCCTCGCGGGCGAGGATCTCGACGGCTTCCATGAAGTCGACGTTCTCGCTCTCGCGGATGAAGGAGATGGCGTCGCCCTTCGCGTGGCAGCCGAAACAGTAGTAGAAGCCCTTGCGGTCATCGACGTGGAAGGACGCGGACTTCTCTTGGTGGAACGGGCAGGGCGCCCACATGTCCCCCTTGGCCTGGTTCGATTTCCGGCTGTCCCACATGACCTTGCGGCCCACGACCTGAGACAGGCTCGTGCGCGTGCGCAACTCGTCGAGGAAACCGGGTGGAAGACTCATGCTCGGAGTATCAATGCACAACGGAGCCGAGTCCATGCGACTCGACCGGGGATTTCATCATTCGTTGCGGATAGCCGACTCCGGCGCCGCGCGGAAGCGCGACGTCGGTGCCTGTCAGCTCTGAGGGCTCATTGCGTGAGGCACTGCTGCTCCCACGTCCGGCCCACGTCGAGGGTCAGATCCTTCTCCGGCAGCCCGTAGATCCATTGCGCGAGCGAAGCGCCGGTGTCGCGGTCGAGCGCCCGGCGCAGCTCGCGCTCGGTCCGCTTGAGGGAAATTCCGTCCTTACGCGCCTGCACCGCTTCCATGACCATCTTTGCCGAGGTCTCGCAGCGTGCCGCCTTCTCACTTTGCGCGGAGACGGGCGTGGCAGCGGCAAGCACCAGCCCGAGTACAACAAGGTTCCGCATGGTCTGCATCTCCTTCGTCAGCCATGCTGGGTACCTAAGCGCTCGCGGCGGCGCTGTCATCCGCAGCACTCTGTTCATTCACGAACAGATGAGTAGGCCGAGCGTGTTGATTTCAGGGAAAACCGCGTTGCGGGCCGGTCGCAAGAGTGACATCATGACGTCACATACAGGAAAGGTGCGCAGCATGGCGAAGGTCAAACAGCCCAAGGCCCAGGATGCACAGGAAGATGAGAAGAAGAACACCTCCCTTCGGCTCAGCGGCAAGACCCTGAAGGCGCTCAAACTGCGCGCGATCGAGGAAGATACAAGCGTGCAGAAGATCGTCGAGACACTGATCGAAGACTACCTGCGCAAGAGCAGAAAGAAGGTACGATGAGCCCGGAGACCCTTGCACCCTATCTCCTGCCCGAAGCAGCGCTGGAGCGGCTGATGGGCGCGCCCGTCGGCGGCCTTGCCGCGCGGTTGGTCTGGCAGGAGGGCAGCAGCGCCTTCCAGGTCCGAGACAGCTTCGATCAGAGGCTCCGGAACTCCGGCAGGCTGCTGGTCGAGGCGGACGAGCAGTTCGAGCTGCTGCGGCCTGCGGGCGCGCCTCTCGTGCAGCGCGGTGCCGCCGGGGCCCGCTTCGTCAGCGACCTTCCCGAGGGGCCGGTCAAGGGGGCGCTCTCGGACCTCTCTTCGCTGCGCTGCCTGCTCCCGGTGGGCGCGGGCACGTTGCGCCGGGGAACGTTGTCGCTGCTGGATGACGAGGGCAAGACGCAGGCGCGGGCGCAGCTTATCGAGCTGGCGGCGACCGGGGGCGGGAAGGTATTGGTGCTGCAGCTGCAGGGGCTGCGCGGCTACGACAAGGCGCTGCAGCGGCTGCGCGTTATGGTCGAGGATGCGGGCGGCACGGCGCTCGGCGAGGCCGGGCTCTATGCAAAGCTCTTTCCGGGTCTGAGCGACTACACCCCCAAGCCGGTCGTTTCACTGGATCGCGAGACCGGGGCCTTCGATGCTGCGAGCGACATCATCGCCGCCTATCTGCAAGTGGCGCGGGCCAACGAGGCCGGGGTGATCGCCGACGACGACACCGAGTTCCTGCACGACTACCGCATCGCACTGCGCAAGGTCCGCTCGGTGCTGAGCCTTTTCAGAGATGTCTACGACGCGGAGCTGACCGCCGAACTGAAGGCGCGCTTTTCTGACCTCATGTCGCCCACCGGGCGGCTGCGGGATCTTGATGTCTACCTGCTGGAGCGGGACGGCTTCTACGCCATGGTGCCCGCCAGCCTGCACGGCGGGCTCGACCGGATGTTCGCGCTTTTCGCGCAGGAGCGGACGGGGGAACACCAGTCGCTTGCGGCACACCTGCGCAGCACTGCCTACCGCAAGGAGATCAAGGCGCTCATCAAGCTCTTTGACAAGCGCAAGAAGCTGGCAAAGGGGGGAAAAGCCGATCTGTCCGCTTACGACTTCGCCTGCAAGCTGATCTGGAAACGCTACCGAAGGATCTGCACCATTGCCGAGGGCATCGACGAGGGCACGCCCGACCACGAGGTCCACGAGCTGCGCATCCACTGCAAGAAGCTGCGCTACCTCATGGAGTTCTTCGCGCCGCTCTTCCCGGCAAAGCCCTTCAAGCAGATCATCAAGCCGCTCAAGAAGCTGCAGGACAACCTCGGCCTCTTCAACGATTACTCGGTGCAGCAGGAGAGCCTGCAGGCCTTTCTCGGGCGTCTCGAGGGGGCGACACCGGGCAACCTGCAGATTGCCCAGAGCGTCGGCGCGCTGGTCCTTGTGCTGCACGACCGCCAGCTGGCCGAGCGCGCACGGGTTGTCGGCAGCTTTGCCGCCTTCAACAGCGCCGAGACCCGCCAGACGTTCCGCGACCTGTTCCACGGGGGAAAACCATGAAGATCATCGCCTGCTATTCCAACAAGGGCGGCGTGGGAAAAACCGCGACCTCCGTCAATCTCGCCTATGCGCTGGCGCAGGGCGGGCGGCGGGTGCTGCTCTGCGATCTCGATCCGCAGGGCGCCTCGGGGTTCTACTTCCGGGTGAAGCCATCGAAGAAGCTGACCGAGACGCGTTTCTTCGACGACGTCGCGCGCTTCACCAAGGCCATCCGCGGTAGCGATTTCGACAATCTCGACATCTTGCCCGCGAATATGACCTTCCGCGACTTCGACGTATTTCTGGCGAGGATGCGCAACTCGCGCTCTCGGCTCAAGAAGGCGCTGAAGGCGGTGAAGGGCGACTACGACGTGATCCTTCTGGATTGCCCGCCGAACATCTCGACCCTGTCGGAGAACGTCTTCCGCGCCTCGGATGCCGTCGTCGTGCCGGTGATCCCCACGACGCTCTCGCAGCGCACCTTCGAGCAGCTCAAGGCGTTCTTCCGCGAGCACGACCTGCCGGTGAAGAAGTTGCACGGCTTCTTTTCCATGGCGCAGGGGGTGAAGTCGTTGCATGGCGAGACCATGGACGAGATGCGCCGGGAGCACGGCAAGCGGCTGCTCGCGGCGTCGATCCCTTTCACCTCGGACGTGGAGCGCATGGGGGTGCATCGCGCGCCGGTCATGGTCTCGGCCCCGTCGAGCGCGGCAAGCGCGGCCTACGCTACGCTGCATGACGAGCTTGTTGCCCGGGTGTTCGGCAAATGAGCGGCGGCGTGGAGATCGAGCGCAAGTTCCTCGTCGCCCGTCTGCCGGTGCTCGAGGGGCTGAAATCCAAGCCGGTGCGACAGGGGTATGTCACGCTCGAGGGCGATTCCATCGAGCTGCGCCTGCGCGAGAAGGGCGGCGCCTATTTCCTGACGCTGAAATCCGAGGGCGGGCTGGCGCGGATGGAGCGCGAGATCGAGATCGAGCGCGCCCAGTTCGAGGAACTCTGGCCGACGACCGGCGGGCGCGTGGTCGAGAAGACCCGCTACGTGGGCGCGCTGGCGGATGGCACCGGCTTCGAGCTCGACGTCTTTGCCGGCGCGCTGGCGCCGCTGGTGATGGTCGAGGTGGAATTCGATACGGTGGAGGCGGCACTGGCTTTCACTCCGCCGGACTGGTTCGGCGCGGATGTGACCGAGGATCGCCGCTACCGGAATCGCGCGCTCGCCGACAACGGGGTGCCGGGCCGACCCGGGTGACGTGACGTTCGCCTCCTGCGACTCGTGTGTATCGATTCGCGGGGGGCCGTTTTCGCGGCGGAGAATCGCGGTGCCTTGCAGTCGGGGCATGACTCGTTTCCGGGCCGGAGTCGGGGTGACGCCGGGTGACGCGCCGGGGTGACGCAAGGACCGCTTCCGGGGGTCGGAAAATGCGCAGGATACGGGGGCTTCGGGATGCCCTTGCGGCAGCTCGGTGCGCGCTGCGCGGTGGCGCGCCAAGAGCCCTGGCGAAGTGCTGCGATAGAGCCCTGATTTACCGGACCAAGCGCATGCAGGAGCCAGCGCGGCAGCGCGGAGGCATCTCGGCAAGGCCCGGAGCGCGAGAGGCTACTCTGGGAGAGGGTCTCGCGAAATCTAGCGATTTCAGGGGTTTAAGTGGTGCTGCTGGACAGGATTGAACTGTCGACCTCTCCCTTACCAAGGGAGTGCTCTACCACTGAGCTACAGCAGCGCCGGTTCGCCTTTTGAAGCGTCCGCGCTAGGTTGCGTCGGTGTGCCTCGTGGCGTGGCGCGGTGTCTAAGGGCAAACGCCGGGGGGTGCAAGCGCAATCTGGACGGTTTTTTGCCTCTCAAGTAAAGAAAGTTCATGGAGCCGAAAAACAGCCCCCGAACATCCCCTGCGCAGGAGCGCGAAACCCGTCTAAAAGCCGCGCTGAAGGCGAATCTCGCCCGGCGCAAGGCGCAGGCCAAGGCGCGCAATGCCGCGCCGAAAGAAGATAACAAGCCCGAAGACGGGCAGAGCAGTGAAAAGGACAGTTAATGGATTCGATCGTCGTCACGGGCAACGGCCCGCTTTCGGGACAAATTCCGATTGCCGGGGCGAAGAACGCCTGTCTCACGCTGATGCCGGCCACCCTGCTGTCCGATCAGCCGCTCACGCTGACCAATGCGCCGCGGCTGTCGGACATCCGCACCATGACGCTGCTGCTGCAGTCGCTTGGCGCCGAGGTGCAGTCGCTGAATGACGGGCAGGTCCTGGCCATGTCGAGCCACGCGCTGACCTCGACTCGCGCCGATTATGACATCGTGCGCAAGATGCGCGCCTCGATCCTCGTGCTCGGCCCGCTGCTGGCACGCTTTGGCCATGCCGAGGTTTCGCTGCCCGGTGGCTGCGCCATCGGCGCGCGCCCTGTGGACCTGCACCTCAAGGCGCTCGAAGCCATGGGCGCCGAGCTCGACCTGCGCGACGGCTACGTGCATGCCAAGGCTCCCTCGGGCGGTCTCAAGGGGGGCATCGTCGATTTCCCCTTCGCCTCTGTGGGTGCCACCGAGAACGCGCTGATGGCCGCGACGCTGGCCAAGGGCACCACGGTGATCAAGAACGCCGCGCGCGAGCCCGAGATCGTCGACCTGGCGCAGTGCCTGCGCAAGATGGGCGCGCAGATCGAGGGCGAGGGCAGCTCCACCATCGAGATTCAGGGTGTCGAGACGCTGGGCGGTGCGACCCACCGCGTGGTCACTGACCGCATCGAGTTGGGCACCTACATGCTTGCCCCGGCGATCTGCGGCGGCGAGGTGGAGTGCCTTGGCGGCACGATCGCGCTGGTTGAGAGCTTCTGCGAAAAACTCGACGCGGCGGGCATTTCGGTCGAGGAGACGCCAACGGGTCTCAAGGTGGCGCGCAAGAACGGCCGGGTGAAGGCGGTGGATGTGACCACCGAGCCCTTCCCGGGCTTCCCCACCGACCTGCAGGCACAGATGATGGCGCTGCTCTGCACCGCCGAGGGCGAGAGCGTGCTGGAAGAGAAGATCTTCGAGAACCGCTTCATGCATGCCCCCGAACTGCTGCGCATGGGCGCCAAGATCGACGTGCACGGCGGCACCGCGCGGGTCACCGGGGTCGACAAGCTGAAGGGCGCGCCGGTGATGGCCACCGACCTGCGCGCCTCGGTGTCGCTGATCCTCGCGGGTCTCGCCGCGGAAGGCGAAACCGTGGTAAGCCGGGTCTATCATCTGGACCGCGGCTACGAGCACGTGGTCCGCAAGCTGCGCGGCGTGGGCGCCAAGATCGAACGGGTGAAGGGCGAGTGACCGAGGACGCAAGATTCGAAGACGCGGGCAATCAACCGCTCAACCTGGGTGCCATGGATCCGGAGGACCTGCAGGTCCTTTCGGCCCTTGCGCAGGATTCGGTGACGACCGTGGCCGACGTGGCCTGGGAGAAGCGTCACCACCGGCTGGCGCTGCTGATCAACCGGCTGCGCCGTGAGGATGGCGTGCATGTCTCGCCGCCGGAGCGGGTGCGATCGCTTCTGGTGATCGAGAACGTCCTGAAGGTCTCGGCGCAAGGGGTGAACCCGGGCGAGAAGGACACCGTGCTCTCGCTGCTCTCGGTGAAATTCGAGCCGGGCGAGGAGGGGGCAGGATTCGTCGAGTTGACCTTCGCCGGTGACGGCGCGCTGCGTGCCGAGGTCGAGGCGCTGGAGTTGCGTCTCAAGGATGTGACCCGGCCCTACACCGCGGTGTCGGGGCAGGTGCCGGATCACGGGGCCTGAACCGCTGGTCCTGAACCGACGGGCCTGACCCCTTTCCGAACCTACTGCGCCTGGATCGATTCCAGGTGCTGCGCGAGGGCGAGAATCCGTCCTCGCGTCACGATCTCGCTGGCGTAGGGGCCGATGTCTATGGAAAGCGCTTCCTTGAACCGCTGCCCCCAGACCGGCATCGGGTAGCCATGCCCCCGGATGCCGCTGCGTCCGTCGATGATCTGAATGACGTCGAGCATCGGGAACGCGCCGTCGTTCCGCGCCGAGATCTGCGTGAGGTCGGGTAGATCGACGGTCATCAGTTCGGCCAGCGGCCCGTCGCCGGTGCCTTTCTCGCCATGGCAAGCGGCGCAGGCGTTCATGTATTCCGTTTCTCCGGCGCTCTGCGCCACGGCCGATCCGCCAGCGCAGAAGGCGCTCGCCGCAACCACCAGCCCCAGGGCTGCAAATGTCTTCTGAAACATCTTTGCTCCTCCGAAATGCATCGGCTCTCCCATGCCGATTTCGACATATTAGGCGAGTCGCATGTTTTTCGGGCTGATCCATGTCAAGGGATGCGGGCGAATCCCCCGGCGCGCCACTTGAGCCGGGCGGCGCTTCTCTCTAAGCAGTCTCGCGACAAGGAGACCGCCCATGCCCGTCTTTCTCGACACGACCGACCCGGATTTCGAGCTGGAGTTTGCCCAGCTGCTCAGCGCCAAGCGCGAGGACAGCCCCGACGTGGATGACATCGTCGCGGGCATCATCGCCGATGTGCGCGCCCGCGGCGACGCTGCCGTGCTGGAGATGACCGCCAAGTTCGACCGGCTCGAGCTGGAGGCGACCGGGCTACGGTTCACTCAAGAGGAGATCGACGCCTATTGCGCGCAGGTTCCCGCAGCCGAGCGTGCCGCGCTGGAGATCGCCGCCGAGCGCATCCGCGCCTACCACGTGCGGCAGATGCCCGAGGATGCGCAGTGGACCGACCCCGACGGCGCGACCCTCGGCTGGCGTTGGACGCCGGTCTCGGCGGCCGGTCTCTATGTGCCGGGTGGACTGGCAAGCTATCCGTCCTCGGTGCTGATGAACGCCATTCCCGCCAAGGTGGCGGGTGTCGAGCGGCTCTGCATCGCCGTGCCGACGCCTGATGGCGTGGCCAACCCGCTGGTATTGCTGGCGGCGCGCATCGCCGGGGTCGACGAGATTTACCGGATCGGCGGGGCGCAGGCGATCGCCGCGCTCGCCTATGGCACCGAAAGCATCGCGCCCGTGGACAAGATCACCGGCCCGGGCAATGCCTTCGTCGCTGCCGCCAAGCGCCGGGTTTTCGGCAAGGTCGGCATCGACATGATCGCCGGCCCCTCTGAGATCCTCGTCATCGCCGACGAAGGCAATGATCCCGAGTTCATCGCCCTCGACCTGCTCAGCCAGGCCGAGCACGACGAGAGCGCCCAGTCGATCCTGATCACCCCCGACGCGGTGCTTGCTCAAAAGGTGGCCGACGAGGTCGCCCGGCAGCTCGAGGTGCTCGAGCGCCGCGGCATCGCCGGCGCCAGTTGGCGCGACTTCGGCGCGGTCATCATCTGCCGCGATCTCGACGAGGCGGCGGCCCTGTCGAACCGGGTGGCGCCCGAGCACCTCGAGCTCTGCGTTGCCGAGCCCGAAGCGCTGTCCGAGAAAATCCGTCACGCCGGGGCGATCTTCCTCGGCCAATGGACCCCGGAAGCGATCGGCGATTACGTCGGCGGGCCGAACCACGTGCTGCCCACCGCGCGCTCGGCGCGCTTCTCTTCGGGGCTGTCGGTGCTCGATTTCGTCAAGCGCACCACGCTGGCGAAGATGTCGCCCGATGCGCTACGCGCCATCGGCCCCGCCGCCGAGGTGCTGGCGACCTCGGAAAGCCTGCAGGCGCACGGCCTGTCGGTCACCGCGCGGCTGCGCAAGCTCAACGGCTGATCGTCCGGGGCGGGGGCGTCGCCGCTTCTGCCCCATGAGTCGCAAGTCGCATTGCCCCATCCCCGCGCATTGGCTACAGATTCCGGAGCCGCAGCCGAGGACGCGCCCATGAGCACCATCGCCCGTATCGAGCTTGACGACGCCAACCTGCCGCCTCCGACCCCGGAGATCGAGCAGGAGCGGCGCGTGGCCATGTTCGATCTCATGGAGGACAACAGCTTCTGCCTGCCGGCGCGCAACGGCCGCGACGTGCCCGACGGTCCCTATGCGCTCGGCCTGTCGATCCGCGACAAGCGGCTGGTTTTCGACATCACCACCGACGCTGGAGATCCGGCAGCCGAGTTCCACCTCTCGCTCGCGCCCTTTCGGCAGGTGGTGAAGGACTACTTCCAGATCTGCAAAAGCTACTTCGATGCGGTGAAAACGGCGGCACCGAGCCAGATCGAGACCATAGACATGGCCCGCCGCGGCATCCACAACGAGGGCGCGCGCATCCTGCAGGAACGGCTCGAGGGCAAGGCCGAGGTCGACATAGACACCGCGCGGCGCCTTTTCACACTCATCTGCGTGCTGCATTTCGGGGGCTGATCGCGTGCCGAAGCTGCCGCAATCGGTGCTCTTTTGCTGCGACCACAACGCGGTGCGCTCGCCCATGGCCGAGGGCATCATGAAAAAGCTCCACGGTCAGGGCACTTATGTGCAGTCCGTCGGCGTGGTGAACGATCTCGAGATCGACGGCTTCGCGATCTCGGTCTGCCAGGAGATCGGCGTCGAGCTGTCGCGCCACCGCTCGCGCAGCTTCGAGGAGCTCGAGGAGATGGGTGAGACGCTTTCCGGATTCGACCTGATCGTGGCCATGTCGCCCGCCTCGCAGCGCGCCGCGCTGGATCTGACCCGCTTCTTTCACCTGACGGTGGAATACTGGCCGATCATGGATCCGACGGGGCTCGGCGAGACCCGAGAGACCAAGCTCAATGCCTACCGCCAGACCCGCGACCAGATTTACCAAAAGCTCAAGACCCGATGGGGAGACACATGACGGCCACCGAAACGATCCAAGCCTATTTTGCCGCCTTCAACGCCAAAGACACCGATGCCATGCTCGAGCTGCTCTCGCCCGACATCGCGCATCACGTGAACGAGGGGCAGATCCGCTCGGGCAAGACGAAGTTTGCCGAGTTCTGCGCCCACATGTCCCACTGCTACGACGAGCACCTGACCGATATGGTGGTCTTCGAAGCCGAGGGCGGCACCCGCGCCGCCGCCGAGTTCACGGTGAACGGCACCTATCTCAGCACCGACGCGGGCCTGCCCGAGGCGCGGGGCCAGACGTACCGCCTGCCGGCTGGGTCCTTCTTCTCGCTCGAGGACGGCAAGATCACCCGGGTCGTCACTTTCTACAATCTCGCCGACTGGATCCGGCAGGTCTCGTGACCGCGGTGACCGAGGTTCGTGTCCTGACCGGCGCGGCGCTCGATTCGGCGCTCGACGACGTGGCGCGGCTGCGCATCGCGGTGTTTCGCGACTGGCCCTATCTCTACGACGGCGATCTGGATTACGAGCGGCGCTACCTGGAAAGCTACCGCACCAGCGCCGGGGCCGTGCTGGTCGGCGCCTTTGCGGGCCCGCGCCTCGTCGGCGCCGCCACCGGCACCCCGATGGAGGATCACGCCGAGGATTTCGCCGCGCCCTTCTCCGCCACCGGACTCGCGCTGGCCGACATCTTCTACTGCGCCGAGTCGGTGCTGCTGCCCGAGGCGCGCGGGCAGGGCATCGGCCACCGCTTCTTCGAGGCGCGCGAGGCACACGCCCGCGCGCTCGGCCGCCGCTACAGCGCCTTCTGCGCCGTTCAGCGCCCCGCGGATCACCCGCTGCGCCCCGCCGCCTACACCCCGCTCGACACGTTCTGGCGCAAGCACCGCTACGCGCCGCTCCAGGGCGTCGTCGCCTGCTTCCGCTGGCGCGACGTCGACCAGCCCGAGCAGACCGACCACACCCTGCAGTTCTGGCTTCGTGACCTCGACGACGACACCGCCTGACCCTTCTTCTCTTTCCAAATACGCCGGGGATTCCGCGCAGCGGACGGGGGCAGAGACCCTTCGACCCCGCCAGCCAAGGACACCATGCATGAAGATCGCCACTGCTGCTTACCCGATGGACTTCCTCGAGGACTGGGACGCCTATGCCGCAAAGATCGAGACCTGGATCTCGGAGGCCGCGGGGCAGGGCGCAGAACTCCTGGTCTTCCCCGAGTATGGCGCGATGGAGATCGCGACGTTGGCCGGGCGCGCCTCGGCAGGTGATCTCGAGGCCTCGCTGCACGCGGTCTCCGAGCACATGCCGCAGGTGGATGCGCTGCACTCGGAACTCGCTGGCAAGTACAAGGCCCACATCCTCGCCGCCTCCGCCCCGGTCTTCGATGCCGCCCTCGGCTCGCGCCCGGTCAATCGCGCGCGCTTCTTCGCGCCCGGCGGCGGCATGGGGTGTCAGGACAAGCAGATCATGACCCGTTTCGAGCGGGAGGACTGGCACGTTGTGGGCGGCGCGCCGCTGCAGCTCTTCGACACCGCGCTCGGCAAGATCGGCATCCTCATCTGCTACGACAGCGAGTACCCGCTGCTCGGCCGGGCGCTGCGCGACGCCGATCTTCTGCTGGTGCCCTCCTGCACCGAGGCGCTGGCGGGCTACAGCCGGGTGCGCATCGGCGCCATGGCCCGCGCGCTCGAGCAGCAGTGCATCGCGGTGATGGCTTCGACGGTCGGAGCCTGCGACTGGTCCGAGGCGGTGGATACCAACATGGGCATGGGCGGGGTCTTCTGTCCGCCCGACACCGGCTTTCCTGCCACCGGGGTGATCGCCGAGGGCCGACTCGGACAACCCGGCTGGACCTATGCCGAGGTTGACCTTGACGCCGTCGCGCGGGTCCGTAACGATGGCGTCGTGCTGAACCGAAGCCACTGGGACGATCAGTCCGGCCGCGACGGCCCCGTGACCCAGCGGGCGCTGCGCTAGAGCCTATTCCCGACAATCTGCAATTGTGGGCTTGAAAATTGCCCCGTTTGGGCGCATATGCATCCGCGTTCCGCGAAAGTCAGCGGGACTGCATTTTCAGGAGAAAGCATGGCCAAGGAAGATACGCTCGAATTTCCCGGTGTCGTGAAGGAACTCCTGCCCAACGCGACGTTTCGGGTCGAGCTAGAGAACGGCCATGAGATCATCGCGCATACGGCAGGTAAGATGCGGAAAAACCGCATCCGGGTTCTTGCCGGCGACAAGGTTCAGGTGGAAATGACGCCCTATGATCTGACCAAGGGCCGGATCAACTACCGCTTCAAGTAACTCCGCATGACCCGGAATCTCATGGCGGATCCCGCGTTCCCTGACACGGACACGGGAGGTCCGCGCATGAAACTCGTCCTCGGTTCCGGCTCGCCCCGGCGGCGCGACCTGCTCGCGCAGCTTGGCGTCACTGCCGACGACATCCGCCCGCCCGACATCGACGAAGACCCGATGCCGGGCGAGCTGCCCCGCCCTTACTGCGTGCGGCTCGCGCGCGAGAAGGCGCAGGCGATTCCCTCTGCAGACGACGAGATCGTGCTCTCGGCCGACACCACCGTCGCGCTCGGGCGCCGCATCCTCGGCAAGCCCCGCGACGCGGGCGAGGCCGCGGAGTTTCTCACCAAGCTCTCTGGTCGCCGTCACAGGGTGATCACGGCCGTCGCGGTGCGCCGCGGGAGCCGTATCTGGGAACGCGACGTTGTCACCCAGGTGCAAATGAAGAACCTCTCCAACGAGGAGCTGAACGCCTACCTCGCCTCGGGCGACTGGCAGGGCAAGGCCGGGGGCTACGGCATCCAGGGACTCGCCGGGGCGTTCATCCCGTGGATCAATGGCAGCTTCACCTCGGTTGTCGGCCTGCCGATGGCCGAGACCGCGAACTTGCTGCTCGCGGCGGGCTACCCGCTCTATAAACCTGCAGACTGACCAAAGGGGCCTCGCATGAAGGGACGCACCATCGCGCTCGACCAGTTCGGCGAGGCGGAAGCCGCCGCGCTGATCGTCGACGGCAAGCTCGAGGACCTGCTGATCGACAGCGATCACGCGCGCCCGGGCACCATCTACCGAGGCATCGCGCAGCGCCCGATGAAGGGGCAGGGCGGCATGTTCCTCGACACGCCCGAGGGCTCGGCCTTCCTGCGGCAGGTCAAGGGGCTGGCACCCGGCCAGCCGCTGATCGTGCAGGTCACTGGCTTTGCCGAGCCGGGCAAGGCGATCCCGGTCACCACCCGCATCCTCTTCAAATCGCGCTACGCCATCGTCACGCCCGGCGCGCCGGGGCTGAACATCTCGCGCCGCATCAAGGACGAGGACATCCGCGAGAGCCTGCTCGAGATTGCCCATGAGGTCATGCCCGGCGCCAACGAGGCCGAGAACGGCCTGATCCTGCGCTCTTCCTGCGCCGAGGGCAATCCGGACGAGATCGCCGAGGACATCGCCGCCATGGCGCAGCTTTGCGCGCAGGTGATGGCGGATGTCTCGGGCAAGGCCGAACTGCTGGTCGAGGGCGACGGGCCGCATTCCATGGCCTGGCGCGAGTGGGACGAGGGCGAGGTGGACGCAGAGCCCGGCGCCTTCGAGCGCCATGACGTGCACGAGATGATCGCCGCCCTGCAGCGCCCGCTGGTGCCGCTGCCCGGGGGCGGCTCGATGAGCATCGAGCCCACCCGCGCGCTGGTCGCAGTGGACGTCAACACCGGCGGCGACACCTCGCCGGCGGCGGGGCTCAAGGCCAATATCGCTGCCCTGCGCGAGCTGCCCCGGCAGCTGCGCCTGCGCGGGCTCGGCGGGCAGATCATCGTCGATCCCGCGCCGATCCCGAAAAAAGAGCGCCGCCAGCTCGAGACCGTGCTGCGCGCGGCGCTGAAGACCGACGCCACCGAAACCATCCTCGCCGGCTGGACCCAGCTGGGGCTCATGGAGCTGCAGCGCAAGCGCGAGCGCGTGCCGCTGAGCGAGGTGCTGAAACCGGGGATGCTGCCATGAGCTGTCCGATCTGCGCCAAGCCGACCGACGAGAAATACCGCCCCTTCTGCTCGAAACGGTGCGCCGATGTCGATCTGGCGAAGTGGATGTCGGGCAGCTACGCCGTGCCCTCGGACGATCCGCAGGACGTGGAAGAGGCGATCGAGCTGGCCGAGCGCGAACACGCCAAGCAGACGCGGCACTGACAGGGCGGGCAAGGGCCTTCGCTGCCAACGCACAACGTGCTCCAGCCCAACAGGGGGGCTCTGCCCGCGCCGCACTAAGTGCGGCATTAGGCTTTGATGGGGCTTTGCTCCCGCCGCGCTGCGTGCGTCCTCCCGAAGGAACGTCTGTCTGGACGAAACGCAGGGCCGGACCCGGGGCCGGCGACGGTCATTGCCTGTTGCAGCCGCGCGGGACATCGCTAACGTCCGGCGCATGACCCATACGTCTTCCTATCCCCTGCTGCGCACCGCCGGCATCGACGGCATGCTGGTGAGCTTCGGCGACCGGCTGAGCGAGCCTGCCAACCGCGCCGCGCTGGCCTTCCGTGCCGCGCTGGAGCGCGAAAGCTGGGAGGGGGTGGAGGAGATATCCTCGTCGCTGGTCTCGGCCTATCTGCGCTTCGATCCGCTGGCGGTGCCACATGCGGATCTCGAGGCACGGCTGCGCGCGCTCATGGGCTCGCGGGACTGGCTGCAGGCCGAGTTGCCGCACGGCCGCCGCCTGCACCGCATTCCTACCGCTTATGGCGGCACCCTCGCGCCGCAGCTTGCCGAGGCGGCACAGGTGGCGGGGATGACCGAGGCCGATGCGGTGGAGTCGCTGTCGTCCGCGCGGGTGCGCGTGACAGCGCTCGGCTTCGCGCCGGGCCAGCCCTATCTCGGGGAGCTTCCCGAGGTGTGGAACATTCCGCGCCAGCAGGCGCTGACCCCGCGCGTGCCGCAGGGGGCGCTGGTGCTGGCGATCCGGCAGTTCGTCATCTTCTCGGTCACCGCACCCACCGGCTGGCGCCACGTCGGCCAGACCGCCGCGCCGCTGTTCCGGCTCGGGGCCAAGCGGCCTTTCCTGCTGGCGCCGGGCGACGAGGTGGAATTCCCGCAGGTTTCGGTGGAGGTCTTTGAGCGGATGCAGGACGATCCCGACGGCGGGGCGAGCTGGGAGGCATTGCCATGACCGGAACCACGCGCCGCGAGCTGATCGTGCATCGCGCCGGGCCGGCGGTCACCGTGCAGGATGGCGGGCGTCCGGGCTGGATCGCCTATGGCCTGTCACGGGGCGGCGCCATGGACCGCATGGCGCTGGCCGAGGCTGCGGCGCTGCTCGGGCAGGGCGAGAGCGCGGCGCTGGAGATGGGCGGCGTGGGCGGACGCTTCGAGGCGGGCTGCGATCTGCGCATCGCGCTGACCGGCGCGCCGATGCGCGCCAGCATCGACGGCGCACCGGTTGTCTGGCACGCCTGCCACGCGCTGCCCAAGGGCGCAGTGCTGGAGATCGGCCCGCTGCAGGCCGGGGCCTATGGCTACCTGTCGGTGGGCGGGGGGCTTGCGCCTGACGAGATCCTCGGCGCGGTCTCGGCGCATCTGACGGCCGGGCTCGGCCGGGCGATCGAGGCAGGCGACCGCATTCGCGTGGGTGTCGACCGCGGCAGCGCCGTGGCACGCAAGCTGGCTGTGGAGGACCGTTTCTCGGGCGGCGCATTGCGCGTGGTCGAGAGCCTGCAGACCCGGCTCTTCCCCGAGGAGCAGCGCGCCCGGCTCGAGACCACCCGCTTCACCCGCGACGCCCGCGCCAACCGGATGGGCGCCAAGGTCGTGCCCGAGGGCGAGCCCTTTGGCGTCGAGGGGGGGCTGACGGTGGTCTCCGAGATCATCACCCCCGGCGACATCCAGGTGACCGGAGACGGCGCCCCCTTCGTGCTGCTGGCCGAGTGCCAGACGACAGGCGGCTATCCGCGCCTGGCCACGGTCATTCCCGCCGATCTGCCGCGCATCGCGCAGGCGCCCGCCGGCGCCGAGCTGCGCTTCCGCTTCGTGACGATGGACGAGGCGCTGGCGGCCGAGGCGGCCCATCGCGCCGCGCTCAAGGAGATGCCGCGCCGGGTCGAGCCGCTGGTGCGGCACCCCGGCGACGTTCCAGACCTTCTGGGGTACAAGCTGGTCAGCGGGTTCTCCAACGGTGAGCATCACGACCACTAGACACGACAGAAAAAAGGGGAGCGCAGGATGACCAGCGTCGATCTCAACGCGGATATGGGTGAAAGCTACGGGCCCTGGGTCATGGGGCAGGACGCGGCGCTCTTGGAGGTGATCACCTCGGCCAATATCGCCTGCGGGTTTCACGCCAGCGATCCCGACGTCATGGCGGCGACGATGAAGCGCGCCGTCGACCATGGCACCGGCATCGGGGCGCATCCGGGTTTTCCGGATCTGCAGGGGTTCGGGCGGCGGCGGATGCAGCTGTCGTCGGCCAGCCTGCGCAACCTGACCGCCTACCAGCTCGGCGCGGCGCAGGCGATGGCGGGCATGGCGGGCGGCAAGGTGCGGCACCTCAAGCTGCACGGCGCGCTGGCCAACATGTGCGCCGAGGACAAGGCCATGGCGCTGGCCGCCTACGAGGGGGCGCTCGCGGTCGATCCCGAGATCATCGTCATGGTGCTGGCGGCGACGCAGCAGCAGGCGGCGGTCGAGGAACTGGGCTGCCGCTGGGCCGGCGAGATATTTGCCGACCGCGCCTACAACGACGATGCGACGCTGGTCGACCGCGCGCTGCCGGGTGCGGTGATCCACGATGCCGACCTGGCTGCCGCGCGCATGGTCAAGATGGTCGAAGCCGGGGCGATCATCACCGAGAGCGGCAAGCACATCCCGGCGGCGGTGGACACGATCTGCCTGCATGGCGACGGCAAGACGGCGCTGCAGATCGCCCGGGCCGTGCGCGCGGCGCTCGAGGGGGCGGGCGTGACGCTGCAGGTCTTCCCCGGGCGCACCGGCGGGGTCTGAGCACCGGGGTCTGAGGGGCGGGGCCGCCCCGCCTCAGCCCTTGGTCCAATAGGCCGAGAAATACCCGCGCTCGCGCGGCAGGCCAAGCTCCTTGAAGTGGGCCTTGGCCGAGCGGACAACGGATTTCTCGGCGGCAACCCAGACGAATTGGCCGTCCTCGAGTCCCCTGACCTCGTTCAGTGCGGCTCCCAGCCCGCCGCCGTGGCCGCGGGTGATCCAGCGCAGCGCCATGCCCTCTGGCAGGATCAGCGCGGGGCGGTGCTGCTCCGAGGCGGTCTCCAGGATCACCGTGCCGCGCCGGTCCGCGGGCGACTGCTCGAGGATGCGGCGGATGGCGGGCAGGGCGGTCTCATCCCCGGCAAGCAGGATGTGGTCGGCCTCGGGGAACTCGCCGCCGCCCGGCCCCATCACTCCCACCGTCTCGCCCGGCCTCGCGCGACGCGCCCAGTCGGTGGTCCGCCCGCCCTCATGCTCGAAGATGTCGAAGGCAAACCGCCCCGCCTTGGCATCGAGCCAGACGAAGGTATAGGCCGCCCTGTGCAGCGCGCAGGCGCCATCCGGCCAGATGGTGCGGCCCTGCTCGGTCAGCTCGGGCCAGCGCGGCGTGGTCCCCTCGGGCGGCAGCAGCAGCGAGAAATGCATGCCGCCCTCCTGCAGCGCGGCGATGCCGTCGCAGGCCATCTCGACGCGCAGGAATCCCGGGCTGATCGGCCGCGTGCCGAGCACGGCGGCGAGGTGGAAGTTGGGCGGTGTGCGGCGGGCATTGACGTCGCTCCAGGTCATGCGCGCGCTCGCCTCGGGCAGCGCCGCGTCGAGGAAGTAGATCACGCTTTCGCGGCATTGGTGCAGGGGCACTTCGCCCTCGGCGGCGATCTGCACGGCAAAGCCGGCGTGGTCGAGCCGCAGGGTGATATCGGCCTGGGTGTAGCGGGCGGTCAGCTGGTGCCCGCGTTGCTGCAGCGGGATGTCGTAGTCTTCGAGCTGCGCGCGCAGGCGGCTGAGGAAGCCCTCGGGCAGCGGGCCGTCGTATCGGCTGGCAGAGATGGATCGGTCGGGCAGAACCATGGTGCGCCTTTCGCTCAGAGCGGGATGACCATCGGCGTGCCGGTCACCGGGTCGGGATCGACGCGGGCGGCAAGTCCGAAGGCGGTCTGAAGGTGTACGGGCGTCAGCACCTCCCAAGGGCTGCCGGTGGCGACGAGCCCGTCGCGGCCCAGCAGCACCAGCCGGTCGGAGAAACGCGCCGCGAGGTTCAGGTCGTGCAGCACCGAGACCACCGTCAGCCCGGCTTCGCGGTTGCGGCGGCGCAGTAGTGCCAGCACCTCGATCTGATGCACGAGGTCGAGGTAGGTGGTCGGCTCGTCGAGCAGCAGGAGCGGCGCGGATTGCGCCAGCACCAGCGCGATCCAGGCCCGCTGCCGCTGCCCGCCAGAGAGCTCGCCAATGGGACGGTCGGCGAATGCGCTCATCTGCACGGCGGCCAGCGCGTCGGCGCAGGCAGAGGCATCCTCGTCGCGCCAAGGGGTGAAAGGGCCGCGCCACGGCGTGCGGCCGCGCTTGACGAGATCGGCGACGGTGATGCCCTCGGGGGCGATGGGGCTCTGCGGCAGGATCGCCAGCTCGCGGGCCAGCGCGCGGGTGTCGCGGCGGTGGATGTCCTCGCCGTCGAGCAGCACGCGCCCGGCAGAGGGGGCGAGCAGCCGGGCCATGGCGCGCAGCAGGGTGGACTTGCCGCAGCCGTTCGGGCCAAGGATGGCGGTCATTTCGCCACGCGGCAGCGCGAGCGACAGCTCCGCGATCACCGGGCGTTCGGCGTACCCCAGCGAGAGGCGCTCGGCGGCGAGGCCGGCGGGGGGCAGATCAAGGGTCATAGCTCGCCTTTCTCCATTTCGCGCGACAGGCGCCAGAGCAGGTAGGGGGCACCGAGAAGCCCGGTCATCACCCCAGCGGGCAGCTGGATACCGGGCAGCGCCGCGCGGGCGGCAAGGTCGGCGACCACCAGCACCAGCGCACCGGTGCCCGCGGCCGAGAGCATCTGTCCGCGCAGCCGCCGCGCGCCGGTGATCCGCGCGCCAAGCGGGCCGGACATCAGCGCGATGAAGGGCACCGGGCCCGCCACCGCCACGCCCGCCGCCGCCAGCAGCACGGCGGTTCCGGCCAGCGCGATGCGCGCCCGACCGACGCGCAGGCCGAGCCCGGCGGCGAGGTCCTCTCCCAGCTCCAGCGCGGCGAGGCGGCGCATCTGCGCCAGGGCCAGTGCCGCCAGCAGCGCGCCGATCAGCCACACCTGCGCCACATGGGTCCAGTCGCGCGCTGCCAGCGAGCCCGTCAGCCATCGCTGGGCTTCGGCGGCCTGCGGATGCGGGAGCAGGGTCAGCAGGAAGCTCGACAGCGCCGAGGCGATGAAGCCGATTCCGAGCCCGACCAGGATCATCGTCAGCGGCGGCGTCGCTTGGCCCCTGCGCTGCGAGAGCAGCGCGACCAGCAGCGCCGCCGCCAGACCGCCGCCCGCTGCCAACAGCGGCGGCGGCAGGGTGAGGCCGAGCGCAATGGCGGCGATGATGGTCAGCCCCGCGCCCGCGGTGAACCCCATGATGTCCGGCGCCGCCAGCGGGTTGCGGAAGAGCGCTTGGAAAAGCGCGCCCGAGAGGCCCAGAACCGCCCCGGCACCCAGCGCCGTGACGACCCGAGGGCCGCGGATCGTGCCCAGCACCAGCGCGCCGGGGCCCTCGCCAGTGCGCAGCCCCTGCCAGAGCAGGGCGGGGCTCAGCTGCACCGGCCCCAGCATCAGTGCCGCCAGCGTCGCGCAGAGCAGCAGCAGGCAGAGCGTCAGAGCCCCCTTCATGCGGTGGCCCCGGGGCGCAGGCGCCGTGCCACCCAGAGGAAGATCGGCCCGCCGATCAGTGCCGTCATGATGCCCGCCCGGACCTCGGCGGGCGGCATCACCACCCGGCCCAGCGTGTCGGCAAAGAGCAGCAGTGCCGCGCCCAGCAGGGCGGAGGCGAGGAGTTCGCGGCGCAGCGCGTGGCCGGCGACGCGCCGGGCGAGCGGCGGCACCATGAGGCCGAGGAAGGCGATCGGCCCGGCGACCGCCACGGCCGCCCCGGTGCAAAGCGTCACCACCGCCAGCGCCGCCGCCTGCACCCGGCGGGGCTTGGTGCCAAGACTGCGCGACAGCGCCGAGCCTAGCGAGAGCGCCTCGATCTGCGGGGCGATGGCCAGCGCCAGGATCCCCCCGGCTGCGGCGATCAGCGCCATTTCCATGAGTGGGCGGCTGGCGGCCTGGGTCAGCGATCCGGCGACCCAGAAGCGGAACATGTCGAGCGTGTCCTGCCGGATGAGCACGATGGCGGTGACCAGCGACAGCAGCAGCGCGTTCAGCGCCGCGCCCGCCAAGGTCAGCCGCACCGGCCCCACGTCGCCGCGCAGCCCGCCTCCAAGGGTGAACACCAGCGCCGAGGCGAGCGCCGCCCCGGGGAAAGTCAGCAGCGCCACCGAGGTGGCGTCCGAGGTGCCCAGGGCAGTCGCCCCGATGAGCAGCGCGAAGGCGGCCCCGGCGTTCACCCCGAGCAGTCCGGGGTCGGCCAACGGGTTGCGGGTCATCACCTGCATGACGGTGCCGGCGAGGCCGAGCGCGCCGCCCGCGATCAGCCCTGCCGCAAGGCGGGGCAGGCGGATCGCCATAAGGGTCACATGCGCGGGGTTGGTCGGATCGTAGGCCCGCAGGGCCTCCAGCGCCACAGCGGGCGTCACCGGCCGGGCGCCCACCGAAAGGGCGAGCGCGAGCGCCAGTGCCAGCAGCGTGAAAAGACCGAGCAGGCGGAGCATCAGAGCAGGCCGGCCTCGGAGGCGCTCGGCACCACGGTTTTCGGATCGCCGTCGAGGGCGGCACTGATCTCGGGCTCGAGCCGCTTCAGCGCATAGGGCACCGACAGCACGCTGCCGAAGGAGAGCGCGCCCGAGAGCAGCGCGTCGCAGAAGGCCTCGCGCCCCTCGGCGTTGGCGCGCAGGGTGCGGCGCATGGCGAGCGCGGCGAGATCGTCAGCCTGTCCACCGTCCGAGATCCACAGCAGCAGGTCGGCGTCGATGGGCGAGAGGTCCTCGGGCGAGAGCGCGGTGTAGAAGTCGTCGGTCCCCTGCATCTGCGCCAGCGCCTCGGGCAGGCGGAAGCCCATCTCGCGCAGCACCTGCGCGCGGCTGTCGCCGTCGAGGAAGGCGCTGGTCTGCCCGCCCTCGTGCCAGGCGCAGACGGCGGTTTGGCCCTGCCAGTCGGGGTGCCGGGCACGCAGAGCCTCGAAGCGGCCGTGCAGGTCGGCGACCAGCGCCTCGGCGCGTTCCGAGGTGCCGGTGGCGCGGGCGAGCATGCGCAGCTCGGCGTCCCAGGGCATGCCGTAGGTGGTGAATTCGGGCGCCTGCATCAAAACCGGGGCGATCTGCGACAAGAGCGCGTATTCGGCCTCGGAGATGCCCGAGCCGATGCCGACGATAAGATCGGGGGCGAGGCTGGCGACGGTCTCGATCGACACCTCGCCGGTCATCAGCATCGGCTGCCCGTCGCCGAGCAGCGGCTGCGCCCAGGGCCAGACACCATAGGGGTGATCGCCGTACCAGTAGCGGATCGCCTGCGGCACGATGCCGAGCGCCAAGAGACTGTCCTGCGTGGTGTAGCCCAGCGAGACGACGCGTCTCGCCGGCGCGGCGAGGACCGTCTCGCCATAGGCATGCGCAAAGCGCAGCTCCTCGGCGGCATGCAGCTTCGGGGCTGCGAGCAGGCTGGCGGCCCCGGCAAGGAAGCCGCGGCGGCTGAGAGAGGCGAGGGGCGTGGTCATCCGGTTTCCTTGCGCGGCTGTGGCGCCGTGAGTTCCGCAAGGTCTGAGAGTGGCAAACCCCGGCGACGCGGCGCCCGCGTCCTTTATCCAAGCTAATTAGTCGGGAAATGCGGCAAGGAAAAGCCCCTTTGCCATCAAGGCAAAGAGGCGTCGCGCAGCGGGATGTCGGGGTAGAGCTTATTGAGCGGCGCAATCCGCGATGCGCTGCGCCATGTCCTCGATCAGCGCCGGGTAGAAGCCGGGGCCGGCTTCGAGCGTGGCACCGAGCGGGTCAATCTCGGCCACCGGGGTGCCCGCGCCTTCGGTCACCGCCGCGATGAGGCGCGGGTCGAACTGCGGCTCGGCAAAGACGCAGGCCGCAGCCGCGCCGCTCAGCGCGTCGCGCAGCGCGTCGAGGCGGGCCGGGCTGGGGGTGGTGGCATCCGAGAGCGAGATCGCACCCAGCACGGTCAGCCCGAAGCTGTCCTCGTAGTACTGGAAGGCGTCGTGGAAGACGACGAAATGGTTGTCCTTCACCGGCGCGAGCGTGGCTTCGGCGGCGGCGCGGGCCTCGGCGATGCGGGCTTGCGCGGCCTCGGCGTTGGCGGCGTAGGTCTGGGCGTTCTCGGGATCCTGCGCCGCAAGGCTCTCGGCAATCGCGGTCAGCCAAGTCGCGGCATTGTCGACCGAGAGCCAGGCGTGCGGGTCGTCGCCCTCGTGGTGGTGTCCGCCCGCCTCGTGACCATGGTCGTGATGGTCCTCGTGCGCATGGTCGTCGTGACTGTGTTCGCCATGACCGTGATCGTCATGCGCGTCGTGATCGTGCGCCTCCTCGTCGTGCCCGCCGTGGTCATGATCCCCCTGCGCACCGGGCTCGGCGAAAAGCACGTCGTTGCGCGCCGCGAGGTGCCGGGTGCCGGGCAGGTCGAAGAGCGAGACCGCGCTGCCCGCCTGCGCGATGGAGTCGATCTTGCGGGCGAGGTCCGGGCTCAGCTCCTCGCCGATCCAGAAGACCAGGTCGGCCTGCTGCAGCGCGCGCGCCTCGGAGGGTTTCAGCGCATGGCTGTGCGGCGAGGCGCTGGCGGGGATCAGCAGGTCCGGTGTGCCGAGGTCGCCCATCACGCTGGCCACCAGCCCCTGCACGGGGGCGATGTCGGTGACCACCTTGGGCACCTCGGCGAAAGCGGGGCTGGCGAGCAGAAGGGCGGGGAGGAGGGAGCGGTACATCGGGGCCTCTTACGTGACGGTCGGGAATCAAGATGTGTTATAAAGTAACAACAGGTGGGGTTGATATCGGCAACACTATAACATATCAACCCCCATCCACCGCGGTCCCGCTCCGGGGGCGAGATGTCAGGCATCAGGGCAGACGACATGACAGAGCATACCGATCCTCTTGGGTTCACCCCGCACAACCACGCGCATTGCCGCGAGAGCGCCCTGCAGGCGGCGGAAGACACCTGCGCCCGCGAGGGGTTGTCGCTGACCAAGCAGCGCCGCCGGGTGCTCGAGCTCTTGCTGCGTAAGCACAAGGCGATGGGGGCCTACGAGCTGCTCGATGCCATGCGGGATGACGGTCAGCCGGCGCAGCCGCCGACGGTGTATCGGGCCCTGGACTTCCTCGTCAGCAACGGCTTTGCCCACAAGATCGAGCGGCTGAACGCCTTTGTCGCCTGCGCCCATCCCGGCGAGCGGCACAAGCCGGCCTTCCTGCTCTGCAGCGCCTGCGGACTGGTGGCCGAAATGCGCTCGCAGGGGATTGGCGAGGCGGTGAAGGCCGCGGCCGAGGAGCTGGATTTCGCGCTCGAGCGGATGGTGGTCGAGGCCGAGGGGCTCTGCCCGCACTGCCGCGGAGCGGCCGCATGACGCTTATCGAGGCGCTTGGCCTGCAGGTCACGCTGGGCGAGCATCCGGTGCTGCAGGGTGTCGATTTCCACGTAGACCCCGGAGAGATCGTTACGATCGTCGGGCCGAACGGCTCGGGCAAGTCGACGCTGCTGCGCACGCTGATCGGCGCGGTCCGGCCGCAGGCGGGCAAGGTGACGCGCAAGCCGGGGCTCCGGCTCGGCTACGTGCCGCAAAAGCTGCAGATCGACGCGACGCTCCCGCTGACCGTGGCGCGGTTCCTGTCTCTGCCGCAGCGGATCAGCCGCGCCGAGGGCCGTGCGGCGCTGGAAGAGGCTGGGGCCGGGGCGCTGGAGGAGCGGCCCATGTCGGGGCTCTCGGGCGGGCAGTTCCAGCGCGTGCTGCTGGCGCGGGCGATCCTCGGCAAGCCCGAGGTGCTGCTGCTCGACGAGCCGACGCAGGGGCTCGACCAGCCGGGCTCGGCGGCTTTCTACCGGCAGATCGAGCAGATCCGCGCGCGGCTCGGCTGCGCGGTGGTGATGGTCAGCCACGAGCTGCACGTGGTGATGAGCGCCTCGGACCGCGTGGTCTGCCTCAACGGCCATGTCTGTTGCCAGGGCCACCCCGAGACGGTGGCGCAGGCGGCGGAGTACCGGGCGCTTTTCGGCACCGGCACCCATGGTGCGCTGGCGCTCTACCGACACGAGCACACGCATACGCACGATCATGCCCATGACCATGCGCATGACCATTCCCACCACGATCACGCAGGGCACGGGCACTGATGCTGGACGATTTCCTTGTACGCGCGGCGCTGGCGGGGCTCGGCCTTGCCTTGGCGGCGGCACCCCTCGGCTGCTTCGTATCGTGGCGGCGCATGGCCAACTTCGGCGATGCCACGGCCCACGCGGCGATCCTTGGCGTGGCGCTCTCGCTGGCCCTCTCGCTGCCGGTCTTTGCCGGGACGCTCTTCGTGGCGCTGGTCATGGCGGTGCTCGTGGGCGCGTTGAGCGAGCGCGGGCTCGGGATCGACACGGTGCTTGGTGTGCTGGCGCATGGTGCGCTGGCGATCGGCCTCGTGGCGATCACCTTCGTACCGGGCGCGCGGCTCGACCTTTCGGCCTATCTCTTCGGTGACATCCTCGCGGTCACCAAGAGCGATTTGCTGGTGATCTGGGGCGGGGCGGCGCTCGTGCTGGCGCTGCTGCTCTGGCGCTGGCAGGCGCTGCTGACCGCGACGCTCTCGCCCGACCTTGCCCATGCCAGCGGCATCGACCCGCGACTGGAAAGCCGGGTGCTGACCGTGGCGCTGGCGCTGACCGTGGCGGTGGCCATCAAGGTGGTGGGCGTGCTCTTGATCGGGGCGATGCTCCTCATCCCGGCGGCGGCGGCCCGGCCCTTTGCGCGCACGCCCGAGGCGATGGCGCTGATGGCGGCGGGGATCGGTGGGGTTTCTGCATTGGCCGGGCTCGAGGGCGCGCTGCTCTTCGACACGCCCGCCGGACCGAGCATGGTTTGCGCGGCAACGCTGATCTTTGCGGTCACCGCGAGCCTCGGGGCGCTGCGCGGGCGGCGCTGAGCGCCCAAGGCGGCCCCCGGCGTGTCAGCGCCAGAAATGCGCCTGCGAGGCAAGCAGCCCCTGAAGTTTCGACAGCAGCCGGTTGGGCAGGCCGGGGTGCGGGATCGCACCGTGCTCCAGCCTCTCCGCGACGACCTCTGCCGTGCAGGGCAGGCCGCTCACCGGATCGCGGTACCGCGGGTAGGAGATGAGGGTGGCGTGGACCAGCGCCTCGAGCGTGGGCCGCTGTCCGGACAGGCGGCGCGCCGGGACCGGCCCGAGGTCGCGCGTCAGCCCCCATCCGGCGTAGAACGGCGCGCCGAGCGTCGTGACGGGAACCCCGCGCAGCAGCGCCTCGAAGCCGGAAAGCGACGTCATCGTCCAGACCTCCTGCACCTGTCCCAGCAGAGCTCCCATGTCCGTGCCCTCGACCGTCAGGTCGGCCCACCTCTCGGGCTGCGCGACAGCGCCCTTGCGCAGCCGGGCGCTGACATCGGGGTGCGGCTTCCACAGCAGAACGGCCTCGGGGTTCTCGGCGCGGGTGCGGGCGAGCAGCGCGGCGTTGCTTTGCATGTCGGGGCTGCCGAGGCGGATCGAGGCATCGTCCTCGACCTGCCCGACCACGAGGATGCGATGCCCGTCAGGCAGGGCCGGGGGCGGCGTTCCGAGGTTGTATTTGGTCAGCCCCGCGCCGGTGAGCCGCGCGATGAGCCGCTGCGTGCGGTCCTGCTGGTCGGGGCGCAGCTCGGGCGCTTTCGCGAGGATCGTTTCCAGCCGCGAAGGCCGGGTCGGATCGTAGTAGATGCCCAGATCGTCGAGCACCAGCGACAGCGGCGGAACCAGCTCGGCCCCGAGCCCGCGCGAGCGCAGGAAGCCGTCCTCGACCCGCACCACGTTCCCCTCGGCCTTGCCCGCCCAGGTCATGCGGCGCCGGCCGGTTTGTGCAGACTTGCCGTCGGCGGCGGCGCCTTCGGCAAAGACCATCGCTTTCTGCCCGCCAAAGAAGCCCTGCAACGCCCGCCGTTTCCACAGCTTCATGCCCGAGGCGACCCAGCCTTGCCGGTCCTCGCGCCACGCCCTGGTCTGCGCCTCGAGCGCGCCGAGCGCGTCCTCGAAGGGGCAGAGCGTGTCGTGGCAGGGATCGTACCAGGTGGGATAGAGGATCATCGCCGCGGCAAAGAGCTGCGCGCGGGTAAGGCTGCGGTTCCGGCGCGGCAGCGGCATCTCGTCCTGCGTCAGCCCCCATCCTGCATAGAAGGGCGTGCCGAAGACGCGGGGGCGATGTCCGGCAAGGATCGCCTCGAAGCCCATCTGCGAGCTGAGCGTGTAGACCGCCACAGCCCCCTCGAGCAGCGCCCAGGGAGAGACGGGATCGGTGCAGAGGCTGACCCGCCCTTGTGCGTCCATTTGGGTGAAATGCCCCGGTCGCAGCCCCTGCGCGGTCTCTGGATGGGTCTTGATCACGATGCGGGCGCCGGGGTTTTCCTCCTGCGCCCAGTAGAGCATCTCGAGAAAGCGGTTGCGGTCGCCGCCCGAGGCGCGGACCGAGGCGTCGCCCTGCGTCTGGTCGATGACCAGCACGTAGCCGGGCTCGGGCACCGGCTGCCCGGGGTCGAAGCCGCTGTACTTGGTTAGATGCGCCGCGCGCATCCGGGCAATGCCGCCGCGGGCGCGCGAGAGCAGAGCGTGATCGTCGAGCGGATGGGTGGCCAGCAGGGTCTCCAGGTCCGAAGGCGCGCTGGCGTCGAAATGCACGCCGGTACGGTCGAGCAGCAGCCCGAGCGGGGGCTGTCCCTTGCGGCCCGGGTGCAGCGAGCGCAGGAAGGCGTCCTCGATCCGCAGCAGCGGTGCCCCGTAGCGTGCCGCCATCGCCTCGCCGCGCGCGGCGTAGGGAGACTGGCCCCAGACGCCGACGTGATCCTGCGCCGAGGGGAGGCCCAGGGATACCTCCCAGCCAGCCAGCGCCAGCATCCGCCGCAGCCGGCGCTGGGTCAGGAAACCGCCGGTGTAGACATAGAGACGCCGGGGGATTTCTCCCCCGGCGCTGCCCTGTCCCTCGTTATGATTATTCAGGGCCGTGTCCTTGATCAGTTGGTCACCGCGTCGCGGACGGTCGAGACGGTTGCGATGGCGGTCAGCGTGCCGGTGAGCGAGGTGATCGCCTTGCTCCATTGGGCATAGGGCGCCTCGGTGACGTAAAGCGTGTCCTGGTCGCGCACCACGAAGTCGCGCGCCATGAACATGCCGTTGGGCTTGGTCAGGTCGAGCACGTAGACCATGCGCTGCGCCCCGATCAGGTCGCTGCGACCGAGCACCTGGTTGGCGATGTCGGCGGGCTCGTTGCGGAAGATGAACACGCCGGTCGGGTCCGAGGCCGAGGGCACGAGGCCGCCGACCTGGGCGATCGCCTCGACGGCCGAAAGCGTCTGCGTCTCGAAGGGCACGCGGGCCTGGGTGCCGGTGGCGCCGAGCGCGGTGAAGGCGCGGGTGTCCTCCTCGACGAGGATGCGGTCGCCGCCGCGCAGGGCGATGTCGTAGCGCGGGTTCTTGTAGAGATCCTGGAACCAGATCTTGCCCTGGTTGCCGCCACGCAGCACGGTGATCTGGGCGATCTCGGGCTGGATGGTGATGCCGCCAGCGCGGGCCAGCATCGACGAAAGCGTCCGGGTCGGGCGCTCGATGGCGTAGACGCCCTGACCGCCCACGGCGCCGACCAGACTGACGGTCGAGCCGTCACCGGCAAGGCGGCGCACCTCGACCTGCGGGTCGGGGGTCTGATCCTGCAGCTTCTCGGTGATGATCCGGCGCACGGTCTCGGGCGAGTTGCCCGAGGCCCTTATGCGGCCGGCGTAGGGCACGAAGATGAAGCCCGAGCCGTCGACCTGCACCTCTTCGAGCGCGGTGGCATTGGTTTCGGCAGCGGCCAGCAGCCCGTCGTCGACGTTCTCCCAGATCGTCAGGCCGAGCGTGTCGCCGGGCTGGATGGTGTCGGAGCCGACGAGGCCTGCGCCCTGGAACTGGTCGGAGAAGCCGAGTGCAGGCACGACGGCGGTGGCGCGGGTCACCCGGTCGTTGACCGAAACGATGAAGGCATCGCCTTCGCGCTGCACGGAACCGGAGTAGATTTCATCCTTGTTGGGACCGACGCGGGGCAGGGCGCAGGATGCCAGAATCGACACTGCGGCCAGAAGGGCGGCGGATTTCGCCCATCGGGAGCGGGACTGTTTCACGGCTCGGTCTCCTCGACCTGTTCTTATCTGCCTCAGGTTTTTTGCGTAAGGTACGGAAATGCGGTTTCAAAAGCGAGTCCGGCCTTGGCGCGGGCTCAGCGGACCAGCCGCAACTGTTGCCGAGGCGCCGCGGTCCCGTTGCGCAGCGCGTCGTAAGGATCGTGAGGGGAGAGCATCATGTCGACCACCTGCCGCAGAAGTTGTCTGCGCCCGCGCGACGCGTAGAAGCCACCGGGAACTTGGCTGGTTTCAAGCAGATACCGCCGGTAGTCCTTGTAGGCGCGGCTGTCTGGGCGGGTCGGCAAGGCGAAGAACTCGGGCAGCGGCTGATCAGAGACGAACTCGGGCTTGGCATAGACCGCGCGGCCGAAGGTCCTGAGCGGAATGCCGCGCCAGAGCACCTGCTGTCCGGCGGTTGAATTCACCGTCACCGCGCTGCGCGCGTCGTCGAGAAGCCTTGCCAGCTTGCCGCCGGGGACGAAATGCACCCGGTCGGCGATGCCGAGCCGGCGCGCGGCCTCGGCGATCATGCGGCGCAGCGGCAGCTGGCCATTCTCAAGAGGGTGGGCCTTGAACACCAGGTGATGATGGCCCGGCGCGCCTTCGGCGAAGCCGTCCAGCACGAGGTCGACGAACTCGCCCATGCTGGCAAACGGCGAATGCTTGCGGAAGCTGGAGTCGTGCTCGAGCTGCAGCAGCACGAGGTGGTAGGGGTAGCCGCCGCGGCGGATCTGCAGAGTCTCGAGAAAGCGTTCGACCCGGGTCAGCGGCATCGTCAGCAGACGTTTCAGGTAGAGTTGGAACTCGCGCGCGACGGGCAGGTCGCGATGGGCGCGGAAGTTGCGATAGTCGCCGTTTCGGAACATCACGAACCAATGGTAGAGCGCGCCATAGAAGATGTGCTGGCGCATGTCGCCCCAGTGGCCGGGGGGCAGGGGGGCTTCCATGTCGGAGCGTGCCAGCGCGGCGCGCATGTCCGCCACGTCCATCTGCATCAGCCGCGAATGCCCATTGGCGCCGCCGCGTTCGTAGGTCACCCAGTAGGGGCGCATGTAGCCTTCCTCGAAGACATGGACACGCAGCCCGCGCCGACGCGCCTCGGTCACCGCCTCGGCGTGGATGCCGCGCGTGTCGCCGTAAAGCACGAGGTCGGTGACACGCTTCTCGGCGAGCAGGGCGGCGATGCGTGCGGGCCAGTCCTCGGGAGTGCCGTTGAAGGGCAGGTAGCTCTCGCCGTGGAACCAGAACGCGCGGTCTCCGGCATTGAATCCGACCCGCCAGACCTCGGCCCCGGTGCGGCGCAACATGGCGCCGAGACGATGAAAGAACGGACCGTGCGGCCCCTGCAGGAAGAGGAAGACACGGCGCGGTGGCGCTGCTGGCTGGTCTGCGGTTGCCTTGGACATGGGCACTCGTTAAGGATCGGCCTACTCGTAAGGGGTTGGCGTCCGGCTCTCCGGCCCGATGGCCCTCCCTAGCGGCAGTATTTGACCAAAATAAGGCCCGTGACCAGAGAACTATGGCGCTCGGGGCCGTCGAGAGGATTTGCAGATGTTCACCGGCATCGTCACCGACATGGGGGAAATCCGGGCGCTCGAACAGGCGGGCGACCTGACCGCGCGCATCGGCACCGCCTATGACACCGCGGGCATCGAAATCGGCGCCTCCATCGCCTGCGACGGTGTCTGCCTGACCGTGGTCACTTTGGGCGAGGACTGGTTCGACGTGCAGATCAGCGCCGAGACCCTGTCCAAGACCAACCTCGGATCCTGGGAACCCGGCAAGCGGGTCAATCTCGAGCGGGCGCTGAAGGTCGGCGACGAGCTGGGCGGGCACATCGTGTCGGGCCATGTGGACGGGCTGGCCGAGGTGGTCTCGATCCAGGACGAGGGCGACAGCACCCGCGTACAGCTGCGCGCGCCGGACGAGCTGGCGAAGTTCATCGCGCCCAAGGGCTCGGTGGCGCTCAACGGCACCTCGCTGACCGTCAACGAGGTGCAGGGCACCACCTTCGGCATCAACTTCATCCCGCACACCAAGGAAGTGACCACCTGGGGTGGCGTGAAGCTGGGCGACAAGGTCAATCTCGAGATCGACACCATGGCCCGCTACGTCGCGCGCCTGCGCGAGATGAGCTGAGCCGACCGGCCCCGTCCCGCGCCTGTGAACGGCTCCCGCCCGGGGGCCGTTTTTTTGTCGCGCGGAAACATGCCGTTGTGCCGTCTCCTCGCAGGATCGTGAGCCCGGCTTGACCCGGCGTTGCTGCATAGTCGGGTGGATCGCGCCGCAGAGCGCCCCATATGAAATGCCAGCGCCCCGTACAAACAGGCAAGAAGAAGGACGTCCCGATGAGCTTTCGCCACTGGATTCTCTGCGCCGCCGCCCTGCTGTCGCTGTCTGCGGCGCTGGGGCTGTTCCCGAAGAACGAGCACGCCGAGCGGCCTGGCTACGATATCACCCGCACGCTCCAGCATGCGGAGCCCGAATCCCGCGACGCTGTGCTCTGACAGGCTGACGGCCTGACGACCCTCACTCCCTCCGATCCCGCGAATGGACAGGGCGCCGGTTGCCTCCGCGCCGTCTGTATCCTGCCGCCCCTATTGACCTTCCCGGCGTACGAGCGCCTGATGCCCGCATGAGTCACCACCATCACCACCATCATCATCACGTGGACCCCGAGGCCGGCGATTTTCGCATGGCGCTCGCGGTCGGCGTGAACATGCTGCTCACCGTCGCGCAAGTGGTGGGCGGCATCCTCTCGGGCAGCCTCGCGATGATCGCCGACGCGCTGCACAATTTCTCGGATGCGATCTCGCTGATCATCGCCGCGCTGGCGCGCAAGATCGCGCGCCGCCCGGCCAATGCCGAGATGCCCTTTGGCTACGCCCGTGCCGAGACAGTGGCGGCGCTGATCAACTACACCACGCTGATCGTCATCGGCGTCTACCTGATGATCGAGGCGATCCTGCGGTTTCTCTCGCCCGAGCCGGTGCAGGGCTGGATGGTGGTGATCATTGCTGCCGTCGCGCTGGTGATCGACGTGGTGACCGCGCTGTTGACCTATTCGATGTCGAAGGACAGCCAGAACATCCGCGCCGCCTTCCTGCACAACGTGGCGGACGCCATGGGTTCGCTCGCGGTGATCTTGGCGGGGACGCTGATCCTGCATTTCGGCTGGACCTGGATCGACCCGCTGGTGACGCTGCTCATCGCCGGATACATCCTGTGGATGGCCTTTGCCGAGATCGGCGGGGTGATCCGCGTACTGATGCTGGGCAGCCCGCTTGACGTGGTGCCGGCGCAGGTGCTGGAGGCGGCGCAGGCGATCGACGGCGTCGCGGGGCTGCACAAGGCGCACTTGTGGCAGGTCGACGAGCACAACGCTGCGCTGCAGGCGCATCTTGTGGTCGATGAGGGCGCCTGGGCCCGCGCCGACGGGATCAAGCGCGCGGTGAAGGAGGAGATGCAGAGCCGCTTCGGCTTGCGGCAGGTGACGCTCGAGCTGGAATGCAGCCGACACAGTTGCGCGTCACCACAGGACTGGGGCGACGCATGAGCCGGGGAATTGGCGCGCCAGCCCTTGCAGCCCCTCTGGCCCGACACTAAGACTCGTTTAACGCGCGCGCGCTAGGCACCATTTGGACACGACAGAGCAGGCAGGCGAAGATGAAAGACCCATTTGAAACATACATGAACACCCTCGTCCCCATGGTCGTCGAGCAGACCAGCCGTGGCGAGCGGGCCTACGATATCTTCTCGCGGCTGCTGAAGGAGCGTATCATCTTCCTCTCGGGCCCGGTGCATGACGGCATGTCCTCGCTGATCGTGGCGCAGCTGCTGCACCTCGAGGCCGAGAACCCGGGCAAGGAAATCTCGATGTACATCAACAGCCCGGGCGGCGTGGTGACCTCGGGTCTGTCGATCTACGACACGATGCAGTACATCAAGCCCAAGGTCTCGACGCTGGTGATCGGGCAGGCGGCCTCGATGGGCTCGCTGCTGCTTGCCGCTGGCGAGCCGGGCATGCGCTTCTCGCTGCCGAACAGCCGCGTCATGGTGCACCAGCCCTCGGGCGGCTACCAGGGCCAGGCGACCGACATCATGATCCACGCGGAAGAGACGCTGAAGCTGAAGAAGCGGCTCAACGAAATCTACGTGAAGCACTGCGGCCGCACCCTCGAGGAAGTCGAGCGGGCGCTCGAGCGCGACAACTTCATGTCGCCCGAGGACGCCAAGGCCTGGGGCCTCATCGACGAGATCGTCGAGAAGCGCGGCAGCGCCGACGCGGCGTAACCCGCCGCCCGTGCCGCGCGCCGACCCGCGCGCGGCAATTTTGACATTGTGGACCGGAAAGGCCTGTCCTAGACTTTCCGGACTTGGCAGAGACGATAGGCCTCGTCGGGGCAACGGCCCCGACCAATGCGAACACAAGGCCTGGAAAGGTGTGACATGGCGACGAACTCCGGCGGCGACAGCAAAAACACCCTGTATTGCAGCTTCTGCGGCAAGAGCCAGCACGAGGTACGCAAGCTGATCGCGGGACCGACCGTCTTCATCTGCGACGAATGCGTCGAGCTCTGCATGGATATCATCCGCGAGGAGACCAAGGGCGCTGGCCTGAAGTCCTCCGACGGTGTGCCCACGCCGCGCGAGATCTGCGACGTTCTGGACGATTACGTGATCGGCCAGATGAAGGCGAAGCGCGTGCTCTCTGTGGCCGTGCACAACCACTACAAGCGGCTCAACCACTCGCAGAAGAGTGGCGACATCGAGCTGGCGAAATCCAACATCCTGCTGATCGGCCCGACTGGCTGCGGCAAGACGCTGCTGGCACAGACGCTGGCGCGCATTCTTGACGTGCCCTTCACCATGGCCGATGCGACCACGCTGACCGAAGCAGGCTACGTGGGCGAGGATGTGGAGAACATTATCCTCAAGCTTCTCCAATCGAGCGAGTACAACGTCGAACGCGCGCAGCGCGGCATCGTCTACATCGACGAGGTCGACAAGATCACCCGCAAGTCCGAGAACCCCTCGATCACCCGCGACGTGTCGGGCGAGGGCGTGCAGCAGGCGCTGCTGAAGCTGATGGAAGGCACCGTGGCCTCGGTTCCGCCGCAGGGCGGCCGCAAGCATCCGCAGCAGGAATTCCTGCAGGTGGACACCACGAACATCCTGTTTATCTGCGGCGGCGCCTTTGCCGGTCTCGACCGGATCATCGCGCAGCGCGGCAAGGGCTCGGCCATGGGCTTTGGCGCCGATGTGCGGGACCCCGACCAGCGCGGCACCGGCGAGATCTTCAAGGAGCTGGAACCCGAGGATCTGCTGAAGTTCGGCCTGATCCCGGAATTCGTCGGCCGTCTGCCGGTGATCGCGACGCTCGAGGATCTCGACGAAGACGCCCTGGTGACGATTCTCACCCAGCCGAAGAACGCTCTGGTCAAGCAATACCAGCGCCTCTTCGAGATGGAGGACACCACGCTTACCTTCACCGACGATGCGCTCTCGGCCATCGCGAAGAAGGCGATCGCGCGCAAGACCGGCGCCCGTGGCCTGCGCTCGATCCTCGAGGGCATCCTGCTCGACACCATGTTCGAGCTGCCGGGCATGGCCGATGTGACCGAGGTCGTGGTGAACGAGGAGTCGGTGAACGCCGACGCCAAGCCGCTGCTGATCTACGCGGACCCCAAGAAGGAGCCCGCGTCGGCCGGCTGATCCAAGCGTGACAAGTGACTTTTTGGTATGAGTAAATGACTTGGTTCCTGGCGCAGCTTGTGCAGAACGCTTTGAGAATGCTTGCCGTCGTGGCAGGCATTTTCTTTTTGGGGGGATGGGCATGGTTCGCCTATTTCCACGGGCGTGACGCCGACGTGCGCAGACTTCCGCCCCCCCACGAGGTGCAGGCCCGCTACGGCAGCGCATCATCTGTGCCCGGCACGGGCTCGCTTGCGCCGGGGCCGGAGGCCTATGCCCGCAAGGTGTTCGGGGGGCTGCTCCCGATCGAGGAGGTGCTGGCCAGCAAGCTTGCTTCGGACGAGGGCAAGGGGTGCACCTACGCGATCATCCGGACCGGCACCGGCGTTGCCAACGCGCCGCCAACCTCGGCGTTCGGGACCGTCTGGTGGGAACGCTTCGGCGGCGACTGGCGGCAGTCGCCGGAACGGCTCTTCGGCAAGTTGCCGGTCGACGTGCTGGACGAGTGCCGCGGCGAGTGGCCGGCGGAGCTGGGTGCCGAGCTGCAGCACGCGCTCGACACGCCTGGCAACTGGTACATGCGCAACGCAACGGCCGAGGACCTTCACATCTTTTCCGCCGATGGTCGCCTTGCGGCGCGCATCCGCTTCGGGAGCTGACCCCATGACCCTCAAACGCATTTCCTCGGGCGGCGAATTCGAGGCGAAGATCGGTTATTGCCGCGCCGTCGTGGCGGGCGGCTTTGTGCATGTCGCGGGCACGGTGGGGCAGGGCGAGACGGTGGTCGAACAGTGCCGCTCGGCGCTGGCCACCATCGAGAAGGCGCTGGCAGAGGCCGGGGCGAGCTTCGCCGACGCGGTGCGGGTGACCTACTACCTGCCCGACGCCGCCGAGTTCGAAGCCTGCTGGCCGCTGCTGCGCGAGACCTTCGGAGACAATCCGCCGGTCGCGACGATGCTCGAGACCGCGCTGATCGACCCGAAATTCCGGATAGAAATCGAATTGACCACACTCGCCCCCGCCTGAGGCCGAAGGCGCACCGTCGCCGCTGGACCTCGGCGGCGGATTTGGTCATACACGGGACAGGATCAAGCGAGGAGTCGTCCATGGGCATTCTCAATACGTTGCTGCGGGCCGTTACCTGGTGGAACGGGGCGACGCTGAACACCCAGCTCTACACGTCCCGCAAGGGCCAGCGCGTCGGCGAGGACGAGCAGGGGAACGTCTTCTACCAGACCAAGGACGGCACGCGCCGCTGGGTCATGTACAACGGCGAGGCGGAAGCCACCCGGGTCGGCCCGCAGTGGCACGGCTGGCTGCACCACACGTTCGATGCGCCGCCGACCGAGCGCCCGCTGCCGCATAAGGCCTGGGAAAAGCCGCATGTCGAGAACCTGACGGGCACCGCCCTGGCCTATGCGCCCAAGGGCTCGATCCGCCGCCCCGAGCCCGCCCCGCGCCGCGACTACGAGGCGTGGAGCCCTGAATAAGAGCCCGGAATAATCCCATGTCGCACACTGCCACAGAGGTGACCGTCGGCGGGCTGGTGCTGGCGGGCGCCATCGCTTTCGCGGCTTATGCGGTCAGCGCCACTGGCTTCGCCATCGGCGGCGACAGGGGGTATGCGCTCGACGCCAGCTTCCGCTCGCTCGAGGGCATCAGCGTGGGCAGCGACGTGCGGCTTGCGGGGGTAAAGGTCGGTTCTGTCAGCGAAATCCGCCTCAACCCTGAAACCTATCGCGCCGATATGACGTTGATGGTCCAGGACGATGTGCAGCTGCCCGACGACAGCTCGATTGTCATCTCCTCCGAGGGGCTTCTGGGCGGCAACTTCGTCGAGATCAGCCCCGGGGGCTCGCCCTTCTATTATGGCGCGGGCGACGAGGTGCTGGACACGCAGGGCTCTGTCAGCCTGATCTCCCTGCTGCTGAAATACGTCGCGGGAGGAAGCGAATGAAACGCGCTCTGGCAGGGCTGCTGATGCTGGCCGCGACCGCGGTCGGGGCACAGGACGCCACCGAAACGGGCTCGGGCGCGGTGCTGCGCGGGCTCGACAAGCTGACCGGGCGGGTGACCGACCTCGAGGTGGCGTCGGGCGCCAGTGTCGCCTTTGGCCGCATCGAGATCGCGCTGCAGGAGTGCCGCTACCCCGAGGGCAACCGGGCAGGCGATGCCTTTGCCTTCCTGACCATCCGCGAGGCGGGCACCCCGGACGCGGTGTTCCGCGGCTGGATGATCGCCTCGTCTCCGGCGCTCAACCCGATGGATCACCAGCGCTACGACGTCTGGGTGCTGCGCTGCACCACCTCCTGACCTGAGCTCGCCAGCGGCGTGCCAGCAAGATCAGGCGTCACCAGGAGCGCCGTCGCGAGCTGCGCGCGGTACTGCTGGCGAGGGATCTCGATCGCCCCCAAGCTGGCGAGGTGTTCGGTCAGGAATTGCGTGTCGAAGAGTATGAAGCCCGCGCGTTTCAGCAGGTCGATCAGCCAGGCCAGCGCGATCTTCGAGCCATCACGGCGACGGGAGAACATCGACTCGCCGCAGAAAGCGCCGCCCACTTCGAGGCCATAGACCCCGCCGACCAGCTCGTCCTGCATCCAGACCTCGATCGAATGGGCATGGCCGCGGTGATGGAGCGCGGTGAAGAGCGCACGGATTTCGGAGTTGATCCATGTCTCGCGCCTGTCGGCGCAGGCGTCGATCACCCCCTCGAAATCTCGATCGAAAGTCACCTCGTAATCCTGTCGGCGCAGCCGCCGCGCGAGGCTGCGCGAGATGCGAAAGCCGTTCATCGGGATGACACCTCGGCGGCGCGGGTCGACCCAGAAGAGCTCTGGATCGTCGCGGTGCTCGGCCATGGGGAAGACGCCGGCGCGATAGGCCTGCAGTAGAAGCTCGGGGCTCAGAGTCATGCGGCCCCTCCCCGGGATCGGGAAGGGGCCGCACACATGGATTGCTGCGATCTGCTCACGCGCGGGTCAGGCGTCGGCGAGCTTGCTGGCCAGCCATTTCTCGAGCCAGTGGATCGAGTAGTTGCCGGTCAGGATGTCTTTCTCCTGCAGCAGCGCGGAGAAGAGCGGCAGCGTGGTGTCGACGCCATCGACGATGAGCTCGCCAAGCGCACGGTCGAGCCGCGACAGCGCCTCGTTCCGGTCGCGCCCGTGCACGATCAGCTTGCCGATCAGGCTGTCGTAATAGGGCGGGATCGAGTAGCCCTGATAGAGCGCGCTGTCCATCCGCACGCCAAGGCCGCCCGGCGCATGGTACTGGGTGATCTTGCCGGGGCAGGGCGCGAAGGTCGGCAGACGCTCGGCGTTGATCCGCACCTCGATCGCATGGCCGTTGATCTCGAGCTCGTCCTGACCGAAGGACAGGTCCATGCCCGAAGCCACGCGGATCTGCTCGCGGACAAGGTCGACGCCGAAGATCGCCTCGGTCACCGGGTGTTCCACCTGCAGGCGGGTGTTCATCTCGATGAAGTAGAACTCGCCGTCCTCGTAGAGGAACTCGATGGTGCCCGCGCCGGTGTAGTTGATCTTGGCCACGGCATCGGCGCAGGTCTTGCCGATGCGCGCGCGCTCCTCGGGGGTGATGCAGGGGCCGGGGGCCTCTTCAAACACCTTCTGGTGGCGGCGCTGCAACGAGCAGTCGCGCTCGCCGAGGTGCACCGCCTTGCCCTTGCCGTCGCCGAAGACCTGGATCTCGATGTGGCGCGGGCGCTGCAGGTACTTCTCGATGTAGACCTCGTCGTTGCCGAAGGCGGCCTTGCCTTCTGCACGGGCGGTCTGAAAGGCACGCTCCATCTCGGCCTCGGAGGCCGCAACTTTCATGCCGCGTCCGCCGCCGCCGGCGGTGGCCTTGATGATCACCGGGTAGCCGATGTCGCGGCCGACCTGCTTGGCGGTCTCGAGGTCGGGCACGCCGCCATCCGAGCCGGGCACGCAAGGCACGCCGAGCGCCTTCATCGTGTCCTTGGCGGTGATCTTGTCACCCATGACGCGGATGTGCTCGGCGGTCGGGCCGATGAAGGTGAGGCCGTGGTCCTCGACCATCTGCACGAAGCGCGCGTTTTCCGACAGGAAGCCGTAGCCCGGGTGGATCGCCTGGGCGCCGGTGACTTCGCAGGCCGAGATGATGGCGGCCGGCGACAGGTAGCTTTCCGACGAGGGTGCGGGGCCGATGCAGATCGTCTCGTCGGCCATCCGCACGTGCATGGCGTCGGCGTCCGCCGTCGAGTGGACCGCCACCGAGGCGATGCCCATCTCGCGGCAGGCGCGGATCACGCGGAGCGCGATCTCGCCACGGTTCGCGATGAGGATTTTGTCGAACATGTCTGCCTCTTACTCGAGGATGACCAGCGGGGCGCCGTATTCGACCGGGGCGCCATCCTCGACGAGGATGCGCTTGACCGTGCCCGCGCGCGGGGCGGGGATGTGGTTCATCGTCTTCATCGCCTCGACGATGACCAGGGTGTCGCCTTCCTTTACCTGCGCGCCGACCGAGATGAACGACGGGGCGCCGGGCTCGGGCTGCATGTAGACGGTGCCGACCATCGGCGAGGTGACGGCGCCGGGGTGCGCGGCGGGATCCTCGGGCAGCTCTGCTGCGGGGGCGGCTGCGGGCGCCGGCGCGGCGGCGGGTGCGGCGGGTGCGGCCGCGACGGTGGCGGTCACCGGGGCCTGCGGCTGCACGCGGCTCACGCGGACATTGAGGCTGTCTTCTTCGCCGTATTCACGCTTGACCTGCAGTTCGGTCAGGTCGTTTTCACGGAGCAGTTCAGCCAGTGCCTTGATGAAGGCCACGTCGGCTTCGTGGTTGTCTTTGCTCATGCGGTCCTCGCCGGTGTTATGCTGGGCCCGGTCTGTGCAGGGCCTGATGATTTCGCGCTTATAAGACAAGCTTTGGCGCATGAAAAGCGAGGCGGTGCGGGAAAACCGGCGAGAGCGGGGCAGGAAGCGCGGGGTTTTGGCCCGCGACCGGGCCTGAAAACCGGGATGGCGAGCGCTTGCAGGGGCTTGCGGAGGTCCGGCAGCGGCGCTCAGCCCGTGTCCAGGGCCTCCGCCTGCCGCCCGAAGGGGGCCGAATCACTGCCGTAGGCGTGTGGGGTCGGTGCGGCGACCGGGGTCGTGCGGCGCGCGTCCCGGCGGGAGACCGGCAATTCCTCGCCAGCTTCAATGCCGCGGGAAGACGGATCGGGCGCCTCGGTCGGGGCCGCAGGGGAGGTACCCTGCGAGAGCGCCGTTTCGGCCCCGGCGGGGGCCAAAGAGGACTCCGCCTGCTCCGGGGCCGGTTGCCCGCCGCCGGGCCCGGCTGTGGCGGCCCGGATGGTTGGGTCTGCACCGGGATCGGCGCCGGCGATCTGCCCGGGCCCCTCGTCTTGCGGCAGCGGAGCAGTCGGTTCCGTCTGTGCGGGAGGCGGGCTTTCGACCGCGATACGGGCGATGGCCTTGTCGCGCAGTTCCTTCAGCAGCGCTTCGGCCTGCTCTTCGAGCAGGGCCGAGATGCGGATCTGCATGATCGAGGGCGGGGCCACGTGATTGGCCGGGTCCGGCAGACCGGTAAGGCTGCGCCAGAAGCCGGTGGGCGGCTGGCCGTCGGTCCCATGGTCGGCGCCATGATCCGTGTCGGTCGTGGACTGCTCTTTGACCGGTTGCACCTTGGTCTCCTCGGCCGTCCTGACCGGGGCGCCGGGCAAGCCGAGGGGGTGCCCGGTGGCCAGAGGTGCCACCACTTGGGGAACACCTGTCAACTGCATCGAAATGCTCCGTCTGCTATCGGCCCCACGGGATCGAGATTAGCACAAGGCGAGTGCCCGGGCATCAGGATGTCGCGAATTCTTCCTAGTTTTCGGTAAACTGGTTAACCGCAGCTGACCGTCCAGAGACGACAAAGGGCCCCCTGAGGGGCCCCTCGGTTCGGCGGCAAAGGGGCGCTACGCCTTGTTCGCGCGGTTCTCGATGAGGTCGTCGACGACCGAGGGGTCGGCGAGGGTGGAGGTGTCGCCGAGGGCGCCGTAGTCGTTCTCGGCGATCTTGCGCAGGATGCGGCGCATGATCTTGCCCGAGCGGGTCTTCGGCAGGCCGGGGGCCCATTGGATGAGATCGGGGCTGGCGATCGGGCCGATTTCCGTCCGCACCCAGCTGCGCAGCTCCTTCTTCAGCTCCTCCGAGGGCTCGATGCCGTTCATCAGCGTCACGTAGCAGTAGATGCCCTGGCCCTTGACGCTGTGCGGGTAGCCGACGACCGCGGCCTCGGCGACCTTGGCATGGGCGACGAGGGCGCTTTCGACCTCGGCGGTGCCCATGCGATGGCCCGAGACGTTGATCACGTCATCGACCCGGCCGGTGATCCAGTAGTCGCCGTCCTCGTCGGCGCGGCAGCCGTCGCCCGAGAAGTAATAGCCCTTGTACTGCTGGAAATAGGTCTGCTCGAAGCGCTCGTGATCGCCCCAGACGGTGCGCATCTGCCCCGGCCAGCTGTCCTTGATCGCCAGCACGCCCTCGGTCGGCCGCTCGGAGATCTCGACGCCCGAGGTCGGCTCGAGCACCACCGGCACGATGCCGAAGAAGGGCTTCATCGCCGCGCCCGGCTTGGTGGCATGGGCGCCGGGCAGCGGGGTCATCAGGTGGCCGCCGGTCTCGGTCTGCCACCAGGTGTCGACGATCGGGCAATTTCCCTTGCCGATCTTGTCGTTGTACCAGGTCCAGGCCTCGGGGTTGATCGGCTCGCCGACGGTGCCGAGCAGCTTCAGCGACGACAGATCGCAGCCGTCGACAAAGCTGTCGCCCTGGCCCATCAGCGCGCGGATCGCGGTGGGGGCGGTGTAGAACTGGTTCACCTTGTGCTTCTCGCAGACCTGCCAGAAGCGGCTGGCGTCGGGCCAGGTCGGCACGCCCTCGAACATCAGCGTGGTGGCGCCGTTGGCCAGCGGGCCGTAGACGATGTAGCTGTGGCCGGTGACCCAGCCGACGTCGGCGGTGCACCAGTAGACGTCGCCCTCGTGGTAGTCGAAGACCACCTCGTGGGTGAGGGCGGCGTAAAGCAAATATCCACCACTCGAATGTACAACCCCCTTGGGCTTGCCGGTCGAGCCCGAGGTATAGAGGATGAACAGGGGGTCTTCGGCATTCATCGGCCGCGGCGGGCAATCCGGCGCGGCGGTTTCCATCAGCGCTTTCACGTCGACATCGCGGCCGTCGATCCAGCTGGTCTGGTCGCCGGTGTGCTTGACCACGAGGCAGCGCACCTTGTCCGAGCAGTGCAGCAGAGCGGCGTCGGTGTTGGACTTGAGCGCGGTGCGGCGGCCGCCACGCGGGGCGGTGTCGGCGGTGATGACGATCTTGGCGCCGCAATCGTTGATGCGGTTGGCCAGCGCGTCGGGCGAGAAGCCGGCGAAGACGATGGAATGGATCGCGCCGATGCGGGCGCAGGCGAGCATGGCATAGGCCGCCTCGGGGATCATCGGCAGGTAGATGACCACCCGGTCGCCGCGCATGACGCCCTGCGAGAGCAGCACGTTGGCCATGCGGTTCACCTTGTCGTAGAGCTCGGCATAGGTGATGTGCTGGGCGGGATCCTCGGGGCTATCCGGCTCGAAGATGATCGCGGTCTGCTCGGCGCGGGCGGGCAGGTGGCGGTCGATGCAGTTGTAGGCGACGTTCAGCACGCCGTCCTCGAACCACTTGATCGAGACGTTGCCGAAGTCGAAGCTGCTGTCCTTGATCTTCGTCGGACGGGCCATCCAGTCGAGCCGCTGCGCCTGCTCGCCCCAGAAGCCTTCCGGGTCCGAGATCGAGCGCGCGTACATCTCGTCATAGCGCGCGGCATCAATATGGGCCTTGGCCACGAAATCCGCGGACGGGGCGTGAAGGACGGGCGGGTGCGTCATGGTGTCTCCTCCTGTTTTGCCCCGCAGGATGCGGTCCGGGGCGGCGAATGCAAGGGGGCATCGTCGCAAAATCGCTTAAGGGCGCGCGCAGGGTTCCCAGCTGCGCGCTTGCCGGGGAGGGGTGCATACTTGCGCGCGGGCCGTTCCCCACGACGTCCCGCGCGCGCCCTCGGTTGGGGGTCCCCACCCCACCGAGGTGTTCGGTCGGCGCTCAGATCGCCAGGTATTCCGCGCGCAGCTCTTCGTTCCCGAGCACTTCGGCGGCGGTGCCGTCAAAGACGATGGAGCCGGTGTCGAGGATGATCGCCCGGTCCGCCAGCTGCAGCGCGCGCACCGCGTTCTGCTCGACGAGGATGGTGGTCATCCCCTGTTCCTTGATGTGCCGCAGGGTCTTCTCGATCTCGTCGACGATCACCGGTGCGAGCCCTTCGTAGGGCTCGTCGAGCAGCAGCACCTTGATGTCGCGCGCCAGCGCCCGGGCGATGGCCAGCATCTGCTGTTCGCCGCCCGACAGGGTCACCCCCTCCTGCTTGCGGCGCTCGCCGAGGCGCGGGAAGAGCTCGTAGAGTCGCTCCAGCGACCAGCCGATGGGCGGGGCGATCTGCGCCAGTTGCAAGTTTTCCTCGACCGTCAGGCCCGGGATGATGCGCCGGTCTTCAGGCACGAGGCCGAGCCCCACAGTCGCCGCCTCGTAGGAGCTCATCCTGTGCAGCGGCTTGTGGTCGAGCCAGATCTCGCCGCGCTGGACCTGCGGCGCGTTCAGCCGGGCGATGGAGCGCAAAGTGGTGGTCTTGCCCGCGCCATTGCGGCCGAGCAGGGCGACGATCTCGCCCTCGTGCACGTTGAAGTTGATGCCCTGCACGATGTAGCTCTCGCCGTAATAGGAATGCATGTCCCACACCGACAGGAAAGCCGGGGCCGTTTCGGCCATGTTGGCGTTCTTGGAAAAATCCGGTCTGACGTTCATCTGGTTCTCTCCTTACGCCGCTTCGCCGAGGTAGGCTTCGCGCACCTTGGGGTGGCCCTTGATGTTCTCGGGGCTGTCTTCGACCAGTGGCGTGCCCTGCGCGAGCACGGTGATCCGGTCAGCAAGGCTGAAGACCACGTGCATGTCGTGCTCGATGATCGCCATGGTGATGTCGCGCTTCTCCTTGATCTCCTTGAGCAGGTCGATCGTGTTGTTGGTGTCGGCGCGGGCCATGCCGGCGGTGGGCTCGTCGAGCAGCAAAAGGCGCGGCTCCTGCACCAGACACATGGCCATCTCGAGCCGCCGCTTGTCGCCGCGCGACATGGAGGCCGAATGCATGTGCCGCTTGTCGAGCATCTTCACGTCTTCCAGCATCGCCTCGGCGCGGCTGCGCAGCTCGGCTTCGCTGTCGACCGAACGGAAGGCATGCAGCCGGTAGGCCCCGTCCCGCCGGGCGAAAAGCGGGATCATCATGTTCTCTATCACCGTCAGGTCGCCGAAGATCTCGGGGGTCTGGAAGACCCGGGAAATTCCCATCTGGTTGATCTCGAAGGGCTTGCGGCCAAGCACCGACTGCCCGTCGAACATCACCGACCCGGTGTCGGGGATCAGCTTGCCAACGAGGCAGTTGAGCAGGGTCGACTTGCCCGCCCCGTTGGGGCCGATGATCGCATGCACGGTGTTTTCCGCGACGCTGAGATTGACCTCGGACAGCGCCTTGAGGCCGCCGAAGCGCTTGTTGACGTCTTTCACTTCAAGAATGCCCATCTGCGCCTCCTCATTCCGCGGGTTCATGGCTGGCCTTGCTGGCCGCGCCGTTGTCTTCGGACTTGCCGCGCCGCAGTGCCTTCGCGATGCGCTGACCGCCTTCCACCAGCCCGCCGGGCAGGAAGATCACGACAAGCATGAACATCAGCCCCAGCGTCAGGTGCCAGCCCTTGCCGACGAAGGGGTGGATGACCGTCACGACAAAATTCTCCAGCCCGTCGGGCAGGAAGGCGAACCAGCCGTGCAGCACCCCGTCGTTGATCTTCGAGAAGATGTTCTCGAAGTACTTGATGAAGCCCGCGCCGAGCACCGGACCGATCAGCGTGCCCGCGCCGCCGAGGATGGTCATCAGCACCACCTCGCCCGAAGCCGTCCACTGCATCCGCTCGGGGCCAGCCAGCGGGTCCATCGAGGCCAGCAGCCCGCCGGCGAGACCCGCGTACATGCCCGAGATCACGAAGACGGCGAGCGTGTAGGGGCGGGCGTTGAGGCCGGTGTAATAGAGCCGCTGCTGGTTCGACTTGATCGCCCGCAGCATCATGCCGAAGGGCGAGCGGAAGATGCGCACCGACACGTAGAAGGCCAGGATCATGATCGCGGCGCAAAGGTAGTAGCCGACCGAGAAGTTGAAGCTCCAGGCGCCGATGTCGACGGTGGTGAAATGGCGCATCTCCAGCCCGAAGAGGTTGGTCACCGGGATGCCGCCGTCGGCGGTCGCCGAGGCCCCGAGGATGCGCGGATCGTCGAGGGTGATCTGCAGCCCGGTCTCGCCGTTGGTGATCGGGGTGAGCACCGAGTAGGCGAGGTTGTAGCTCATCTGCGCGAAGGCCAGCGTCAGGATCGAGAAGTAGATGCCCGAGCGGCGTAGGCTGACGTAGCCGATCACCACGGCAAAGAGCCCGGCCACGATCATCGACAGCAGGATCGCCGGGATGACGTTCATGCTCAGCAGCTTGAACATCCACACCGCGGCGTAGCTGCCGGCCCCAAGAAACGCCGCGTGGCCGAAGCTCAGGTAGCCTGTAAGGCCGAACAGCAGGTTGAAGCCGATGGCGAAGATGCCGAAGATCACGAAGCGCTGCATCAGGTCGGGATAGCCCGCGTTGAACTGCGCCAGCGAGCTGCCGGTGGGAAAGGGGTTGAGGATGAACGGCGCGCAGAGCGCCAGGATGATCACGACCACGAAGACGGCGGTGTCTTTTTTTCCAAGTCCTAACATGGTCTTAGTCCTCCATCACGCCCTTGCGGCCCATAAGGCCGCGCGGACGGGTCAGCAGAATGATGATGGCGACGAGGTAGATGATGATCTGGTCGATGCCGGGCAGGATCGACTTGATCTCGTTCATCGACGCGAAGCTCTCGAGCACGCCGAGCACGAAGCCCGCCAGCACCGCGCCGGGCAGCGAGCCCATGCCGCCGACGACCACCACGACGAAGCTGAGGACAAGGAAATCCATCCCCATGTGGTAGTTGGGTGAGTTGATCGGCGCGTACATCACACCGGCAAGCCCTGCCACCGCGGCGGCGAGACCGAACATGATGGTGAAGCGGCGGTCGATGTTGATGCCGAGCAGCCCCACGGTCTCGCGGTCGGCCATGCCGGCGCGGACAACCATGCCGAAGGTGGTGAACTGCAAGAAGGCGAAGACCCCGCCGATGATCAGCGCGGCGAAGGCGAAGTAGACGAGGCGCCAGTAGGGGTAGATGATCGCGTTGGGATCGAAGCCCAGCAGCACGCCGAAATCGAAGGAGCCGCGGAAGACGTCGGGCGCGGGCGTCGGGATCGGGTTCGCGCCGTAGAAATACTTGATGATCTCCTGCAGCACGATGGCAAGGCCGAAGGTCACCAGGATCTGGTCGGCGTGGGGGCGGCGGTAGAAATGCTTGATCAGCCCGCGCTCCATGATCACGCCAATGGCGATCATCACGGGGATCGAGAAGATGATGGCCAGCGGCACCGCCCAGTCGATGATCGTGGCGCCCGCGGCCTCGCCGAACCAGTCGTTGACATAGGGCACGTCGACCTTCAGCGGGTTGCCGAGAAAGTCGGTGCGGCTCTCGTCGACCACCTGGTGCGACAGGGTCAGGATGCGGCTCAAGGTGACGGCGCAGAAGGCGCCGATCATGAACAGCGCGCCATGGGCGAAGTTGACCACCCCGAGCGTGCCGAAGATGAGCGTGAGCCCCAGCGCGATAAGCGCATAGGCCGAGCCCTTGTCGAGCCCGTTCAGGATTTGAAGAATAATTGCGTCCATGTCCCGGCCTTCAGGTCAAAGGAAGTGCAGACGTTCCCGGCACGGGGCCGGGAACGCTTGGATGCGGCCAGGCAAACGCAACCTGGCCGGCGTCGATGAAGGGCTCACGCGCCCGGGTTGCAGGACCCGAGGTTGCCGCCGGCGAACATCGGGTGATCCGGGGCATATTCCACCTGCGCCCGCGGCGTGACCTCGACCACTTCCAGAAGGTCGAACTCGGATTCCGGGTTCTCCTTGCCGCGCACCACCAGCACGTCCTTGAAGCACTGGTGATCGTCGGCGCGGTAGAGCGTCGGGCCATTGCCCAGGCCGTCGAACTCGAAGCCCTCGAGCGCGGCGCCCACTTCGCATGGGTTGAACGAGCCCGCACGCTGCACGGCGTCGGCGTAGAGCAGGGTCTGCACGTAGCAGGTGTGCGCGGCCTGGCTCGGCGGGAAGCCGTACTTGGTGCCGAAGCTCTTCACGAAGGCTTTCGAACCCTCGTCCTGCAGCGACCAGTGCCAGTTGGTCGAGCCGAAGATGCCCTTGACGTTCTCGCCGGCGCCGCGCGCCATCAGGCGCGAGTAGAGCGGCACGACGATCTCGAAGTTCTTGCCGTTGACCTGCTTGTCGCGCAGGCCGAACTGCACGGCGTTGGTGAGCGAGTTCACCATGTTCCCACCGTAGTGGTTGAGCACCAGCACGTCGGCGCCCGAGTTCAGCACCGGCGCGATATAGGACGAGAAGTCGGTCTGGGCGAGCGGCGTCAGCACGTTGTTGACGGTCTCCCAGCCCATCGCCTCGGTGGCGGCCTGGATCGACTCCTGCTGGGTCCAGCCCCAGGTGTAGTCGGCGGTCAGGTGATAGGCCTTGCGGTCCGTGCCGTACATCTTCTCGAGCACCGGCGCGAGCGCGGCGGCGGACATGTAGGCGTTGAAGAAGTGGCGGAAGCCGTTTGCCTTCTTGTCCTTGCCGGTGGTGTCGTTGGAGTGGGTGAGGCCTGCCATGAAGATCACGCCGGCCTCCTGGCAGAGGCCCTGCACGGCCACGGCGACGCCCGAGGACGAGCCGCCCGAGATCATCACCGCGCCGTCCTTCTCGATCATCGACTTGGCGCTGGCGCGGGCGGCGTCTGACTTGGTCTGGGTGTCGCCGGTGACATATTCGACCTTCTTGCCGAGGATGCCGGCCCCATCCAGCGTCTTCGAGCTGAAGGTGTTCATCATACCGCCGTCGCCGCCACCGTTGAGGTGCTCGACCGCCAGTTCGAAGGCCCGCAGCTCGTCGGCGCCCTCATCGGCGTAAGGGCCGGTCTGCGGCACGTTGAAGCCGAGGGTCACGGTGCCGCCGGTGGGTTCGTTGGTGAAGGCGGATGCGGACGAGCTTGTGAAGATCGTCGGCAGAGCGACGCCGGCTCCCGCAACGGCACCCGTTCTCAGCACGCCGCGGCGTGTCAGAGTCGATTTGGACATTGATTTCCTCCCGTTTCGATATTTGCGCCGCCGGGCTCCTCTTCCCGAGGGCGCAAAGCACGTCTCCGTGCAAAATCAGTATCGGACCACGAAAGAAAATCACGCAACAACTGCTTTTAGGTTAACAATTTTTTTGTCAACAAATGCACAAAGAAATAGGGTAGGGTGTAAATTAATTTATCTTGCGCCGCAGAAAGGCCTTGAAAGGGTTCGAAAACCGCATGCCCCGCGACACGCTCACAGGAAGCCGAATCCGCGAAAGACGCACGATATTGGGCCTCAAGCAGGCCGATCTTGCACGTCAGGCGGGAATATCGGCTTCTTATCTCAACCTAATTGAGCACAACCGCCGCAGAATCGGTGGCAAATTGCTGCTCGATTTGGCGGAAATCCTCAAGGTCGAACCTTCCATGCTCACCGAGGGGGCCGAGGCGGCGCTGATTGCCTCCCTGCGCGAGGCGGCGAGCACAACCCGGGGCAGCACGGCGGAATTGGATCGGGTCGATGAATTCGCCGGGCGATTTCCCGGATGGGCCCGGCTTTTGGCCGAGGCCCGGGTGCGTATCGAAACGCTCGAGCGCAGCGTCGAGACGCTGAGCGACCGGCTGGCGCACGATCCGCAACTCGCCGAGGCGCTGCACGAGATGCTCTCAACCGTGACAGCGATCCGCTCGGCGGCCTCGATCCTCAACGAGCCCGAGGCGATCGACCCCGAATGGCAGCGCCGTTTCCACCGCAATATCCACGAGGACAGCGCCCGGCTTGCCGAGAGCAGCCGCAGCCTCGTCAGCTACCTCGACGCCGAGGTCAAGGCGGCCAGCGAAAGCGGCACCCCGCAAGAGGAGGTGACCGCGCTCTTCGAGGCGCAGGGCTATCATTTCCCCGGGCTCGAGGGGGGGCAGGCGCCCGAGGCGGCGGCGGAGGAGCTGGAGGAGGATATGTCGGACAGCGCCCGGGTGCTGCTGCGCCGCGCGCTGCGCACCTACGCCGAGGACGCGGCGGCGCTGCCGCTGCCGCAGGTGCTCGAGGCAGTCTCGGCCGGGGGCGCAGACCCTCTGGCGCTGCTGCGGCGCTTCGGCTGCGATGCCGCCCGCGCCATGCGACGGCTCGCCGCGCTGCCGGCAGATGCGGCCTGCGGACCGGTCGGGCTGGCGATCTGCGACGCCTCGGGGGCGCTGACCTTCCGCAAGCCCTTGCCGGAATTCCCGATCCCGCGCTTCGGCGCCGATTGCCCGCTCTGGCCGCTTTTTCCCGCGCTCAGCCGTCCGATGACAGTGCTTTCGCGCCGGGTGCAGTTTGCCGGGCGGCAGGGCGGAGCGGTGCGCGCCTTTGCCGTGGCGCAGCCCGCCAGCGCGCCTCAGGCCAACCGTGACCCGATCTTCGAGGCGCACATGATGTTCACCCCCGAAGGGGCGGCGCGCGGCGGCGAAGAAACAGAGCTCGTCGGCGTCACCTGCCGCATCTGCGCCCGCGCGGCCTGCCCGGCCCGGCGCGAACCCTCGCTGCTGGGTGACGCAGCGGAGCGCAGTGCCTGAGGGTGGTCTTATTTTGACAGGGCGTGAAACATTGGTGATAAAAAGACATCACGGGGGAGCAATCCTCGGTGCCGGAAGGGGGAGTGTCCGGCGCCTTGGGGAAAGGGGTGCATGTCCAAACACGTGCTGCTGATCGAGGATGAGCCGAATATTATCGAGGCAATCAGCTTCATCCTGTCGCGCGACGGGCTGGCCGTGGAAACCCATTCCGACGGCACCACCGCCAATGAAAAGCTGCGCGGCGCGCGTCCCGATCTGCTGATCCTCGATGTGATGCTGCCGGGCAAGAGCGGCTACGACATCCTGCGCGAGCTGCGCGCCGACCCCAGCACCGCGGCGCTGCCGGTGCTCATGCTCACCGCGCGCGGACAGACCCGCGACCGCGAGATGGCCGAGCGCGAAGGGGTCAGCGCCTTCATGTCGAAACCCTTTGCCAATTCCGAGATGCTCGACACCGTGCGGGCGCTGTTGAACGGCGTGCCGGAAGAGGCCCCCGGACCCCCATGAGCGAGGGCTCGCCCCGTCGCGGCACGCCGCCGGTCTTTCTCGAACGGCAGTCCTACCGCCGCCGCCGGGTGATGGACGGCGCGCGGGTGCTGCCCTTTCTCGGCGCGCTGCTTTGGCTGGTGCCGCTGCTCTGGCAGGAGGACCCCGAGCAGGGCGTGCGCAGCTCGGCGGTGATCGTCTACCTCTTCGGGGTCTGGCTGCTGCTGGTGCTTCTGGCGGGCTTCATCGCCTGGGCGTTGGGGCGCCCGGCGCCGGGGGACGGGCTGGGCAGCGGGGGCGAGTGAACATGCTCAACACGCTGGTCGCCGTCTGTATCGCCTACGCGCTCTTTCTTTTCGCCATCGCCTTTGCCGCCGAGCGCATCGCCGCCCATGGCCAGGCGCGCTGGCTGCGCTCGCCGGCGGTCTACACGCTGTCGCTGTCGATCTACTGCACCGCCTGGACGTTCTACGGCGCGGTCGGCTCGGCGGTACGCACCGGCTTTGAATACATGGCGATCTATCTTGGACCCTCGCTTGTGCTGATTGGCTGGTGGTGGATCCTGCGCAAGCTGGTGCGTATCGGCCGCTCGCAGCGCATCACCTCGGTCGCCGACCTTGTCTCGTCGCGTTACGGCAAGTCCAACCTGCTCGCGGTCTGCGTCACCTTGCTCGCGGTGATAGGCACCACGCCCTATATCGCGCTTCAACTGCAATCGGTGACGCTGAGCTTCCAGGTTTTCGCGGCGGGCGATCTCGCCACCGGCGAAGAGACCGGCCATACCGCGCTCTGGGTCGCCGCCGGGCTGGCGCTGTTCACGGTGATCTTCGGCACGCGCAACCTCGACGCCAACGAGCGCCACAACGGCGTGGTCATGGCGATCGCCGTCGAGGCGGTGGTGAAGCTCTTCGCGCTGCTTGCCGTCGGGGTCTTCGTGGTCTGGGGACTGGGCGGCGGGCTGACCGAGACGCTGGCGCGTATCGACGCCTCCGAACTTGGCCAATGGCGCATCGACGGCGGCCGCTGGGCTGGGGTGATGCTGCTCTCGGCCGCCGCCTTTCTCTGTCTGCCGCGGATCTTCCAGGTTCTGGTTGTGGAAAATGACAACGAGACGCACCTGCGCACCGCGAGCTGGGCCTTCCCGCTCTACCTGGGCCTGATGAGCCTTTTTGTCGTGCCCATCGCGGTGATCGGCCTCGATCTGCTGCCCGAGGGCTCGAACCCCGATCTCTTCGTGCTGACCCTGCCGCTGTCGCAGGGGCAGGGCGGGCTGGCAGTGCTGTCCTTCCTTGGCGGTTTCAGTTCCGCCACCTCGATGGTGATCGTCGCGGCCATCGCGCTCTCGACCATGGTGTCGAACCACGTGGTCATGCCGCTGTGGCTGCGCTTTGCCGAGCCGGGCGCCACGGTCTCGGGCGACGTGCGGACCGTCGTGCTGCTGGCCCGCCGGCTGTCGATCATCGGCGTGGTGATGCTGGGCTATCTCTACTACCGCCTTTCGGGCGGCGGCGAGGCGCTCGCGACCATCGGCTTTGTCTCCTTTGCCGGTGTCGCGCAGGTGCTTCCGGCGATGCTCGGCGGCATCTTCTGGCGCGGCGCCTCCAAGGCCGGGGCCTTCACCGGGCTGGTCCTCGGTTTCCTCGTATGGAACTACACACTCTTCCTGCCCTCCTTCGGGCCGGGGGTGCTGATGCCCGAGGCGTGGTTCGCCAACGGCCCCTTCGGCATCGGCTTCCTGCGGCCGCAGGCTATGTTCGGCCTGTCTGACATGGACCCGCTGCTGCACGCCTTCTTCTGGTCGATGAGCGTCAACACCGGCGGCGTCATCCTCGGCTCGCTTCTGAGCTTTCCGCAACCGCTCGAGCGCTTGCAAGGCGCGCAGTTCGTCAATGTCTTCGAGCATTCCACCGGCCCGCGCAGCTGGACCGGCAACGTTGCCCAGTCCGAGGACCTGATGATCATGGCGCAGCGAATCCTCGGCGCCCGTGACGCGCAGGAGCTCTTCGAGCGTGAGGCCGAGCGGCAGGGCGGGCGCGGCCCGCTGCCGGATGTGACCCCTCAGTTCCTTGAGACGATCGAACGCGAGCTGGCGGGCTCGGTCGGCGCGGCCACGGCCCATGCGATGGTCGGGCAGATCGTCGGGGGCATGTCGGTCTCGGTCGAGGATCTGATGGCCGTGGCCGACGAGACCGCGCAGATGATGGAGTATTCCGCGCGTCTCGAGGCGCAGTCGCAGGAGTTGGCGCGGACCGCGGCGCAGCTGCGCGAGGCCAATGCCAAGCTCACCCGCCTGTCGGTCCAGAAAGATGCCTTCCTCAGCCAGATCAGCCACGAGCTGCGCACGCCGATGACATCGATCCGCGCCTTTTCCGAGATCTTGCGGGACACCTCCGGACTCGGCGACGCGGAGAAGACCAAGTATGCCTCGATCATCCATGACGAGGCGATCCGCCTGACCCGGCTGCTCGACGACCTGCTCGACCTGTCGGTGCTGGAGAACGGGCAGGTCAACCTGAACCTGCGCGAAGGGCTGCTGTCGGACGTGCTCGACCGCGCCGTGGCCGCGGCGGCGGCGGACGAGGCGGGGCGGCGGCTGGAGATCCGCCGCGATCGCGCCGCCGAGCAGATCGTGCTGCACACCGATCTCGACCGTCTGAGCCAGGTCTTCATCAACCTCATCGCCAATGCCCGCAAGTATTGCGATGCGCCGCGCCCGCGGCTCGAGATCTCGGTGCGGGCGGGCGCACGGCTGGCGCTCGACTTCACGGACAACGGCTCGGGCGTCGCCGCCGATGCGCAGGACGTGATCTTCGAGAAGTTCAGCCGGGTCAGCGACCAGAAGGCCGGGGGCGCAGGGCTGGGCCTTGCGATCTGCCGGCAGATCGTCACGCGCCTCGGCGGCGACATCACCTATGTGCCGGGGCGCGCGGGTGCTTCTTTCCGGGTGAGCCTGCCCGCCGATCTGGCCATCGCCGCGCAGTGACAGGCGCCTTTCCCGCGCCGGGATAAAGCCGATGGTAACCAAATCCCGTCATAGATCGGGACTGGGGTATCTCGACAGATTGGGCCGACAGGGACGATGCCAGACGCCGCCGGACAGGCTTCAAGACAGGATTCCGCGCAGGGCAGGGGCGGCGGGGCCGACAGTCGGAACGTGCTGAGCCGCAAGGCCGAGGCCGCGCGCCGTGCCTTCGAGGCACGCGCCATGTCCCCGGCCAAGGCGCTGCGCCGGGCGCTGTCACGCACCGCCGATGTGCTGTGGGATCTCGCGCTTGTCGCCCATGCGGTCGATCAGGAGCATCTCGACCAGGACGGCGTCGTCGCGCAGCTGCCGCCCGAAGCGCTGCTGCTCTTGCTTGACGGGCCGGATGGGGTGGTGGGGTTCGTCACGCTAGACCGCGATCTCGTAACCGGTCTGACCGAGGTGCAGACCATGCTGCAGGTCACCCAGATGCCCGCCGAACCGCGCGCCTTCACCGCCACCGACGCCGCGATGACCGCGCCGCTGCTCGACGGCACGCTCGAACGCTTTGCCCGTTTCCTCGAGGATCACCCCCTGCGCCCGCAGATCGAGGGATTTCGCTTCGGCGCCATGCTCGAGGATGCGCGCGCCGCCGGGATGCTGCTCGATGCGCCGGGCTACATGGTGTTCCGCGCCACGCTCGATCTGGCGCTCGGCCGACGGCGGGGCGAGCTGCGGCTGTTCCTGCCCGAGCGCCCGGGTGCGCGGCGTGCTGGGCCGCCGGGCCAGCCCGGCACGCACGAGCAAAAGATGGGGCTCCTGCCAGCGCAGATGCGGGCGGTGCTGGGCGCGCTGCGCCTGCCGCTGAACAAGGTGCAGGCGCTGCGGCCGGGCGACTTGCTGCCGCTCAGCCCAGATATGCTCGACGCGGTGACGCTGCACGCCGGCCCCGGCGCGCCAGTGGCGGGCGGACGGCTCGGGCAGATCAACGGCATGCGCGCGGTGCGTCTCTCGTGGCCCCGCGTCGCGCCGCAGGACGAGGCCCCCGACGTGCCCGAGATGACAGAGCTGCCCGACATGGCGCCGGCTCCGCCCGACGCCGCGCCCGAGGAATTCGGCCTCGACGAGATCGCCTCGGGCCTGCCCGATCTGCCCGACCTGCCTGACGTGCCGGAGCCCGGCGGTGGCGAGTTCGACTTCGCCTCGACTTTTGGGGACGACGCCGCCACCGAGGAGGAGGGCGCCGCGACGGAGTTCGATTTTGATTTTTCCGCCGCGCCGATCAAGGACGACGACTGAGGCCGCGCGGCGCGGTCCTCGGGGCGCGCTCTTGCCATTTCCCCTCCGATGCAATGATACACTGCGGCATAGTCATGCTGCCCGATCAGCCGCCGGAGTCGCCCCCATGTCCACCCATTCCGACCGCAAGACCCGTGTCACCACCAGCCACTGGGGGGCCTTCGAGGTCACCACCGAAGGGGGGCGCATCACCGCCACTGCGCCGTTTGCCGACGACCCCGAACCCTCGGCCATCCCCGATATCCTGCCGCAGGCGGTGCATCATCGCAGCCGAGTCGCACGCCCCTCGATCCGCCGCGGTTGGCTCGAGCGCCGCGACCGCGCGGGCCGCGGCAGCGACGAGTTCGTCGAGCTGCCCTGGGACGAGGCGCTGGACATCGCCGCCGCCGAGATCGACCGCATCCGCAAGGCGCACGGCAACGAGGCGATCTTCGGCGGCTCCTACGGCTGGTCCTCGGCGGGGCGCTTCCACCACGCGCAGAGCCAGGTTCACCGCTTCCTCAACAGCATCGGCGGCTACGTCGCCTCCTTCGGCAGCTATTCCACCGGCTGCGCGCAGGCGATCATGCCGCATGTCTTCGGCGTGACCTTCCTGCGCTATCTCTACAACGAGCAGGACAGCTGGCAGACCATCGCCGAGAACACCGAGACGCTTGTGATGTTCGGCGGCATCAACAAGAAGAACGCGCAGGTCAGCATGGGCGGCATCACCCGCCACGACACGGCCAGCTGGTTCGACCGCTTCCACGCCAAGGGCATGCGCTGCCTCAACATCGGCCCGCAGCGCCGCGATGCACCCGAGGGCTGCGAGTGGCTGCCCGTCCGCCCCGGCTCGGACACAGCGCTGATGCTGGCGCTGGCCTTCGTGCTCGAGCAGGAGGGGCTGACGGACCACGCCTTCCTGTCGCGCTACACCGTCGGATTCGAGCGGTTCCGCCCCTACCTGATGGGCGAGGCCGACGGCAAGCCCAAGACCCCGGAATGGGCCAGCCCGATCTGCGGCACCGATCCCGACACCATCCGCGCATTGGCGCGCCGCATGGCCAGCACCCGTACGCTGATCACCGTCGCCTGGTCGCTGCAGCGCGCCGAGCATGGCGAGCAGCCTTATTGGATGTCGGCGGTGCTGGCGGCGATGCTCGGGCAGATCGGCCTGCCGGGGGGGGGTGTCGGCTACGGCTACGGGGCCATCGGCGGCATCGGCAAGTCGATGAAATCGCTGCGCGGGGTGACGCTCGACCAGTTGCAGAACCCGGTAGGCACCTTCATCCCCGTCGCGCGCATTGCCGACATGCTGGCGAACCCCGGCGTGCCCTATGACTTCAACGGACGGCGCGAGCCCTATCCCGATATCCGCCTGGTCTACTGGGCGGGCGGCAACCCGTTCCACCACCACCAAGATCTGAACCGCCTGTCGGAGGCCTGGAAATCTCCGGAGACGGTGATCGTCAACGAGCCGTGGTGGACCGCCACCGCCAAGCGCGCCGACATCGTCTTTCCGGCGACCACCAGCTACGAACGCGAGGACATTGGCCGCACCGACCTCGACGAGTACCTGTTCAACATGCCCGCGCTGATTGATCCGGTGGGCGAGGCGCGCGACGACTACGACATCTTCGCCGGGCTCGCCGAGCGCATGGGCGAGGGGGCGCGCTTCACCGAGGGGCGCAGCAGCGAGGATTGGCTGCGGCATCTCTACGGCAGCTACCGCGAGAGCGCCGCCGCCGCTGGGATCGAAGTGCCCTCCTACGACGATCTGCGCGCCCGGAACTGGGTCAAGCTGCTCATCGTGCAGGAACCGCCGCTGCCGTCGTTCCTGGCCCGGTTCCGCGCCGATCCCGAGGAAAACGCGCTGAACACCCCGTCGGGCCGGATCGAGATCTTCTCCGAAACCGTCGAGGGCTTCGGCTATGCCGATTGCCCCGGCCACCCCGCCTGGCTCGAGCCGACCGAATGGCTCGGCACGGCCACGCCGCAGACGCCGCTGCACCTCGTCTCGCCGCAGCCCGGCGACAAGTTGCACAGCCAGCTCGAGAGCGCGCTCGCCGATCAGCCCGATGCCCGCCCCGAGCGGCTGCTCATCCACCCCGAGGATGCCCGCCCGCGCGGCATCGCAACGGGCGATCTGGTATTGGTGCGCAACGCCCGCGGCGCGGCGCGGGCGCGGGCCGTGGTGACCGAGGACATCCGCCTCGGCGTTGTCGCCCTGCCCACCGGCGCGTGGTATGGCGACGCCTCCGAGAACATCGACCCGCATGGCAACCCCAACGTGCTGACCCGCGACAAGGGCACCTCGTCGCTGGGGCAGGGGTGCTCGGCGCATACCGCGCTGGTCGAGGTCGGTCCTCTGAGTTGATCCAGATCGCGATTTGAGAAAGCGCGGCTTCGGGTTACCTTTCCGGCACCGTTCCCTGAACGGGGATGCAGACAGGGAGGACCCGATGCGCGCGACGATCCTGATCACCCTCTTCGCGGCGGGCCTTGCCGCGCCGCTCATGGCGCAGCAGGCCGCCGATGCCGTGGCGCCGGAGGCCGAGACCGAGACCTCGGGCTTCGAAGGCCTGTCAGACGCGGCCCGGTCCGCGCTCGAGTCCAAGGCCCAGGGGCAGCCGACCGAGGCGCAGGACTGGATGGTCGCCGCCGCGAACCCGCTGGCGGTCGAGGCGGGCGCCAGGGTCCTGCGCGAAGGCGGCAGCGCCGCCGACGCCATGGTCGCGGTGCAGGCGGTGCTGGGCCTCGTGGAGCCGCAGAGCTCCGGCCTCGGCGGAGGCGCCTTTCTCGTCTGGTACGACGCCAAGTCCCGAAGCCTCACCACGCTCGACGGGCGCGAGACCGCACCGCTGGCCGCGAAGCCGACCTATTTCCAAGACGAGAACGGCGCGCCGCTCGAATTCTTCGACGCCGTGGTCGGCGGGCGCTCGGTCGGCACCCCCGGCACGCCGCGGCTGATGGAAGAGGCGCACCGGCGCTGGGGCACGGCAAATTGGTCCGGGCTTTTCGACGAGGCGATCGCGCTGGCCGAAGACGGCTTCTCGGTCTCGCCGCGACTTGCCGGGTTGATCGCGGAGGATGGCGACCGGCTGCGGCGCTTCCCCGACACCGAGAGCTACTTCTATCCCGGCGGCACCGCGCTGCAGGCGGGTGACATGCTGCGCAACCAGCCCTATGCCGACACGCTCAAGGCCATCGCCGCCGAGGGCAGCCGCGCCTTCTACTCGGGCGAGATCGCCGAGGACATCGTCCGCACCGTGCGCGAGGCCGAGGGCAACCCCGGCCTGCTGAGCAGCGCCGATCTCGCCCTTTACGACGTGATCGAGCGGGCGCCGGTCTGCGTCGACTACCGTGCGCATGACGTCTGCGGCATGGGGCCGCCCTCGTCGGGGGCGCTGACCGTTGGGCAGATCCTCGGCGCACTCGCGCCCTACGATCTGGCCGCGCTCGGCCCCGACAGCCCCGAGGCCTGGCGGCTGATCGGCGATGCCTCGCGGCTCGCCTTCGCCGACCGCGGCCGCTACATGGCCGACAGCGATTTTGTTCCCGTGCCAACCGAAGGGCTGGTCGATCCCGCCTACCTCCAAACCCGCGCAGAGTTGCTGGGCGGGCAGACCGCCCTGACCGAAGTCTCGCCGGGCGATCCCGAATGGGACCACGCGCAGCTCTGGGCCGATGATCGCTCCATAGAGTTCCCCTCGACATCGCATATCTCCATCGTCGACGCAGAGGGCAATGCCCTGTCGATGACCACCACCATCGAGAACGGCTTCGGCTCGCGGCTCTTTGTGCGGGGCTTCCTGCTCAACAACGAACTCACCGATTTCAGCTTCGAGACCCATGACAACGGCGTGCCCATCGCCAACCGGCTCGAGCCCGGAAAGCGGCCGCGGTCTTCCATGGCACCGACCATCGTGATGAAGGACGGCGCGCCGGTCATGGTCGTCGGCTCGCCGGGCGGCAGCCGGATCATCGGCTACGTCGCGCAGGCGGTGATCGCCCATCTCGACTGGGGCATGGATGTGCAGCAGGCGGTGGCGGCACCCCATCTGCTCAACCGCTTCGGCACCATGGACATCGAGGCGGGCACCGGCGCCGAGGCGCTGGCCGGCCCACTGGGTGACATGGGCTTCGACACCAGCCTTCGCGACCTGAACTCGGGGCTGCATGCCATCGCGGTGGGCGAGGCGCTCACCGGCGGCGCCGATCCTCGCCGCGAGGGGATTGCTCTTGGCGAATAGCCCCGCGCCGGGGTTGATCCCGCGCAAAGACGCGCAGCGTTCCCCATGGCAATGAAACTTGCGTGACCCGGGGAACTTCGCGCAGACTTCCCGGGTTGACCGTGAAAGGCACAGGCAGACGGAGGACGTCATCATGGCTCAGACTGCAACCAAATCGAACGACACCCCCAAGGTGGCCGAGACGCTGCAAGGGGACGGCGAGGCGCTGAGCGATCAGATCAAGACCCTGCGCGCCGACGTGGCCTCGTTGGCCGAACTCGTGGGGGATATCGGCAAACGCCGCGGCGCGGAATACCGAGCCGCCGGTGAAGCCAAGGCGCAGGAAGTGCGCGACCGCGGCGAAGAAGCGCTGCGCGAGGCTGGCCAGCGCGTCGCCGAGCTCGAAAACAACGCGCGCGGCCAGATCCAGGCGAATCCGTTTCAGGCCATCGGCCTTGCGGCGGCGGTCGGGTTCCTGATCGGTTATGTCGGCAGCCGGAGGTAAGATCGTTTGTTCGCCCTGTTCGAGGCAAGACTGAGAGCCGCCCTGACAAGGGTTGGTCGTACCATCGCCGGGGCGGTCTGCATGGCCGTCGCGGCGATTTTCTTTACCATCGCCGGCTGGATCGCGCTGGCCGAAGCTCAGGGTGAGCTGGTCGCCGCGCTCGTGGTTGGCGGCGTCTACCTCGTGCTGGCGCTCCTGCTCCTCTTCCTGCCCGTCCGCCCGCGGGTGCCCGTCGCCGCGGCCCCGACCGCGGCGCCGGTTACCTCTCTGGTCGAAGCCTTCCTGGCGGGCCGCGCGGCAGGGCAGGCAATGCGCAAGGAGTGATCCGCCTGAGCGCGGACCTCTTTGGCGCCGCCTTTTATTTCATGAAATGTGTAAAAAATCATTGATTTTGAAGCGCTCGCGCCACAGTCTGGTGCGGGATTATTCTTTTGTAGGCAGCCGGACATTGCCCCGGGGTGGCAAGTGTGGCAGAAGTTTTTGTAAGGATATCTGAACGGAAGAGTTTAGCGGATGACCGATTTCGTCACCCTCCGCCGTATGATGGTTGATACACAGGTTCGTCCCTCGGACGTCACCAAGTTCCCTATCATCGACGCCATGCTCCGTGTCCCGCGCGAAGCATTCGTGCCCGACGAGGCCGTGGACGCGGCCTATGCCGGCCGCAACATCGACCTTGGTGACGGGCGCGTGGTGCTGGACCCGCGGACCTTTGCCAAGATGCTCGACGCGCTGAACGTGGACGGCGACGACCTCGTGCTCGATATCGGCTCGGGGCTCGGCTACAGCGCCGCGGTCATCGCCCGCATTGCCGAGGCCGTGGTCGCGGTCGAGGATGACGCGGAGCGCGCCGAGGAGGCGCAACCGCTGCTGATGGACCATGCGGACAACGTGATCCAGCATGTCGGCCCGCTCGCCGAGGGTGCGCCGCAACATGGGCCTTACGACGCCATCGTGATCGAGGGCGGAATTGAACAGCTTCCCGAGACCATTGCCGGGCAGCTCAAGGACGGCGGGCGGATTGCCTGTATTTTCATGGACGGGGCGCTGGGAACGGTGAAGGTCGGCTGGAAGATCGACGGCACCATCACCTGGCGATTTTCTTTCAACGCCACTGCGCCCGTGCTTGCCGGGTTCAAAAACGAGGTGGCCTTTGCGCTCTGACCCGAAACGGGCAGGCGGATAGACAACGGGATCGAGAGGGCAGGAAGATGGCGCGTAAATCTCTTACGACATGGATGACGGGCGTGTGCCTTGCGGCCGGGCTCGCGATGCCCGCCGCGGCAGAGACGCTGGCGGATGCCTTGGCCGGGGCCTACAACACCAGTGGGCTGCTCGAGCAGAACCGGGCGGTGCTGCGTGCCGCCGACGAAGACGTGGCCCAGGCGGTCGGCGCGCTTCGTCCGGTGATCTCCTGGACCGGTGACGTGACCCGCAACTACGGCGAGACCCGCAGTGCGGTGACCGGCAATTATACCGGCGCGGCCACCGACACCACGTCGATCGGGCTCATTGCCTCGCTGGTTCTCTACGATGGCGGCAGCAACCGTCTCGCTGTGGATGCCGCCAAGGAAACCGTTCTGGCCACCCGCTCAGGCCTCGTCTCGGTCGAACAGGACGTGCTGTTGCGTGCCGTGAACGCCTTCATGGAAGTCCGCCGGGCCATCGAAACGCTGACCTTGCGGCAGAACAACGTTCGCGTGATCGGCGAGGAACTCCGCGCCGCCGACGACCGCTTCGAGGTCGGCGAAGTCACCCGCACCGACGTCGCTTCGGCCCAGGCACGGCTCGCCGCGGCCCGCTCGCTGCTTGCTGCGGCCGAGGGCGCACTGGCCCAGGCCCGCGAGGAATACCGCGCGTCGGTGGGCCGCCTGCCGGGCAACCTCGTCTCGCCGAGCAGCCTGCCACGCATTCCGGCAACGGCCGACCAGGCCCGGGCGATCGCCCTGCGCGACCACCCGGATATCATCCAGGTGCAGCACCAGGTGGCCGCAGCCGAAGTCGGCGTCGCCATCGCGCAATCCAACATGAGCCCCACCGTGTCGCTGCAAGGCACGTACGGCTTTGACGAGAGCTTCGACAGCGAGGCCGGCACGCGCGGCGGCACCGTCGGTCTGAACGTGTCGGGCCCGATCTATCAGGGCGGCCAGCTCAGCTCGATCAAGCGTCAGGCCTATGCCAGCCGTGATCAGCGCCGTGCCGCACTGCTGCAGCTGACCAAGTTGATCCCGCAGTCGGTCACCAACGCCTATGCCAACCTGCGTGTGGCGCAGGCGGCCCGCGCGGCCTCGGACGAGCAGGTCCGCGCCGCCACCGTCGCCTTCCGCGGCACCCGCGAGGAAGCGACGCTCGGCGCCCGCACCACGCTCGACGTGCTCGACGCCGAGCAGGAACTGCTCGACGCGCGCAACACCCAGATCTCCGCCGTGGTCGACGAGACGATCGCCGCCTATACCGTGCTTTACACCATGGGCCAGCTGACGGCGGAAGACCTGGCACTGAACGTGCCGCGCTACGACCCTGCCGAGTACTACAACCTGGTCAAGTCCGCTCCGGTCCAGTCGCGCCAGGGCGCGGATCTGAACCGTATCCTGAAGGCGATGGGGAAGCAGTAAGCTTCTCCTCGTCCTTGTTGTCTGGTGCCCCCCAAGACGCTACACTTGGGGGGACAGGCAAGAGTGGTACATAAATGTCCGATCCCGTGACCAATGTGGAAATCGAGGACGTGCTTTCCTCTATCCGGAGGTTGGTTTCCGAAGATTCCCGTCCCGAGTCCACGCCAGAGGCGCCTCAGGCGCAGCGTTCCGCTCCGGCGGGGCGGCTGGTCTTGACCCCCGCGTTGCGCGTGCAAGAGGCTCCCGCGTCCGAGGCGACGGACAGCGACACCTCCGAGACCGGCGAAGACGCGCCCGAGCGCCATGCTCCGCCGCTCGCAGCGCGTCTTGTTCCGGCCGAGGAAGAGGTTGCCGAGGTCGCCCGCCGTGCGCCGCTGCGCGCCATCGCACCCGAGGCGACGCCAGGTCCGGTGCGCGAGGCAGCGGTCAGCGACGAGGTCGAAGAGGCACCCTTCATCGAGGTGGACGAAGAGTCCGAAAGCGAGTTCGCCGAGGCGTCCATCGCCGATTTCTTCGCGCTGAAGCAGCGCGACAGCACCCCTCCTCAGGCTACGCCGATCGCCGATGCGACCGCGAAGGAGGGCAGTCTCGCGCAGAAGATCGCCGAGCTCGAGGAGATGATCGCGCGCAGCACGCATGAGTTCGAGCCCGAACGTGGAGAAGCGGCCCCAGAGGCGATCTTCCGGCACCAGCCGGGCGATGAGCCCGCGCCGGGCCAGCCCGTGGCGGCCGAGGACGAGGACCAGGAACTCGCAAGCCGCCCGATGCCCGAACCCGAGCTGGTGGATGAGCCCTATGTGCTCGAGACACCCGCTCAGCCCGATATCACGCCCGACGAGGACGCGCTCGAAGATGAGCCCGAAGAGACCGTCCCGGACCTGCAATCCGTGACCTCGGCGCTCTCCGCGGCAGAGGACGGTGCTGCCGAAGAGCTGCAGGCCGAGCCCGAACCCGCGCCACGCCGCCCGGTGAAGATCCTGCGCAACCCGGTCTGGCAGCGCAGTCAGAGCAACCTGCGCAGCGACACCTCCGCAACCGAGCAGCCGCCGGCGCCCGTCGCCGAGTCGCCGAGCGGTGTCGACGAGGAACGCCTGCGCGCGCTGATCGCCGAGGTGGTCCGAGAAGAGCTGCAGGGGGCCTTGGGAGACGGCGCGACGCGCACTATCCGCACGCTGGTGCGCCGCGAGCTTCAGCGTCTGCTGGCGAGCGACGATCTCGACTGACCGCGCGACGCGGATCACGAACACCGAACGAAAGCGAAGCCCGGCGCCCAAGGCGTCCGGGCTTCTTGCTGCCCGGCCAGCAGAGGAGGAAACCGGCGGAAACCGGCCGACGGCTCCTCTGGAAACGCCGAAGGCGCGCCCGTTTCGGGGCGCGCCTTCGACTGGCTGGGGGCCGGGCCCCCTATACCGGGATCAAGCGGCTTCGGCTTGTTCCGCGGCTGCGGCTGCGTGACGACGCTCGCTCTCCTCGCGCGACAGCGCGACCGAGGTGCGGACACCTTTCGACACGAATTCCATCAGACCGGAGACAACCCGCTCGTTCGGGTCGATACCGGCGCAGCTCAGAACTTCACGGCCGTCGCGCGAGCGTGCCCAGCGGGCGATCTGCTCGGGACCATTGCCGTATTTCTTGTCATCGGCGATTGCATCGTCGAGCGCAGCCAGAACCACAGCGGCGAAAAGTTTCCGCGCGCGGTTGCCTTGTTCGGCATGGTAGGCTGTGCTGTCCACGAAATCCTTCATCTTTCGACCTTTTTGATTATTGCTCTTGTCTTTTCTGGCGTACGCGGCGTTATGGACCATTCCGTTCGATTCGGATACAGCACAAACGCATAGCGTCGTTGCATCTGGTGCATATCTCGGCTTGTACGGAACGCGAGATATCGTTGTCTTGCACGGGGCGAACCGGCCATATATAGGAGGCCGGAAAACCCCTTCAACCTTACTGTAAAGTTTTCTGACCATGCCCAAGATCAACGGTAACGAGATCCGCCCCGGGAACGTGCTCGAGCATGAAGGTGGCCTGTGGGCCGCGGTGAAGGTCGACCATGTGAAGCCCGGCAAGGGCGGTGCCTTTGCCCAGGTCGAGATGAAGAACCTGCGCAACGGCTCCAAGCTGAACGAGCGTTTCCGCTCGGCGGACAAGGTCGAGCGCGTGCGCCTCGAACAGAAGGACATGCAGTTCCTCTACGAGGACGCCGGTCAGCTGATCTTCATGGACACAGAGACCTATGAGCAGGTGCAGCTCGACGCCGACATCCTCGGCGAGCGTCGCCCCTTCCTGCAGGATGGCATGACCATCGTCGTCGAATTTCACGAGGAAGAGGCGCTGAACGCGACCCTGCCGCAGAAGGTGACCTGCAAGATCGTCGAGACCGAGCCGGTGGTCAAAGGTCAGACCGCGGCAAACAGCTTCAAGCCCGCCGTGCTCGACAATGGTGTGCGTGTCCTGGTTCCGCCCTTCGTCGGGCAGGACGAGGACATCATCGTGAACACCGAGACCATGGAGTATTCGGAACGCGCATAACCCGCGCGCCGACCAGTTTGTCCCCGTGCGATCCGGGGGCGACATAGCATGACCAAAGGGCCTCCGGCGCATAGCCCAGGAGGCCCTTTTTCATGTTCACGTCTTGCGATTCAAAAGACATTCCCGCGCTGGCCGTCATGCTGCGCGGCTTGCACGGGCTGCACGTCGCCCATGTGCCGCACCGGTTCCACGACCGCGCCAGCGAGGCCGAGCTGCAGAGCTTCTTGGCCGAGGCCATGGCGCAGGGCGCCCAGCTGCGCGCCTACCGCGTGGGTCACGTGCCGCGCGGCTACCTGATGTGGCGCTGGCGGCTGTCCGGGGCCACCTCGCTCGGTCATGCGCAGCGCCGGGCCGAACTCGAACACATCTGGGTCGAGCCCTCCTGGCGTCGGCGCGGCGTGGCGCGGCGGCTCATCGCAGGCTTCGAGGCCGAGATCGCCGGGCAGGGGGCAGAGGGCTGGACCACCACGGTGCACGCCTTCAACGCCCCCTCGCGCGCGCTGATGCTCGGGGCGGGCGCCACGGGGGCGGTGGAGGTGCTCGAAAAGCGCTTTCAGGCCGCGATCTAGCTTGGTCGCGGAGTGATCCGTCTGCGCATCATGCCTGCCTGTCGGCCCGCGCCTCTGCGGACCGGCTCAAGAGATGCGGCGCAGCGTCGCCTCTCCGGCGCGCATCTCACCCTCGGCCCGGTCAAAGCGCAGGTAGGCAAGGCCGCGCCCGCCCGATTGGGTGTAAAGCGTGCCCGCGGGCTTGCCACCGCTCTCAATCGCCGTGCCCACCGGCGCTGCGCCGGTCACCTCGACGGGCACCAGTCCCTTGCGAAGCTCGGTCTTGTGCTTCATCCGCGCGGTGACCTCCTGGCCGACGTAACAGCCCTTTTTGAAGTCGACACCGTTCAGGCGCTCGAATCCGGTCTCGAGGATAAAGCTGTCGGGGGTCAGTTCGACGCCGCTCTCTGGCACGCAGGCGGCGACGCGCAGCGCGCTCCAGTCGGCGTCCTGGCCGGGTTGGCCGTCGTAGCCGCGCCAGCCCATCGAAGGATCGCGGGGGTCCGCATAGGCGCCCTCGGGCGCCGGTCCGATGCCGCGGCTCACGGTGATGTCAGTCTGTTCGAGCTCGACCTTGGCGCGCAGCTTGTACAGCGTGAGCGCGCGGGTCAGGTCGGCGGCGAGCGGCTCGGCCACGTCGATGAGGATCGCCCCGTCGGGGCGCGGCACGAGGAAGAAGTCCGCCCGGTACTTGCCCTGCGGCGTCAGCAGCGCGGCATAGACCAGCCCGTCCTTCAGCTTGCCCAGGTCGTTGGTGACAAGGTTCTGCAGGAAGTCGTTGGCCTCGGGGCCGCTGACGCGCAGGACGCTGCGCGGGGCGTCCGTCGGGATGCCTGTGGTGGCGGTCATGGTTGCTCCGTCGGTTGTCCGTTGCGCCGACTATAGGCGCGGCGGGAGACAGGTTACAGGGGGAGCGCCTCAGACGGTCTGTTCATCCTCGAACTGCATGGCGTGCAGACGTGCATAGGCGCCGCCGAGCGCCAAGAGCTCATCATGGGTGCCCTGTTCGACCACGTGGCCGGCATCCATCACCACGATCTTGTCGGCATGCCGGATGGTCGACAGCCGGTGCGCGATGACCAGCGTTGTGCGCCCGGCGGAGAGCTGGTCGAGCGCCGCCTGCACCACCTGCTCCGAGGCCGCGTCGAGCGCCGAGGTGGCCTCGTCCAGCAACAGGATCGGCGTGTCGCGCAGCAGGGCGCGGGCGATGGCCACGCGCTGGCGCTGCCCGCCCGAGAGGTTGCTGCCGCGGGCGCCGGCGAGGCTGTCGAGCCCGTCGGGCAGGCGCGGCACGAAATCCGCGACATGCGCCGCCTCGAGCACCTTGTCGAGCTCGGCCTCGGGCACGTCTTCGCGGCCGAGCAGGATGTTCTCGCGCAGACTGTCCTCGAAGAGCAGCGCATCCTGGCTGACCACCGAGAACAGGCCGCGCAGCTCGGCGAGCTTCATGGCATCCGTGCGCACGCCGCCGATGGTGACCTCGCCCGCGTCGGGATCGACCAGCCGGGTCAGCACGTTGAACACCGTCGATTTGCCCGCGCCCGAGGCGCCGACAAGCGCCGTGGTCTTGCCCGCCTCGGCGGTGAAGCTGGTGCCGCGCAGCACGGCCGAGCCGGAGTAGTTCAGCTCGACGCCGCTCAGCACGATCTCGGGCACGCCCTTGGGGGCAGGGACCGGGTGCGGCGGATCGCGCAGCTCGGGCTCGAGTTCCAACAGCTCCTTGATCCGCTCGATCGAGGCGGCGGCGATCTGCCAGGTGCCGCTCACCGCGCCGAGCCGGCGCAGCGGCTCGAAGGCGAGACCAATGGCGGTGAAGAAAGCCATGAAATCGCCGACGCTCTTCTGCCCCGAGATGATCTCGCCGCCGCCGAAGATCAGCACGCCGCAGATGCCGATGCCGGACATCACGTCGATCAGTCCGGGGATGGCCGACTGTCCGAGGCTCGAGGCGACGGTGGTGCGGACCCGCTCCTTGGTCAGCGACTTGTAGCGCTTGGCCTGGTATTTCTCGAGCCGGTTGAGCTTGATCGGCACGATGCCATGGAAGATCTCGTTCAGCCGGGTCGACAGGCCGGCCGAGATGTCGCGCGCGTGGCGCGCATATCTGCGCACGTAGCGCTGCAGCATGACCGAGGGCGCGACCATGAGCGGCACGCCGACCAACGCGATCAGCGTCCAGCGCCAGTCCATCGTGATCGCCACGCCGAAGAGCGAGACCAGCGCGATCATGTCGCGGCCGGTGCCAGTGATCAGGATGCTCCAGACCTTGCTGACCGAGGCGACGTCGCCCTCGATACGCTGCATCAGATAGCCGGGGCCGTATTTTTGGTGAAAGCTGCCGTCCAGCCGCATGAGGTGCGTCAGCAGGTCGTTGCGGATGTCGGCGACGGTCAGCTGCGAAACCCGTGTCAGCACCACTTTTTGGATGATGCTGGCCAGCGCGCGGATCATGAAGATCGAGAAGATCGCAATGCCGACCCAGGTCAGCGCGGCACGGCTGCCGCCAACCAGAACCTGATCGAACATCGGCTTCATCATGTAGCTGAGGAAGCCGAACATCGAGCCTTCGAGCATCATGAAGACAAAGGCGATGACGATCTGCCAGCGGTAGCGCCAGAGATAGCGGCGCCCGAGCCAGAAGAGCAGGTTGCCGCTTTTCTTGTCCGCGGTGCTCATGCCATCTCTTCCGGCGGGCGCTTGTTGTCGAAGCCCGCCTGAAGCTGGCGCGAGTCGTATTCCGTGCGCACCCATTCCTCGAAGGCGATCGGCCGGCGGCGGTTGCGCGCGGCATAGGTGTCGAGGATGTAGCCCTGGATCCCGGTCTTGGTGAACTCGAGGTGGGCGTATTTCAGCCCCATCTGCTTGCGCGCCTCTTCGACCGGCACGCCCTCGAACACCATCAGGTAGACGGCAGAGGCGAAGCCGGCGCGGTCGGCGCCCGATTTGCAGTGAAACATCATCGGCTTCTCGGCCCCGCGCATCGTATCGATGAGATGCGAGATCCGCTCGGCCTTGGGCGCCATGCGCGCCCAGAGCTTGGCATGCAGCAGCGTCAGGCCAAGCTGCTCGCAGCTCTCCTTCTCGAAGAGATAGTGCGAGTATTTCTCTTCGCCGCGAAGCGTGATGACGGTCTTGATACCCATTTGCGCGTATTTCTCGAAGCGCGTGTGGGTCGGCTGGTTCGACCGCCAGACGCCGGGCGCGATCTGCCAGAAGTTGTGCCAGAAGAGACGCAGGAAGGCATGGTCAAAGACATTGTAATGCAGCTTCGAGAGCATCCGGGCGCGGGGCGTCGAGATGTCCTTGCCGAAGGATCGGCGAAAGCGCCGCTCCGCGGTCTCGATCTTGTCCCAGAACTTGGTCAGCATGCATTATTTCCTGTGCCTGTCGCGCGGCGGTTTACGGTCTCCGGCCCCTGCTGGCAAGCGCCGTGCCCTGCGCGGGGCTTGCTGCGGCCCTGCATCCGGGGCGTGTCCGCGGCGCGGCCGAGGGAGATTGACCTCGGCGCAACCGCGGTTAGGTTGGCCCTCGCCCCGGAATTTCAAGGGGTGCTTTCGGAGTTTTCGCATGTCTCTCGCCCATGGTCGCCCCTACCTGGCCATTCCCGGTCCTTCCGTCATGCCCGACGCGGTGCTGCGCGCCATGCACCGCGCCTCGCCCAACATCTACGAAGGGGCGATCGTCGAGATGGTGGCCGGGATGATCCCCGACCTGCGCTACGTCGCACAGAGCGCGGCAGCCAAGGTGGCGATCTACATCGCCAACGGCCACGGTGCCTGGGAGGCGGCGCTGGCCAATGTGGTGGGCGAGGGCGACAAGGTGCTGGTGCCGGCGACCGGCCGCTTTGCCCATGGCTGGGCCGAGATGGCACAGGGTCTCGGCGTAGAGGTCGAGCTGATCGACTTCGGCACCAAGTCCACCTACGATCCGGAACTGGTGGCCGAGGCGCTGCGGAGCGACAAGGACCGCAAGATCAAGGCCGTGCTGGCCAGCCACGTCGACACGGCGACCTCGATCCGCAACGATCTCGCGAGCCTGCGCGCCGCCATGGACAGCACCGGGCACCCGGCGCTGCTGATGGCCGACTGCGTTGCCTCGCTGGGGGTCGAGGAATTCCGCATGGACGACTGGGGCGTCGACATCATGGTCACCGGCTCGCAGAAGGGCCTGATGGTGCCGCCGGGTCTGGGCTTCGTCTTCTTCAACGACAAGGCCGAGGCGCGCCGCGCCGAGATGCCCCGCGTGTCGCGCTACTGGGATTGGGTTCCGCGCGGCAATCCCGACTTCTTCTACCAGTATTTCGGCGGCACCGCCCCGACGCATCACCTCTATGGTCTGCGCGTGGCGCTCGACATGATCCGCGAAGAGGGCATCGAGCAGGTCTGGCATCGCCACGCCGTACTGGCCCGCGCCATCTGGGCGGCGGCCGAGGCCTGGGGGCAGGGCGGCCCGCTGACGCTCAACGTCGCCGACCGCAGCCTGCGCAGCCACGCGGTGACCGCGCTGCGGCTCGGCAAGCCCTATGGCGCGCAGCTGCGCAAGTGGTGCGAGACCGAGGCGGGCGTGACGCTGGGCATCGGCCTCGGTATGGCCGAGCCCGAGGATCCCATGGGCACGGGCTTCTTCCGCATGGGCCATATGGGCCACGTCAACGCGCATATGATCCTTGGCCTGCTGGGCGTGATCGAGGCAGGCTTCGTGTCGATCGGCATTCCCTACGGGCAGGGCGCGCTCGGCGCCGCCGCCGCAGAGATCGCCAAGGGCTGACAGGCTCGGCGCGGGTTCGGCTCGGGTCTGGCGCGAAGACTTCGCACGGGCGCGGGGCTCACCGCTGCGGCGGGGTCTCGCGTCGGCCGTTCCGGCGATGCTCGATGATGGTGATCACGTGGTTGATCGCCACCCCGGCGATCACCACCGGGCCAAGCCCGTAGCTGATCCAGAGCAGCAGGAAGACAAGGAACATCACCACGAAGACCAGCACGAGGTTCGCGCTGGAGAAATCGGGCCGCGGCGGTTCGGAGGGATAGGCCATAATGCGATCCTCGGACAGACAGACTAAGACGGCAGACTGAAAAGACGGCGGGCTGAGAGGGGACGTGCAATAGCACAAGGGTAGCGCACCCCGGGCCCGGGTCACGCTTCAGGCTGATCAAAACTGCTTTCGAAAACCTTTCCCGCCGATCTGTCGATACAGGTCGGCGGAAATTTGTGCATCTGACCGAAGAGCTGGCTCAGGCGGCGCTCTCGCGGGCTTCCGCCAGCGCCGCGGGCAACGCCTCTTCCAGCGCGTCAAGATCGGACTCGGTGCCCGCGCCGATGCGGATGCAGCGGTTCTGCGGCGCAACGAAGGGCATGCGCACGAAGACCCCCCGCGCGCCGAGCCCCTCCAGAACCGCCTTGGCGAACGCGCCGTCGCCGCCGCAGTCCACCGCGACGAAATTGGTGGCCGAGGGCAGGGCGGACAGCCCGTTCGCCTGCGCGATGGCGGCGATGCGCGCCCGCGCGGCGGCGACCTTCTCGATGGTCTGCTCCAGCCAGTCCCGGTCCTGCAGCCCCGCGAGGGCCCCGGCCTGCGCCGCACGGTTCATGCCGAAATGGTTGCGGATCTTGTCGAAGGCGCGAATGAGCGGCGCCGCCGCCAGCGCGTAGCCGACCCGCGCGCCCGCCATGCCGTAAGCCTTGGAGAAGGTGCGGAAGCGGATCACCCGCGGATCCTCGATGTCGATCTCGGGCGCGGTGCCCTCGGGGGCGAACTCCACATAGGCCTCGTCGAGCACCAGCAGCGTGCCCTCGGGCACGGTGCCGAGCTGCGCCGCGATCTCCGCACCCGGCTTCCACGAGCCCATCGGGTTGTCGGGGTTGGCGAAGTAGACGAGCTTGGCATCCACCTCGGCGGCTTTGGCCAGCAGCGCGGGCAGGTCCTCGGCGTCATCCTTGTAGGGCACCTTGTGCAGCACCCCGCCGAAGCCGGCCACGTGGTAGTTGAAGGTCGGATAGGCGCCGTCCGAGGTCACCACCGCATCGCCCTGCGCCACCACCAGCCGCACGAGGTAGCCGAGAAGCCCGTCGATGCCCTCGCCGACCATGACGTTCTCGGGCGCGACACCATGCTCGGCGGCGATGGCATGACGCAGCTCATAGCTGGTCGAGTCGCCGTATTTCCAGATCTCCGAGGCCTCGCGCTGCATTGCCTCGATCGCGCGGGGCGAGGGGCCGAAAACGTTCTCGTTGGCACCGATGCGGGCGCGGAACGGGGCGCCGCGCTCGCGCTCCTGGGTTTCCGGGCCGACGAAGGGCACGGTCTCGGGAAGCGAGGCGACGAGCGGGGTGTAGCGAGGTCCAGTCATGGCGGAGATATGCCGCAGCGCAATAGCTCTGGCAATAGGCCGGGCACAGCCGCCACCCGCCGCGATCCCGCGCCCCGCGCCACACGGGCGCCCCGGTCACAGCACCGTAGGGCCGGGCGGCGAGGGATTGACCCCGCCGGGGGTTGCGGTCAGGTTCGCGCGCGACAAGCTGACCCTGAAAGAGTGCCCATGGCCCGTACCCCGCCGCCCTTTGCCCCCTTCGAATGGATGATCGCCTGGCGCTACCTGCGTGCCCGGCGCGCCGAGGGCGGCGTCAGCGTGATGACCTGGATCAGCCTCATCGGCATCACGCTCGCGGTCTTCGCGCTGATTGCCACGCTCTCGGTGCGCTCGGGCTTCAGGGCCGAGTTCGTCGACACGATCCTCGGCTCCAACGCCCATGTGACGGTCTACTCTTCGGCCCGTGTCGACGACGAGGGCCGCACCCTGCGCACCTTCGAGGACTATGCAGACCGAGCGAAAGCCGTGGCCGAGGTGCCCGGCGTCGAACGGGCCGCGCCGCTGGTCAAGGGGCAGGTCATGGCCAATGCCAACGGCCGCAATGCCGGGGTCGAGGTCTTCGGCATCTCGGGCGAGGACCTGCAGGGCATCCGCCGTGTCGTCGATCCCGAGACCGGGCGCGGCGATCTCTCGCGCTTCGGGAGTGGCATCGCGCTCGGCTCGGGCGTGGCGCGCGAGCTGGGGGTGGATGTGGGCGATCAGGTGAAACTCATCTCGCCCGACGGGGTGAAGACGGCCTTCGGCATTTCCCCCCGGGTCAAGGCCTACGAGGTGGTCTGGGTGTTCACCGCCGGGCGCTACGACATCGACCGGACCCGCGCCTACATGCCCTTCGAGGAGGCGCAGCTCTACTTCAACCGCGAAGGCGCGGCGGATGAGCTCGAGGTGATGGTGGACGACCCCGAAGCCGTCGACAGCATGGCCACGGCGATCCAGCAGGCCGCCGGGCAGGGCGCGCTGGTCTGGACATGGCAGGACGCCTCGGGCGGCTTCCTGCGTGCGCTCGAGGTGGAGGACAACGTGATGTTCGTGATCCTCTCGGTGCTGGTCCTCATCGCCACGATGAACATCGTTTCCGGCCTCATCATGCTGGTCAAGAACAAGGGCCGCGACATCGGCATCCTGCGCACCATGGGGCTCACCGAGGGTTCGGTGCTGCGGGTCTTCTTCATCTGCGGCGCCTTCACCGGGGTGATCGGCACGATCCTCGGGGTGATCCTCGGCTGCCTTTTCGCCATCTACATCGACCCGATCTTCTCCTTCGTGAACTACGTCGCGGGCGGCGGCGTCTGGGATCCGGCGGTGCGCGGCATCTATTCGCTTCCCGCCAAGCTGCAATGGGCCGACGTCTTCGCCGCCATGGCGCTCTCGCTCGGCCTCAGCTTCATCGTGACCATCTTCCCCGCGCGCCGTGCCGCGCGCATGAACCCCGTGGAGGCGCTGCGCTATGAGTGATCCCGTCCTGCGCCTCTCGGGCATCGAGAAGTTCTACAACCGCGGCAAGCCCAACGAGGTGCAGGTGCTGCGCGGCGCCGAGCTGCAGGTCGGCCGCGGCGAGGTGGTGGCGCTGGTCGCCCCCTCGGGCGCGGGCAAGTCGACGCTGCTGCACATCGCCGGTCTGCTCGACACCGCCGACGCGGGCGAGGTGGCGATCGCGGGCGAGGTGCTCGGCGGCAAGTCCGACCGCCGCCGCACCATCGTGCGCCGGCAGGAGGTGGGCTTTGTCTACCAGTTTCACCACCTGCTGCCCGAGTTCACCGCGCTCGAGAACATCACCCTGCCGCAACTCGCCAACGGCGTGCCGCCAAAAGAGGCCGCGGCCCGGGCGCGCCAGCTTCTGGCGTCGGTCGAGCTCGAAGGCCGCGCCGCGCATCGTCCGGCGGCCATGTCCGGCGGCGAGCAGCAGCGCGTCGCCTTCTGCCGCGCCATGGCCAATGCGCCGAAGCTGCTGCTGGCGGACGAACCGACGGGCAACCTCGATCCGGCGACTTCGGACCGCGTCTTCGGCGCGCTGATGACGCTGGTGCGTGAGACAGGTCTCTCGGCGCTCATCGCCACGCACAATCTCGAGCTGGCGGGCCGCATGGACCGGCAGGTCGAGCTGCGCGAGGGGCGGCTGGTCGCGCTCTGAGCGCGGCCGCCGGGCGTTTCTCAGGAAGACCCCGGCAGGGCCGCGACCGCGCCAGATTTTCGTCACACTCCGGCGGCAGGGTCCGGGCGAAACGCCTCATGACCCTGCACCTCCCCGGACGCCCCCATGCCCCTCGAATTCCTCATCGCGCTCACGGCGCTCCTGCCTTTCGCCGTTGCCGCGTTTCCCTTCGACAAGAGCGGTGACGATGAGGACGCCTCGGACGCTCTCGCGGTGGACGAAATCGAGACCGGCGGCGAAGACATGATTCTCCCCATCGAGGAGGACGACGCGGATCCCGCGACCGAAGAGGGAACGGGCGACGGCACCCCCGAGGACATCACGGGCGAGGCGGAGACCGAAACGCCCGGCGCCACCGCCGAGGAGGACACCTCCGGCATCGACACCCACACGATCATCGGCAACGACGGCGACGACACGCTCTCGGGCAGCGAGACCGGCGACACGCTTTTCGGCGGCGCTGGAGGCGATGTGATCTACGGGTTTGCGGGCTCCGACAGCATCGACGCGGGCGGCGGCGCGGATTACGCCGAGGGCGGCAGCGGCGGCGACACGATCGCCGGTGGCGCAGGTGCCGACACGGTGATGGGCGGCTCGGGCGATGACCTGCTCTGGGGCTCGGACGCGGAGGGCGACGACGGCGAGGCCGACCTGCTCATCGGCGGCAGCGGCGACGACACGCTGACGCTTGGCGCCGGCGACCTCGGTCTCGGTGGGGCAGGGGCCGACCGCTTCGTGCTCGCCGACGGCGCGGTCATCGAGGATTTCGACGAGGCCGAGGACATGGTCGTCTTCACCTACGAGGGCGACATCGCCCCCGAGATCGTCTCGCAGGTCGCCGGCCCGTCGGGACTGGTGGTCACGCTGGACAATGGTGCCTCGGTGACGTTGGTCGGCCGCAGCGCGCCGATCACCTCGGACAGCGTCGCCTTCCTCGGCGCGGCGGCCTGAGGCGCGGCCTGACGCAGGGCCTCAGCGCTGCGCGAGGAAGACGCCGGCCGCCATCATCGCCAGCCCCAGCCCGCGCCGCGCGCTGATCGGTGTGGCGATCACGCCGAAAAGCCCGAAATGGTCGATCGCCGCGGCGCTGATGAGCTGCCCCAGCAGCACGAAGAACACCGCTCGCCCGACCCCGAAGGTCGGGGCGACATAGGTGACGCTGAGCACGTAGAAGGCGACGAAGAGCCCGGCAAGGAACAGGGACTTCGGGGCATCCGCCGCCCGCGCGAGGGGGCGGACGTCGAGCGAGACAAGCACGATCAGGCTGGCACACAACGCAACGCAGAAGAGGATCACCGCCGCTGCCGCGGGCGAGCCCATCCAGACACCGAGCCGCGAATTGAGCGCGGCGAGCACCGGTATGCCGATCCCGGCGGCGAGCATGATCAGGGCTTGAGTGGGCATTTGCGGACTCCGTCTTCGCTGTCGGCGCGACATTGGCGCGACCTGCGGTGAATGTCACCGTCGAAACCGGGCACTGGAATGTCCTCGGGTCTGATCCGGGGTTGATCCGTCCGCGGTGCCGGGCGACACAGGGGAAAGGGGACAGGGACAACCGCGCTGCAAGGCCGGGCCCGGCCCCGGACGACATGTTGAGGGAGCACGCGCAATGAACACGGTGATGAAGGGCGGGATCTGGGCGATCTCCGCGGCGGGGCTGCTGGGCCTTGGGGCCTGTATGGAGGCCTCCATGCCCGAAGCGGCGGACGGCCAGGCGCTGTTCATGGACTATTGCGCGTCCTGCCATGGCACCACGGCGGTCGGCAACGGGCCGCTTGCGGCGGATCTCGGGATTACCCCCGCCGATCTCACCCATATTGCCGCGCGCCGCGGCGGCGAGTTCCCCCGCGCCGAGGTTCTCTCGATGATCGATGGCTACGCGCGCTCCGATATGGAGGGGCCGGGCATGCCGGAATTCGGCGAATTGCTGAAGGGCGAGGAAGTGCCGCTCGACACCGGCGACGGCATCCTGACGCCGACGCCGCGCAAGATGGTGGCGTTGATGGAATACCTCGAGTCGATTCAGGTCACCGACTGAGGCCGCGCCCCTTGCAGGGCGTCCGGCGCGGCGCCTAGGCCGCGCCCACCGCCTTGCGCGCCATGTCCCAGTAGAGCGCGGCGACCTCCTGCTCGGAGAGCCGCCCGCCTTCGCGGTACCAGGTGTTCACCCCGGTCAGCATGCCGATCAGCGCAAAGGCGGCGATCCGCGTGTCGGGCACCGAAAGCTGACCCGCCGCCTGTCCGTCGCGCAGGATCTGCTCAAGCACCCCTTCGTAGCGTCTGCGCAGCGCCTCGATCTGCGCGAAGTTCTCCGGCTCGAGGTTGCGCAGCTCCATGTAGGAGATGAAGATCGATTCCGCGCGCCGCAGGGTGAAGCGGATGTGAAAGCGCACAAAGGCCTCGAGCCGGGCCAGCGGATCGGCGGCATGCGGCTCGGCCTCCCAGGCCTCCAGAAGCTCGTCCATATGGCCCTTGAGCAGCGAGAAGAGCAGGGCCTGCTTGTCGGGGATGTAATTGTAGAGCGCCCCCGCCTGCACGCCGACCTCCGACGCGATCCGGCGCATCGAGACGGCGGCATAGCCGTGCTTGGCAAAGAGCCGCAGCGCCGCCTCGCGGATCCGCGGCCCGGTGATGTCGGAATGCGATCCTGCGGTACGGGCCATTTCTCTTGTGTATCTGAACGTGCGTTCAGATCAAGCGCGCCGCGCGCCGCCCTTGCCCTGCCGCGGCGCTTGCGGCAAGACGGGCACAGTTTGCCGCGACACCGGCCCGGAAAGCGACCCGAACATCCCATGCGCCTCGTGCTCCTGACCTTCCTTGCCCTGACGGGCGCCTGCACCAACTTCCCCGAGTTCGACGGCTCGCAGAGCCCCGGCGTCGCCCGCGCGCCCTGGCCCCGGCTGGTGCCGCTCTCGGGGCTGCTCGAGGGCCAGCCGCCGGCGCGGACCCAGCCCGAGATGGCCGCGGACCTGGACACCCGTGCCGAGGCGCTGCGCCGCCGCGCCGCCGCGCTGCAGCAGGGCGATGTGGTGGACGAGGGCACCCGCAGGCGCATGGACGGCGGCGTCACCTTCCCCGAGGTTCCGGGCGCGTAAAGCCGGGCGGCCACGGCGCTGCCTTGCGGGCGCTGCCGCGCCCTTCCGCGACGTTGCACCCGCGCCGCGATACGGCTAAGGCAACGGCGACCAAATCACCTGAAGACACCGAAGAAGAAGGATCCCGCAAATGTCTGAACCTCTGCGCCTGGGGATTGCGGGCCTTGGCACCGTTGGTGCCGGCGTCGTCAAGATCGTGCAACAAAAGGCGGCGCTGCTCGGCGCCCGCTCTGGCCGCGAAATCGTCATCTCGGCGGTCTCGGCGCGCAACCGGGACAAGGACCGCGGCGTCTCGCTGGCCGATTATGCCTGGGAGGACGACCCCGTCGCCCTTGCCAAGCGCGACGACATCGACGTGCTGGTCGAGCTGATGGGTGGCTCCGACGGACCTGCCAAAGCCGCCACCGAGGCCGCGCTGAAACTCGGCAAGGACGTCGTCACGGCCAACAAGGCGCTGCTGGCCCACCACGGGCAGGCGTTGGCCGAACTGGCCGACAGCACCGGCGCGGTGCTGCGCTTCGAGGCCGCCGTTGCGGGCGGCATCCCGGTAATCAAGGCGCTGACCGAGGGTCTTTCGGCCAACCGCATTACCCGCGTCATGGGCGTGATGAACGGCACCTGCAACTACATCCTCACGCGGATGGAGAACGCGGGCCTGTCTTACCAGGAAGCCTTCTCCGAGGCAGACGGGCTGGGCTATCTCGAGGCCGATCCCGAGCTCGACGTGGGCGGCATCGACGCTGGCCACAAGCTCTCGCTTCTGTCGTCCATCGCCTATGGCACCCAGGTCGCCTTCGATGCGGTCGAGCTCGAGGGCATCGGCCGGGTCTCGATCGAGGACATCCGCCAGGCCGCCGACATGGGCTACCGCATCAAGCTGCTGGGCGTGTCGCGGATGACCGAGCGCGGGCTCGAACAATCCATGGCGCCGAGCCTCGTGCCCGCTTCCTCCCCGCTTGGTCAGCTCGATGGCGGCACCAACATGGTGGTGATCGAGGGCGACGAGGTTGGCCAGATCGTGCTGCGCGGCGCCGGCGCCGGCGAGGGGCCGACCGCTTCGGCGGTGATGGGCGACGTGATGGACGTGGCACGCGGCACGCGGCTGTCGACCTTCGGCGCCCCGGCCTCGAGCCTGCTGCGGGCGGTCCCGGCCAAGGCGACCACCCCCGCGCCCTATTACCTGCGCATGGCGCTGGCCGACCGGCCCGGCGCGCTCGCCAAGGTCGCCGCGGCGCTCGGCGAGGCGGGCGTGTCGATCAACCGCCTGCGCCAGTACGGCCAGTCCGCCACCGCGGACACCGCCCCGGTGCTGATCGTCACCCACAAGACCACCCGCGAAGCGCTCGATTCGGCGCTGGCGGCCATGGCCGCCACCGGTGTGGTGCATGGCACCCCGGTGGCGCTGCGCATCGAGGCGGTCTGAGGCGCGCGCCGCCCTGCTTTGCCCCCTTCCGGCATCTCTCCGTCCCCGCGCCGTGCTGCGCGGGGACGGTTAGCGCCAGCGGCCTTGCTCTCGTCGGACCGCGCGCGCTACACCCTTTCCAAGCGTCAAATTTTTCAAGGAAGTCTCCATGTCCGCTCCCGTCGATTTCAATGATCGTATGCTTTCCCTGGGCCTCGCCCGGGTCGCCGAACAGGCCGCCATCGCCTCTGCCAGCCTGATCGGCCGCGGCGACGAGAAAGCCGCGGACCAGGCGGCGGTGAACGCCATGCGCGAACAGCTCAACCTTCTGGATATCGCGGGCGTCGTGGTGATCGGCGAGGGCGAGCGCGACGAGGCACCGATGCTCTACATCGGCGAGGAAGTGGGCACCGGCAACGGCCCGGGCGTCGACATTGCGCTCGACCCGCTCGAAGGCACCACGCTGACCGCCAAGGACATGCCGAACGCGCTGACCGTCATCGCCATGGGCCCGCGCGGCTCGATGCTGCACGCGCCCGACGTCTACATGGACAAGCTGGCGATCGGCCCGGGCTTTGCTCAGGGCGTGGTGACGCTCGACATGACTCCCTCCGAGCGCGTCGCGGCGCTGGCCGAGGCCAAGGGCTGCGCGATGACCGACATCACCGTCTGCATCCTCGAGCGTCCGCGCCACGAAGAGCTGATCGCCGAGGTCCGCGCCACCGGCGCCGGCATCCGGCTGATCACCGACGGCGACGTCGCCGGCGTGATGCATTGCGCCGAGCCCGACATCACCGGCATCGACATGTACATGGGCTCGGGCGGCGCGCCCGAGGGCGTGCTCGCGGCGGCGGCACTGAAGTGCATGGGCGGCCAGATGTACGGCCGTCTGCTGTTCCGCAACGACGACGAGCGCGGCCGCGCCGCCAAGGCCGGCATCACCGATCTCGACAAGATCTACGCCCGCGACGAGCTGGTCACCGCCGACGTGATCTTCGCCGCCACCGGGGTGACCAACGGCTCGATTCTCTCGGGCATCAAGCGCTCGCCGGGCTGGATCGAGACCGAGACCATCCTGATGCGTTCGAAGACCGGCTCGGTGCGCCGCGTGCAGTACCGCAACCCCTTCGAGGGCTAAACGCGGGGCGGCTGTTGCCGGATTTGCGTCTTTGGAAAGTGAAGGAGGGGCTTGCATCGCGCGGGCCCCTTCCGCGTTTCACGGCCCCGGTGTCTTCTCTTTGCAGATAGGCAGATTGTGCGCTCTGCGCACGCGCGGCGCCGGGCAGGGGAGGCCCGTTCCGTTCCGCGACGTTTCACGCTAGGAGGGGGCGGTTCGAGGCAAAGAAGAAACGCGAGGGGCGCATGAGCTATCTGGGTGTGGAGCAGTCGCTGACCGGGCGGCGCTGGGTCGGTCCGGCGGTCGAGGTCGAGCGGCAGGCCGAGGCGCTGGCGCAGGCCACCCACCTGCCGCGGCCGCTCTGCGCGGTGCTGGCGCGGCTCGGCGTGCCGGGCGAGGAAGTGCCGGGGTTCCTCGATCCCAAGCTGCGCGACCTGATGCCCGACCCACGGGTGATGCGCGACATGGAGAAAGCGTCTGGCCGCATCCTTCAGGCGGTGCGCAGCCGCGAGCGCATCGCCATCTTCGCCGATTACGACGTCGACGGCGGAAGCTCGGCGGCGCTGCTGATCGACTGGCTGCGCCAGCTCGGCCTCGAGGCGACGCTCTACGTGCCCGACCGCATCGACGAGGGTTATGGCCCCAACGTGCCCGCCATGCAGCAGCTCGCCTCGGCGCATGACCTGATCATCTGCGTCGACTGCGGCACGCTCTCGCACGACCCCATCGCCGCGGCCTCGGGCGCGGATGTGGTGGTGCTCGATCACCACCTCGGCGGCGAGACGCTGCCCGACTGCGTCGCCGTCGTGAACCCCAACCGGCAGGACGAGGACGGCGCGCTGGCGCATCTCTGCGCGGCTGCCGTGGTCTTCATGGTGCTGGTCGATTGCGGGCGGCAGATCCGCGAGGCCGGGGCCAAGGGCCCGGACCTCATGTCGCTGCTCGATCTCGTGGCGCTGGCCACCGTCGCCGACGTGGCGCCCCTGCGCGGGGTGAACCGCGCTTTCGTGCGCTCCGGGCTGCAGGTCATGGCGCGGCGCGCGCGGCCCGGCCTGGTGGCGCTGTCGGACGTGGCGCGGCTCGATACCGCGCCGAGCTCCTACCACCTGGGCTACGTGCTGGGGCCGCGGATCAACGCCGGCGGGCGGATCGGCCAGGCCGACCTTGGCGCGAGGCTGCTCGCCACCCGCGACCGGCACGAGGCAGAGGCGCTGGCCGAGCGGCTCGACAAGCTGAACTCCGAGCGGCGCGAGGTCGAGGAGGCGGTGCGCGCCTCGGCAATCGCCCAGGCCGAGGACCGCGGGCTCGACGCGCCGCTGGTCTGGGCGGCGGGCGAGGGCTGGCATCCGGGCGTGGTGGGCATCGTCGCCTCGCGCCTCAAGGAGATGACCAACCGCCCCTCCGTCGTCATCGGCTTCGAGGGCGGCGAGGGCAAGGGCTCGGGGCGATCGGTCTCGGGTGTCGATCTGGGCGCGAGCATCCAGAAGCTCGCCGCCGAGGGGCTGCTGATCAAGGGCGGCGGGCACAAGATGGCCGCGGGTCTCACCGTGGCCGAGGACAAGCTGGAACCGGCGATGGCGCGTCTTGCCGAGCTTCTCGCAAAGCAGGGCGCGGGGCAGGGCGGCGCGGCCGACCTGCGGCTCGACGGGCTGATGATGCCGGGGGTGGCCAGCACCGACCTCTGCGACCGGCTGGAACAGGCGGGGCCGTTCGGTGCGGGGGCGCCGGGTCCGCGCTTTGCCATGCCCGACGCGCAGATCCTCTTTGCCAAGGAGGTCGGGACCGGGCACCTCAAGATCACCGCCGGGGACGGGCTCGGGGCGAAGATCGACGCCATCTGCTTTGGTGCCTTCGACACGCCGATGGGCCAGGCACTGAGCCAGCACAAGGGCGGACGATTCCACCTCGCCGGGCGCTTCGAGATCAACGAGTGGAACGGGCGGCGCTCGGTGCAGATGCGCCTGGAGGATGCTGCGCCTGCCGCTGGGTAAGTGGATTCTCTTGGGTATTTATCATTTTACATCAGTGTCTTGAGAAAAAGTCACGGATGGGTGAAAAAACCGCAAAATTCCGCTTGCAAGGGGTCGGAGCTTTGACTAGAACGCCCCTCACCAGCCGGCACGGCCCGTTCGTCTATCGGTTAGGACGCCAGGTTTTCAACCTGGAAAGAGGGGTTCGATTCCCCTACGGGCTGCCACTGGTTTTGTTTCTGTCCCCGCGGGGACAGGCAAAACCGGGGTCAGAGACCGGGTCAGCTGGGGTTCATGAGGTTCGCAACAGCCTCTCCACCGGGTCGATAGTTTCGGTGGCCGCGTTGCAATGGCCCGTTCGTCTATCGGTTAGGACGCCAGGTTTTCAACCTGGAAAGAGGGGTTCGATTCCCCTACGGGCTGCCATTTCTCTCAATACAGCATGAACAAGGCAGCGATTGGCACCGCCAAGGGCACGCGCGTTTCGCGGGACATTCTCGCGTTCCCGGCTTGGCCTTGGTGTCCGTGAAAACCGCTGTCCCCGCAGGGACAGCGAATTGTTCCGGCTGCGCTCAGGACTTTACCTTGTGCCGCCGCCGCACGCTGCCGGGACGGCCGGGGAGGGCGAGCTTTGCGTCGTTGCGGGCCTGCTGCGACACCACCTTGCCCTTGGATATCACGCAGAGCCGGTCGGGCCGCAGCCGCAGCGCCTCGATGGGATCCCCCGCATCCAGAACCACCAACGAGGCCATGTTGCCCTCGGCCAGCCCGTAGTCCTCCAGATGCAGGATCTTCGCGTTCTCCTCGGTCACCATGGTGAAGCAGCGGGCCATCTCCTGCGGCGAGGTCATCTGCGCCACGTGCAGCCCCATGAAGGCGACGTCCAGCATGTCGCCGGTGCCGAGCGAGTACCACGGGTCGCGCACGCAGTCCTGCCCCCAGCCGACGCGAATGCCCATGGCCTGCATCTCCTTGACCCGGGTGAGGCCCCGGCGCTTGGGGTAGGTATCATGCCGCCCCTGCAGGGTGATGTTGATCAGCGGGTTGGGAATGGCGGAGATTTCCGCTTCCACGATCAGCGGTAGGAGCTTTGACACGTAATAGTTGTCCATGGAGTGCATCGAGGTGAGGTGGCTGCCCGCCACGCGCCCCTGCAGCCCGAGCCGCTGGGTCTCGAAGGCCAATGCCTCGATGTGACGCGACAGGGGGTCGTCGGTCTCGTCGCAATGGATGTCGACCAGCAGGCCGCGCTCGGCGGCGATCTCGCAAAGCTCCTTCAGCGATGCGGCGCCGTCCGCCATGGTCCGCTCGAAATGGGGGATGCCGCCGACCACGCCGACGCCCATGTCGAGCGCGCGGATCAGGTTCTCGCGCCCCGTGGCGCTGCGCAGGAAGCCGTCCTGCGGAAAGGCGACGAGCTGCAGGTCAAGGTAGGGCTTTACCCGCTCCTGCACCTCGAGCATGGCGGTGACGGTGTTGAGGTGATCAGGCGTGGTGTCCACATGGCTGCGGATCGCCAGCAGGCCCAGAGAGACGGCCCAGTCGCAATATTCCAGCGCGCGGCTGACCATCTCGTCGACCGTCGCCTCTTCGCGCAGCTCGCCCCAGAGGTTGATGCCCTCGAGCAGGGTGCCCGAGGCATTGATCCGCGGGGTGCCGTAGCTGAGCGTCGCATCCATGTGGAAATGCGGATCGACGAAGGGCGGCGAGACGAGGTTGCCCGCGGCATCGATGGTCTCGCCCGCCTCGGAGCCGGTCAGGTCGCCGATGGCGGTGATGCGGCCCTTGGTGATGCCGATATCGGCAATGGTGCCGTCCGGCAGGGTGCCGCCGGTGACGAGGATGTCGAAAGTGGCCATTCAGCGCTCTCCGCTGTTGAAGGGGGTCATCAGCGCTGCGGGCACCTCGGCCCGGCGCGACATGAGGATGAGGGCGAGGATCGACAGCACATAGGGGATCATCAGGAAGACCTGATACGGCACGAACTGTCCCATGGGCGTCTGCTGAAGGCGGATCTGCAGCGCGTCGAAGCCGGCGAACAGCAACGCGCCGAGGAGCGCCTTGCCCGGCTTCCACGCGCCGAAGACCACCAGCGCGATGCAGATCCAGCCGCGGCCGTTGACCATCTCGAAGAAGAAGGACGAGAAGGCCGACATGGTCAGGAAGGCGCCGCCCACGGCCATGAGGCCCGAGCCGACGATGACGGCGCCCATGCGGATCGCGGTGACAGAGAGGCCCTGTGCTTCGACCGCCTGCGGGCTCTCGCCTGCCGCGCGTACCGCGAGGCCGAGCGGCGTGCGGTAGAGCACCAACGCCACGACGGCCACGCAACCGAAGGCCGCCCAGGTGAGCGCGGTCTGCGAAAAGAGCGCCTGCCCGAGCCAGGGGATGTCCGAGAGCCCCGGGATGTGCAGAGGCTGGAAGGGCGTGATGCGCGGCGGGCTGGTGACCTCGGGCAGGGCGAGGCGGTAGGCGTAATAGGCCGAGGATGTGGCCAGCATGGTGATGCCGAGCCCGACGACGTGTTGCGACAGGCCGAAGGGCACCGTCAGCAGCGCGTGGAGCGCACCAAAGGCCATGCCCGCCAGCAGCGCCACCAGCACCCCGGGCCAGAGCCCGAGCCCCGCGTAGACCGCCATCCAGCCGGCGAAGGCGCCGAAGACCATGATGCCCTCGATGCCGAGGTTCAGAACGCCGGCGCGCTCGCAGATCAGCTCTCCGAGCGTGGCGAAGATCAGCGGCGAGGCGATGCGCAGCACCGCGGCCCAGAAGCTGGCGGAGAGGAGGATATCGACGATCTCGGTCATCCGCGCACCACCCGGAACCTTGTCAGAAGGATCGCCAGCACCATGAAGAGCAGCGCGGCGGCCAAGAGGATGTCGGCGATATAGGTCGGGACCCCCGCGGCGCGCGACATGCTGTCGGCACCTACGAAGATCCCCGCCACGAAGAGCGCCGAGACGATGACCCCAAGGGGGTGCAAGAGCGCCAGCATGGCGACGACGATGCCGGTGTAGCCGAAGCCGGGCGAGAGATCGGCGGTGAGGTTGCCCTTCAGCCCCGCCACCTCGGAAAAGCCCGCCAGCGCCGCCAGCCCGCCGGAGATCAGCGCGGTCTTGACCAGCACCCTGCCGACCGGAATGCCGGCGAAGCGCGCCGCCTCGGGGTTGAGGCCGGTGGCGCGGATTTCGTAGCCGAGCGTGGTGCGGGTCTGCATGACCCAGACGGCCGCCGCCGAGATCAGCGCCAGACCGAACCCCCAGTGCAGCCGCAGCCCCTCGACGATCCGCGGCAGGCGGGCATCGCGCGGCAGGGCCGAGGACTTCGGCCAGCCCATGCCTATCGGGTCCTTCAGCGGGCCCTCGAGCAGGTAGGAGATGAACAGCGCCATGATGAAGTTGAGCAGCAAGGTTGTGACCACCTCGTCGACACCGAGCCGGGTCTTCAGCAGCACCGGCCCGAGCAGCACCAGCGCCCCCGCCAGCACCGCGGCGAGTGCCATGAGCGGCAGGGCGAGCGGGCCGGGCAGGCCGAATTGCGTGCCGATGATCACGGTGAGAAGCGCGCCCGCGTAAAGCTGCGCCTCGGCGCCGATGTTCCAGAGCTTGGCGCGGAAGGCGACCGAGACCGCGAGCCCGGTGAAAATGAGCGGCGTGGCGCGGTTGAGCGTCTCAAGAAGCGCGAACTTCGAGCCGGCGGCGCCGCGGGCGATGAGGCCAAGCGTGGCGAGCGGGTCGGCCCCGGCGATGAGGGCCAGCCCCATGGCGACGAGCACCGTGGCGCCGAGTGCCAATGCGGGCAGGCCGAATCTGCGGGCTGGCGAAGGGGCGGTTATGGGATCAAGGCGCATGGGGGGCTCTGGCGGGCTGTGACTCTGCCCCGCGTGCGGCGCAGGTGGAGGGCGCGGGATGTGCGTACTTACGAAGAGAAGAAGGGCGGAGGGAGCCTGTGAGGTCAGGGTGGATTTCAGGCGGCATCGTCGAATCCCTGTCCGGCCATCCATTGGCCCAGCTCGGCGGGGGTCTTGCTGCCGCGCGGGAACTCCGGCGAGAGGCGGCCTTCGCAGATCACCCGGACCACGTCGGAGAGGATCAGCACCTCGTCGAGATCCTCGGAGATCAGCAGCACGGCGGCGCCGGCGTCGCGGGCGGCGATGAGACGCTCCTGCACGTAGGTGACCGCGCCGATGTCGAGGCCCCGCACGGGCTGATTGGCGAGGATGATCATGGGCTGCGCTTCGAGCACCCGGCCAAGAATGAGCTTTTGCATGTTGCCGCCCGAGAGCAGGCGGATGCGAGTCTCGGGGCCGGGGCAGCGGACGTCGTAGATCTTGATGATATCTTCGGCGGCGCGGCGGGCGGCGGACCAGTCCATCCAGCCGCGGCGCGCCATCGGAGACTCAGCGTAGCGCTCGAGCACGGCGTTCTCGGCAAGGGTGAAATCGGCGATGGTGCCGGTCCTGTGCCGGTCCTCGGGGATGCGGCCGATGCGGGCGTCGAGCGCGCCTCGGGGGGTCCAGTCCGTGATCTGCTTGCCCGCCAGTTCCATGATCCCCGCGCTGGGCGCCTCGAGACCCGAGAGCAGGTCGGCGAGCGCGCCCTGGCCATTGCCGGAGACCCCGGCGAGGCCGAGGATCTGCCCGGCCTTCAGCTCAAGGTCGACGCCGCGCAGCCCGGTGCGGTTGCCGCGGGCGGGGGTGAAGACCTGTTTGAGCTGCAGAAGCGTCGCGCCGGGACGGGCTTCGGCGGGGGCGGGCGGGGTGATCTCGGCGCCGACCATCATCTCGGCGAGCTGGTGGCGGTCGGTCTTGGCAGTCGCCACCTCGCCGACGAGCTTGCCATGGCGGAGGACCAGCACGCGCGACGAGACCGCCATGACCTCGTGCAGCTTGTGCGAGATGAAGATCACCGAAAGCCCCTGCGCCACCGCCTTGCGCAGCGTTTCGAAGAGCGCGTCGCTTTCCTGCGGGGTGAGCACGGCGGTGGGCTCGTCGAGGATGAGGATGCGGGCGTCGCGGTAGAGGGCCTTGAGGATCTCGACCCGCTGCCGCTCGCCCACCGAGAGGGTCGCGACGCGGGCATCGGGGTGCACCGACAGGCCGAAATCGCGGGAGAGCTGCTGCACCCGCCGCCGGGCCGCCGCGCGGCCGAGGCCGGGCGACCAGAGCGGCGCGGTGCCGAGCAGGATGTTCTCGAGCACGGTCATATTGCCGGCGAGGGTGAAATGCTGGTGCACCATGCCCACGCCCGCCGCCAGCGCCGCGCCGGGCAGGCCGGGGGGCAGGGGCTGGCCGAAGACTTCGACGCTGCCCGCGTCGGCGGTGTAATGGCCGAAGAGGATGTTCATCAGCGTGGTCTTGCCGGCGCCGTTCTCGCCGAGCAGCGCCACGACCTCGCCGCGCGCCAGCGTAAAACTGATGGTGTCATTGGCGGTCAGCGCGCCGAAGCGCTTGGTGATGCCGGAAAGGCGCAGGACGATGTCCTGCGCCTCCTTGGTCCTGGTCATTGCCGGGTCCTCAGCCGCGCCCTCACGAGGACTTGGGCTCTTCGTCGTTGATCTCGACGGTGAAGGACCCGTCCTTGATCGCCGCTTCCTTCTCGGCCACCAGATCAAGCGCCTCCTGCGGGACCTTGCCCTCGAAGGTGCCGAGCGGGGCGAGCGCGCAGCCGCCTTCCTTCATGAACGAATAGATGCCGTAGTTCTCGGCAGAGAAGCTGCCGCTCGCCACCTTCTCCAGCGCCGCCGCCAGCGTCGGGCCGAAGTCCCAGAGCGCCGAGGCGACCACGGTCTCGGGGTAGTCGGCCTGCGTGTCGATGACGTTGCCGATCGCCAGCACGCCCTTTTCCTGCGCCGCGTCCGACACGCCGAAGCGCTCGGCGTAGAGCATGTCGGCGCCGTTTTCGATCATCGCGAAGGCGGTTTCCTTGGCCTTGGGCGGATCGAACCAGGAGCCGATGAAGCTGACCTGGAAGGTCGCTTCGGGTTTGACCTCGCGCACGCCGGCCATGAAGGCGTGCATGAGGCGGTTCACCTCGGGGATCGGGAAGCCGCCGACCATGCCGATGTTGCCGGTCTCGCTCATCGCGCCGGCGATGATGCCCGACAGGTACGAAGCATCCTGGATGTAGTTGTCGAAAACGCCGAGGTTCGGGTAGGCCTCGTCGGGCAGGAAGGACGAACCCAGCAGGAAGGCCGTGTCCGGGTAGTCGAGCACGACCTCGCGGGCCTCCTGCTCGACGCCGAAGATCTCGCCGACGATGAGCTGCGCGCCGCTCTCGGCATATTCACGCATGACGCGGGGGTAGTCGGTGTTGGCGGTGTTCTCGGAGTAGGTGTAGCTGATCAGCCCCGCCGCCTTGGCCGCTTCGGCAGCGACGTGGATGCGGCTCACCCATTGCTGCTCGACCGGCACGGTGTAGATGCCGGCGACGCTGATCGGCTCCTGCGCCATCAGCTTGCCTGCGAGCCCGGTGCTGGCGAGCGCGGCGAGCCCGCCGGTGGTTTTCAGCAGTCCGCGCCGGGTCAGCCTCCCGGCCGTTGTGTCGATTGCCATCCGTCTGTCCTTTTCCATCCCTGTGGGTGTTTTGTGAATTTTTTACCAAGCGGTAAGGAGCGCGCCGATTCGTGGCAATTGCCCGCGCCGCTGGAGGGGGGATTTTTGCCCAAGCGGCAGGCAGAGGCGGGGCAGATGCCTAGGCAGTGGGCATTCTTCCGCGGGCTGGCGCCCCGGCGTAACGGCACCCTGCGCCACTTCGCTGCGCGGGCTCCCCGGGATATTTGGCCCTAGAACAAAGGGGGCTGGACGAAAGCGGGGAATATCGCGCGGATCGGAGGCGTTGGCGCGAACAGGCTTGTCAGGCGGACCGGGGCTGCGCACCCTTGGGCGAGAGTGGGCGCGCGGCGCCGGGAAAGGAGTTCGCATGAGTCTTTTCGCCGATTTGCTCAGCACGATCTTTGATCGCCGCGCCGGGGCGGTGCCGCGGCTCCGGCGTGATCCGCGGGCGCTGCCGGAACTGGTGACGGAGCTTCTGGAGGCGCGCAGCGAGACCGTCGCGGCGACGCTGGCGCGGCACGTGCTGCAGCGCTACGACGGCATGTCCGGCGAGGAGAAGCTCGTCGCCTTTCACGGGCTCGCCGCACTCAACGTCGATGCCGAGGCGGTGCGTGCGGCTCTCGCGGCCTATGAGGCCGAACCCTCGGGGCGCAGCTACCGCGCCTTCATGGCCGCCGCCGAGCCGCCGCGGGCCGAGCTTCTGCGTCGGCTCAACATGGTGCCCGGGGCGACCGAACGGCTGGTGCGCATGCGCGCCGATCTGCTGCGGCATGGCCGTGGCGAGCCCGAGCTCGAAGCGCTGGACGAGGATTTCCGGCACCTGTTCAAGAGCTGGTTCAACCGGGGGTTCCTGGTGCTGCGGCCAATCAGTTGGGAGAGCCCGGCGCATGTGCTCGAAAAAATCATCGCCTACGAGGCGGTGCATGCGATCCAGAGCTGGGACGACCTGCGCCGCCGGCTCGCGCCGCCCGACCGGCGCTGCTTTGCCTTCTTCCATCCCGCGATGCCCGACGAGCCGCTGATCTTTGTCGAGGTGGCGCTGACCCGCGGCGTGCCGGGCTCGATCCAGGCCTTGCTCGAGGAGGGGCGCGTGCCGCTGGAGGAAGCCGGTGCCGATACCGCGGTGTTCTACTCGATCTCCAACTGCCAGCCAGGACTGGCGGGGATTTCCTTTGGCAATTCGCTGATCAAGCAGGTGGCGTCGGATCTCGCCAGCACCCTGCCGGGGCTGAAGACCTTCGTGACGCTGTCGCCGATCCCCGGGCTGGTGCGCTGGCTGGAAGAGCAGGGGGTGGCTTACGATCCGCAGGATGCCAAGCGCATGACCCAGCTCGCGGCGCATTACCTGCTGACCGCCAAGCGCGGCGACGGTCGCCCGCGCGATCCGGTGGCGCGCTTCCATCTCGGCAATGGCGCCATGGTGCAGGCGGTGCACGCGGGGGCCGACTTATCGGAAAACGGCGTGCGGCAGTCAGGCGGGGCGATGGTCAACTATCTCTACGATCTGTCGAAGGTCGAGCAGTACCACGACCGCTTTGCCGAGAGCGGCGAGGTGATCGCCTCGGGGCCGGTGAAATCGCTGTCGGCGGGGCGGGAGAAGGCGCAGGTGTGAGCGGGCTTGCGCTGTGGGCCTAAATCGGGAATATTTCCCTTTATAGAGAGAACCCCGGAGACTCCCCTATGGATGCCTTGTCGGAAAAAACCCTGCCCGCGCCCTTGGGCGATCTGACCGCGCGGCTGGCGCGGCGGCTTGCTGCGCTGCGCGCCGAGGCCGGGCTGACGCTCGACCAGCTGGCCGAGCGCAGCGGCATCTCGCGGGCCGCCCTGTCGCGCTTCGAGAAGGGTGAGACCAGCCCCACCGCCGAGGTGCTGGGCAAGCTGTGCCTGGCCTACGCGCTCAGCATGTCGCGGCTGATGGCCATGGTGGAGGAGGGGTTCACCGCGCATGTCCCCCCCGCCGAGCAGCCGGAATGGAGCGACGAAGCCACCGGCTTCACCCGCCGGGTGATCTCGCCCGCCGCCACGGGGCTTGCCGCCGAGATGCTGCGCTGCGGGCTGCAGCCGGGGGCGGAGATCGCCTATGACGCCGCGCCGGTGCCGGGGCTCGAGCATCACCTGCACATGCTGTCCGGCAAGCTGCGGGTCGAGGTCGAGGGGGTGGCCCATGATCTGGTAGCGGGCGACACGCTGCGCTACCGGCTGGAGGGGCCGACGCGCTTCACCGCGCTCAGCAAGAAGAAACCGGCGCAATACGTGCTGGTGCTGGTGACGCCATGATCCGCGAGATTCCCGCATCCGGGAGCCGCGCCCATTTGCGGGATCTTGCGGACGTCCTTTGTGCCTGCGTGGCGGACGGCGCGAGCGTCGGCTTCGTGATGCCCTTTGGCATGGATGCGGCGCTGCGCTTCTGGGAGGGGCTCATTCCCGAAATCGAGAGCGGCGGGCGCATCCTCTTTGGCGCCTTCGACGGAGGGCGCATGGTTGGTACGGTCTCGCTGGCGCTGGCGGGGATGCCGAACCAGACGCACCGGGCGGAGATCTCGAAGATGCTGGTGCATCCCGAGTACCGCCGCCGGGGGCTGGCGCGGGCGCTGGTTGCGGCGCTGCTTGACCGGGCCGAGGGGCTGGGGCGCGATCTGATCACGCTCGACACGCGCACCGGGGACGCGGCGCAGCAGCTCTATGCGTCCTGCGGGTTCCTGCCGGCAGGGGAGATTCCGGAGTACGCGCTGGCGCCCGAGGGCACGGCGCGGCGCGATGCAACGCTGTTCATGTACCGGTTGGGGGTGCGGGCGGCCTAGCGGCTCCGGCTCAGCAGTTCGGCACGTTCACCGCGAGGCCGCCAAGCGAGGTTTCCTTGTACTCGTGCCCCATGTCGCGACCGGTCTGGCGCATGGTTTCGATGCAGGCGTCGAGCGACACGAGATGCGTGCCATCGCCGCGCATTGAAAGCGAGGCCGCCGAGACCGCCTTGATCGCGCCGAGGCCGTTGCGCTCGATGCAGGGGACCTGCACGAGGCCCTTCACCGGATCGCAGGTCATGCCGAGGTGATGCTCGAGCGCGATCTCGGCGGCATTCTCGATCTGCGCCGGGGTGCCGCCCATCACGGCGCAGAGCCCGGCGGCGGCCATCGCCGAGGCGCTGCCGACCTCGGCCTGACAGCCCGCCTCGGCGCCGGAGATCGACGCGTTGTATTTCACCAGCCCGCCGATGGCGGCGGCGGTGAGCAGGAACTCGGGGATGCGCGCGGAGGTCGCGCCGGGCACGAAGTCGAGCCAGTAGCGCATGACCGCCGGCACCACCCCGGCGGCACCGTTGGTCGGCGCGGTGACCACCTGTCCGCCGGCGGCGTTTTCCTCGTTCACCGCCATCGCGTAGCAGCTCATCCAGTCGTTGATCACATGCGGCGCGGTGAGGTTGCGGCCGCGCTCGGCCTGTAGCTGCTCGTGGATGTTGCCGGCGCGGCGCTTGACGTTGAGCCCGCCCGGAAGGATGCCGCCGCCCTCGAGGCCGCGGTCGAGGCAATTCATCATCACCTCGGAGATGCGCAGCAACCCGGCGTCAAGCTCGGCGGCGGGGCGGCGTGAAAGCTCGTTGCGGCGCTTCATCTCGGCGATGCCGAGGCCCGAGGTCTCGGCCATCGCTAGCATCTCTGCGGCGCTCTTGAAGGGGAAGGGCACGGCGGGGCCGTGGTCCTTGTCCTCGCCCGAGCTGAGCTCGTCCTCGGTCAGCACGAAGCCGCCGCCGACGGAGTAATAGGTCTCCTGCAGGATGACGTCGCCCTGCGCGTCGGTGGCCATGAGGATCATGCCGTTGGCATGGCCGGGCAGGGCGCGGTCGTAGTCGAAGCGCAGGTCGGTCTTCGGCGAGAACTTCAGCGGCGCGAGGCCCTCTGGGTGGACCATGCCGGTCTTGTCGATCTCGGCCAGCGCCGCTTCGGCCGCCTCGGCATCGTAGCTCTCGGGTTCGAAGCCGGCGAGGCCGAGGATCGTGGCGCGGTCGGTGGCATGGCCGACGCCGGTGAAGGCCAGCGAGCCGTGCAGCGAGCCGCGCAGACCGGCGGCGGCGAAAGGCGCGGCGCGCAGCCGGTCGAGAAAGCGGGCCGCGGCCACCATCGGCCCCATGGTGTGCGAGGACGACGGGCCGATGCCGACCTTGAACATCTCGAACACGGAAAGAAACATGTAGGGCCTCGACTCTGCGCTGGGGTTGCGCCGGACCCTAGACTCTCTCGTCGCCGGATCACATGGAGAATTGCGGCATTTCAGCGAAGGAAAACGCTGCGGCGGTCCGGGAGTTTTGCCTATCGCCGCCGCGCGCGATCATCCTATAAGCGCCGCGACATCCGAAGAAGGGGAATCGCAGCGATGACCGCAGAGCTCTCGCCGACCGATATTGCAAAATTCGTGGCCTCCCGCCGCGCCGCCGATTTCGTCGAGGACGGCATGCGCGTCGGTCTCGGCACCGGATCGACCGCCGCCTGGCTGGTGAAATACCTTGGCCGCCGGGTGCGCGACGAGGGTCTGAAGATCCGCGCCGTGCCGACCTCGACCCGCACCGCCGAGCTGGCGCGGCAGGTCGGCATCGAGGTGATCAGCCTCGACGAGGCGGGCTGGCTCGATCTGACCATCGACGGCGCCGACGAGTTCGACCCCAATCTCAACCTGATCAAGGGCGGGGGCGGCGCGCACCTGCAGGAGAAGATCGTGGCCAGCGCCTCGGACCAGATGATCGTCATCGCCGATGCGGCCAAGGACGTGGCGACGCTCGGGGCCTTCCCGCTGCCGCTGGAAGTGATCCGCTTCGGCGGTGCCTCGACCCGGACGCTGGTCGAGCGGGTGCTTGCGGAGATGGACGTCGATGGCCGCGAGACCACGCTGCGCATGGCCGGGGACGCGCCCTTCCTCACCGACGAGGGCAACCACGTGCTCGATCTGCACCTCAAGCGGATCGGCGACGCGAAGGCGCTGTCGCTGGCGCTGAACCAGATCCCCGGCGTGGTGGAGAACGGCCTCTTCCTCGGCATCTGCAACAAGGTGGTGATCGGCTTCGAGGACGGCCGGGCCGAGCTGCGCGACGGTGCCGGCGGCGAGGTCAGCGTGACCGAGGTCGACCTGGGCGAGGCGGCGGGCCTCTAAGGGCGCTACCGCTCGCAAGGATGAGAGGCCGCCCGCTTGGGCGGCCTTTTTCGCGTGGCGCAGCAAGATCAAATCGCCCAGAATCATCGCACGCACTCAAGGCCAAGATCCGCCGCCTCTGGCCTTCCGCGGCGGCCTGTGGTCTATCTCTCGGCCAACTGACCAAGAGGCGAGCCATGAGCGATTTTGACTACGATCTTTTTGTCATCGGCGGTGGCTCCGGTGGCGTTCGGGCGGCGCGTGTGGCCGCCGGCGAGGCAGGGGCCAAGGTGGCTCTGGCCGAGGAAGACCGCTATGGCGGCACCTGCGTCATCCGCGGCTGCGTGCCCAAGAAGCTGATGGTCTTCGCGTCGGAATACGGCACCGTCGCTGAGGACGCCAAAGGCTACGGCTGGGACATCGAGGCGGGCAGCTTCGACTGGGGGAACTTCCAGCAGCGGCTGAACGCAGAGCTCGACCGGCTCGAGGGCATCTATCGCAACCTGCTGAAGAACTCCGGCGTCACCTCCTATGACGCGCGGGCCAAGGTGAAGGACGCGCATACGGTCGAGCTGTCGACCGGCGAGACGTTCACCGCGAAACATATCCTCATCGCTACCGGCGGCCGTCCGGTGCGCCCCGAGATCCCCAATGCGGAGCTGGGGCTGGTGTCGGATGACATCTTCCACCTAGAGACCCTGCCGAAATCGATCCTGATCGTCGGCGGCGGCTATATCGCGTGCGAATTTGCCTGCATTCTCAACGGGCTGGGGGTCGAGGTGACGCAATACTACCGCGGCGCGCAGATCCTGCGCGGCTTCGACGAGCAGGCCCGCGGGCTGATCGCCGAAAGCATGATCGAGAACGGCGTGCAGCTGCATTGCGGCACCGACATCGTCGAGATGCGCCGGGCCATCGACGAGGACCTCGAGGGCAAGTCCGAGGCAGGCGTCTCGATGGGCGCCTCGATGCAGGAGATGCTGGCCGACCACAGCGGCGGCACTCCGGGCGAGGGGCCGATCCTGGTCAAGGGCACCAACGGCGACACGAAGATCTACGATCAGGTCTTCTTTGCGACCGGCCGCGCGCCCAACACCGATGACATGGGTCTCGAGGAGGTCGGGGTGACGCTCGGCCGCAAGGGCGAGATCGTGGTGGATGACTACAGCGCCACCGCGGTGCCCTCGATCTACGCCATCGGCGACGTCACCGACCGGGTGAACCTGACGCCCGTGGCGATCCGCGAGGGCATGGCCTTTGTCGAGACCGTCTTCAAGGACAACCCCACCAAGGTCGATCACGAGCTGATCCCCTCGGCGGTCTTCACGCAGCCCGAGTTCGGCACCGTCGGCCTCTCGGAGGAAGACGCCGCCGAGCAGGAGCCGATCGAGGTCTATGCGACCTCCTTCCGTCCGATGCAGACGGCCTTTGCCGGGCGTCCCGACCGGGTGATGATGAAGCTCGTCGTCTCCAAGGAGACGCGCAAGGTGCTGGGCTGTCACATCGTCGCACCGAATGCGGGCGAGATGATCCAGTTGGCGGGCATCGCGGTGAAGATGGGCGCGACCAAGGAAGATTTCGATCGCACCGTGGCGGTGCACCCCACCATGGCCGAAGAGATGGTCACGATGCGGAACCCGGTGCGCAGCGCTTGAATCTGCGGGCTTAATGCACAGGTAGGGGAGACACGGACAAGTGAGTGAGAGGGAAGGAACCTAATGGCAGGACACGGCGGCGGCCCCTGGGGCGGCGGTGGCAATCAAGGCGGAGGCCGGCCCCCGAGCGGTGGCGGCGGCGGAAACGGGGGCAAGCGCCCCGACGATCCGCAGATCCCCGAGATTGACGAGCTGATGAAGAAGGGCCAGGAGCGGCTGCGCGTGCTGATGGGCGGGCGCGGCGGCGGTGGTGGCACCGGTGGTACCAGCGGCGGCTCGGGTGGGCCGAAACTGAACCGTGGCACCGTGGCCATCGCAGCACTGGCGGCGATTGGCGTCTGGGCGTGGATGAGTTTCTACACCGTGCGTCCCGAGGAACAGTCGGTGGAACTTTTCCTCGGCAAGTATTCCTCGACCGGCAACCCCGGTTTGAACTTTGCGCCCTGGCCTTTCGTGACGCATGAGGTGGTCAATGTGACCTCCGAGCGTACCGAAACCATTGGCAATGGCCGCGATCCGGCGGACAGCCTGATGCTGACCACCGACGCGAACATCGTCGACATCGAGTTCCAGGTGGTCTGGAACATCAACGACCCGGCGAAACTGCTGTTCAACATCCGCGACCCGCAGCTGACCGTGCAGGCGGTGTCGGAAGCGGTGATGCGCGAGATCATCGCGGCCAGCAACCTCGCGCCGATCCTCAACCGCGACCGCGGCATCATTGCCGATACCGCGCGCGAGCAGATCCAGGCGACGCTCGACGAGTACGAGAGCGGCATCAACATCGTGCGGATCAACCTCGACCAGGCCGACCCGCCGCGCGAGGTGATCGACGCCTTCCGCGAAGTGCAGGCCGCGGAGCAGGAACGTGACCGGCTCGAGCGCCAGGCAGACGCCTATGCCAACCGCGTCGTCGCCGAGGCCCGCGGTGAAGCCGCGCAGATCCGCGAGCAGGCCGAAGGCTACCGCGCCCGCGTGGTCAACGAGGCGCTGGGTGAAGCCAGCCGCTTCTCGGCCGTGCGCGAGGAATACGCCAAGGCGCCCGAGGTCACCCGCCGCCGTCTCTATATCGAGACGATGGAGAAGGTGCTGCGAGGCGTCGACAAGACCATCCTCGACGAGGGTCTGACCGGCGAGGGCGGCGTCGTGCCATACCTGCCGCTGAAACAGCTCAACAGCTCGCGAACCACCACCGAAGGAGGCAACTGACATGCGCAAGTCGACTTATGTGCTGCCCGTCATCGTCGTCCTTGCGGTGATCGCCCTGTCGTCGATCTTCGTCGTGGACGAGCGCGAGAAGGCGCTGGTGATGCAGTTCGGCCAGATCAAATCGGTCAAGGAAGAGCCGGGTCTGGCGTTCAAGATCCCGCTCATCCAGGAAGTGGTGAAATACGACGACCGCATCCTGTCGCTCGACACCGAGACCATCGAGGTCACGCCGTCGGATGACCGCCGCCTCGTGGTGGATGCCTTCGCGCGCTACCGCATCTCCGATGTGGTCCGCTTCCGCCAGGCCGTCGGCGTGGGCGGTCTGCGCACCGCCGAGGACCGCCTTTCCGGCATCCTCAACGCACAGATCCGCGAAGTCCTGGGTGCCGATCAGGTGACTTCGGACGTGATCCTCTCGACGGATCGCCGCGGCCTTACCAACCGCATCCGCGACCAGGCACGCCAGCAGGCGCTGTCGCTGGGTCTCGACGTGGTGGACGTGCGTCTCAAGCAGACCAACCTGCCGTCGCAGAACCTCGACGCGACCTTCGCCCGGATGCGCGCCGAGCGCGAACGCGAAGCCGCCGACGAGATCGCCCGTGGTAACGAGGCCGCGCAGCGCGTGCGCGCGCTGGCCGACCGGACCGTGGTGGAAACCCAGTCGGAAGCCAACCGGGACGGCGACATCATCCGCGGTGAGGCCGACGCCGAGCGCAACGGCATCTTTGCCGAGGCCTATGGCGCGGACCCGGAGTTCTTTGCCTTCTACCGGTCGCTGCAGGCCTATGAGACATCGCTCGGTTCGGGCAATTCCTCGATGGTCATGACCCCGAAGGGTGAGTTCTTCGAATACTTCAAGTCGCAAGGTGAGATCGACCTGCCGGCGGCGTCCGCCGCGCCCGCGGACGGCGCGGATGCCAGCCCCACCACTTCGGGCAATGCAGAGACCAGCGCCGAGGGTCCGAGCACCACGGGTCCGGGCGCCACGGGTCCGGGCGCCACGGGTGCCAGCGGAACCGCGACCGAGTGACGGTGACGGACATACTGACGGGGATCGCTCTGGTCCTCGTGATCGAGGGGCTGGTGTACGCACTGGCCCCTTCGCTTGTCGAGCGCATGCTCGAGGCTCTGCGGCAGATGCCGCTGGAGACACGCCGGACGCTCGGGCTGGTGACAATTATTACAGGCGTGCTTCTGCTTTGGATCTCGCGGCGTTTCGGCGGGTGACGCCCACGCATCGAGCTGTGGGCTACGCAAGGTTCCACCGGATTGCATTTCTGCACGGATGGTTTTTCACTCGCATGTCACATGGGCTTGAAAGCTTGAAACCTTTTCTTTGGTGGTCGGAAAAAGCTCCTATGTTACGCTTGTTCATGAGGAGGCAGAGTTGCCGCGCGGGGGCCGTGCAGCAGCCGCCGAACAGAAGGAGTTCCCTGTGAAACCACAAAACCTTGCAGTGACGGAGGGATCGAGCCCGGTGCGCCTGTTCTGGCTGGCCACCGTCTCGATGTTCATGATCGTCTCGCAAACGCTCATGGCCGAGGCGCAGAGTGCCCCGTCCAGCTTTGCACCGCTCGCCGAGCGGGTCAGCCCGGCTGTGGTGAACATCACCACCTCGACCATGGTCGCCGGACGCACCGGCCCGCAGGGCATCGTGCCCGAAGGCTCGCCTTTCGAGGATTTCTTCCGCGAGTTCCAGAACCCGAACGGCGGCCCCGATGGCGACCGCCCGCGCCGCTCGTCGGCGCTTGGCTCGGGCTTCGTGGTCTCGGAGGACGGCTACATCGTCACCAACAACCACGTCATCGAGGGCGCTGACGAGATCACCATCGAGTTCTTCTCCGGCAAGGAGCTGGACGCGACGCTGGTCGGCACCGATCCCAACACCGACATCGCCCTGCTGAAGGTCGAGGCAGACGAGCCGCTGCCCTTCGTGAAGTTCGGTAATTCGGACGATGCCAAGGTCGGCGACTGGGTCATGGCCATGGGCAACCCGCTTGGGCAGGGCTTTTCGGTCTCGGCCGGCATCGTCTCGGCCCGCAACCGTGCGCTTTCGGGCAGCTATGACGACTACATCCAGACCGACGCCGCCATCAACCGGGGCAACTCGGGCGGCCCGCTGTTCAACATGAACGGCGACGTGATCGGGGTGAACACCGCGATCCTCTCGCCCAACGGCGGCTCGATCGGCATCGGCTTCTCGATGGCGTCGAACGTGGTGACCAAGGTGGTCGACCAGCTCAAGCAGTTCGGCGAAACCCGTCGCGGCTGGCTGGGCGTGCGAATCCAGGACGTGACCCCGGACATGGCCGAGGCGCTTGGCCTTGCCAACGCCGAGGGTGCCATGGTCTCGGACGTGCCCGAGGGCCCTGCGATGGACGCCGGGATGAAGTCGGGTGACGTGATCGTTTCCTTCGACGGCAAGCCGGTCACCGACACTCGCCAGCTCGTGCGCATCGTCGGCAATACCGAGGTCGGCAAGTCGGTCCGCGTGGTGGTCAACCGCAACGGCAACACCGAGACGCTGCTGGTCACCCTCGGCCTGCGCGAGGACACCGCCGAAGCGGTCCCCGCCTCGCAAGAGCAAGCCACCCCCGAGTCCCCGGCAACGAAGGACCTCATGGGCCTGACGCTCTCGCCGCTCACCAGCGAGCTGCGCGGCGAACTGGGCCTTGCGGACAGCGCCAAGGGTCTTGCGGTGACCGATGTCGATCCCGCGTCGAAAGCCTACGAGAAGGGCCTGCGGTCGGGCGACGTGATCACCGAGGCCGGTCAGGCCGAGGTGCTGAGCATCGAGGACCTCGAGACCAAGATCACCGAAGCCAAGGATGCTGGCCGCAAGTCGATCCTGCTGCTGGTGCGCCGTGGCGGCGACCCGCGCTTCGTGGCGCTGACCTTCGAGGACAACTGAACCTCGGTTCCACAGGACCACTCATGAAATGGGCGCGGGGGAAACCTCGCCCCTTTTTCGTGCCGGCAGTTCGCGTTGCCTGGTCGATGGCCTGGCGCTGGGTCAGTGCAGCACCCGCCGCAGCCCGGCCTGCACCTTCAGAAGCGCCGGAAGATAGTCGCGCGCCAGTTCCTCGGGTTCGGCCTGCGTGGCGGGCAGCCCGGTGTTCAGCGCCGCCACCACCTGCCCGTGGACGTTGTAGAGCGGCACCGCGATGGAGCGCAGCCCCATCTCGACCTCCTGGTCGATGATCGCGAAGCCCTGGTCCCGAACCTGCGCGATGCGCGCGGCGATCTCGGCCGGGTCCGTCAGGGCGCGCGGCGTGCGCGGGGTGAGATCCGAGCGTTCGAGCAGCGCCAGCATCTCGGCCTCGGGCAGGGCAGCGAGGAGCACCCGCCCCATCGACGTGCAATGGGCGGGCAGCCGCGAGCCGGGCATCAGCCCGATGCTCATCACCCGGCGCTGCGCGGCGCGGGCGAGGTAGACGATCTCGGTCTCGTCGAGGATCGACACGCTGCTCGACTGGCCGATCTGCTCCGACAGCTGGTCGAGCCAGGGCTGCACCAGTTGCGGCAGGGGCAGGGCGGCCAGCGCCCCCATGCCGAGCCGCAAGATGCGCGGCGTGAGCTGGAAGAACTTGCCGTCGTAATCGGCATAGCCCAGCCGGTGCAGGGTCAGCAGGCAGCGCCGCGCGGTGGCGCGGTCGAGCCCGGTCTTCTCGGCCACCTGCGCGATCGACAGCCGCGGGGTTTCGGCGCGGAAGCTCTCGATCACCTGCAGCCCCTTTGCCAGCGAGGCGATGAAATCGGTCGGTTTGTTCAACATGCGCACGATTTCTCGCGGAATGTGAACAAATGTCAAGATGCGCACGAAATGCGTGGCTCCTGTGAGGTCCAAGTCATATTTCAGGCGTCGAGGGCGATCCGCGCCCACAGGAGGATTTCATGGACAAGACCATCGCCAGCGTCGCGGAGGCCGTCTCGGTCATTCCCGACGGCGCGACCGTGATGATCGGCGGCTTCGGCGGCTCCGGCGCGCCGATCGAGCTGATCCACGCACTGATCGACCACGGCGCCAAGGACCTGACCGTCGTCAACAACAACGCCGGCAACGGCCACGTCGGACTTGCGGCGCTGATCGAACAGAAGCGGGTGAAGAAGCTGATCTGCTCCTTCCCGCGGTCTGCCGACCCGCGGGTCTTTACCGAAGCCTACTTGGCCGGAGAGATCGAGCTTGAGCTGGTGCCGCAGGGCACGCTCGCCGAGCGCATCCGCGCAGGCGGCGCGGGCATCCCCGCCTTCTACACCGCGACGAGCTACGGCACCGAGCTGGCCGAGGGCAAACCCACCGAGGAGTTCGAAGGCAAGCATTACGTCCGCGAGCGCTGGCTCAAGGCCGATTACGCGCTGATCAAGGCCGAGCTGGCCGATCCGCACGGCAACCTGACCTACCGGATGGCGGCGCGCAACTTCAACCCGGTGATGGCCATGGCCGCGACGCACACCATCGTGCAGGCGAGCAAAGTGGTCGAGCTGGGCGGGATCGATCCCGAGCACGTCATCACCCCGGGCATCTTCGTCGGCTCGGTGGTCGAGGTGGCAAAGCCCGCACAGGAAGAAGAGCTGAACCGGGCGGAGGCCGTCTACCCATGAGTGAGACCATGACCGACATCGACAGCATCAAGCTCAGCAACGCCCAGATCGCCTGGCGCGCGGCGCAGGACATCGAGGACGGCGCCTACGTCAACCTCGGCATCGGCTTCCCGGAGATGGTCGCCAAGTTCCAACCCGAGGGCAAGCAGGCGATCTTCCACACCGAGAACGGCGTGCTCGACTTCGGCGAGGCGCCGAAGCCGGGCGAGGAGGACTGGGACTGCATCAACGCCGGCAAGAAGGCGATCACCATCAAGCCTGGCACGGCCTTCTTCCACCATGCCGACAGCTTCGCCATGGTGCGCGGCGGCCACCTCGATGTGGCCATCCTCGGCGCCTACGAGATCGCGCAAACCGGCGATCTTGCCAACTGGTCCACGGGCCGGGGCGGCGTGCCGGCCGTCGGCGGCGCGATGGATCTGGTGCAGAGCGCCAAGCGCGTGGCGGTGCTGACCGACCACGTGACCAAAAAGGGCGCGCCGAAGCTGGTCGCCAGCTGCACCCTGCCGCTGACCGGCGTGGGCTGCGTCACCCGCATCTACACCTCGCTGGCCGTGGTCGACGTGGAGGGCGGCAAGTTCGTCCTGCGCGAGAAGATCCCCGCCATTTCCTTTGACGAGCTGCAGGCCATCACCGGTGCCCCGCTGCATGTCGAGGGCGAGGTCGCCGACCTGATCTGCCCGGAGCTCTGAGATGACCGACGCCTATATCTGTTCCTACATCCGCACGCCCATCGGCCGTTTCGGCGGCGCGCTCTCGTCGGTGCGCGCCGACGATCTGGGGGCCATCCCGCTGAAGGCGCTGATGGCCAAGCACGACATCGACTGGTCGGCGGTGGACGAGGTCTACTTTGGCTGCGCCAACCAGGCGGGCGAAGACAACCGCAACGTCGCGCGCATGTCGGCGCTGCTGGCGGGTCTGCCGGTCTCCGTGCCGGGCACCACGCTCAACCGCCTGTGCGGCTCGGGCATGGACGCGATCATCGCGGCGGCGCGCGCCATCAAGGCGGGCGAGATCGAGCTGGCGATCGCGGGCGGTGTCGAGAGCATGAGCCGCGCGCCCTTCGTCCTGCCGAAGGCCACTTCGGCCTTTTCGCGCAACGCCGAGATCTACGACACCACCATCGGCTGGCGCTTCGTCAACAAGGCGCTGAAGGCGCAATACGGCGTGGATAGCATGCCCGAGACCGGCGAGAACGTCGCCGAAGAGTTCGGCATCTCGCGCGAGGATCAGGATGCCTTCGCGATGCGCTCGCAGGAGAAGGCCGCTGCCGCGCAGGTCAATGGCCGCCTTGCGCAGGAGATCACCCCGGTGACCATCCCGCAGCGCAAGGGCGATCCGCTGGTCGTCGATACCGACGAGCACCCGCGCCAGACCTCGCTCGAGAAGCTCGCCAAGCTGCCGACGCCCTTCCGCGAGGGCGGGTCGGTGACCGCGGGCAACGCCTCGGGGGTGAACGACGGCGCCGCGGCGCTCATCGTCGCTTCGGAAGCGGCGGTGAAGGCGCACGGGCTGACACCGATCGCGCGCATTATTGGCGGCGCTACGGCGGGTGTCGAGCCGCGCATCATGGGCTTCGGTCCTGCGCCGGCCTCGAAGAAGCTGATGGCGCGGCTGGGTCTGACGCAGGACGCCTTCGACGTGATCGAGCTGAACGAGGCCTTTGCCTCGCAGGGGCTCGCCACGCTGCGCGACCTCGGCATCGCCGATGATGACGCGCGGGTGAACCCCAACGGCGGCGCCATCGCGCTTGGCCATCCGCTCGGCATGTCGGGCGCGCGCATCACCGGCACTGCCGCGCTGGAGCTGAAGGCAGGCCAGAAGGCGCTGGCGACCATGTGCATTGGCGTCGGCCAGGGGATTGCGATCGCGCTCGAAGGCGCGTGATCCCGACTGCGCTCGAAGGCGCGTGATCCCGACTGTGCTCGAAGGCGCGTGAGCGGAGCGACCCGAGTTCGAGAGAGCTCGCAAGGGGCGGGGGAAACCTCCGCCCCTCTGCAATTGCGCGGCGACCAGTGCAGGCGGGTCACGCGCCGCGGCTGTCTCCCCCGCCTCTTGCATCGGCGGGCTTGCCTTGCAAAGCTCGCGTCAAGCCGGGCACAGATCCGGGGAGCAGTTTCAGGAAAACGGACCCAGCCATGAAGATCACCGCCTCCCTCGGCGCGGCAGCGCTTGCCATCAGCCCGCTAGCCGCGCTTGCCGATGGCACCTTCGTGCAGATCGAACAGGCCAATACCACTGCCGGTGCGGTGCTGGCCGTGACCCGGGATCGGCTCAACTACGGCGGCATCGTGAGCCATTGGGACGGCGGCTATTCGGTGGTCGGCAGCGTGCTCTACGGTTTCGACACGCCCTTCGGCGCCAACTTCAAGGTCGGCCCGGCCCTGGGCGCTGTCTTCAAGGATGGCGAGGAAGACAGCTACGAGCTGGGGGTACGCGCCTCGCTCGATCGCTGGATGGCCACCGACTGGGGGTCGTTCTACTACCTCGCCGAGGTCAACAGCATCGACAACAGCTGGTTCCTGCTGGCCTCAAGCGGTTGGGGAGAAACGGGTTTTGGCACAGAGCTTTCGACCGGCGGCAGCGACAGCTACAGCGACACGACGCTGGCGGTGACCAAGCATTATGACGGGCCGGTGAGCTTCCGCGCCGGCTACCGCTTCGAGTCCGAGGAGTTCTTCATCGGCTTCTCGGTGAACACCTTCTGAGGTTCCCCGCCAGCCGTGCTCAGCCGGGCAGGCCGAAGCTGACGCGGCGTGCGATGTCGGAGAGCACCGCCGAGACGCGGGTGCTGACCACCCCCGGCGCGTCGCCCTCGGCGTAGAAGCGCACGAAGAGCGCCTCTCGCTGCTCCTCGGTCGGCACGAGCTGCAGCCGCGCGCCGTCGGTGGTGGGCGCAATCACATAGGCCTCGAGGTTGCCGACGTCGGGCAGGTGCAGCACGCCCCGCGTCTGAGGCGGGTAGGGCTTGCCGCGTAGCCGGGCGGTGTCGAGCGTCAGCGAGGACAGCCAGAGCTCCTGGGTCTCGCCGCCCGCGCTGAAGGTGACCCGCTCGGGCTTGTCGGCCATATGGGTTTCCGAGCGCGGAAGCTCGACGCAAGTGAAGCAGGTCACCGCCAGAACGACCACGTTGTAGAGCGTCCAGAACAGGATGACCCATTTGCCGTCGCCGGCATCGTTCATCGCGAATCTGTCGCTGAAGATGCCGAGGCACAGCCCGACGATGCTGAGCCCCAGGGCGATCGCGAAAGGCATCATCAATCGCCACTGCACCACCACGCGCGAGCGGTCGCCACCCTTGGCGGTGACGGAGAACTTGTGGCCCTTGGGGCGCAGCAGCCCGGTATAGGCGGCGCGGGTGATCGGGATTGCGGCGATCAGCTGGCCGACCTCGTGGATCACCGGGATCATCAGACCCCGTGACATCAGGTTCATCACCATGGTCACCCAGACGTAGTAGGGCCCGAAGTAGACCAGCACGTCGGCCAGCCGCGCGTCGACGACGGTGATGCCGAAGAACCAGTAGAGCAGCGGAAAGATCACTGCGGCGATGCGAAAGGGGAAACTCGTGGTCCAGAAGAACACCGAGTCGATCACGCTCCAGCGGTCGCGCAGGCGCAGGTTCGACTTCGAGAAGGGGCCGAGCGAGGAGCGGGCGATCTGCATCAGTCCAAGGCACCAGCGGGCGCGTTGGGTGACGTACTCCTTGAGCCCCTCCGGCGCGAGCCCCTCGGTCAGCGGCTCGTTGAGATAAATCGAGCGCCAGCCTTCGTTCTGCAGCGCGATGGTGAGCATGAAGTCCTCGGTGATGCTCTCGGTCGGGAAGCCGCCGATGCTGCGCACCGCCTCCCAGCGGCAGACCGACGAGGTGCCGCAGCAAAAGGCGATGTCCCAGGCATCGCGCGAGGCCTGCATGTGGTCGAAGAAAAAGCGCTGCTCATCGGGATAGGAGGCGCTGAGCCCGAGGTTGTGCTGGATCGGGTCCGCGTTGAAGAAATGCTGGGGGGTCTGCACCAGCCCCACGGTCGGATCGTGGAACAGCGCCAAGGAGCGCGACAGGAAGCCCCGGTGCGGCACGAAATCCGCGTCGAGCACGGCAATGAACTGCGGCGGCTCGGGATCCTCGGCGAGCCGATCAAGCGCGTGGTTGATGTTGCCGGCCTTCGAGCCCTTGTTGTCGGGCCGGCGCATGTAGCGCACCTTTTGCTCGATGCAGTAGTCGCGCAGCCAGTCCCGCCGGTTGTCATCGAGGATGATGACTTCCGTGTTGCTGTGCCGCAGCGACTTGGCGCCGATGATCGTGCGCTCGAGAATATCGCGATCCTCGTTGTAGGTGGCGATCATCACCGCCACCTTGGGTTCGGCCTCGCCCCACCAGCCGAGGTGCTCCGTTGCCTCGGCGCCGCGTTGCTTGACGCGGGCGAGGATGAGAAAGGCACTGAGCGAGCCGACGAGGGTGAGCAACTCGAGCGCGTAGAGCGCGTAGCTCATCACCGCGTCGATGGTCAGTCCCGGAGGCGCCAGCGTCTCGGTGCCGCGCCACCAGGCGTAGCGGATCGCGAAGATGCCGGCGACTCCGAAGAGCAGCGCGCGGGCGCGGGTCCGGTCTGGGTTGACGACGAAGGGCAGCACGAGCCCAACCCCCGCCACCAGCAGAAGGTAGGCACTGCTCGAGCCGAGCTCGCCAAGGTGCGGGAAGGGCGCCACGTCAGTTGAACCAGTGGCGGAAGAGGTCGAGCGGACGGCCGTCGAAGAAGGCGCGCCCGGTGCGTCCGATGGCGCAGCCGAGCTCAGGGTCGGCGTTAAGGTCGGGTGCCAGCAGGGTGACGTCGAAGCGCTCGAGGTGCTTTTCGCTCGGTGCGACGGCGAGATTGGCATAGATGCTGCGCGCGCCGCTTCCCGCGAGCCGCCCCACGGTGGCGGGATAGACGTGGGACTGGCCGGTGAAGCGGAAGCTGGCGTCCTGACCGACGCGCAGCGTGTTGAAGACGCGCTCGGTCACCGACAGGGTGATGATGCTCTGCCCGCAGTCCACGACCCGGATCAGCGGATCGCCGCGCTGCACGGTGACAGCATCGGCCTGGAGGGTCTCCCAATAGAGCATATCGGCGGCGGGCGCGCGCAGCTCGCTGCGCGACTCGAGGCCCTGCGTCTGGCGGGCGCGGGTGATGCGGCGTTCGAGCGCCGCCGTTTTTGCGCTCGCCTCGATGCGGGCGAGCCCAAGCTCGGCGATTTGCGCGTCGAGCTGGATCCGGCGCTGTTCGGAGAAGGGGGCGTCGTTGTAGCCGTCGCCAAGGAAGACCCCCTGCTGCAGGGCGTCGCGCGCGATCTGCAGGGTCTCGACCCGCTCGCGGGCATGCGAGAGCGCAAGGGCAGAGGCGTGCGGCGTGCCGGCGCGACCGCTTTCATCGAAGGTTGCCTCGCCACCGGGGGCGGCGCTTGCGTAGGCGTCGCCGCGCTGCAGGAGGTCTCGCCGGATCCGCGCTTCGGCAAGCTCGGCCTCAAGCTCGGCGAGGCGCGCCTTTGTGAAAGTCTCGCTGCGCTGCAGCAGCGTGTCGCGCTCCCTGCTGAGCGCTGCGATCTGCGCCTGAATGCGGTTGATCCCGGCGTCCAGCGTTTCGAGCTCGAGTTGCAGGTCGGCGAGGCGCGTCGTGTCGGCGCGCGTGTCGGTCACCGTTGCGAGCAGCTCGTTTTGCGAAAGGCGCGCGCCAAGTGCATGGGCCTGCAGTTCGAGGGTTCCGGCGATCGGGCTGCGCAGTGTCGCGACCGGCGCGTTGACCACGGCGTTGGCGCTGGCAGCGGTCATCTGTTCACCGATGATGACCCAGAGCGTGACAAGAATGGCGGCGATGCCGATGATGAGGCGGGTGTACTTCATGTCCTGCTCGTATTTTTTGTGCCTGCTTCAAGGGCATAACACCGCAGCCCTCTCCGAGGTGCAAGCAGTTGCACGGCCCATTGACCGCCGGTGCGCGCCGCCGGTTTCCTAGCGTCGGATTGTGGCCCGAACAGGGCGGTCAGCAGTGACGTTGTTCTCTTTTGGCGAGGTGGGCAAGAAGCTGCAGGGTGGCAGGATAGTAGGATTGCGCCGTATCCTGCGTGGTGATCTCGGGGAGCGGGCCGCAGCGGCCGAGGGCGAGGATCGCGAGGTAGCCCGCATGGTCGGAAAGGTCCCGGAGGCCTCCGGCGGCATCGACGCTCACCGCGAGCTTACCCGGCGCGCCCGCGCTTTCCAGCCGGTCAAGCACATGGCTCACTGCCGGATTGCCATTGCGCTCGGACCAGCCGAGGTAGAGTGGAATGCGCAGCGCGTCATAGCTTGAGCGCAGCTCGTGTTCCTGCGGGGGGGCGAAGCCGCCCGGCGTCACGTCGATCCAGTCGGGCATCACCGGCTCGCGCGAGAGTTCGGCGAGCACCGTTTCGCAGTGATCGGCGGCGCGGATCAGCCGGTCGTCGTCGGCGGCGTAGCCCAGCTCGCGCAGGGCGCGAGGCATGATGTAGGAAGGGTTGAAGAGCACCCTCTCGGGGGTGGCGCGGGATTCGGCGCCGGGCTTGAGCAGCAACTCCCCGGGTGCGCGCGGATCGGGCGCAAGGCAGAGTGCCGAGATGTCGCGGGCAATGGCGATGGCCTTGTCGCGGTATTCCCACCAACCGCTGTCCCGCGCGGCGCGCAGCAGCGCCCAGGCCCGGAACAGGTCGCCATCGGTGGCATTGTGCCAGTCGTCGATATTGTCGCGCCGGCGCGGAATCCACTGCCACGCCATGAGGTTGTCCTGGCGAATGGCCAAGTTGTGGTCGGTCCATTCCTCGATATTGCGGAAGGTGCGCTCGTCGCCATGGGCCTGTGCCAGCAGAAGCCCGTATCCCTGACCCTCGGAGTGGCTCGTGGCGTTCTGCAGATCATCCACCACGCGCCCGTCGGGCTGAACGAACCGCGCGCGCCAGAAGCGCCAGCATTGCCCCGGATCCAGGGGGGCGGCCTCGGCCGGGAGCCCGGTCGCAAGCAGGGCTGCGGCTCCGGACATCATTTGGCGTCTGTTGATCACTCGCTATCGTCTTTCGGCTTCCGGGACGCATATGACTGATAATTAGCCGTCTTCTGCCCCATTCCCAAAGTTTACGCGAGCAGAACCTGTGACGTTCCACCATGGCGTGAGGCTAATCCGCAACGGGTTCCTTCGATCGGCAGAGGCGAGTTTATTCGTACAAATACGATTTCGCGCCGCCCTTTTCCTGAGCGCGCGGGGTTTGTTTGCATTTTTTGTGGGCGACTTTTGCAATTGTTGGCGGTCGCTTTGCCCTGAACCGCCACGGCCACTGCAAAAAGCCCGGGTGGTCGCGTCAAATGATCCGGGGACCGGCAGCACAGAAAAGCCGGGCCGTGCAACAGGGAAATCTCGGAGGTTCCAATGCTTCGTCTGAAAGCAGGTATCGCGGCGCTCGCCGTCGCTGCCACCATGGCCGGTGCCGCACTGGCGCAGGGCACGCTGCGCGTCGGCATGACCGCGGCCGACATCCCTCTCACCACCGGTCAGACCGACCAGGGCGGCGAGGGCATGCGCTTCATGGGCTACACCGTCTATGACTCGCTGATCGAATGGGATCTCACCAGCGCCGACAAGCCGTCGGTGTTGATCCCTGGCCTCGCCACCGAGTGGTCGGTGGACGCCGAGGACAAGACCAAGTGGACCTTCAAGCTGCGCGAGGGGGTGACCTTCCACGACGGTGCGCCCTTCACCGCCGCCGACGTGGTGTGGAACCTCGACAAGATCCTCGACGAGAGCTCCGAGCAGTATGACCCGCGCCAGGCGGCGCAGGGCAAGTCGCGCATCCCCGCCGTGGCCTCATACGAAGCGGTGGACGACTACACGCTGGTGATCACCACCAAGGAGCCCGACGCCACGTTGCCTTACCAGATGACCTGGATCCTGATGTCGTCCAAGGCCAACTGGGAAGCCATGGACAAGGACTGGGAGAAGGTTGCGGGCAGCCCCTCGGGCACCGGCCCCTGGAAGCTCGAGACCTTCGTGCCGCGCGAGCGCGCCGAGATGGTGCCCTTTGCCGATTACTGGGACGAGACCCGCATCCCCAAGCTCGACAAGATGGTGCTGATCCCGCTGCCCGAGCCCAACGCCCGCTCTGCCGCGCTGCTCTCGGGGCAGGTCGACTGGATCGAGGCCCCGGCGCCCGACACCATCCCGGCGATGGAAGGCAACGGTTTCGTCATCTCCTCGAATGCCTATCCGCACAACTGGACCTGGCACCTGTCGCGCCTCGAGGGCTCGCCCTGGAACGACATCCGTGTGCGCAAGGCCGCCAACCTCGCCATCGACCGCGAGGGCATGATGCCGCTGCTGGGCGGGCTCATGGTTCCGGCCAAGGGCTTCCTGCCGCCGAGTTCGCAGTGGTTCGGCAATCCGAGCTTCGAGGTGAAATATGACCTCGAGGCCGCCAAGGCGCTGATGGAAGAAGCGGGCTACGGTCCCGACAACCACCTGAAGGTCAAGGCGCTGATCTCGCCCTCGGGTTCGGGCCAGATGCTGCCGCTGCCGATGAACGAATATGTCCAGCAGAGCCTTGCCGAGATCTGGATCGACGTCGAGTTCATGGTCGTCGAGTGGAACCAGATGATCAACCTGTGGCGTGCCGGCGCGGCCGATCCCGCGGTCGACGGCGCTATGTCGATCAACTTCACCTACTTCATTCAGGACCCGTTCACCGGCCTGATCCGGCACCTCGACGAGAACCTGATCGCACCGAACGGCACCAACTGGGGCCACTACAGCGACCCCGAGATGCAGGAGCTTTTCTCGCAGATCAAGACGACCTTCGACCCCGAGGCTCAGGACGAGGTGCTGCGCAAGACGCATGAGAAATACGTCGATGACGCACTCTTCCTGATGGTCACCCATGACGTCGCCCCGCGCGCCATGGCGCCGAAGGTGAAGGGCTTCGTTCAGGCCCAGAACTGGTACCAGAACTTCTCGTCGATCACGATCGAAGAGTAAGGCCCCGCCAGGCCCATCCCCCGCCGCGCGCGCTGCGGCGGGGATCACTTCCAGCCAGGGACCACCACCCGTGCTCAGCTACTTTCTCCGCCGCCTCATCCTCGTGCTGCCCGTGGCCTTCGGGGTGTCGGTCATCTGTTTCCTGCTGGTGCAGATCGCCCCCGGCGATCCGCTCACAGCCATCATGCCCGTCGACGCCACCGCCGAAGAACAGGCCGCCATGCGCGCGGCCTATGGGCTCGATAAACCGCTGCCCATCCAATACGCGATCTGGATCGGCAACCTCGTGCAGGGCGACATGGGCAAGTCCATCGCCACCGGTCGCCCGGTCGCGCAGGAGGTCTTCGGCGCGGTGCAGAACTCGCTGCTGCTGGCGGTCTCGGCTGCGGTCATCGCCTTTCCCATCGGCATTTTCCTCGGCTTTCTCGCGGGCTATTTCCGCGACACGCTGCTGGATCGCGCGGTCACCGCGCTGTCGATCACCGGCGTGTCGGTGCCGAACTACTGGCTCGGCATCGTGCTGGTCATCATCTTTTCCGTGAACCTCGGCTGGCTGCCCTCGATGGGCGCCGGGCCGGGCGGCTCGCAGAGCTGGGAATGGGACTGGCTGCACATGCGCCACCTGATCCTGCCCGCGGTCACGCTGGCCGTGGTGCCCATCGGCATCGTCGCCCGCACCGTGCGCGCGCTCGCCGGAGACATCCTGACGCAGGACTTCGTGCAGGCGCTTTATGCCAAGGGCATGAGCCGCGGCGACGTGCTGCGCCACGTGGCGCGCAACGCCGCCGCCACGGCGCTGTCGGTCATGGGGCTGCAGCTGGGCTACCTGCTGGGCGGCTCGATCCTCATTGAGACCGTGTTCAACTGGCCAGGCTCGGGGTTCCTGCTGTCGAACGCCATCTTCCAGCGTGACCTGCCGCTGTTGCAGGGCACGATCCTGATCCTCGCCCTGTTCTTCGTGGCGATGAACCTCATCGTCGACGTGGCGCAGGCCGCGATCGATCCGCGCATCAAGAGGAGCTGACCCATGGCTCTTGCCGAAACCGACACCATGCAGGACGTCAGGGCCGAGAAACCGCAGGGCTACTGGGCCGGGGTGGGCGCACGAGTGGTGCGCGACCCGGTCTCGATGATCTGCCTCGCGGTGGTGCTGGCGCTGATCCTCTCGGCGATCTTCGCGCCCTGGCTTGGTCTTGCCGACCCCTACAAGGGCTCGATGATCGCCCGCTTGAAACCGCTCGGCAGCGAGGGGCACCTTTTGGGCACCGACGAACAGGGCCGGGACATGCTGGCGCGGCTGATCTACGGCGGGCGGCTGACGCTCTTCATCGGGCTGATGCCGGTGGTGCTGGCCTTCTTCATCGGCTCCGCGCTGGGGATCGTCGCGGGCTATGTCGGCGGCATGACCAACACCATCATCATGCGCATCGTGGATGTCTTCTTCGCCTTCCCCTCGGTGCTCTTGGCGATCGCCATCTCGGGGGCGCTGGGGGCGGGGATCGTCAACTCCCTCGTGTCGCTGACCATCGTCTTCATCCCGCCGATCACCCGCGTCGCCGAGGCGGTGACCTCGGGGGTGCGCGCGCTCGACTACATCGACGCCGCGCGGGCCACCGGGGCGAACGCGCTGACGGTGATCCGCGTGCATGTGATCGGAAACGTGCTGTCGCCGATCTTCGTCTATGCCACCTCGCTGACGAGCGTGTGCATGATCCTTGCCGCGGGCCTGTCGTTCCTCGGCATCGGCGTGCGCCCGCCCGAGCCCGAATGGGGGCTGATGCTGAACACGCTGCGCTCGGCCATCTACATCAACCCGTGGCTCTCGGCGCTGCCGGGGGTGATGATCTTTGTCACGTCGCTCTGTCTCAACCTGCTGAGCGACGGCCTGAGGAGTGCGATGAATGTCCGTGACTGACCTGTCTGCTATCAAACCCAGGACCGCTGCCCCCGCGAGCCGCGACAAGGGCGGGCCGGCGCAGCCTCTGGTCATCGTCAAGGGCCTGCAAAAGCACTTCCCCGTCCGAGGCGGCATCCTTGGCCGTACACAGGCCATGGTGCAGGCGGTGGACGGCGTGTCCTTCGAGGTGAAGAAGGGCGAGACGCTCGGCATCGTCGGCGAGTCAGGTTGCGGCAAGTCGACCACCGCGCGGCTGCTCATCGGCCTCATCGAGAAGGACAAGGGCGAGATCATCTTCGACGGGCAGGGGCTGGGCGAGCGGCTGTCGCTGAAGGACCTGCGCAAGGATGTGCAGATGGTCTTTCAGGACAGCTATGCCTCGCTCAACCCACGGCTGACCATCGAGGACAGCGTAGCCTTCGGCGCCAAGGTGCAGGGGCTCGACGATCCCAACGGACGGGCGCGCAGCCTGATGGCGCGCGTCGGGCTCGATCCCGACCGTTTCGCCCACCGCTACCCGCACGAGCTCTCCGGCGGCCAGCGCCAGCGGGTGAACATCGCCCGCGCGCTCGCCATGTCGCCGCGGCTGGTGGTGCTGGACGAGGCCGTGTCTGCGCTCGACAAATCGGTCGAGGCGCAGGTGCTGAACCTGCTGTCGGACCTGCGCCGCGAGTTCGGGCTGACCTATATCTTCATCAGCCACGACCTGAACGTGGTGCGCTACATTTCTGACCGCATCCTTGTCATGTATCTCGGCGAGGTGGTCGAGGTCGCGCCGGTGGACAGCATCTGGGAGAGCCAGGCGCATCCCTACACCCGCTCGCTGTTCTCGGCGATGCCCTCGATGGATCCCGACAACCGCACTCAGGAGCCGCCGCTGGCCGGGGATCCGCCGAACCCGATCGACCCGCCCAAGGGCTGCCGCTTCCACACCCGCTGCCGCTTTGTCAGCGAGGTGTGCAAGAGCAAGGTGCCAAAGCTGATGGGACTCGCGGGAAAGGCCGAACACCTGACGGCCTGCCACCTGCATGACGCAACCTCCGGCCACCCGAAAGCCGGGCAGGGGGTGCCGCAATGATCCTCTCGGGATGCCGCACGACGAAAGCGCGCGAGGTCTTCTGGACCGCGCCGCAATCCGCCCCCACCCCCCAGACCCAGCCGGAGGAGGGCAAATGACAAAGCTGCTCGACATCCAGAACCTCACGCTGCGCTTCAGGGGCAAGCGCACGGTGCATGCGCTCAACGACGTCTCGCTGGGCATGGAGCAGGGCGAGACGCTGGCGCTGCTGGGCGAGTCCGGGTCGGGCAAATCGGTGACGCTGAAGGCGCTTTTGGGGCTCCTGCCGCCGAAGCGCACCGAGATCGAAGGCAAGATCGAGGTCAACGGCACCGACGTGCTGAGCCTGTCCGGCAGGAAGCTGCAGAAGTACCGGGGCGGCGAGGTCTCGATGGTGTTTCAGGAGCCGGCGCTGGCGCTCGATCCGGTCTACACCGTCGGTCACCAGATCGCCGAGTCCGTCATGCGCCACAAGGGGGTCAGCAAGGCCGACGCCATGTCGACCGCGCTCGACATGCTCGACCGGGTGCGCATTCCCTCGGCCAACCGGCGGCTGCACAACTACCCGCACGAGCTGTCGGGGGGCATGCGCCAGCGGGTCATGATCGCCCTCGCGCTGGCGTGCCGGCCTCGGCTGCTGCTGGCCGACGAGCCGACGACGGCGCTCGATGCCACGGTGCAGATCCAGATCCTGCTGCTGCTGCGCGAATTGCAGAAGGAGTTCGGCATGGGGGTGATCTTTGTCACCCATGACATCGGCGTGGCGGTGGAGATCTCCGAGCGCGTGGCCGTGATGTACGCCGGACAGATCGTCGAGGAAGGGACGACCTCGGAGATCATCAAGTCGGCGCAGCATCCCTATACGCAGGGCCTCTTGGCGGCGAACCTGCACGACGTCGCGCGCGGTGCACGGCTCAACGCCATCCCCGGCGCGCCGCCCTCGCTCGAGACCAAGCCGGACAGCTGCTCCTTTGCGCCGCGCTGCGCCCATGCCACCGCCGAGTGCCGCGCCGCGCTGCCGCCGGTCTTCGCCCCCGCGCCGCGCCGACGCGTGGCCTGCGTGAAGGCCGCGCCCGCCGTGGCGGCGGAGTGACGGGAAAGCCATGTTGATCGAGCACGACCCCTACCGCTGCTTCATGCCCTACGAGCCGGTTCAGGTGGAGAGCGCCGAGGACGGGCCGCTGGCCGATCTCACGATCGCGGTGAAGGACATCTTCGACGTGGCGGGCTACCGCACCGGATCGGGCTGCCCGCTGCGGCTGGCGGCGAGCCCGGTGCGCGCCGCCACCGCGCCGGCGGCGCAAAGATTACTCGATGCGGGCGCGCGCTTCGTCGGCAAGACCCACACCGACGAGCTGGCCTGGTCGATGTACGGGATGAACATGCACTTCGGCACGCCGGTGAACCCCGCCGCGCCGGACCGCATCCCCGGCGGTTCATCCTCGGGCTCGGCCGTCGCGGTGGCCGGGGGGCTCGCCGACATCGCCATCGGTTCGGACACCGGCGGCTCGGTCCGTGCGCCGGCCAGTTTCTGCGGCATCTGGGGGATCCGCCCGACCCATGGGCGCATCCCGCTCGATCTCGCGCAGCCGCTGGCCGCAAGCTACGACACCTGCGGGCTCTTCGCGCGTGACGGAGAGACGCTGCTGCGGGCGATGTCTGTGCTGCTGGACGGCAGCTCCGCGCCGCTGCCCGAGGTGCCGGAGTTCCTGCGTCCGATCGACATGCTGGCGCAGCTCGGGCCAGAGGCGCTGGCCCTTTGGGAGGCGAGGTTCGGAGAGCTTCCGGCCCGCGAGGTTCGCGTTTATCCCGACGGGGTCGATGCCGCTTACACCGCTTTCCTGCGCACCCTCGGCGCCGATGCGCGCAACTGGGTGCTGCCCTTCATCCGCCAGAGCGGCATGCCCCTGGCGCGCGGGATCGACCAGCGCGCCGACGCTGCCGAGGCGCTGACCGAGGCCGAGATCGCGGGCGGGCAGGCGGCGCGGCGCGCCTTCACCGCGCATGTCGAAGCGCTGCTGGGTCAGTCGGGCGTGATCCTCGCCCCGGCGGTGCATGACGCGCCGTTCCGGCTCGACCCGCCGCTGGAGCTGTTCGACGGGTTCCGGCACGACTGCGCGCGGCTGCTTTGCGTCGCGGGCCTGTCGGGTCTGCCGCAGGTGGTCTTCCCGGCGGGCAGGCTGGGCGGGGCACCCTACGGCCTGTCGTTGATCGGGCCGCGCGGCTCGGACCTGTCGCTGATCTCGCTGGCCTGCCGCATCGCCGCCGGTTTCGCGGTTCCGGCCTGACGGAGAGTTCCATGGAAGAAATCGAACGCAAGCTTGCCGGGATGGGCCTGGCCCTGCCGCCCTCGGCTCCCTCGCGCGCGCTGTTCCTTCCCGGCAAGATCAGCGGCAACCTTCTGTTCCTTTCGGGGCAGATCTGCGAGTGGGAGGGTGTGCCGAAGTACTTCGGCCCGGTGCCACAAGGCTTCGACGTGAAATTGGGGCAGGCGGCGGCGCGGATGTGCGCGCTGAACCTGCTCTACTCGATCAAGGCGGTCGCGGGCTCGCTCGACCGGGTTCGGAGCGTGGTGCGGCTGGGTGGCTTTGTCGCCGCGCCGCCGGGCTATGGCGACGGGCCGTTGATCGTCAATGGCGCCTCGCAGCTCTTCATCGATCTCTGGGGCGAGGCTGGGCGACACGCCCGCACCGCCGTCAACGTCACGTCGTTGCCCGCGAACGCGCTGGTCGAGATCGAGGCGACGGTCGAGCTTGATTGACACGGGCGTCCCTTCGATCCTGCTGATCAATCCCAACAGCAACGCCGACACCACCCGCGCCATGTGCGCCATCGCGGGGCGGGTGCTGCCGGGGGTGCGCGGCTGGACCGCGCCAGGGGGGCCGCCGCTGATCACCGATCCCGAGGCGCTGGCCGAGGCCGCCGCCTATGTCGCGGCGGCAGAGATTGCACCGGAGTGCGCCGGGGTCATCGTCTCGGCCTTTGGCGATCCGGGGCAGGTGGCGCTGGCTGCGAGGTTGCAGGTTCCCGTAATCGGCATTGGCGCCGCCGCGGCCCGTGCGGCAGCAAAAGGAGGCCGCGCCTTTGCCGTGGTCACCCATACGCCTGCACTGGAAACAAGCATTGATCGATTGATGAACAGTGCCGCTCCCGACGGGCGCTATCTTGGGACCTACCTTGCCGAGGGGGACCCGATCGCGCTGTCTGAAGATCCCAAAAAGCTAGACAACGCATTGCTTTATGCCGCGATACGCGCGCATGGCGACGGCGCCGAGGCGGTGATCATCGGAGGGGGGCCGTTGGGCGAGGCGGCCGATCGACTCGCTGATCACGCACCCTGTATTCTTGTTTCGCCTATTTTACGCGCAGCAGTTGAATTGCGAGCGAGACTCCGCTTGCCAACCGCCTGAATCTGCGGCAATCCGCCAGTGGATTGCCTTCGAAAGCGCAGCATGAGCGGAGATTCGGCAGAGTCTTGCCGCCGCGCAGCAAAAGCCCGCTTTTGTAGGGAACCCCTTAGATTACGGGGTGTTGTCTTTCCCGTACTCGCTATCAGATTCCCGCCCAGTACCACCCCTTGGAGCAGACATTTGCGGAAGTATCCGATCTCTAGTCCTGTTGTGTCCGGACGCGCGTTCGTGGCGCGTCAAAACCGACGCCAGTTCCTGGCCCAGCTTGCCGGCTCCGCCGCCGTTCCCGCGCTTCTGAGCGCGACGTCCCTTGACGCGCAGGAGACGACCGAAGAAGGCACCAACGCGGCCCCCGACGAGCAGACCCAGAGCGAGACAACCCCCTTTTCCTTCGACATCCTCTCGGCGCAGATGGCCGAGGCCGCGAAAGCGCCCCCGCTGGAACCCGAGCAGGTCGAGGGCTTCCTTGCCGAGCTCGACTACGACGGCTACCAGCGCATCCGGTTCGATCCCGACAAGGCCCGTTGGGCGGATCTGCCGGACGACACGTTCCGGCTGCATGCCTTCCACCTCGGCTGGCTGTTCAAGCAGCCTGTGCGCCTGCATGAGGTGGTCAACGGCGAGTCGCGGCTGATGCATTTCTCGACCGCGGATTTCGACTATTCCTCGGTCGAGACACCGATCCCCGAAAATGCCGAGATGCCGGGCGTCGCCGGCTTCCGGCTGCACAACCCGCTGAACCGCGCCGACACCTTCGACGAGCTGGTGGCCTTCCTCGGCGCGAGCTATTTCCGCGCGCTCGGACGCGACAACACCTACGGGCTCAGCGCCCGCGGGCTGGCGGTGAACACCGGTCTGTCGGGGGCCGAGGAATTCCCGCGGTTCAACGAGTTCTGGCTCGAACGCCCCGGCCCGGGCGCCGAGCACATGACCGTCTACGCGGCGCTTGGCAGTGCCTCGATCACCGGCGCCTACCGCTTCGTGATCCGCCCCGGCGAGGACACGCAGATCGACGTGACCGCGCGGCTCTTCTTGCGCAATGACATCCAGCAGCTCGGCATTGCGCCGCTCACCTCGATGTTCCTTTTCGGCGGGCCGGACATGGGTGACTTCGACGATTTCCGCCCTGCGGTGCACGACAGCGAAGCGCTGATGCTGACCACCCAGGGCGGCGAGACCTTCTTCCGCCCGCTCAACAACCCGCCGCGGCTGGCAAGTTCCTACTTCGGCGCGCTCAGCCCGGTGCGCTTCGGGCTGGTACAGCGGACTCGCGAGTTCGAGCATTACCTCGACGCCCAGGCCCATTACGAGAAGCGCCCGACGCTGCTGGTGGAGCCGATCGGCGATTGGGGCGAGGGCTCGGTGCGGCTGGTCGAGATCCCTTCGGATCTGGAGGCCAACGACAATATCGTCGCTTTCTGGATCCCCAAGGCCGAGACCAAGGCCGGGGATGCGCTGGAATTTTCCTATCACCTGCATTGGGGCATGACCCCGGTGGGCGACGGGGCCGTCGACCGGGCCCGCGTGGTGCGCACGCGGGTTGGCAGGGGCGGCATATCTGGGGTCGAGCAGGACACCGATCGGCGGAAATTCGTCATCGATTTCGAAGGCGGCACTTTGGGGGAACTTCCCGCTGGCGCCGAAGTTGAACCACAAGTAAGTGCCGCCAACGCTGAGATTGCCGAAGCGGTAGTGAGCCGAATCTCGGGGACCGAGACATGGCGTCTTGTTCTGGAAGTCGACGCGCCGGACGGCGCGGTCGCCGAACTCAAGGCGGGGCTCAAAGGGTATGGTCGTATGCTTACCGAAACCTGGACTTATCAATGGGTGAAGGAATGAATGCTGAACCGATGAAGGAACTGCACGTCGCCGAGGCTCGCGCTATCGAAATGCCGCATTGGGCTCCGCCCGAGGCGCCGATGGACATGCCGCGGCAGGAAATCGAGGCACCGCGCGCCGAGCGCGTGTCGCTGGGAGAGATGATTGCGCGCATATTGATGCCCGGCCAGAGAGCCTGAGGACCTGCGCATGCCGGTCTTGCCCTCGCCCAGCCGCATGACTGTGGCCACCCGTCTTTTCTCTGCGGCCTTCGCGCTCGTCGCGGCGGGGGTAGCGACAGGTCTATTGCTTGAGGTTGCCCTGCAGGACGGGGTCGAACCTTTTGACTTCGTGCGCGCCGGGCTGATCCTGGTCACCACCGCCTGGCTGGCTTGGGGGGCTGCGCTGGCGCTCACCGGGCTTGCGCCGCTGAGCCGGCGCGGGACGCGCGAGATGCAGATGCAGATGCAGGTGCAGATGCCGCAGCCGCGCACCGCGGTGCTCGTGCCAATTTGCAACGAGGACCCGGTGGCCACCTTCGCGCGCATCGCCGCAATGGACTCATCGATCCTGGCGGCAGGGGTGACGGCGGACGTTGCCATTCTGTCGGACACCCGTGACGACGCCGCGGCAGAAGAAGAGCGCCGCACCTTCGTGCGTCTGCTCGAAGAGACCGGTGGGCATGGGCGCATCTTCTACCGCCGCCGCGAGGACAACCGTGGTCGCAAGGCGGGCAATATCGAGGATTTCTTCCGCCGCTCCGGCGGCGCCTACGAACTGGCTGTGATCCTCGACGCGGACAGCCTGATGGAGGGTGCCGCCATCCGTCAGATGATCGCACGGATGCAGGCCGACACTCAGATCGGCCTGCTGCAGACCCTTCCGCGCATCGTCGGCGGGCGCAGCTTCTTCGGCCGCGCCATGCAGTTCGCCGCTGCTTTCCATGGCCCGGTCTTCACTCGCGGGCTGGCCCGCATGCAGGGGGCGACCGGACCGTTCTGGGGTCACAACGCCATCGTGCGGGTGCAAGCCTTCGCCGAGAGCTGCGGTCTGCCCGAATTGCAGGGCAAGCCGCCCTTCGGCGGGCATATCCTCAGCCATGACTACGTCGAGGCGGCGCTGCTAGCCCGCGCGGGCTGGAAGGTCGAGGTGGATGGCGGTATCGACGGCTCCTTCGAGGAAGGCCCCGAGAACCTTCTGTCCTTTGCCAAGCGCGACCGCCGCTGGTGTCAGGGCAATCTGCAGCACATCCGGCTGCTGACGGCGCCGGGCCTCGCGCCCTGGAGCCGCTTCGTCTTCGTGCTGGGCATCTTCTCGTATCTCGTGTCGCTGCTTTGGTTCGGCTTCCTCGTGGCCTCGGTGATCGCCGCGGTGACCGCGCCACCGCCCGATTACTTCCCCGAGCCGCACCTGCTGTTTCCGGTCTTTCCGAGCGATCGGACCAAGGAGATGATCGCCCTGATGATCGGGATTTTCGGCCTGCTCATCATGCCCAAGTTCGCGATCCTCATCGAAAGCGTCCTGACCCGCCGGGTCGGCGGGTTCGGAGGCGGGATGCGGGCCTTCTGGTCGGTGATCACCGAGGTCGCGCTGACCTCACTCATCGCGCCCTTGATGCTGATGTACCAGACCAAGGCCGTGCTTCAGGTGCTTTCCGGCCGTGACGGCGGCTGGCCCTCCAGCCAGCGCGGCGAGGGACAGTTGACCTTGGTGCAGGGCATTCGCGCGGGCCTCTGGATCACCGCGACCGGTGCCGTGGCTCTGGCGGTTACGGCCTGGCTGTCGCCCGATCTGGTGCCCTGGCTGCTGCCGGTCTGCCTGCCGATGCTCTTCGCACCGGTTCTGATCTCCTGGACGTCGCGCCCGTTGACCCACAGTCTTTTCATCACTCCCGATGAGCTCGCCCCCGCGCCGGTGGTGCGCAGCTACCGCGAAATTCACGCCCGCTGGAGCGGGACGCCGCAGGCCCCCCTGCCGGAACCCGGTCTCGGAAGGGGCGCACAGCATGCAGCAGCCTGAACACAAGCTCGTCTCCTTTCCTGGCACGAAGACACCGCCCGCGCGGCGTCCGCGCGATGCACGCATCGACGCCTTCCGCGGGCTGGCGCTGATCATGATCTTCATCGATCACGTGCCGGGGAACCCTTACGAGTACCTGACGATCCGCAACTTCACCCATTCGGATGCCGCCGAAGCGTTCTTCATCATGTCCGGCCTCGCCGCGGCCCTGGCCTATTCCGGGCGACTAACGCCCGAGGCGCGCGCCGAGCACGGGCTGTTGAACGGCGTGCTGCCCGTCTGGAAGCGGAGCTGGACGCTCTACCTGGCCCATATCTTCATGACGGTCTGGGCGATTGCCATATTCTCGGCGGGGGCGGGGATCTACAACCTTCCCGAGCTGCTCGAGACGATCAACCTGCGGCAGGTGTTCTCCAACCCCGAGGAGTCGCTCTTCGGCATTGCCGCTCTGACCCACCAGCTTGGCTACGTGAACATCTTGCCGGCCTATTCGGTGCTGCTCTTCTTCGCGCCGGCGATGCTGCTGCTGGGGCTCTGGAAGCCCAAAGCGCTGCTCTGGACCGCGCTGGCGATCTGGATGGCCGCGGGTCTCTGGCGCCTTAACCTGCCCAACTTCCCCAACCCCGGCGGCTGGTTCTTCAACCCGATCAGCTGGGAGCTGCTCTTCGCCATCGGCATGCTGACTGGCCTTGCCATGCGCCGGGGCGAGCGCTTTGTGCCGGTTTCCCGTCCGCTCTTCTGGGCAAGCCTGGGTTTCTGCGGTCTGGTGGTGGCCTGGAAGTTCATCCCCGAGTTCGGCGCGGTGATCAATCATCAGATGGCGCGGCTCTACCAGGCGGGGATCCCGTTCCACCTGACCACCCACGACAAGACATTCGTCGCCCTGCCGCGGCTTCTGAATATCCTGGCGCTGGCCTATGTGCTCTCGTGCCTGCCCGCCGTGACACGCTTCTGCGCGAGCAAGGCGGCTGCACCGCTGCGGCTGCTGGGCCAGCAGGGGCTGCTGGTCTTCTGCACCGGCACCATCGTCGCGCTGGCCTTCCAGGTGATCATGGCGGGCAACCCGCTGTCGGCCTGGATGGGCTGGGGTCTGCCGCCGCTGGGCGTCGTGATCATGCTTGTTATCGCCTGGATGGCCCAGTCGCGCAAACCGGTGCGGCGCGAGATACAGTCGCCGGGAGGGCTCGTCGCAAAGCCCGATCAACGTCGGGTGAGCTGAGGACCGGCACTCATGACCAGGAGAAGGGGCAGGCTGCGGCACGCCCCTTTTTCCTTGGCTTGAGCCTTCCGGCTCGCGGTCACGAAAAGGTCAGACGATGTTCTCCAAATGTCGAGACGGAAAGTCACCGTTGCTGCGTATCAAGGGTTCGCGCGGGCGGCGATCGCCCGCGCGTCCGACCGAAGGAGAAGAAGATGGCGTCGAGCCGCACCCCCCGGACCATCCGCGTCCTTGTCGCAGCCTTTGCGCTGACCCTCCCACAGGCCGAGCTGCTGCATGCCCAGGACGCCCCTCCGGCCGCGCGCGCGGCGCGCGAGGTCGGAGTGATCACGCTCGAGGCCAGCGACGTGCCCTATTCGGTGACCCTGCCGGGGCGCTCCACCGCCTTCGAGGAGGTGGCAATCCGGCCGCGCGTTTCGGGGGTGATTTCCGAAATTCTCTATGAGCCGGGCAGCGACGTGACCAAGGGCGAGGTGCTCTTCCGCATCGACGGTGACACCTATCAGGCCGATGTCGATGCCGCCGAAGCGGATGTGGCGGGCGCCGAGGCGGCGCTACGCAGCGCGGGGACGACGCTGTCACGCTATCAGAAGCTGGTCGGCACCGGGGTGACCGCCGCCGACGTGGACGCCGCCGAGGTCGACGTGATGCAGGCCAAGGCGACGCTGAGCGCGGCGCAGGCAGCGCTGGAGCTCGCCAGGCTCGACCTCGAGCGCACCGAGATCACCAGCCCCATCGATGGCATTGCCGTGCTGCCCGAGGTCTCGGTCGGCGATCTGGTGACCGCCAACCAGGAGGGCGCGTTGACCACTGTCACGCGGATCGACCCGATTTATGTCGACGTGCAGGAATCCATCACCCGGGTGCAGCAGACCCGAGAGCGGCTCGCCCAGGGCTCGCTGAACCGCGGCGCGCGGATCGAGGCCGAACTGGAACTTGAGACTGGTTCGATGTTCGAGGGGCAGGGCACCTTCGTGTCGCCCCCGGTGAGTGTTTCGACCACGACCGGCACTTCGGTCATCCGGCTGCGCTTCGACAACCCGAGGCGCGGCATCCTTCCGGGGCAGTTCCTGCGGGTGAAGCTGACCTTCGGCACCACCCCCTCGATCCTCGTGCCGCAAGGCGCCACCTCGCGCGCCTTGGACGGCACGCTGACCGCCTTCGTCGCTGCCGATGGCAAGGCCGAGAAGCGGACCCTGGCGGCGCAGGGCAGCTACAACAACGCCTGGATCGTCACCGAGGGCGTCGAGATCGGCGAGCAGCTCATCGTCGATGGGCTGCGCAACCTGCAGCGCGGCGCTGCGGTCAGCCCCATCGATGTGGTGATTTCCGAAACCGGCGTGGTCACCCGCGCCGACGGGAGGCCCGACAGCTTCGGTGCCGCGCCCGAGCCCGCTGCGGATACGCGGGCAAAGGGCTGACGGCATGGGAAATTTCTTTATTGCGCGCCCGGTCTTTGCCTGGGTGCTGGCGATCCTCACCATGCTGGCGGGGGCCTTGGCCGTGGTCACCCTGCCGGTCAGCCAGTATCCTGACATCGCCCCCACCACGGTGCGGGTCTCGGCCAGCTACAGCGGCGCCACCGCCGAGGCGGTGCAGAACTCGGTGACTCGCGAGATCGAGGACGCGATGACCGGCCTCGAAGGCATGCTCTACATGACCTCCAGCTCGTCCAAGGGGCGGGCCTCGATCGAGATCACCTTCGACGAGAGCGTCGATCCGGTGGACGCCCAGAACGAGGCGCAGTCCAAGATCAGCCAGGTCGAGGGTCGCCTGCCGAACGCGGTGCAGAGCCAGGGGGTGAGCGTTTCGCGGTCCTCCTCGTCGATCCTCATGGTCGGCGCGCTGGTCGACACCACCGGCACCTACAGCACGGTCGAGCTGGGCGACATCATGTCCACCACGGTCGAAGGGCCGATCGAGCGCACCGAGGGCGTCGGCGGCGTGCAGAGCTTCGGCTCGGGCTATGCCATGCGCATCTGGCTCGATCCGCTGTCGCTGGCGCGCTACCAGCTCACCCCCTCGGATGTGATGAGCGCGGTCTCGGCGCAGAACTCCACCGTCTCGGTCGGCGCGCTCGGGGAGCAGCCCACCACCAGGGGCCAGCAGTTCACCGCGACCATCACCGCCCAGAGCCAGCTGACCACCGTGGATGAATTCGAGTCCATCCTGCTGCGCTCTTCGGAAGAGGGTGGGGTGGTGCGGCTCGGCGACGTAGCGCGGGTCGAGATCGGGCAGGAGAGCTACGGCGGGGACTCGCGCTTCAACGGGCTCAACGCCTCGGGCTTCGGGGTGAACCTCGAAACTGGCGCCAACGCCGTGGACACCGCCGCCGCCGTGCGCGCGCAGCTGGACCGGCTGAGCGCCGCGCTGCCCGAGGGGGTGGAGTTCCGCACCGCCTATGACACCTCGCCCTTCGTCGAGCTGTCGATCGAGCAGGTTTATCACACGCTCTTCGAGGCGATCGTGCTGGTGCTCGCGGTTCTGCTGATCTTCCTGCAGAGCTGGCGCGCCACGCTGGTGCCGCTCATCGCCGTGCCGGTGGTGCTGCTCGGGACTTTCGGGGTGCTGATGGTCGCGGGCTATTCGATCAACACGCTGACCATGTTCGCCATGGTGCTGGCCATCGGTTTGCTCGTGGATGACGCCATCGTGGTGGTCGAGAACGTCGAGCGCCTGATGGAGGAAGAGAAGCTCTCGGCCTTCGAGGCGACGAAACGCTCGATGAGCCAGATCACCTCGGCGCTCGTCGGGATCAACGTGGTGCTGGCGGCGGTTTTCCTGCCGATGGCCTTCTTCGGCGGATCCACCGGGGTGATCTATCGGCAGTTCTCGATCACCATGGTCGCGGCCATGGCGATCTCGCTGATCATGGCGATCATCCTTTCGCCGCCCATGTCGGCGCGGCTGCTGAAACCCGCGCACGGTCCGGCGAAATTCCCCCCGGCGCGCTGGTTCAACGCCGGGCTCGGCAAGGTCACCGAGGGCTACGGACGCGTCGTCGACTGGTCGCTGAAGATGCCCGCGCTGGTTCTGCTGGTGCTGGCGGCGGCGCTTGGCGGGGCGTGGGTGGTCAACGAGCGGCTGACCTCCTCCTTCATTCCTGCCGAGGACCAGGGCGTGTTGATGACGATCATCAACCTCACCGAAGGCGCGACGACGCAGCAGACGAAGGCCACGCTGGAGCAGGTCGAGGATTACCTGCTGAACCAAGAGAGCGAGGCGGTCGAAAGCACCTTCGCCTCGCTGGGTTTCGGCTTTGGCGGCTCGGGGCAGAACCGCGCCATGGTCTTCGTGAAACTGCGCGACTTCGCGCTGCGGCAGGACAAGCCCGAGCTCTCGGCCAACGCCGTGGCGGCGCGGGCCACCGCGGCCTTTGCTTCGAGCCGCGCCGGACAGATCATGGTGATGCAGCCGCCCGCGATCCGCGGCCTCGGCAACACCGGCGGCTTCTCGTTCTACCTCGTCGATCAGGCGGGCAACGGTGTCGAGGCGCTGCAGGATGCCGCCGACCGGCTCGAAGCGCTCGCCGCCGCGCGGCCCGAGATCGCCAACGTCCGGGTCTCGGGCACCGAGAACGAGAGCGCGCTGCGCATCTCCATCGACCGCGAGAAGGCCGAGAGCTTCGGGCTCACGCTGTCGGAGATCAATGCGATGCTCTCGGTGATCTTCTCGGGCAGCGAGGTGAACGACTTCGTCCTCGGCTCGGAGCTTCGCCCGGTCATTGTGCAGGCCGATGCCGAGCACCGCATGCAACCCGAGAACATCATGGCGTGGTACGCCAGGAACGCGGAGGGCGAGATGGTGCCCTTCTCGGCTTTCATGAAAACCGAATGGGAGCCCGTCGCCCCGCGCCTTCAGCGCTACTCGGCGACGCAGGCGATCGAGGTCTCGGGCTCGCCGAGCGCCGATGTCAGCTCGGGCGTCGCGATGACCGTCATGCAGGAGTTGGTCAACGGCATGGACGGCGGCTACGGGCTGGCCTGGACGGGGCTGTCATACCAGGAGCAGCAGTCGGGCGCGCAGGCGCCACTGCTCTACGCGATCTCTGGGCTCGTGGTGTTCCTTGCGCTGGCGGCGCTTTACGAAAGCTGGGCGATCCCCTTCTCGGTGATGCTGTCGGTGCCGGTCGGCCTGTTTGGGGCGCTGCTGGCGGCCTATTGGTTCGGCCAGTCGAACGACGTCTACTTCAAGGTCGGCATCCTGACGACGATCGGCCTTTCTGCGCGCAACGCGATCCTGATCGTCGAGTTCGCCGAGGACCTGAGGCGGCAGGGGCGGAGCATCGCGCAGGCCGCCAAGGAGGCGGCGCAGCTGCGCCTGCGGCCGATCCTCATGACCGCGCTGACCTTCATCCTCGGGGTGGTGCCTCTGGCCACGGCCAGCGGCGCGGGGGCGGGGGCGCAGAACGCCATCGGCGTCGGGGTGATCGGCGGGATGATCGCCTCGACCGCCATCGGCATCTTCCTGGTTCCGGGCTTCTACGTGCTGGTCATGCTCCTGGTGCGCCGGGTGAAGGGTGGCAAGGCCACGGCCTGACGCTGCCGGGCGCGGCGGCACGTCCCTGTCACGTGGCGATCTTGCCAAGCAGGCGGATCAGGGTCTGGCGCTCGCGCTTGTTCAGCGGGTCGAGCATGTCGGCGCTGACCTCGATGGCTGCATATGTCGCGCTGTCCACCAGCGCCACGCCCTCGGGGGTGAGCGAGACGAGATGCCGGCGCCGGTCCGTGGGGTCGCGCTCGGTGCGCAGCAGGCCGCGCGCGCCAAGCCGGTCGACCACGCCTTTCGTCGTCGCCCCGTCCATGGCCACCGAGCGACCCAGCATGTTCTGCGACATCGGTCCGTCCTCGGCCAGCCGGTGCAGGATGGAGAACTGCATCGGTGTCAGGGCGCCGTCGATCTTGTCCGAGAAGATCGTGCAATTGCGCTGGTAGGCCTTGCGCAGCAGGAAGCCCACCTGCTCGTGCAGCTGGTAGCCATGCTCGTCGCTGGTGCGGGCTTTGGGCGTGTCGGCCATTGGTGCGCTCCTTCCTCCTTGAAAGAGGTAGGGCGCCCGGCGCCGCATCGCAACGCCGATGTGGCGCTACTTGGCGTCAATTCTAGACCGACAGGTAGGCGTCCCGGATTTCCGGCTGCTTTTCGAGCGTTCCGAAGCTGCCGTCGAACTTTTTCCGACCGCTCTCGAGTATGATCGCCCGGTCGGCGACGGCGCGGGCGAAATGCAGGTTCTGTTCCGAGATGAGCACCGTCAGCCCCTCGGCCTTGAGCCTGAGGATGCTGCGCGCCATCTGCTCGACGATCACCGGGGCGATGCCCTCGGAGGGCTCGTCGAGCAACAGCAGCGCCGGGTTGCCCATCAGCGTGCGGGCGATGGTGAGCATCTGCTGTTCGCCGCCCGACATGTGCTTGCCGCGGTTGTGCCGCCGCTCCGCGAGGTTTGGAAAGAGCTCGAAGAGTTGCTCGACGGTCCAATGCGGCGCCCCGTCGCGCTTGGGCTGGCGGCCGACCTCGAGGTTCTCGAGCACGGTGAGGTCCGAAAAGACCCGCCGGTCCTCGGGCACATAGCCGATCCCCGACTTGGCGACGCGGTAGGCGGGCAGGCCGACCAGCTCGCGCCCTTCGAAAGTCACCGAGCCCGCGCGCGGCGGCAGCAGTTGCATCACCGATTTCAGCGTTGTGGACTTGCCCGCGCCGTTGCGCCCGAGCAGCGCGACCACCTCGCCGCGCGCTACGGAAAAGCTCAGCCCGCCCAGGATATGCGCCTTGCCGTAGAAGCTGTGGATCTCGGAAACGTCAAGCATCGCCGGCCTCCTTGAAGAGCGTCCCGCCACCCAGGTAGACCTCCTGCACGCTCGGATCGCTGCGCACCTGCTCGGCGGTGCCATCGGCGATCAGCTTGCCCCGGTTCAGCACCATTATGTGATGCGCATGGGCAAAGACCACGTCCATGTCATGCTCGGTAAAGAGCACCGAGAGCCCCTGTTCGCGCACGATATCCGCCACCAGCTGCATGAGGTCGATCCGCGCCGAAGGGGCCATGCCCGCCGTCGGCTCGTCCATCAGCAACAGACGCGGGCGGTGGCAGAGCGCGATGGCCAGCTCGAGCCGCTTGAGATCGCCATAGGCCAGCACCGAGCAGGGGCGGTCGGCCTGATCTGCCAGCGAGACGGTGCGCAGGACCTCCAGCGCGTCCTCGCGGTAGAGTTTCCACGCCCGTGGCCCGAAGGAGAAGAGCCGCCGGTGGTGACTGATCAGGGCCATCTGGACGTTCTCGACAACGCTCATCGAGCGATAGGTGCCGGTGATCTGGAAAGTGCGCCCGACGCCCATTCGCCAGATGTCCCGCGGCGGCTTGCCGGTGATTTTGGTGCCGCGCAGATAGACCTCGCCCGTCGTAGGCTTGAGCTGCCCGGTGAGCATGTTGAAGCAGGTGGACTTGCCGGCGCCGTTGGGGCCGATGAGGGCCTTCAGTTCGCCCTCGCGGACCGAGAAGCTGACCCCGTCCACGGCGAGGAAGCCGTCGTAGCTCTTGCGCAGGTTGTCGGCGCGCAGGATCTCTGTCATCGCTCCGCCTCCTCGTCCGAGGACCGGAAGCGCAGCGCCAGCCGCCGCAGGGTCCCGACGATGCCCTCGGGCATCAGAATGACCACGGCAATGATGACCAGCCCCAGCAGCAGACGCCAGTACTCCAGCCGGGTGAGCCAATGCTCGACCGAGGTCAGGAAGCTCGCGCCGACCACGCCGCCGGCCAAGGTCTTTACCCCGCCAAGGAAGACCACGATCAGCGCGTCGAAGCTCTTGGCGATCTCCAGCTCGGTGGGAAAGACCGAGCCCTTGGAGAAGACGAAGAGCCCGCCCGCCAGCCCCGCCATCATCCCGGCGATCGCGAAGGCGACGAGCTGCACGCGCCGCACGTTGATGCCCATGGCCTCGGCCTGTCGCGGGCTGTCGCGCCCGGCACGCAGTGCATAGCCGAAGGGCGAATGGATGATGTGCCGCAGGGTGAGAATGCCGCCGACCCCGAACGCCAGCGTGAAGTAGTAATAGGGCAGCGGGCCGTTCAGCCAGTCTGCCGGCCAGATGTTGATGAGCCCGTCGTCGCCACGCGTCAGGCTGCGCCACTGGAAGGCCAGCGACCAGACGAGCTGCGAGAAAGCCAGCGTCAGCATGGCGAAATAGACCCCCGAGAGACGGATGCAGAACCAACCGATCCCCAGCGCCAGAAGACCGGCGGCGAGCGGCGCGAAGAGGAAAGCCAGCTCCATCGGAGTGTCGGTATGGAAGACCAGCAGCGCCGCCGCATAGGCGCCGCCGCCGAAGAAGGCGGCGTGGCCGAAGCTCACCATTCCGCCGGTGCCGAGGATGAAATGCAACGAGGCGGCGAAGAGGGCGAAGACCACGATGTCGATCACCAGGGTCAGCACGAATGGCTCGGCCACGCCGGGCAGGGCCGCGAGCAGGATCAAGAGCGCGGCGGTGAGCGCGATGCCGACCGCGCCATAGGGGCGGATCGGGGTCTCCGGCGCGCCAACCTGCCCGTGCTCGCCCGCCACCTCCTCGCGGCCCAGGAGGCCGTAGGGCCGGACGATCAGCACCGCCGCCATGACCACGAACATCAGCACCAGCGTCGACTGCGGCACGAAGGCCACGCCAAAGGCATTGAGCACCGAGATCAGCACCGACGCGATGAAGGCGCCGGGCAAGCTCCCCATGCCGCCGATCACGACCACCACGAAAACCGCGCCGATGATGTTGAAATCCATCAGCAAGTCTGCGCCGCCTTTCGGCAGCTGCAGCGCGCCGCCCCATCCGGCCAGCGCGGAGCCAAGGGCAAAGACGCCGGTGAAGAGCCACGCCTGGTTGACCCCGAGCGCGCCGACCATCTCGCGGTCCTGCGTTGCCGCGCGCACGAGGATGCCGAGCCGTGTACGGGTGATCAGGTACCAAAGCGCCAGCAGGATGATCGGCGTGATCGCGATCAGCACGATGTCATACTTGGGCACCGGTTCGCCGAAGATGCGCCAGACGCCGCGCAGGCCGGGCGCGCGCGGGCCGAGCCGGTCCTCGGCCCCCCAGATCATCAGCGCCAGATCCTGGATGATCAGGATCACCCCGAAGGTGGCGACCAGCTGAAAGAGTTCGGGGGCACGGTAGATGCGCCTCAGCACGACGATTTCGATCAGCGCACCGATGCCTCCTACGGCAAGCCCGGTCAGCAGGATCGCCCCCCAAAAGCCCACCGCACCGGGAAGCAGCTGCATCAACGTGACCCCGATGAAGGCCCCCAGCATGTAGAAGGAGCCATGCGCGAAGTTGACGATGCGCGTAACGCCAAAGATCAGCGACAGCCCCGAGGCAACGAGAAAGAGCGCCGCGGCATTGGCAAGACCGGTCAGGAACAGGGCGAGGTAGAAGGCCATGGGGCGGAGGCTCGGCTTTCGGTAGGTGGGATATGGGCGGCACAGGCGCGCGGCCAGGGCAGAGCGGTCGCCGGCTGCCGGTGGCGCAAGATCGGTCCGCCAGAGGACGGCGGGAAGGCAGAGAGGCGCAAGGGCCTCTCCGCCCATGTTTCAGCCCGGGCTCACTCGGCGGGGCGCATGGCGCGGATCTCGTCGTCCGAGGGCATGTAGGGCGCGGGGTCCTTGTAGGACCAATCCACCATCACGCCTTCGCCCGCATCGTTGAGCGCCGTGGTGCCGACGAAGGCGCCCAGCGTCGACTGATTGTCGAGCGCGCGGTAGTGCAGGGGGCCGATGGGGGTATCGGGGATTTCCAGATCCTCGAAAGCGGCGCGGATTGCCTCGGTTTCGGTGCTGCCGGCGCGTTCGATGGCGGCGGCGACCGAGAGTGCGGTGAGATAGCCGACGTTGCTGCCGTTCTTCGGGGTCTCGCCGAACTTCTCCTCGTAGGCGGCGACGAAGGCACCGCCGGGGGTATCCTCGGCAAAGTCGTACCAGGGGTAGCCAGTGACGAACCAGCCCTCGGGCGCCTCGTCGCCGAGCGGCTCCAAGTACTCGGGCTCGCCGGTCAGCAGGCCATAGACGTCGCGCCCGTCGAAGAGCCCGCGGTCGGTGCCCTCGCGCACGAGTTTTGCAAGGTCGGTGCCGAAGGTAACGTTGTAGATCGCATCGGGCTTGGCGCGTTCCAGCGCCTGTGCCTCGGCGCCGGCGTCGATGTTGAAGAGCGGCGGCCATTGCTCGGCGACGAACTCGACGTCGGGCTTGAGCCGCTTGAGGTTGGCTTTGAAGGCCTCCACCGCCTCGGTGCCATAGGCGTAGTTCGGCGCGATGGTGGCATAGCGGATGGCGTCGGTGCTCGCCGCCTGCTCAGCCAGCATCGCCGCCTGCACCCAGGTCGAGGTGCGCAGGCGGAAAGTGTAGGGATTGCCCGACCCCCACACCAGCGTGTCCGCCAGCGGTTCCGAGGCGAGGTAGACGTAATGCTTCTCGGCGGCGAAGGAGCTGATTGCCAGCCCGACGTTGCTGAGGATCGTGCCGGTGAGCATCACCGCGCCATCGCGGGTCATCAGTTCCTCGGCGATGCGCACCGCCTCGGCGGGATCGCCCTGGTCGTCGCGGAAGATGAACTCCAGCGGTCGGCCGAGCACACCACCGCCCGCGTTGATCTCGGACACCGCCAGCTCGATACCCTTGCGGTAGGGCTCGGCAAAGGCCGCGAGGCGCTTGAAGTGGTTGATCTCGCCGATCTTGATCGGCGCCGTGTCCGCCGCTTGGGCAAGCAGGGTGGTCGGGGTCAGGGCAGTGGCTGCGGCAAGCGCCAGAACGGTGCGTCGAAGCAGGGTCATCTCGGTCGCGTCTCCTCGTTGGCGGGGTGTGGACCCCCCGCGGGCCCCTCATACGCGCGAATGCGGCGCCTGACAAAGGTGCTGTCACCTTGGCGGGCGCGCTATGGGTATTTGGGTCTGAAAGATCCGTCGGAAGCGCCGGGCGTTGCGCGGACCTGCGCTTGGGAGTAGGACTGCGCGCCAAAGCGCGGACAGAGCCTTAGGAGAGACGATCATGACGCGAGCTTTCATTTTCCCCGGTCAGGGGGCGCAGACCATCGGCATGGGCAAGGCGCTTGCCGAGACCTACCCGTCGGCAAAAGCCGTGTTCGACGAGGTGGATTCGGCACTGGGAGAGAACCTCTCGTCGCTGATCTGGGAGGGCGAGATCGAAACGCTCACCCTGACCGAGAACGCGCAGCCGGCGCTGATGGCGACCTCGCTCGCCGCCATGCGGGCGCTCGAGGCCGAGGGCATCGAGATCGGCGCGGCGCGCTTCGTTGCCGGCCATTCGCTGGGGGAATACTCGGCGCTGACCGCCGCCGGCGCGCTGAGCGTCGGCGACGCGGCCAAGCTGCTGCGCACCCGGGGCAAGGCCATGCAGGCCGCCGTCCCGGTCGGCGAGGGCGCCATGGCGGCGCTGCTCGGCCTCGATCTGGCAAGCGCCCGTGCTGTCGCGGAAGAAGCCGCGCAGGGCGAAGTCTGCGCCGCGGCCAATGACAACGATCCGTCGCAGGTGGTGATCTCGGGCAGCAAGGGCGCGGTCGAGCGTGCGCTTGATATCGCCAAGGCGAAAGGCGCCAAGCGCGCGCTGCTGCTGCCGGTGAGCGCCCCCTTCCACTGCGCCCTGATGGCCCCCGCCGCCGAAGTCATGGCCGAGGCGCTGGAGCAGGTCGAGATCACCGCGCCGAGCGTGCCGCTGGTCGCCAACGTGATCGCCGAGGCCGTCACCGACCCCGCCCGCATCCGCGCGCTGCTGGTCGAGCAGGTGACCGGCTCGGTGCGCTGGCGCGAGTCGGTGGAATACATGGTCGCACAGGGCGTGACCGAGTTCTGGGAGATCGGCGCGGGCAAGGCGCTGTCGGGCATGGTCAAGCGCATCGAGCGCAGCGCCGTCCTGCGCAACGTCGGCGCGCCGGACGATGTGACCGCGGCTCTCGAAGCCGTCTGACCGCCCGCACTGCGTGTACATGCTGAAAAAGGCAGGGGAGCACGCGCTTCCCTGCCTTTTTTGCTAGGGGCCGATGTCCGGGTGGGCCGGGGGGCGTCTTGACGCGCAAGACGGGTGAGCCGCGCGGCGACTCAGGCGCCCCAGGTCTTGCGCAGCACGCGCAGCCAGTTGCCGTGGCAGAGCTTCTCCATCAGCGCGGCGTCGACGCCATGCGCGGTGAGCGCGGCGCGCAGGTTCGGCAGGCCGGCGACATCGGCGATGCCCTCGGGCACGGTCGCGCCGTCGAAGTCCGAGCCGAAGCCGACCCGGTCCTCGCCGAGCTTGCCGATCAGGTGGTCCAGATGGCGCAGCACCACGTCGAGGCCGCAGTCGCTTCCCATCCGCCCGTCCTCGCGCAGGAAGGCGGTGGCGAAGTTGATGCCGACCATACCGTCGCTCTCGGCGATCATCGCCAGTTGCCGGTCGGTGAGGTTGCGGGCGTGGGTGGTCACCGCATGGGCGTTCGAATGGGTGGCGACCAGCGGCGCATCCGAAAGCGCGGCCACGTCGTCCATGCCCTTCTCGTTGAGGTGAGACACATCGATCATCACCTTGAGCGCGTTGCATTCCTTGACCAGCCGCTTGCCGGCCTCGGTGAGCCCGTCGCCGGTGTCGGGGGTGGAGGGGTAGCGGAAGGGCACGCCATTGCCGAAGATCGTCGGGCGCGACCAGACCGGGCCCAGCGAGCGCAGTCCGCGGGCATAAAGCGCGTGCAGCTCTTCGAGATCGGGGCCGATCGCCTCGGCGCCCTCAAGGTGCAGCACCCCCGCCATCTTCGGCCCGCCGAGCGCGGCCTCGATTTCGGCGACGGTGGTGCAGGGGGTGATGGCCCCGGCGGCGGCCAGTGCTTCAAAGGCCTCGACCCCGCGCCATGTGGTCTCGAGCGCCTCGGGCTGGGGGATCATCTCGGGCAACGGCAGATCATACTGCGGGCGGCTCATCGCGTCGAGGTCGTCGCCGGGCTTGGCCGGGCTCGGCACAAAGATCGCGAAAAAGCCGCCGCCGAAGCCGCCCCGCTGCGCCCGGGGCAGGTCGATGTGGCCACTGCCAAGACCGTTGGCGACGCCGCTCGCGGTGACCGCGCCGCCCAGCAGGCGCAGCAGGAGATCGTTGTGGCCGTCGAAGATGGGCGGGGTGGTCGCATGCGTCATGAGAGGACTTTCAATGGTACAGTTGGCGAAGCTCAGTTGAGGAGGTGGCCGAGGACGAGAACCCAAGCCGAGAGCAGGACAAGCAGGCACAGCATGTAGCCGCCGTTCCAGCGCAGGCCGACGTGGCGGGCGCTGACGTTGCCGAAGCTGCCGATCAGCAGGGTGGTGGCGGTGAAGGGCGAGCTGATGCCGCCGAGCGCCCAGCCGGCGGTGATCGCGACGACGATGACCTCGGGCGACACTCCGAGCTGGTCCGCATGCGGCACCAGCGGTGCGATCAGCGTGACCGCGAGGATGGGGTTCATGCCAAGCTGACCGAGCAGCGGGATGATCCAGACAAAGCTGACCAGCACCAGCGCGGGGGGCAGGTCCTCGGGGTGGAAACCCGAGGCCTTGACCAGCGGCGCCAGCAGCGGCGCGCCGACGGTGCCGATGAAGCCGGCCATCATCAGAAGGGTGACCTCACCGCGGTAGGACGGCAGCTCGCGGAAGACGAATTCGGCGGCGCGGCTCTGCAGCGGGGCGCCGCCGCCGCGCTTCTGCAAAAGGACCCAGCAGGTGGCCATGGTCGGCACGACAAGCAAGACGATGGCGATGATCCGCAGGCCAGTGAGCGATTGCAGGACCAGCACCGAGACCCCCAACAGGCCGAGCAGCACCAGAAGCGGGCTCATCAGCGCCCAGCTTCCCTTGGGCGCGGCGCGCGGCGCGGCGGGCTGCGAGAGCTTTGGCTTGAAGATCGTGTCGAGTGCCCAGCCGGTCAGAGTGATCAGCGCCGAGGTGCCAAGCGCGGGCAGCACCACCGAGCCCCAGCTCGTACCGGGGATCAGCGCGGTGGTGATGGCGACGGAAAAGGACATGGGCGACCAAGGCAGCGATGCGACGAACCCGCGCTGGATCGCCAGCAGCATGCGGCGGGTGCGGTGGCTGCGGATCTCGGCATCGGGCTCGTCCTGGGCGGCGGCGGTGGCGAGGCTGCCGAGCAGCGCGATGGCGCCGTAGTTCAGCAGCAACGCGAAGGCCTGTCCGCCGAGGGTCAGCGCGAGGTACCGCCGCCCGGGCGGTTGCAGCGCGAGGAAGTTGCCGGCGGCGCGGATCGAGGGGGCCTGCTGCGCGGCGCTGCGCAGCGTGGCGAGCGCGGCAAAGAAGGCAGCGATGAAGGCGGCCGAGTGAAAGGCCTTGAGCAGCACCGCCTGCCAGTCCGGTACCCGCCAGATCAGCGCGAAGCCGAGCAGCACCGCCAGGGCGACGAAGAGCCGGCGCCCCGGCGCGACCTGCAGCGTCAGCAGGCCCACCAGCAGCGTCACCGCTGGCACGACCAGCAAATTGAGCGGGCCGGTGAGATGCCATTCCTGAACGACGACGAGGCAGGTGATCAGCCCCAGCAGCAGTCCGGTCAGGCGGGCGAGGGGCGTGGGGGACACGGGCAGGCGCGTGGGCACGGTGCGGATTCCAGTCTCGTGCGGGCTTTTGTCCGGACATAGACCATCCTTGCCGGGAGAGGGCAATGCCCCGGGGTCGGCGCTCCGGCTCGAGACCGGCCCGGGGGTATCGGAGCCGCGGCCACCTGCGTGGTTTTCAGGCGCGGCAGCGGCGCCGGGGCATCGTTCGGGCCGTACTGCCGGCCTGTCACGAAAGCTTCATCCAAATGATACGCAATCGAATCCCCGCCGTCACAGCCTCGATACGGTTCGGGGCGAGACACCGTTCCGGACAGACAGGGGAAATCATGCTCACCGTCGAGAACCTGACGAAGCGCTTCGGCGCGAACACCGCCGTGGACAGGGCGAGCTTTACGGTCGACCGCCCGATGATGATCGGCATCATCGGACGCTCCGGCGCCGGCAAGTCGACTTTTTTGCGGATGATGAACCGCCTCACCGACGCCACCGAGGGCACGCTGGTCTTCGAGGGCCGCGATGTGCTGCAGCTCAAGGGCAGCGAGAAGCGGCTCTGGCAGTCCGACTGCGCGATGATCTTCCAGCAGTTCAACCTCGTGCCGCGCATGGACGTGGTGTCGAACGTGCTGCACGGCACGCTCGCGCGCCGTAACACGCTGGCGACGATGTTCAACCTCTACCCGCGCGAGGACGTGCACCGCGCCATCGACATCCTCGAGCGGCTCGGCATCGCAGCCCATGCGGCCAAGCGCGCCGAGGCGCTCTCGGGCGGTCAGCAGCAGCGCGTCGCCATTGCCCGGGCGCTGATGCAGGATCCCAAGGTGGTGCTGGCCGACGAGCCCATCGCCTCGCTCGATCCGATGAACGCCCAGCTGGTGATGCAGGACCTGCGCCGCATCCACGACGAGGACGGCCGCATGGTCATCGCCAACCTGCACACGCTGGATACGGCGCGGCGCTACTGCGACCGGGTCATCGGCATGCGCGACGGGCGGATCGTCTTCGACGGTACCCCGGCGCAGCTGACCACCGGCGTGGCGCGCGACATCTACGGGGCGGGCGCCGACTTTTCGGAGAACGCCACCTCTACCGAGATCCGCGACCCGGTGGTCGCGGCGGAAATCCGGGCTGCGGAAGTCGCGGTCTGATCACCCGGGCCCATCGGGACGGGCCCAATACCTGACATGAGGGACAGAAGATGAAGAAACTGATCGCAGCGGCTCTGGCCAGCACCGTGCTCGTGGGCGCCGCCCAGGCACAGGAGATCACCGAATTCCGCCTCGGCATCCTCGGCGGCGAGAACGCCCAGGACCGCATGACCTCGAACCAGTGCTTCGCCGAAAAGATCGCCGAAGCCCTCGGCGTCGAGGTGAAGGTCTTCACCCCGGCCGACTACAACGGCGTGATGCAGGGCCTGCTCGGCGGCACCATCGACGCGGCCTGGATGGGCGCCTCCTCCTATGCCGGCACCTACATTGCCGACCCCGAGGCGGTCGAGCCGGTGCTGGTCAAACAGAACCTCGACGGTTCCATCGGCTACTATTCGATCGGCTTCGCCCGCGCCGACAGCGGCGTGACCTCGCTCGAGGACCTCAAGGGCAAGAAGTTCGGCTTCGGCGATCCGAACTCGACCTCGGGCTACCTGATCCCGTCGATCGAGATCGCCGCGGCCGGCTATGACATGACCCCGGGCACCTACTTCGGCGACGTCGTCTTCACCGGCGGCCACGAGCAGACCATCGTCGCGGTCAACAATGGCGACGTCGAGGCGGGCGTGACCTGGGCCGACGGCCAGGGCAACTGGGAAGACGGCTACAACTCGGGCGCGCTGCGCAAGGCCGTGGACGCCGGCCTCGTCGACATGAACGACCTGGTGCAGATCTGGCAGTCGAACATCATCCCCGAAGGCCCCTTCGTGATCCGCAAGGCGCTGCCGCAGGACGTGAAGGATACCGTCACCGAGCTGACCGCCAACCTCTGGGAAGAAGACCCCGACTGCGCTTACGGCGTTGCGGCGGGCGACGCCAAGGACTTCATCCCGGTGACCCACGCCGAATACGAATCGATCGTCGCGGCACGCCGCTCGAAGATCAACTGATCACAAGACCCGAGGGACCCCGCCGCCGCGCGGGGTCCTTTTCGTTTACCGGTCGCGCGGGCGGCATGCGCCGCCCGTTCGCCGCTGCAGGACCCGTTGATGACCCAGACCCCAGACGCCCCGCACGACACGCGCGGCCACTACATGGCCCTGATGGCGCAAAGGCGCCTTTATGGCGGGCTGACGCTCGCGCTCTTTGCCCTGCTCATGATCTCCGGCTTCATGCTGGCCGACGCGCGCAACGCGGGCGGGTTCTGGAGCGGCCTGCCGCAGATCTTCGACTTTCCCGCCGACGTGATCGCCGACACGCTGCCCAAGCTCGACCGGCTGCCCGGCCACCTCGTGCGCTACTTCCCGGCGCTGGTCGAGACGATCAACATCGCCGCGGTCTCGACGCTGCTGGGGACGGCCGGGGCCATCGTGCTGTCGCTGCTTTCGACCCGGGGGCTGGCGCGCTGGCCGCGTCTGATCCCTGTGTTTCGCCGGTTCATGGACATCCTGCGCGCCGTGCCCGAGATCGTCGTTGCGCTGGTGCTGATCTTCGTGCTGGGCGGCGGGCCGGTGCCCGCAATGCTCGCCATCGCGCTGCACACCGCCGGGGCGCTCGGCAAGCTCTTCTCCGAGGTCAATGAAAACGCCGATCTCAAGCCGGTCGAGGGCCTTTGCTCGGTCGGGGGCACCTGGCTGCAGCGCATGTGGCTAGGCGTGGTGCCGCAGGTCTCGCCCAACTACTTCAGCTACGCGCTGCTGCGCTTCGAGATCAACATCCGCGCCTCGGCCATCCTTGGCTTCGTCGGGGCGGGGGGCATCGGTTACGAACTGCGCAACGCCATGGCCTGGGGCAAGGGCCGCTTCGACGAGGCGGCGGCGATTTTCCTGCTGCTCTTCCTGACCATCGTCGTCTTCGACCAGCTTTCGAGCCATGTGCGGGGTGCCATGATCTCGTCCAGCAAGGGAGGCCACTGAGATGGCTGACGCCGCGCTCTACGCTTTTGCCGACCGGCTCTTCCGCCGCAAGAGGTTCCTCGCCTTCGGCCTGCCCGCCGTGATCCTGGCCTATCTGGCCTATATCTTCTTCGTCTTCGACTTGCCCGGGCTGGCCGAGCGGGCGCGCTGGGACAATGCGCGCACGCTGCTCGCCGACACCTGGAGCTACAAGACCCATGTCACCCGCGACAACCGCAGCGGCGGCGTCGCCGTCGCCATCGAGGGCGAACGCAAGGGTGAATACCCCGAAGGGACGACGCCCGACTGGGTCATCCCGCAGGACGGCGGCGCCATCCGCGTTGCGCTGGAAGGCGGGCAGGAGGTGATCGTGCTGCCCGGCAACGGCTTCCGCTGGGACGTGCCGGGCTTTGGTCTGATCGAGGCGCGTCTCGAAGGCCGCAATATCGTCAGCAACCTGCCCGAAGACGGCCTGCCGGAGTGGATCTCGGCATCGACCTCGCGGCTGCAGGTCACCACCGACGGCGCGCGGGTCTCGCTGACCCGGTCCAAGACCGAGCTCTTCCGCTACTTCCCGGGCTGGGAGCTGTTCTTCTTCACCCTCGACAGCCCCTATCACGGGCATGGCCTGGGCGAGATCCTTTTCGGCGCCCAGATCGACCCCGCGCGCGGCAACCTCGCCGGCGCCTGGCAGGACTTCTGGGGCAACGCCATGTGGCGCCACAGCGACGTCGCCTGGGCGCTTTTCGAGACGCTCCTCATGGCCTTCCTCGGCACCATGGGCGCGGCGCTGGTTGCCTTGCCGCTGGCCTTCCTGTCGGCGAAGAACTTCGCGCCGCTCATGGCGCTGCGCTTCGCCGCCCGCCGGGTCTTCGATTTCCTGCGCGGCGTGGACGGGCTGATCTGGACCATCGTGCTGAGCCGCGCCTTCGGGCCGGGGCCGATGACCGGGGCGCTGGCGATCCTGCTCACAGACACTGGCTCCTTTGGCAAGCTGTTTTCCGAGGCGCTCGAGAATGTCGACGGCAAGCAGATCGAGGGCGTCGCCTCGACCGGGGCCAAGCCGATCCAGCGCTACCGCTTCGGGGTGATCCCGCAGGTGGTGCCGGTGCTGGTCAGCCAGGTGCTCTACTTCCTGGAATCTAACACCCGCTCGGCGACCATCATCGGCGCGATCACCGGCGGCGGCATCGGTCTGCTGCTGACCCAGGCGATGATCACCCAGAAGGACTGGGAAGAGGTGACCTACTACATCATCCTGGTGATCCTCATGGTCATGGCGATGGACAGCGCCTCTGGCTGGCTGCGCCGCAAACTCATCAAGGGGCTTTGAATGCCGCGTCTTGGACCTGATCCCTTCATCCACCCGGACTGCGAGATCACCGGCTCGGAACTTGGCGCCTATGTCGAGATCGGTCGTGGCTCGCGGCTGAAACGGGTGGAGATGGGCGACTATTCCTACTGCGATCGCTACGCCGATCTGGCGAATGTGACGGTCGGCAAGTTCGCCAATATCGCCAGCTTCACCCGCATCGGGCCGACCGACCACCCGATGGGCAACGCCTCGTTGCACCATTTTCTCTATCGGTCCGAAGACTATTGGGACGACACCAGCCGAGACGAAGACTTCTTCGCCGCGCGTCACGCCCGCCGCGCCTGCATCGGCCATGACACCTGGATCGGGCATGGCGCCGTGGTGCGCCCGGAGGTGACCATCGGCCATGGCGCGGTGGTCGCTTCCTCGGCGGTGGTGACCCGGGACGTGGCGCCCTATACCATCGTCGCCGGGGTGCCCGCGCAGCCGCTGCGCCCACGGTTCGCGCCGGAGGTGGCAGAGCGCATGGTGGCGCTGGCCTGGTGGGACTGGCCGCACGAGGTGCTGCGCGCGCGCCTGGCGGATTTCCGGGCCTTGCCTGCAGAGGCATTTCTCGAGAAATACGAGACGGAATCGGTCGACCCCGCCTGATCCGGCCGGGGGAGACGACGCTTCACGCTTGCGCCGGGTTGCCTGGCCTCAGGCAGAGGCGGCGTGTCGCGTCCCGGCCGTTTCCGCGGACCAGTCTTCGGCGCGGCTGCCGAGTTTGAAGCGGCCGACGTTCTGCCGAAGCGCCTGCGCGGCCTCGCGCAGGTCCGAGCTGGCGGCGGAGGTCTGCTCGAACATCGCCGCGTTCTTCTGGGTTGTCATGTCGAGCTCGCTCACCGCGCTGTTGAGTTCCGACAGGCCGGTGGACTGCTCGCGCGCCGACTCGGCGATGGTGGTGACGCGGTCGGCGATGGTGCGGATCGAGTCGATGATTTCCTTCAAGGCGCCGCCGGTGCGTCCGACCAGCCGCACGCCGTTCTGCACGTGGTCGGACGAGGCGGTGATCTGCGTGTTGATCTCGCTCGCCGCCTCGGAGCAGCGCTGCGCGAGCAGCCGCACCTCGGAGGCGACAACCGCGAATCCCCGGCCCGCGTCTCCGGCCCGCGCCGCCTCGACCCCGGCATTGAGTGCCAGCAGGTTGGTTTGAAAGGCGATGTCGTCGATCACCCTGATATTGCCTGAGATCTGCTGAAACGCGGCTTCGATGACGCCGATCGCCTCAATGGTCTCGCGGACGACTTCGCCGCTGGCCTGCGCGTCCTCGCGCGCTTTTCCGACGAGGCCGTCCACCTCCGCGGCGTTCTTCGCCGACTCCGAGACCGAGGCAGTGAGCTGGTCGAGCGCGGCGGCGGTTTCTTCGACCGTGGCCGCCTGGCGTTCGGTGCGCTGGCCCAGCTCTTCGGATGCCTGGGTGATGTGATCGACGTCGTGGTTGATCGCCTCGGCGCTTTGCGACACATCGATCATCGCCTGCTGCAACCGGTCTGTCGCGCGGTTGAAATCGGTGCGCAGGCGCGCGTAGTCCTCGGGGAAATCCTGCCTGATGGTGTTGCCGAGATCGCCCTCGGCAAGTCGGGAGAGGGCTGTCTGCAGCGCCGCCACCACGGACGCCTGGGCGCTTTGCATCGCGGCGCGGGTGCTGGCGCCGGATTGCAGGTCATCCCGGCTCTGCCGCAGGTCGTGGCGCAGGGCGTCGAGTGCGCGGGCGATGCGGCCAATCTCGTCGCCGCGTTTGCGCGCCGGGATCTCGGTGTCGTACTGACCCGCCGCGACCTCGCCCACGGCGGCGGTGATCCGCCCCAGCGGGCGGGCGATGTTGCGCGCCGCGAGCACCGCAACCAGCAGGGCGACGATGAGCGCCGGCACCGCGGCACGCACCAGCTTGCCGAGCAGGGCACGCGGTCCTGCCGCGATCACCTCGGAAGGTTCCGCGGCGAGCAGCGCCCAGCTTGTGCCGCCGGACGCCTCGGGCGGGCCGAGGCGGACCGGCTGGAAGGCCGCGAGAAAGCTCTCGCCACCCGGCAGCGCAAGCTCGGTGACGCCGCTCTCGCCGGAGAGCGCGGCGCTGATCGCCGGATTGTCCGGCGCGGCGCTGCCGAGCGCGCCGGTCCCGCCAGAGAGGCGGCCGGTGCTGCGCCGGGTGTGGTCCGGGCCGATCAGCTCGATACGCGTGGTGGCGGTGAGCGCCGAAGGCATCGCGAGGATCTTTCCGATCTCTGCCTCATCGAGTTCGAAGACCAGCGCCGCGCCCAGATCCCCCCATTCATTGTCCAGCTGCAGCGCCACAAAGCCCGCCACAGCGCCGCCGAGCGCCGGCTCCGCGGTGAAATCGGCGAACCCGAACGCCGCACCCTCGGCCAGCACGGCGCGGACCGCAGTGACGAACGCGCCGCCGTCCTCGCCAAGGTGCGTGGCGAAGTTACCCTGCTTGCGCACCGAGTAGATCACATCGCCCGTGGCCGAGACGATGAGCAGGTCGCGCAGGCCCAGGGTCTCGACGTCGTTGCGGAAGGCAGCATGGAACTTCTTGTGGAAAAGCGAATAGGCGGTGGCATCCGGTGCCTCTTCCAGGGCGTCGCGGGCCTCGGGCGGGTTGGGGTTTTCATCGACGTAACTGCGCCGCAGGTGGTCGTTCGCCCCGGGGCCAAGGCTGTTGTAAGTGCTGAGGAAGCTGCTCGCTGCCTCGATGGTGTGGGCTTGCGTCGCGATGTCGCGGAGCGCAGCGAGCTTGTCGTCGAACCAATCTTCGAGCAGCGCGGCGCGGGTGTCGCGGACGGCGGCGAGGCGGAAACTCACCTCCTGCATCAGCTGCGCGAGCGAGACCTTGTAGGCAATTGCCCCCGCGACGCCGAGGCAGAAGATCGCGATCGCGATCATCAGGAGGGGCAGTTTGAGAGCGACAGAGAGGCTGCGCAGGCGGGACATGCCGTGTTCCTATTGCTGCTGGCGGGGTTCGGGCGGGGCGCCCGCCGGTGGGATCTTTCAACCATGAAAGGCTGAACAAGCGCCTAACCGGCGCGGCTCCGGCGTTGTCACGCGGGACAGTCAGTCGCCCAGCTCGAAAGCTGACGGCATGTTGTCGGCCGTGCCGGCGTCGATCAGCAGGCAGTCGAAAAGCTGGATCTCGCGCTTTTCGCGGGGTTTGCCGGTGCGGATGTAGTGGTCCGCCCGGCGCACCGCCTCCTCGACGAAGATGGCGACGGGTTGCAGCAGCGTTTAGACCAGTTCGTCCGCGGTCACCGCGGTCACCGCGTCGGGCGAGCCGTCGAAGCCGCCCACCGTGACCGAAGCGAGCCGCCCCGCCTCCTTCAGGGCGGCGACGGCACCAAGCGCCATTTCGTCATTGCCGGCGATCACCCCGGTGATCTGCGGATGGCTGGCCAGGAGTTTCCGGGTTTCCTCGTAGGCGCGCGTGCGGTTCCAATCGGCGGGTGTCGCAGCGACGCGGTGCAGCCCCTCCGCCGCGCCGAGGATATTGCCAAAGCCCTTGGGCCGGATGGCGGCATTGGGATCGGCGGCGGCACCGAGCAACTCCACGTAGCTGCCCGTTTCCCCCATCGCCCGGAGCCAGCGGCGCGCGCCGAGTTCCGCCCCCTGCACGTTGTTCGACAGGAGCTGCGCCACCGCGAGCCCCGGCATGGCCAGGCCCGCGTTGACGATGAAGACGGGAATGCCCGCCGACTTTGCCCGCCTGACCGTCTCGGCGGAGTCGGTTGCGTCGGCGGGGTCGAGGATGATCGCATCGACCCCGGCGGCGATGGCGGCGTCCACCCGGGCGCCCTCGATCAGCGGATTGCCCTCATGCGCGGTGACGACGGCCTTGTAGCCGAGTTCGGTCGCCGTGGCCTTCGCCACGTCCCCCTCTGCGGCCCAATAGGGGTTCTCGGGGTTGTTGACGATGATGCTGATCCGTCCCTCGGCCCGTGCCTGTGCCTGTGCCTGCGCCTGCGCCTGCGCCGTGGCGAGCAGCAGCGCCAGCAGCAGCAGATGGCGCAGCCTGCGAAGGAGAGCGGGGCGGGGCATGGCACGGACTCCTGTCTCCGGCGTGGTCGGGGGTGCCGGGGTCTTACGACAGGAGAGTTGAACAACCGCTTAAGGCGACGACGGCCCGAAGCCGCCGGCCGGCGTTACTCGGCGGCCATGCGCCGGCGCTGCATCGCCGAGACCAGCCGGGCGCCCGCCTCGCCGGCGAGATAGGTCAGCCGGCCGCCGCAGACCGTCGCCTCGATGGCACGGCTCTCCGCGTTCACCACCACGAAGTCGGCGCGCTTGCCGTGCTCGAGGCTGCCACGGTCGACCAGTCCCATGATCTCGGCCGGGGTGGTCGAGATCATCGCCCAGGCCTCGGGCAGCGTCTTCATCCCCTTGTCAACCAGCGTCCAGGCGGCCTCGGCCAGACAGGGGTAGTGGTAATCCGAGACCAGCGCGTCGCAGAGCCCGTCGGCGATCAGGTGCTGGGCCGAGACATTGCCTGCCTGGCTGCGGCCGCGCACCACGTTGGGCGCCCCCATCAGCACCGGATCGTTGAAGGCGCGGGCGAGCTTGGCAGCGCTGACGGTGGTCGGGAACTCTGCGATGCGGGCGCCGATCAGACGGTAGTATTCGCGGGTGTCGCCGTCCGGATCGTCGTGGCTGCCGTAGCGGATGTCATGGGCGTCGAAGCTCTCGGCCAGCGCGCAGAGGTGGCGGGGCACATCGCGCGAACGGGCGCGGGCCTCCCGCAGCCGGGCGACGAAGGTCTGGGGCGTCTCGCCGGCACGCTCGGCCCAGAGCGCGAGCCGGTGCGGATCGCGGTCGGCGACCTCGAGCGCCTCGGGCAGGTGATCGTTGAACACCACGTAATCGACCCCATGCGCGAGGATTGCTTCGAGCATGCGCGCGCGCGTGTCGGGCATATGGGTCTCGCAGCGGATCTGCAGGCGCAGATCGGTGTGGGCCTGCGGGCGGTAGGCAGCGAGGGCGGCCATCACCTCTTCGGCGAACTCCGGGCCGCGCATGCCGCCCTCCCAACTCCAGCACTGCGCCAGCCAGGCGGTGGTGACGCCATGGGCGGCGGCCTCGCGATCGGTCCAACGCAGTCCAGCGAGGATCGGGAAGAGGGCCGAGGGGCGCGGCGCGATATGGCGCTCGAAGGCGTCGCCGTGCAGGTCGATGATGCCCGGCAGAATGAGGTTCCCCGAAAGGTCCACCTCTGGCAGCGGCCCCTTGCTGATCACGCCGCCCTCGATCACCAGAGAGCGCTTCTGCATCTCGCCGTCGCGCAGGAGGGCTGCGCCGGTGAGACGCAGGGGAGGGAGTAGGGCCGTCATGTCTGTCACCCGCCATGGCTGCTCTGGGATTTCAGGCGGTTCTACCCGGCGTCTGTGTCATGGGCGTGACGGCGGCTCACCTTGCGGCGCCCGTTTCCTCATGGCTGATCGTGAGCGCCACGCGGTCGCCCGCGAACCAGGTGTGCCCTTGCTCCACCGGCGCGCCGTCGGGGCCGAGGTTGATCGAGGTCGAGCGGAGCAGCGGCTCGCCCTCGCGCAGGTTGAGGTGCAGCGCCTGCGTGGCCGAGGCGGGCTCGGCGGTGAGCCGCGTCTGCGCGCGGGTGTAATCGGTGATGCCATGGCGGCGCAGCGCTTCGGTGACCGAGTTCACCTCGCGCAGGGTCTCGTCGAGGCCGGGCAGGCGGCCGATGGGGAAGAGCGAGACGAAATGTGCCATCGGGACGCCACCGGCCAGAGAGACGCCCTCGAGCACCAGAAGCGGCTCGCCAGGATCAAGCTGCAGCGCTTCGGCCTCGGTGCTGTCGGCGGGGCGGGTTTCCATCCGCAGCAGCCTGCGGTCGGGCAGCCGGCCCGAGGCGCGGACGTTCTGGCTGAAGCGCGTGCGCCCGCCAATCGGGTAGTCCATCGGCGCCATCCGCACGAAGACCCCGGCGCCGCGCCGGGAATGGGTGAGGCCGCGGTCGCCGAGGTCTTTCAGCGCATGACGCACCGTGTGCCGGTTCACCCCGAAGCGCGTGGCCAGCTCGGCCTCGGTCGGGAGCTTGTCGCCGGGGCGATAATGGCCGCGCGAGATCTCGCTTTCGAGGGTTGTGGCAATGGCGTGCCAGACGGGAGAGCGGGGCATGGTTGGACCTCTGTCACCGAAATTTCACGCGATGAGCGCTTGCCCGACTCGGGTCGAAGGGCGTATCACGTGTCTAGTTGTATAGTTATCTAGACAAATCGGCAAGGTGTCCAGATGGAAACTCCTGAACAGGAAATCGCCGCGCGGCAGGGCTGGATGGGCCTGCTGGCGCGTGCCCCGGCCGAGCGGCTTAACGCGCTGCTCGAGGGCGCGGAGCTGCCCGGCTTCGACTGGCTGCGGGTGCCCGAGACCGGCGGCGTCATGGTGCGCGGCCGCATGGGCGGCACCGGCGCCCCCTTCAACCTCGGCGAGATGACGGTGACCCGGTGCGCGCTGCGGCTGGAAAGCGGCGAGGTGGGCCATGCCCATGTGCAGGGCCGGGGGCGCAGCCATGCCGAGCGCGCGGCGCTGGTCGACGCGCTGATGCAGGGTCCGCGGGCCGAAGAAATGCAGGCCCGGGTGCTGGCGCCTCTGGCCGCCGAGGAAGCGGCGCGGCGCGCGGCGCGGGCGGCGAAGGCCGCGGCGACGAAGGTGGATTTCTTCACCATGGTGCGGGGGGAATGATGCAGTCCGACATTCTGACAGGCGATGTGCTCACGGGCGGTTTTGCCGACGCCCCCGTGCAGGCGGCGCGGGCCTTCCGCGCGGCGCTCGAGGCGATGGCACGGCCGGGCCGGATCGAGACGGTCGCGGGCGCCGAGGCGCCGGGGATCTCCACGGCGGCAGCGGTGCTCCTGCTGACCCTCTGCGACCGCGAGACGCCGATCCACCTCGCACCCGGCTGCGACGGCGCGGCGCTGAAGCGCTGGATCGCCTTCCACATCGGCGCGCCGGTCGTGCCCGCCGAAGAGGCGATGTTCGCCCTCGGCAGCTGGGAGACGCTGAGGCCGCTGGACCGCTACCGCATCGGCACCGCCGAATACCCCGACCGCTCGGTGACGCTGATCGTCGAGGTGGACAGGCTGGAGAGCGCCGGCATGAAACTCACCGGCCCGGGCATCGAGACCGAGGCGGCGCTGACTCTTCCCGAGACCGAGGCCTTCAGGCGCAATGCGCTGCGCTTCCCGCTCGGCTGGGATTGCTACTTCACCGCGGACGACAAGCTGGCGGCGTTGCCGCGGACAACCAAAGTGGAGACGCTCTGATGTATGTGGCTGTGAAAGGCGGCGAGCGCGCGATCGACGCGGCGCATGACTGGCTGGCCGAGGAGCGGCGCGGCGATCCCGCGGTGCCCGAGCTCACCGTGCCGCAGATCCGCGAGCAGATGGCGCTGGCGGTGAACCGGGTTATGGCCGAGGGCTCCCTCTACGATCCCGACCTCGCGGCGCTGGCGATCAAGCAGGCGCGCGGCGATCTCATCGAGGCGATCTTCCTGATCCGCGCCTACCGCACGACGCTGCCGCGGCTCGGCCATTCCGCACCGGTGGACACCACCGCGATGCTCTGCGACCGCCGCATCAGCGCGACCTTTAAGGACGTGCCCGGCGGGCAGGTGCTGGGGCCGACCTTCGATTACACGCACCGCCTGCTCGACTTCGCATTAGAGGCCGAGGGCGAGGCGCCACGCGCGCTCGCCGCCGAGCCGCGCCGCGAGCCGACGCCGCGGGTGACCGAGTTCCTGAACAAGGACGGGCTGATCCAGGACGAGCCGCGCAGCGACGCCCCGCCGCCCGACATGACGCGCGAGCCGATGGAATACCCGGCGAGCCGTCCGCTGCGGCTGCAGGCGCTGACCCGCGGCGACGAGGGCTTCGTGCTGGGCATGGCCTATTCCACCCAGCGTGGCTACGGCCGCAATCACCCCTTCGTCGGTGAGCTGCGCATCGGCGCGGTCGAAGTCGAGATGGAGGTGCCGGAGCTGGGCTTTGCCGTCTGCATCGGCGAGCTTACGCTCACCGAATGCGAGACCGTCAACCAGTTCGCCGGCTCCAAGACCGAGCCGGCGCAGTTCACCCGCGGCTACGGGCTAGTCTTTGGCCAGACCGAGCGCAAGGCGATCTCCATGGCGCTGGTCGACCGGGCGCTGCGCTGGGAGGAGCTTGGCGAGGAGAACATCGGCGCCCCGGCGCAGGACGAGGAGTTCGTTCTGGCCCATTCCGACAATATTCAGGGGACAGGTTTCCTCGAACATATCAAACTGCCGCACTACGTCGATTTTCAGTCCGAGCTGGAACTGGTCCGCAAGATGCGGGCAGAGGCTCTGGGCACAGCAAAAATCAAGGAGGCTGCGGAATGAGCAAGGGTTATCACGGGGCGAAACTGCCCGAACTGCCGAAGGGTCAAGATTGGTACTGCGCCTTGGTCGAGGTGGTCCGCATGCCGGGCACGCCCTGTCCCTTTTTCGGAGATGACGAGGGAGAGGTGGACGAGGACGCGGCGCTGGCGGTGCTGTGGATTTGCCTTTCGGCCAATTCCCCGGCCGAGGTCGAGGTGCAGCTCTCCGAGCATGTCGCGGAATGCGGCGGCGTGGCGAGCAGCATCGAGGACGTGCGGTTGATCTCGGTCCCCTCGGACCTGCCGCTCGACGAGGACGGCGCAGTCGACGAGGGGCTTCTGGAAGCCTTCAGCGACCCCGAGCTGGGCGACGAGATCGTCTGGGGTGAAATCTATCTCTTCGGCGAGGAGCCAGAGTCATGACCGATCAGGCCTACAACTTCGCCTATCTCGACGAGCAGACCAAGCGGATGATCCGCCGCGCGCTGCTCAAGGCGCTGGCGGTGCCGGGCTATCAGGTGCCCTTTGCCAGCCGCGAGATGCCGATGCCCTATGGTTGGGGAACGGGGGGCGTGCAGGTGACTGCCGCCTGCCTCACCCCCGAGGACCGGCTCAAGGTCATCGACCAGGGCGCCGACGACACCACCAACGCCGTCTCGATCCGCAAGTTCTTCGAGCGCACCGCCGAGGTGGAGACCACCGAGCACACTGCCGAGGCGACGGTGATCCAGACCCGCCACCGCATCCCCGAGCAGCCGCTCGGGGAAGGGCAGATCCTCGTCTATCAGGTGCCGATCCCCGAGCCGCTGCGCTTCCTCGAGCCGCGCGAGACCGAGACCCGCAAGATGCACGCGCTCGAGGAATACGGGCTGATGCACGTCAAGCTCTACGAGGATATCGCCCACAATGGCGCCATCTCGACGGCCTATGCCTACCCCGTGAAGGTCGAGGGCCGCTACGTCATGGACCCCTCGCCGATCCCCAAGTTCGACAACCCCAAGCTCGAAAGCGGGTCGATCCAGCTCTTCGGCGCGGGGCGCGAGCAGCGTATCTACGCGCTGCCGCCACATACCAAGGTGGTCAGCCTCGATTTCGAGGACCATCCCTTCGAGCCCAGCAAGGCCGATCATGACTGCGATCTTTGCGGCTGCGGCACCAGTTACCTCGACGAGGTGATCACCGATGATGCGGGCGGGCGGATGTTCGTCTGCTCCGACACCGATTTCTGCGCCTCGCGGCAGGCCCAAGGGCACCGTGGTGCGCTCTCCCCGCAGGAGGAACACGCATGACCCCGCTGCTTTCCGTTCAGGGCGTCACCAAGCACTACGGCGCGCGGCTCGGCTGCGGCGACGTGAGTTTCGATCTCTGGCCGGGCGAGGTCATGGGCATCGTCGGCGAGAGCGGCTCTGGCAAGTCGACACTGCTGTCGTGCCTCTCAGGCCAGCTCGCCCCGGATGCGGGCAAGGTGGTCTTCGACACCCGCGCGGGCGGCCCGCGCGACGTGCTCACCATGTCAGAGCCCGAGCGGCGGATGCTGGCGCGCACCGACTGGGCCTTCGTGCATCAGAACGCCCGCGACGGGCTGCGCATGGGCGTCTCGGCGGGCGGCAACGTCGGCGAGCGGCTGATGGCCGTGGGCGCGCGCAACTACGAAGGCATCCGCGAACAGGTCATCGACTGGCTGGGCCGGGTCGAGATCTCCGAGGACCGTGTCGACGACCGTCCGCGCGCCTTCTCGGGCGGCATGCAGCAGCGCCTGCAGATCGCCCGTAACCTCGTCACCGGCCCACGGCTGGTGTTCATGGACGAGCCCACCGGGGGCCTCGACGTCTCGGTGCAGGCGCGCCTCTTGGACCTCTTGCGCGGTCTGGTGCGCGAGATGGGGCTCTCGGCGGTGATCGTCACGCACGATCTGGCGGTGGTGCGGCTGCTCGCAGACCGGCTGATGGTGATGAAGGGCGGGCAGGTGGTCGAGACCGGCCTCACCGACCAGGTGCTCGACGACCCGCAGCATGGCTACACGCAGCTGCTGGTGTCGAGCGTGCTGCAGGTATGAGCCGGTCGATGCCCGTGGTGCGGGCGGGGTCTGCGTATTTGGAAAGAGAAGAGGGACAGAAGCGATGATCCGGATCTCGGACGTGTCGAAGAGCTTCGTGCTGCACAACCAGGGCAGCGCGGTGATCCCGGTGATGGAGGGCGCGTCGCTCTCGGTGGCGCCCGGGGAATGCGTGGCGCTGGTGGGCAATTCCGGCGCGGGCAAGTCCACGCTGATGCGGATGATCTACGGCAATTACCTTGCCGGGGCCGGGAGCATCATGGTTGGCGATGTGGATGTGGCGAAAGCCGAGCCGCGCGAGATCCTGACGCTGCGCCGCGAGGTGCTGGGCTACGTCAGCCAGTTCCTGCGCGTGGTGCCGCGGGTGCCGACACTCGAGGTGGTGGCAGAGCCGGTACTTGCCGCGGGCGGCAGCGCCGCGGCGGGCGAGGCGCGGGCGCGCGAGCTCTTGGCGCGGCTCAACATCCCCGAGCGGCTCTGGAGCCTCTCGCCCACCACATTTTCGGGCGGCGAGCAACAGCGGGTCAATATCGCGCGCGGTTTCGCCCACGGCTTCCCGGCGCTGCTGCTCGACGAGCCGACGGCCTCGCTCGACGCCACCAACCGCGCAGTTGTGCTGGAGCTGATCACGGAGGCCAAGGCGCGCGGTGCGGCGATCATCGGCATCTTCCATGACGCCGAAGCGCGGGAGAAGGTCTGCGACCGGGAGATCGACGTCAGCGGATTTACCTCGGCGCGGGCGGCATGAGGGGGCGGGTCTTCGCCCTCGTCGGCCCGTCCGGTGTGGGCAAGGACAGCCTCCTCGCCGAGGCGGCGGCGCGCGTGCCGGGCCTGCAGGTGGTTCAGCGCGTGGTGACCCGCGCGGCCGAAGCCGGGGGCGAGCCCTGCCTTGCGGTCTCGGAGGAGAGGTTCGAAGAGATGCTGCAAGAGGGCGACTTCGCCCTGCACTGGGGCGCGCACGGGCTGCGCTACGGCATCCGCTGGTCCGAACTGGCGCCGCGCGCGAAGGGCCGCCCGGTGGTCTTCAACGGCTCGCGCGGCGCGCTTGAGCAGGCGGCGCAGGTTCTGCCCGAGCTCGAGGTGCTGCACGTGACCGCCCGCCCCGAGGTGCTGGCAGAGCGGCTGGCGGCGCGGGGGCGCGAAAGCGCGGCGGAGATCACGGCGCGGCTCTCTCGCGCGGCGCTGCCGCTGCCGCCGCAGATCAACCAGGGGCTCAAGGTGCACGAGATCGACAATTCCGGGCCGCTGGAGATCGCTGCGGCCCGGCTGGTCGCCCTGCTTCAGCCGGTGAGGGCGTAGCGGTGCAGCAGGTGGAAGTGCCCGTCCTCCGCCTCGCCGAAGAGGCACAGGTCGCGAATGTCGAACGGCTGCGGCAGCAGCGGGGCGAGCACCGGCTGCAGCGTCTCGGCCACCCGCTCGGCCTCGCCGAAGGCCAACTTGCCGGTGAGCGTGAGGTGGAATTTGAACTCTTCCATCACATAGGGATAGCCCCAGCGCGCCAGGTTCTCTTCCTGCGCCGGGCTCAGGCGGCTGCGGCGGCGGCGCTCCAGCTCGGCGTCGGAAGGCGGCGCGCGGTGCGGGTCCAGCGCCTCGACCACCTCGGCGGCGAGGCGCGCCAGCGGCGTCGCATCGCCAAGGGGGGTCAGCGCGAGGAAGCTGCCGATCCGCGTGAGCGCCAGCCCGGGCAGGGTGACCGGCGCCAGCCGGGCGGCCAGCGTGCCAAGGTCGGCGTGCAGCGCCTCGGCACTGCCGGTCAGCCGCATCGGCGGCTTCAGCGTGCCGTGGAAGCCGTATTTGCGCGGCGCCTCGGTGATCTCGGCGACGGGGCGCGGCAGCCCGGGCAGCGCCGGGTGCGGAACAAGGGCGCCGCGGGCGGGGTCCCAGCCCAGCCAGGCGGCGGCGAACTCTGCCAGCGGCCCCGGCTGCGGGGCATAGTAGATGGCGTAACGGGAAAAATCATGCATGGCGCGCGTCATGACAGCGTCATGTCACAGTTGCATGACGGCGCAAAGAGCGCCGAGAGAAAGAGGTAGACCATGGCACGGACCATCCTGAGCAATGCGCGGATCGTGCTCGAGAACGAGGTGATCGCCGGCACGCTGGTGATGAACGAGGGACGGATCGAGGCGATCAATCCCGGAACGACCACCACGGCGGCGGAGGCCGAGGACTGCGACGGCGATCTGCTGATTCCCGGGCTGATCGAGCTGCACACCGACAACCTCGAGCGCCACATGCAGCCGCGCCCCAAGGTGACCTGGCCGCATATGGCGGCGATCCTCGCGCATGATGCCGAGCTTGCCGCCTGCGGCATCACCACGGTCTTCGACGCCATGCGCGTGGGCTCGGTGGTGACCGACCGAAAGTCGAAATACGGCAAATACGCGCGGGCTCTGGCGGGCGAGCTGCTCGCGGCGCGCGGCCGCGACATGCTCAAGATCAGCCACTTCCTGCACCTGAGGGCCGAGACCTGTTCGGAGACGCTCCTCGAGGAACTGGCCGAGTTCGGTGCCGAGGACCGGGTGGGCATCCTGTCGCTGATGGACCACACACCGGGCCAGCGCCAGTTCCGCGATATCGAGAAATACCGCGATTACATGTGCGGCAAGCACGGGCTGAGCGCCGATGATTTCGACGCCCATGTCGGCCATCTGACCCGGTTGCGCAGCGAACTCGGCGCGGCGCATGAGGCTGGGGCGGTGGCGGCGGCGCGGCGGCTCGGCGCGGTGCTGGCAAGCCATGACGACACGACCGCAGGGCATGTCGGGACCAGCCGCGACCATGGCGTGCGGCTGGCGGAATTCCCGACCACGGTCGAGGCGGCACGGGCCTGCAAGGCGGCGGGAATCGCGGTGATGATGGGCGCGCCGAACCTGATCCGCGGCGGCTCGCACTCGGGCAATGTCGCGGCAGAGGAACTGGCGCGGCTGGACCTGCTGGACATCGTCTCGTCGGATTACGTGCCGGCGGCGTTGATGGGGGCGGCCTTCCTGCTGGCGGACCTCTGGGATGACCTGCCGCGCGGCATTGCCACGGTGAGCGCGGCGCCCGCCGCCGCCGCGGGGCTGGACGACCGGGGGCGGCTTGCGCCGGGGCTTCTGGCCGACGTGGTGCGCCTGCGCCGGATCGAGGGGCAGCCCTGCCTGCGCGGCGTCTGGAGCCACGGGCGCCGCGTGGCCTGAGACGCGGGAAGTGCGGATTTGAAAAGAGAAGAAGGGCAGCGGCAGGCGTCCTGTCGTTCTTCTCTTGCAAAATACGTATGGGGTGAGCCGCACCGCGGCGAGGGGGCAGCGCCCCCTCGGCAACTGCATCCCCTTAGCTCTGCAAGAAAAAAGGGCCCCGAGGGGGCCCTTTCGCGTCTTCGGCAGAGAATTGGCTCAGCCGTCGTAATCGACCTCTTCGACCAGCCGCAGCGCCGCGCCGCGCTGCTCGGCGAGGGTCATGAGGTTGGTGTCGTCGGCGGTGAAGCTGCCCCAGCCCTTGACCAGCTCGTCGGCCTCGGTGCCGGGCGCGATCGGGTATTCGTAATTGGCGTGGGCATAGATTTCCTGCGCCTCGGGCGAGGTCAGGTATTCCATCATCTTCAGCGCGTTCTCGCGGTTCGGTGCCGATTTGGTCATCGCCACGCCGGAGATGTTCACATGGGTGCCGCCGTTCTCGAACTCGGGGAAGAGCACGTTGACCGAATTGGCCCATTCCACCTGCTCGGGATCGTTCAGCATCTGGCCCATGTAGTAGGTGTTGCCGAGGCTGATATCGCATTCCCCGGCCCAGATCGCCTTGACCTGCGCGCGGTCGTTGCCCTGCGGGCGGCGGGCGAGGTTGTCCTTCAGCCCCTGCAGCCACTCCTTGGCATACTCTTCGCCGTGATGGTGGATCATCGCCGCCACCAGCGCGACGTTGTAGTCATGGGTGCCCGAACGGGTGCAGATGCGGCCCTTCCACTTCGGATCGGCAAGATCCTCGTAGGTGGTGATCTCGGACGGGTCCACGCGCTCCTTCGAGGCATAGACGATCCGCGCGCGCGTCGTCAGGCCGAACCACTGACCGTCGGGGTCACGGTATTGCGCCGGCACGTTCTCCTCGAGCACGGCGCTTTCGACCGGCTGGGTCACACCCGCCTGCACGGCGGCGGCGAGGCGCGAGATGTCGACGGTGAAGATCAGGTCGGCGGGCGAACGGTCGCCCTCGGCGACGAGGCGTTCCTCGAGGCCCTTGTCGATATAGGCCACGTTCACCTCGATGCCGGTGGCTTCGGTGAAGGCGTCGGTCAGCGGCTGGAGAAGCTCGGGCTGACGGTAGGAGTAGAGGTTGACCTCTTCGGCCAGCGCGGGGGCCGCGGTGGCAATCAGGGCGAGGGCGGTTCCAAGACGCAGCATCAAAGTCCTCCGGTCATGCTCGTGGTATTGGTTCGTCACTGACAGCCACTTACCCGACTGAAATTATCAGATCAATGCCCTATCGGAAAGATCAGGTAATTGTGTCGGCCTGCGTCCGGTCGGGGCGTGACGTGGCGCGAGCGGCCTTCTGCGCCTTTTCCTCCACCTTCGCCGCGTCCCAGAGCGCATCCATCTCGGCCAGATCGCTGTCCTCGGGGCGCTTGCCGCGGGCCTCGAGCGCGGCCTCGATGGAGTTGAAGCGGCGGGCGAACTTGGCATTGGCGCGGCGCAGCGCTTGCTCGGGGTCGATCTTCATGTGCCGGGCGAGGTTGGCCATGACGAAGAGCAGGTCGCCGAACTCCTCCTCTGCGTGGTCGGGATCGGTGGCCTCGCGCAACTCCTGTGTCTCCTCGATCAGCTTGTCGATCACCTCGTCGGTCGAGGGCCAGTCGAAGCCGACACGGGCGGCGCGGTTCTGCAGTTTCACCGCACGCAGCAGCGCCGGCAGCCCAAGCGCCACGCCATCCAGCACGCCCTTTTCCGCCTTGGCAGCGCGTTCGGCGGCCTTGATCTTCTCCCAGTCGGCCACCTGCTGGGCGGGGGATTTCTCGTTGCTCTCGTCACCGAAGACATGCGGGTGGCGGGCGACCATCTTGTCGGACATGGTGTCGGCCACCTCGTCGAAGCTGAAGAGCCCGCGCTCCTCGGCCATCTGCGCGTGGAAGACCGACTGGAACAGCAGATCGCCAAGCTCGCCCTTCAGCTCGTCCCAGGCCTCGCGCTCGATGGCGTCGGCGACCTCGTAAGCTTCCTCGATGGTGTAGGGGGCGATGGTGGAGAAATCCTGCTCCAGATCCCAGGGACAGCCGGTCTCGGGGTGGCGCAGGCGGCGCATGATCTCGAGCAGACGGGGCATGCCGCCCTTGGGATCGTGGATCAGATCGTCACGCGGATCGAGGGTCATGGACATCTCCGGCAAATCGGTATTTGACCTTTTCCTGCTTCAAAGACCTTCAGGAGTCCACCCATGCCCATCGTGAACCGGATCGCGGATTACGCCGACGAGATGCGCACATGGCGCCGCCATCTGCACCAGAACCCCGAGCTGAGCCTCGACTGCCACGAGACGGCGGCCTTCGTCGCGGCGCGGCTGCGGGAGTTCGGGATCACCGAGATTCACGAGGGCATCGCCCAATCCGGCGTCGTTGCGATCATCGAGGGGCAGGGCGAGGGGCCGGTGACCGGCCTGCGCGCCGACATGGACGCGCTGCCGATGGACGAGGAAACCGGCGCCGAGCACGCCAGCCGCGTGCCCGGCAAGATGCACGCCTGCGGCCACGACGGGCATACCACCATGCTGCTCGGCGCGGCGAAGTACCTGTCGGAGACCCGCAACTTCGCGGGCAAGGTGGCGCTGATCTTCCAGCCCGCCGAGGAGACCATCGGTGGCGGGCGGATCATGGTCGAAGAGGGCATCATGGACCGCTTCGGGATCTCCGAGGTCTACGCCATCCACACCGACCCCTCGCTGCCTCTGGGCACCATGGCGACCACGCGCGGGCCGATCATGGCGGCGGTCGACGATTTCGAATTGGTGCTGACCGGCAAGGGCGGCCACGCGGCGCACCCCGACCTCTGCATCGACCCGGTGCCCTGCGCGCTGGCCATCGGGCAGGCGCTGCTGTCGGTGCCGTCGCGCAACGCCGACCCGCTGAAATCGCTGGTGGTCTCGCTGACCACGGTGCAGGGCGGCTCGGCCACCAACGTCATCCCCGAGACCATGCGTCTGGCCGGGACCATCCGCAGCTTCGATCCCGGCATCCGCGCCATGGCCGAACGCCGCCTGCGCGAGATCGTCGAGGGTCAGGCCATGGCCTATGGCGTCAGTGCCGACCTCGATTTCCAGCCGAACTACCCGCCGACCGTCAACCACGCCGCGCAGACCGATTTCGCGGTGGGGGTCGCCTCGGGCGTGGTGTCCGAGGTGCTGGACGAGATCGCGCCCTCGATGGGGGCCGAGGATTTCTCCTATATGCTCGAGGCGCGGCCGGGGTCCTTCCTCTACCTCGGTCAGGGCGTCGGGCCTTCGGTGCACCATCCGAAGTTCGATTTCAACGACGAGGCCGCGCCGCTCGGCGCCTCCTATTTCGTGAAGCTGATCGAGACCCGGCAACCCTTGCGGACGTAAGGCTTTTCGGTCTTGATTGCGGGCAAGCAACGCCCCCGGCCGTCTGGGCAGGGGGCAAGACCCGAGGGAAGACCCCGAATGCCCGTTATCAATTCCATCGCCGCCGATGCCGAAACGCTGAAGGCCTGGCGCCGCCATCTGCACCAGCACCCCGAGTTGCAGTACGACTGTCACGAGACGGCGAAATTCGTGGTCGACAAGCTGCGGAGCTTCGGCATCACCGAGATTCATTCCGGCATCGCCCAATCCGGCGTCGTGGCGCTGATCGAGGGTCGCGGCGCGGGGCGCACCATTGCGCTGCGGGCCGACATGGACGCGCTGCCGATGGAGGATATGTCGGGCACCGAGCACGCCTCGAAGGTGCCGGGGGTTGCGCATACCTGCGGCCATGACGGTCACACGACCATGCTGCTCGCCGCCGCCAAGTACCTTGCCGAGACACGCAATTTCGCCGGCCGCGTCGCGCTCATCTTCCAGCCCGCCGAAGAAGGCGGGGCCGGGGCCAAGGCGATGATCGAGGCGGGCATCATGGACCGGTTCGACGTCTCCGAGGTCTATGGCATGCACAATGCGCCGGGCGACGCGCAGGGGCATTTCCTGACCACCGCCGGCCCTTTGCAGGCCTCGGCCGACGAGTTCCGCATCGACATCACCGGCAAGGGCGGCCACGGCGCCTCGCCGCAGGAGTGCATCGACCCGATCCCGGCGGGGGCGGCCATCGTGCAGGCCATGCAGACGATTGTCAGCCGCAACGTCAATGCGCTCGACCGCCTCGTGGTCTCGGTGACCGAGTTCCACGCCGGGACGACCTTCAACATCATCCCCGAGACCGCCTATCTGACCGGCACCGTGCGCTGCTTCTCGGCCGAGACCCGCGACCTCGCCGAACGGCGGATCCGCGAGATCGTCGAGGCGCAGGCGCAGGTCTACGGCTGCACCGCCAAGCTGACCTATGACCGCGGCTACCCGGTGACAATCAACCACCCCGAGCAGGCGGCTTTTGCCGCGCAGGTGGCGCGCGAGGTGGTGGGCGACGACAGGGTGACCGATGATTGTGACCCGATCATGCCTGCCGAGGATTTCTCCTACATGCTCGAGGCCCGCCCCGGCGCCTATCTCTTTCTCGGGCAAGGGGACACCTTCGGCTGCCACCATCCGAAATACGACTTCAACGACGAGATCGCGCCGATTGGCGCCAGCTTCTTCGCGCGTCTGATCGAGACCGCGCTGCCCCTGCAGGAGTGACACCATGGCCCTTGAAGACGCGAAATCCCAGATCGACCACGCCTTCACCCGGCAGGAACTGAAGGGTCCGAGTTTCGAAAATGTCTTCGGCGGCGCGGTCTCGTTCCTGCGCCGGCGCTACACCAAGGACCTGTCGGGCGCCGATATCGCGGTGACCGGCGTGCCCTTCGACCAGGCGGTCACCAACCGCACCGGCACGCGCTTCGGCCCGCGGGCTATCCGCGAGGCCTCGCTGCTGCAGCCCTGCGACGCGCCCTATGGCTGGGGCTACGATGTGCTGTCGGAATTCGCCATCGCCGACTACGGCGATCTGGCCTTCGACTACGCCAATGTCCCGGCCTTCCCGGACACGCTCGAGGCGCATATCGCAGGCATCCTTGCCACCGAGACGGCGACGGTGACGCTGGGCGGCGACCATTCGATCACCCTGCCGATTCTCAAGGCCTATGCCGCCAAGTACGGGCCGATGTCGGTGATCCAGTTCGACGCCCACACTGACACCTGGGCCGACGATGATTTCAACCGGATCGACCACGGGACCTTCATGTACAAGGCGGTGAAGTTGGGCTTGGTGGATCCGGCGCGCTCGGTGCAGATCGGCATCCGGACCGACAATCCCGACACGCTCGGCTTCAACATCATCGACGCGCGCGAGCTGCACCGCATCGGCCCCGAGGCCGCGGCGGCCAAGGCGCGCGAGATCGTGCGCGGCCACCCGGTTTACCTCAGCTTCGACATCGACGCGCTCGATCCGGCCTTCGCGCCGGGGACGGGCACGCCGGTCTGGGGAGGGCTGTCGAACCATCAGGCCGCAGTCTGCCTGCGCGAGCTGGCGGGCATCAATCTGGTCGGCGGCGACATCGTCGAGGTCTCGCCGCCGTTCGACACCACCGGCGCGACCGCCATCGCGGGCGCGCATGTGGCAACGGAGCTGCTGTGCCTCTGGGGCTGGACCCGGCGCTGATCTCGGCGCCAGTATAAGCACGATCCCGCGAGCCGGGCGTGATGCGCTTTGAAAAGGCGCGGGAATCGTGAAATCAGGAGCCACCCGCCGCGCCGGGCGCCGCGGGTGGAGAGAGACGAAAGGATCGCGTGGTGCGGATGATATTCTGGGTTTTGCTTCTGCTGGTGGTCGCCGGGCTTGCCTGGATACGGCTGGCGCCTTCGGACCCCGCCGTCTGGAACGTCGACCCTCAGGTGAGCGCCGACCAGGATCTAGCCAGCGGCGTGCGCCGGCGCATCCCGGGCGGAGAGGAGACCTTCGAGGCGCTGCACCGGATCATCCTCGAGAGCCCGCGCACCGAGGTGCTGGCGGGCAGCCCCGGCGAGGGGCGGGTGACTTACATCTCGCGCTCGAAATGGATGGGCTTTCCCGATTACACCACCGTGCAGCAGGGCGAGGGGCAACTGGGGCTCTACGCCCGCCAACGGTTCGGCCAGTCGGACATGGGGGTGAACAAGGCCCGCGTCGACGCCTGGCTTTCGGAGCTGGAGGCGCGGCAGAACTGAAGGGTGCAAGGTCCTTTTTGGGCCTTGCAGAACTCTTTTGATGTTCGGATCACTCCGCCGCGTAGCGCGGGGCGTTCTCCTCGAAGGCCCCCAGTTGTTCCGCCAGCGACTCGGCAAAGGCGGGGCGGGCGGTGCAGCGCGAGAGAAACTCGTCCAGTTTCGGGAATTGCGCGACGATCTGCGTATCCCGCAGCCCGCGCAGCACCGTCGCCATCACCAGGTCGGCCACGGTGAACTGGTCGCAGGCCAACCAGGGCCGCCCCTCCATCGTCGCCTGAAGCTGGCCCAGCCGACGCTCGATGGCCTTGCGGATCTCGCGCTCCATGGTGTCGGCGGCGGCCTTGTCCACCGCGAGCCGGGTCATCTGCTGGTACATGGTGATCGGCGGCTCGATCGTGTTCAGCGCGGCAAAGACCCAGCTCAGCGTGCGGTCGCGGCCGGGCGTGTCCGCGGGCAGCAGCGCGGTGCCGCCAGCCTCGGCGATACGCCAGAGGATGGCTCCGCTTTCGAACATGGGGGTCGTACCGGCGGTCAGCACCGGCACCTGGCCGAAGGGTTGGCGCGACAGATGCGCGGGCTCGCCCTGCGTGCCCATGGCGAGCAGCTCCACCTCGTAGGGCAGGGCGGCCTCCTTCAGCGCCCAGCGGACGCGCAGGTCGCGCACGAGCCCCTGGGCGAAAGGCGGAACCCAGTCGAAGGCGGTGACGGTGAGCGGGGTGTCTATCAATGTCTCGGTCATGGAAGCGGACCTTTCGGCGTGCCTGAGGAGCGAGGAAAAGGGTTGATATCAACTTTTACGTTGATATCAACATATGACCCTTCCGTCAAACCTTCTCACAGGGAGGGGCAGGCATCGGCGGCTGCCCGCTCTTGACCGCCGCGCGGCAATCGGGAAAGGAGGTCGGCATGATCCCCGCAGACCGCCTTCACCAGATCCGTGACCGTTTCGAATATGTCCAGGCCTGCATGGCCGAAGGCCGTGGCGACATCGCCGCGCTGGGACGGGAGTATTCAGAGCTCAAGCCGGTGGTCGACCAGATCGCCGAGTGGGAATCCCTGCAGGCGGACCTCGCCGAGGCCGAGGAGATGCTTGCCGATCCCGAGATGAAGGCGCTTGCCGAGGAAGAGCTGCCGCAGCTGCGCGCGCGGCTGCCCGAGGCAGAGCACGCCTTGCAGCTGGCACTGCTGCCGCGCGATGCCGCCGACGCCCGCCCGGCGATCCTCGAGATCCGCCCCGGCACCGGTGGCGACGAGGCGGCGCTTTTCGCCGGGGACCTTGCTCGGATGTACCAGCGCTACGTGGAATCCCGCGGCTGGCGCTGGGAGGTGATCGAGGAGCAGCTCTCCGAGCTCGGCGGCATCAAGGAGCTCGTGGTGCGCATCGAGGGCGAGAACGTCTTTGCCCGGCTGAAGTTCGAAAGCGGCGTGCATCGGGTGCAGCGCGTACCCGAGACCGAGAGCGGCGGCCGCATCCACACCTCGGCGGCCACGGTGGCGGTGCTGCCCGAGGCCGAGGCGGTGGACATCGAGATCAACGCGAATGACATCCGCATCGACACGATGCGCAGCTCGGGCGCGGGTGGCCAGCACGTCAACACCACCGATTCCGCCGTGCGCATCACCCACATTCCGACCGGGCTGGTGGTGACCTCTTCGGAAAAGTCGCAGCACCGCAACCGAGAGATCGCGATGAACGTGCTGCGCGCCCGGCTCTACGACATGGAGCGGCAAAAGGCGGCCGACAGCCGCGCCTCGGACCGCAAGGCGCAGGTGGGCTCGGGCGACCGCTCGGAGCGCATCCGCACCTACAACTTCCCGCAGGGGCGGCTGACCGATCACCGCATCGGGCTGACACTCTACCGGCTCGACGCCATCCTCGGCGGCGATCTCGACGAGATCATCGACGCGCTGACCGCCGACGCGCAGGCGGCGCTTCTGGCGGAACTCGCATGACCACCGGCTCTGCACTGCTCGCCCGGGCCACGGCGCGCCTCGTCGAGGCGGGGGTGGCCGATCCGGGCCGTGACGCGCGTCGCCTGATGGCGCATGTGCTGAAGGTGCCGCCAGGGCGGCTGACGCTCTTCTTGCCCGAGCCGATCTCGCCCGAGCATGCGGTGATCTTCGACGCGCTGATCGACCGCCGCGCGCAACGCGTGCCGGTCTCGCATCTCATCGGGCGGCGGCAGTTCTACGGTCGCGAGTTCCTCGTCACGCCAGAGGTGCTCGACCCGCGCCCCGAGACGGAAATCCTGATCGAGGCGGCGCTCTCGGGCGCCTTCACCCGGGTGCTCGATCTGGGCACCGGGTCGGGCTGCATTCTGCTGACCCTGCTTGCCGAACGCGAGGGCGCCAATGGAATCGGCACCGATCTCAGCGAGAAGGCGCTCGAGGTGGCCTTCTGGAACCGCAACGCGCTGCATCTCGAGCCGCGCGCGGCGCTGGCGCAGGGCGACTGGTGGGGGGCGCTGGGGCAGGCGCCCGAGCGCTTTGACCTGATCGTCTCGAACCCGCCCTATATCGCGCTGTCGGAAATGGCCGCTCTCTCTCCGGAGGTTCGCGAATACGAGCCGCGCCTGGCGCTGACCGACGAGGGCGACGGGCTTGCCGCCTATCGCGCCATCGCGGCCGGGGCAGCGCGGCACCTGCTTCCCGGCGGGCGGCTGCTGGTCGAGATCGGCCCGGCCCAAGGGGCGGATGTGGCGGCGCTCTTCTCCGCGGCTGGGCTGCGTGACGTGGCGGTGATCGCCGATCTCGACGGCCGTGACAGGGTGGTGAGCGGACGTCTGGAAGCGCTTTGAGCCTAAGATTCGACCCGGTCGCGGGGAAATCGACAGATTTCGGACGATTTTTCTCTTGTCACGCGTGGCCACAAATGATTAGCAGGAGGGGTCGGAGCGGTGGATGCCTCACAGCGGTCCCGCTCGACGTTAACCCGACATTGGAGTGATCACGGTCAAGACCGCGCCCAAAAGGTGCAGCGCCGCGATCACAGGGACGGTCAGACACAAGGCTGATAGCAGACAAGATGCGATCCTCGAAATCCCGCTCGCGGTCGAAGAACAACCGCAACCGCAATACTCTTGGGAACGTCGTCAACCGCGTGTTCGACAGTTCGGGCCCGGAGGGCAAGGTGCGCGGTACGCCGCAGCAGATCATCGACAAGTATAACCAGCTTGCCCGCGATGCGGCGCTCAGCAATGACCGCGTCGCCACCGAAAACTTCCAGCAGCACGCCGAGCACTACATGCGCCTGCTCTCGGAGGCGCAGAAAGAGGCAGACCAGCGCCGCGAACAGCAGGAGCGTGAAAACCGCGAGCGCCAGGCGCAGCGCGACCGTGACCGCTCGGATCGCGACCAGACTCGCGGCGACACGCGTGGCGAGGGCGGGCATCAGGGCGGCAGCCACCAGCCTGACGTCGGCTTCGAGCAACAGCCGCAGCCCCGTCAGCCCGAGCCCGAAAAGGCCAGCGTGCCGGGCCTGGGTGATCAGCCCGACCTGATGGGCGCCGGCAGCGAAGACGAAGAAGACAGCGGTCTGGTCGAGACGCCGGAAAGCCGCGCCGAGAGCAAGCCCAAGCCGCGCGCCCGCCGCAGCAAGAAAACCGAGGGCGGAGAGGCCGCGGCCGCCGCCGCCGCGGAGCCCGGTGCCGAGGCGCAGCCCGCCGAGAAGCCCAAGCGTCCGCGCAAGCCGCGCAAGAAACCCGAGCAACCCTCCAGCGATGGTGGCTCGGCGCCCGACGCGGCCGAATGACGCGGGGCAGATGACCTTGCTCAAAACTCGCAAAGGCCCCGCCGCAAGGACGGGGCCTTTTGCTTGCGCATGGCGCCGGCAGGACCTGCGGGGACATTTCTCCTCGGGCAGCAGCTCGCCGGGGGCAGGCTCGCCACGCCGCTGGACGCACGCGAAGAGACGCGTTAGAAGCCTTGCATGACCCTGCGCATCACCACCCTGATTTGCTGCATTACCTGCTGATTTCTTCGGCGGGCCGGTCTTCTATTCCAATCGAGAGATGAAGTTGCTACTCCCGCCGCGACCGCCGCGAAGGAGCGCGCCATGACCATCTCGCTGACCAACACGAAGACTCGCCGCAAGGAGGTCTTCACGCCGATCGATCCCAGCAATGTCCGGATGTATGTCTGCGGGCCCACGGTCTACGACCGCGCGCACCTCGGCAACGCCCGCCCGGCCATCGTCTTCGACGTGCTGGCGCGGCTGCTGCGGCATGTCTACGGGCCCGATCACGTGACCTACGTGCGCAACTTCACCGACGTCGACGACAAGATCAACGCCACCGCGCAGGCGCGCAAGGCGGCGGGCGACCCGCGCAGCCTCGAGGACCTGATCGCCGAGCGCACCGAAGAGACCATCGGCTGGTACCTGCAGGACATGGGCGCGGTCGGGGTCGCCGAGCCCGACCACATGCCGCGCGCGACGCAGTTCATCCCCCAGATGATCGCGATGATCGAGGGGCTGATCCGGGACGGCCACGCCTACGAGGCCGAGGGTCACGTGCTCTTCGCGGTCGAGAGCTACAAGACCTACGGCGCGCTGTCGGGCCGTTCGGTCGACGACATGATCGCCGGGGCGCGGGTCGAGGTGGCCCCCTACAAGCGCAACCCGATGGACTTCGTGCTGTGGAAGCCCTCTGCGGACGACCTGCCGGGGTGGAACTCGCCCTGGGGCCGGGGCCGTCCGGGCTGGCACATCGAGTGCTCAGCCATGGCCTATGACCTGCTGGGCGAGAGTTTCGACATCCATGGCGGCGGCAACGACCTGATGTTCCCGCACCACGAGAACGAGATCGCCCAGAGCTGCTGTGCGCACCCCCATGGCGACTTCGCCAAGGTCTGGTTGCACAACGAGATGCTGCAGGTCGAGGGCAAGAAGATGTCCAAGTCCTTGGGCAACTTCTTCACCGTGCGCGACCTGCTGGACGGGCATGACGGGCAGCCCGCCGTGCCGGGCGAGGTGATCCGCTTCGTCATGCTCTCGAGCCACTACCGCAAGCCGATGGACTGGACCGCCGAGAAGGCGGCGCAGGCCGAGGCGACGCTGCGCACCTGGCACTCGGTGACCGAGGGCGCCGAGCCCGGTGCGGCGGATGCCGAGCTGGTGGGGCTGCTGTCGGATGACCTGAACACCGCAGGAGCACTGACACGGCTGCACAAGCTGGCCAAGGAGGCGGCCGGCGATCTGACCGCGGCGGGTGTTCTGCTCGCCTCGGCGCAGCTGCTGGGGTTGCTGACGGACGAGCTGGGCGATTGGGTCAGTGCCGGGCCGGACCTTTCCGGCCTTGCCGATCATCTCGCCGGTGTCCGCGCCGCGGCCATGGAGACCAAGGATTTCTCGGAGGTCGACCGGCTCAAGACCGCGCTGATCGACGCGGGGGTCGAGGTGCGCATGTCGAAGGCAGGCGTCGAGCTTCTGCCGGGCGCGGGATTCGATGCCGCCAAGCTGGAGGGGCTGCTGTGAGCAAGGAGCGTCTTTACATCTACGACACCACGCTGCGCGACGGGCAGCAGACACAGGGCGTGCAGTTCTCGACTGCCGAGAAGCACCGCATCGTCGCGGCGCTGGACGCGCTGGGGGTCGACTACATCGAGGGCGGCTGGCCGGGGGCCAACCCCACCGACAGCGCCTTTTTCGACGAGGTCGGCCAGACCCGCGCCACGGTGACCGCCTTTGGCATGACCAAGCGGGCCGGGCGCTCGGCGGCCAATGACGACGTGCTGGCGGCGGTGCTGAACGCGGGCACGCCCTCGGTTTGCCTCGTCGGCAAGACCCACGAGTTCCATGTCACCACCGCGCTCGGCATCACGCTGGAGGAGAACCTCGAGGCGATCTCGTCCTCGATCGCCCATTGCGTGTCGCAGCAGCGCGAGACGCTCTTCGACGCCGAGCACTTCTTCGATGGCTACAAGTCCAACCCCGGCTATGCGCTGGACTGCGTGAAGGCCGCGCTGGACAGCGGCGCGCGCTGGGTGGTGCTGTGCGACACCAACGGCGGCACGCTGCCCGAGGAGCTGGGCCGCATCGTGCGTGAGGTCAGGGCGGCGGGCGTGCCCGGAGACAAGCTCGGCATCCACACCCACAACGACACCGAGAACGCCGTGGCCTGCACGCTGGCGGCAATCGACGCGGGCGTGCGGCAGCTGCAGGGCACCTTGAACGGCCTCGGCGAGCGCTGCGGCAATGCCAACCTGACGACGCTCATTCCGACGCTGCTGCTGAAGGAGCCCTATGCAAGCGCCTACGAGACCGGGGTGAGCCTCGAGGCGGTCGAGGGCATCACCCAGGTGAGCCGCATGCTCGACGAGATCCTCAACCGCGTGCCGATGCGGCAGGCGGCCTATGTGGGCAGCTCGGCCTTTGCCCACAAGGCGGGGCTGCATGCGAGCGCGATCCTCAAGGACCCCAGCACCTATGAGCACATCGAGCCGGGCGTGGTGGGAAACCGCCGGGTCATCCCGATGTCGAACCAGGCCGGCCAGTCGAACCTGCGCCGCCGCCTCGCCGAGGCGGGGCTGGAGGTCGAGAAAGGCGATGCTGCGCTGGGGCGTATCCTTGAGCGGATCAAGGCCAAGGAAGCCGAGGGCTACACCTATGACACCGCGCAGGCGAGCTTCGAGCTTCTGGCGCGGGACGAGCTGGGGTGCCTGCCGGAGTTCTTCGAGGTCAAGCGCTACCGGGTGACCATCGAGCGGCGCAAGAACAAGTATGACCAGATGGTCTCGCTCTCCGAGGCCGTGGTGGTGGTGAAAGTGGGCGGCGAGAAGAAGCTCTCCGTGTCGGATAGCCTCGACACCGACGGGCACGACCGCGGCCCGGTCAACGCGCTGTCGAAGGCGCTGGCCAAGGATCTCGGCCCTTACCAGTCGGTGATCGACGACATGCGGCTGGTGGACTTCAAGGTGCGCATCACGCAGGGCGGCACCGAGGCCGTGACCCGGGTGATCATCGACAGCGAAGATGGATCGGGCCGGCGCTGGCAGACCGTTGGCGTCAGCGCCAACATAGTCGATGCCTCGTTCGAGGCGCTTCTGGATGCCGTGCGCTGGAAGCTGATCCGCGACTGCGGGGTGGCGCGTGCAGCTCAGTGACGATCTGATCGCCTGTGCCGGGCTGATCGAACGCGGAGATCCCGATCGTTTTACCGCTGCCATGGCCGCGCCTCCCGAGGCGCGGCGCGTGCTCTTCCCGCTCTATGCCTTCAACCTCGAGGTCGCCCGCGCGCCCTGGGTGACGCAGGAGACGATGATCGCCGAGATGCGCCTGCAATGGTGGCGCGATGCCCTGGAAGAGATCGCCAAGGGCGGCGCGGTGCGGCGGCACGAGGTGGTGACGCCGCTGGCGCAGGTTCTTGACCGCGAGACGGCAGCCCGTCTCGATCCGCTGGTCGGCGCGCGGCGCTGGGACATTTACCGCGATCCGTTCGAGGACGAAGAGCACCTGACGCGCTACCTCGAGGAGACCTCGGGGCTGCTGCTGCTCGCGGCGGGGCGGGCGCTTGGCGGGATTGACGAGCAGGTTGCGCTGGACGCGGGTTATGCCTTCGGCCTGGCCGCCTTCCTGCGCGCGGTGCCGGAGCTCGAAAGCAAGGGCCGGGTGCCGCTGCTCGATGGGCGGCCCGAGGGCGTGGCGGCGCTGGCGCGCGGCGGGCTCGCGCGCCTGAAACGGGCACGCAAGGGCTTTGCCGGGGTTCCGAAGGAATCGCGCCCGGCGCTGCTTGCCGGATGGCAGGCGGGACCGCTGCTGGCGCTGGCGGCGAAAGAGCCGCAGCGGGTCGCCGAAGGGGCGCTCGAGCTGTCGGAGTTCTCGAGGCGCGCGCGACTGGTGAAGGCGGGCTTCACAGGGCGGGTCTAGGGCCGCGCGTTCCCGGCAGAGGGGGCACCTGCTTCGGTGGAACCTGCCTTACTCGGCGGGCTGTTCCACCGGCCGCAGCACCAGCCAGATCAGCGCGCCGCCCGCCAGCACCAGGAAGGGCGCCATTGCCATGACCACGGCGCTCCAGCCCTCCTGCGGCGTGCCACCCGAGCAGTTCATCAACCCACCCGAGGCGAGCGAGGCAAAGGTCACGCCGCCGAACACCAGCAGATCGTTCAGCCCTTGCATGCGGCCCCGTTCCTCGGCGGTGTGCGCGCCGGCGAGCATCGTGGTCGCGCCGATGAAGCCGAAGTTCCAGCCGATGCCCAGCAGCACCAGCGCGAGGAAGAAATTCTCCAGCTCGACCCCGGCCATTGCCACCGCGCCAGCACCGGCGAGGATAAAGAGGCCAAGCCCCATCACCTTTTCCACGCCGAAACGGTTGATGATCTGTCCGGTGAAGAAGGACGGCGCGAACATCGCCAGCACGTGGGCGCTGACGACATTGGCGGCGTCCGAGGTGTCATAGCCGCAGCCAACCACCGCCAGCGGGGTGGAGGTCATCACGAGGTTCATCAGCGCGTAGCTGACCATGCCGCAGATCACCGCCACCGCGATGCGCGGCGTTTGCAGGAGCTGCCAGCGGGTGCGGCCGTAAGGGCTGCCCTCGGCAGGGGCAGGGGGCCTCGGGATGTCGAGGAAGAGAAAGAGCAGCGCGCCCAGCAGGTTGATCGCGATCACCGTGGCATAGGTGCCGAAGAAGGGGATCACGTAGGCGTTGGCGGTCAGCTTCACCAGTTGCGGGCCGATGAGCGCCGAGAGCAGCCCTCCTGCCATCACGTAGGAGATCGCCTTGGCGCGGAACTCGGGGCTGGCGGTGTCGGCGGCGGCAAAGCGGTAGAAGCCCTGCGCCGACATGTAGAGCCCGGTCAGCAGGCTGCCGAGGAGGAAGATCGGGAAGGACTGCAGGTAGAGCCCCGTCGCCCCGACGATGCCGCCCAGCGTGCCGCCCATGGTGCCGAGGAAGAACCCGGCGCGGCGACCGTAGCGCTGCATGAAGGCCGAGACCGGCGTCGCCGAGAGCATCGAGCCCAGCACGATCAGCGAGATCGGCAGGGTGGCGAAGCAGGGGTTCGGCGCCAGCGATTGCCCGGCGAGCCCGCCGATGGTGAAGATCATCGGCATCTGCGCACCCAGGAAGGCCTGTGCGAGAACCAGAACGGTGACGTTGCGCCGGGCGCGGGAAGCGGAAGATGCCTGCATGAGGTTATCGGTAGGGCGGGGCGCGGGCGAGCACAAGGGCCCGTAGACGCGGCTTGGCGTCGCTCCCCCGCCACGGTGGCCAGCGCGCCGCGTCTGCGCTAGGACAGAGGAACACGAAAGGCGAGGCGCAGATGGCAAAAGGCGAGACGGTGGCGGTCGGGCGGATCATTCATTCGGATGCCTGCGTGACCGAGGGCTGCGACTGGCTGGCGGCGGCCGAGCCGCGCTTTGCCCATGCGCTCGAGTTGACCGGCCCCTTGCCGCTGCGGCGGCGCGAGGACGGCTTTGGCCAGCTTCTGTCGGCCATCGTCAGCCAGCAGGTCAGCGTTGCCTCGGCGCGCGCGATCTGGGCGCGGCTCGAGGCCGCGGGGATGACCCGGCCCGAAGCGATCCTGAAGACCGATCTCGAGGGGCTGCGCGCGCTTGGCCTGTCGCGGCAGAAGGCGACCTACGCGCAGGCGCTGGCGGCGGAGGGCATCGACTTCGACGCGCTGCGCGAGGCGCCGACACCGGTGGTGGTCGAACGGCTGACGGCGGTGAAGGGGATCGGCGTCTGGACCGCCGAGATCTACGCCATGTTCTCGCTTGGCCATGCGGATGTCTTTGCGCCGGGCGATCTGGCGCTGCAGGAGGCGGCGAGGCTGCTCTTCGACCTCGACGAACGGCCCAAGGAAAAGGCACTCAGGCAGATGGCCGAGGCCTGGTCGCCTTGGCGGGCGGTTGCGGCGCGCGCGCTCTGGGCCTACTACCATGTGCGCAAGCAAAGAGAAGGTATTGCATGACCCGCGTTCTCCAGGCCGGCCGCAAGGGCCCCGCATCGGGCGAGACCCATTCCTGCGTCGTCTTCCTGCACGGCTATGGTGCCAATGGCGCCGACCTGCTGGGCCTCGCTGACCCCCTCGCAGAGCACCTGCCCGACACGATGTTCGTGGCCCCCGACGCGCCCGAGGACTGCGCCGGCTCGCCCATGGGCTTCCAGTGGTTTCCGATCCCCTGGATCGACGGCTCCTCGGAAGAGGAATCCATGCAGGGCATGGCGCGGGCGGTCGACGATCTGAACGCCTTTCTCGACGCGCTGATGGTCGACGAGGACCTGCTGCCGGAGCAGGTGGCGCTTGTCGGCTTCTCGCAGGGGTCGATGATGTCGCTGCACGTGGCGCCGCGGCGCGAGGATGAGGTTGCCGGTGTCGTCGCCTTTTCGGGGCGACTGATCTCACCAGAATTGCTGGCCGACGAGGTGGTGAGCCGCCCGCCGGTGCTGCTGCTGCATGGCGACCAAGACGAGGTGGTGCCGCCCGAGTCGCTGCCCGCCGCCGCCGAGGCGCTGCAGGGCGCAGGCTGGAAAGAGGTCTATGCCCACGTGATGAAGGGCACCGGCCACGGCATCGACCCCGAAGGTCTGGGCGTGGCTCTGGCCTTCTTGCGCGACAAGTGCGGGTTCTAGGTCGCGCCTTGCGCGATCAGTGCGTGTAGCGGACCTGCGGGCTTGAGAGCGATGGGAGGTCGGCGCGCGGCATGGCGCACCGGCTTGCATCAGGCTCCGCTACGCCCAAAGCTTCGGCTCGGCCAGTTCCACCGAATTCCCCGCCGGATCGCGGACGTAGATCGAGCGCGCGCCGTTCGGCCAGATGAAATCGGCCTCGATCACCACCCCCGCCGCCTGCAGCCGCTTGCGCCAGCGCTCCATCGCCTCGCCCGGCATGGCAAGGCAGACGTGCCCCGGGCCGCGCGCGCCATGGCTGGGCACGGGCAGGGCGGGGTTGCGCGCCGGCTTCTCGGTCTCTTCGGGATTGAAGATCAGCAGCACACCGGTGCCGACCCGAAAGAACACGTGGCGGCTGTCGACGCGGGAGATCTTCTCCAGGCCGATCACCCCTTGGTAAAAGGCCTCGGCGGCATCGAGATCGGGACAATAAAGCGCAGCTTCAAGCAGGAAGCCGGGCGCGGCGACGTCGGTCAGGGGGATATCACTCATCCGAGAACACTAGCCGATGGCGCGCCGTGGTGTCATGCTCATGTCATGAGCATGACCTATCCACAGGGGCATCAGGGCATATAGCGAGGCTTGCCAGAGCTTTTCCGCGATATATAGTAGTCTTGCAGCTGGGGCGGGTGGTCCCGCTCTGGTGCCCTAACGAGCAGACAGAGCGAGGGACGACTCACTCATGGACGGCGACTTCAGGACCCATTTCGTACGAGAGCCCTCGGCGCTCCGCCAACATCCGGCGCTGGTGCTGAACGCGGACTATCGCCCGCTCTCTTACTACCCGCTGTCGCTCTGGCCTTGGCAGGAAGCGGTGAAGGCGGCCTTCCTCGACAGGGTGGACATCATCGCCGAATACGACGAAGTGGTCCGAAGCCCCTCGATGGTGCTGAAGATACCGAGCGTCGTGGTCCTCAAAGATTACGTAAAACCGAGAAAGCGCGTGGCCTTCACGCGCTTTAATCTTTTTCTGAGGGATGAGTTCCGCTGCCAGTACTGCGGCAGCAAGGGCGACCTGACCTTCGACCACGTGGTGCCGCGCGCCTCGGGGGGGATCACCAGCTGGGAGAACGTGGTGGCAGCCTGCTCGCCGTGCAACCTGCGCAAGGGCTCGAAGAGCCTGCGCCGCGCCGGCATGTCGCTCTACCGCGCGCCGCGTCAGCCCACGGCAGGGGAGCTGCTCAACGTCGGCCGCAAGTTCCCGCCCAACCACCTGCACGACAGCTGGCTGGACTTCCTTTACTGGGACGCCGAGCTGGACGCCTGACGACGCTGGAAAGCACTCACCAGCCGCGTGCGTTCCTCGGACTGCGACGCGTTCGCATTGCCGGGGCCGCAGTTGGATGGCTTGTCGGTCTCGAGCAAGCCCTCGACCTGAAATGGATACGCCGCATGACATGCATCATCGATAATACCCAAAAGTGCGATGCGCAATTCAGGCGTAAGTTTCCAGCCGCTCGCTCTAGTTTCTGACATGTCCCTCGCTTTTCCCATGACTCTCTTGAGATAGCGCTCCTGCGACGCTGGAGAGTTCCGTGGTGACGCTACTTCAGATCCGGAATATCGCGATCTCAGAAGGCTTTTCAGCGACTCGCAATCCTCGTGGAGGCAGCTTCTCGCGACGCCATTGGAATAGATGACGATTGCGTCCCGGTAACTCGCAGCGCCGCGTCTAAAAGTTCTGAAGTACATTGAACCGTTTTTGGATAGGGCGGACAGAGAACTCATATTCAAGCTCAGGAGGCTTTCGGCTGACTCATCCAAGTCGAGATTGACGATGATCGCCTTAGCAATCTGGAAGAGGCTTTTCTGGACGTCATAGCTCATATTTTCGAACTGAAAAACGCCAGGCAGATCGTTGTTGTTACAGACGAAGGGGGTAGTATCAAATTGGCATTGCTGCGCTGCTAAGTAGAGTTCGGCGAGCTCGGCGTAGGCATTTCGAACTCGGTCGATGCTGGTCTTCGTTTCCAATCCAGCCTCACTGCTTTCGAGGATGACAGGTGCGAGAATGGCCAGCGAGAGAAGGTATCGGTCCGCTCGTTGCTCAGGGGTCGACGCGAATAGGAGTTTATCCATCTGTGGGCCCGCGAAACCATCTGTTGAATGTAGTTCGTCACGCACGGGATCACATGCGGTTAGAAGGGCGAAGGAAAAAACAGAGATCAGCAGTGATTTGCGCATTATCCAAGTCCACTCGTTAACTACAGGTGAAATTAATGCGCTCGATTCGGTTAATGATTTCTTTATTGCGCTCGGGCCAATTCGCCGCTCCATGGTGAAATTTTCGGAGGCGTCTTATCTGGGATATTTGCACATGCTGTGAACGAAAACGCCGGGCACAGGCCCGGCGTTTCGTAATCTGTCGATGCCGAAAGGTTCAGCCGGCGGTCGGTTCTGCCGCGGGGGGCGCTGCAACCTTGCCCTTGCCGGTCGAGAGCGGATCGTCGGCACGCTGCACCGAGCCCTCGAAATGGGCGCCGGACTCGATGGCGATGGTCTTGTGGATGATGTCGCCCTCGACGCGGGCGGTGGCGGTCAGGCGCACCTTGAGGCCGCGCACGCGGCCGACGATGCGGCCGTTGATCACCACGTCATCGGCGACGATCTCGCCCTTGATGGTGGCGCTCTCGCCGACGGTCAGCAGGTGGGCGCGGATGTCGCCCTCGATCGTGCCTTCGACCTGGATGTCGCCGGTGGTCTTGATGTTGCCCGTGATGTGCAGATCGCTCGACAGGACCGAGGCCGGCGGCTTGGCTTTCGGTGCGGTCGGTTTGAACTCGGTCGACCGGGGCGCATCGGAAACAGCGGGTTTCACCGCAGTATCCTCGGCCTTGGGCCCGGGTTCATTGATCTTGCTCTTAGAAAACATCGTTAGCAGCCTTGATGTAGATCATGGGATTGACGGGCTCCCCACCAACGCGGACCTCGTAGTGCAGGTGCGTGCCGGTCGACCGTCCTGTATTTCCCATAGCACCAACCTGCTGTCCGCGCGAGACCCTTTGGCCGACCTTCACGTTGATTTTGGACATGTGGGCGTAGCGGGTCTCGATGCCGAACTCGTGCTGCACCTTCACCAGACGGCCGTAGCCCGACATCCAACCCGCGTGGGTGACCACGCCGTCGGCGGTGGCGTAGATCGGCGTACCGTGCGGCGCGGCGAAATCGGTGCCCGCGTGCAGCCGGCCCCACCGGCGGCCAAAGCCCGAGGTGAAGCGGAACGGGTCTTTCAGAGGCACCGAAAAGGGCGCCTTCTCGGCGGCGATGCGGTAGAGGTTCAGCTTGTCCATCTCGCCGAGGATGCGGTTGGCGCGCTCGGCGTCGAGCGAGGGCGCCTGGCCGCGGGTGCTGAAGGTCAGCGGAGTGAGCGGACCGCCGCGGCCGGAATAGCCCTTGCGGACCTGCTTGATCAGGCTGTCGGGGTTCATCCCGGCGGCCTTGAACATCTTGTCCAGCGGCTCGACCGAAATGGTCATCGCGTCCTCGAGCTGGCGGAAGATGATGTCGTTCTGCTCTTCGCGCAGGCGCAGCTCCGTGGCGATCTCGTCGGCGCGGACCAGCGCGTCCTGCGCGTCGGAGACCACCTGGTCGCGCTCCGCGGCGGTGCGGGCGAGCATATCGGTGAGCAGGTCGAGCGTGCCGTCGCCTTCGCTGCTGGCGGCAGCCAGCGCAGTGCCGCCGTTGCTGAGCTGCTCTTCGAGCGCGGCAAGGCGGGCGCTGGCCTCCTCGCGCTGCTTCATCGTGGTGCCGAGGGTGGACTGGATGACGTCGATGCCGGTCTCGAGCTCGCGGCGGCGGGTCTCGCTGTCGAGAAGCTGGGACTGCATTTCGGAGACCTGTGCGAGGGCGGTGTTGAACCGGTCCTGGGCGGCCTTGGCCTCGGCGGCGCGGATGTCGCGCTCGCGGGAAAGTTCGTTGAGACGCTGCTGGTAGGTGGTCTGGTCGCGGCGGGACTGCTCGCGGAAGTTGCCGGCGCTGATGCTGTCCATCAGCAGGATCGAGGTGGCGACGATGGTCCAGCCCACGGTAACGGCGATGCCGAGCGTCGCGATGGCCTGTGTGCCTGATCGGAGGCGGATGAACCGCGTGTCGGTGTCCGATCTGAGAAAGAGCCGACGTTCCGGAAAATAGCGCTCAAGAAGCGCGTGCCATTTTATCGCGAGCCGCGTGCGCACGTGTCTGTCCCTCGTTCCGTCCCAATTCGGGCCCGGGTCCCCTAATCCCCAAACCTGCAAAGGGACTAACAGACGCCCCCGAAATCGCAACAATTTTGGGCTTGCGATTCGTCGTGGAAGGCGGATGGGCGCGCACGCGGCGAAAACTCGCCGATCTCAGGTACTTCTTTAGGATAGGTTTTGCCCGGATTTGTGCCGATTTTTTGTGCACGGGATGACCTTGCGGCAGGAGGGCCGCCGCACGGCAGCCCTTCTGCGCGGGAGCGGGCGACTGCGCCCTTCAGAGCTCCTTGGCGGCGTCCAGGACCTCGTCGGCGTGACCAGGCACCTTCACCTTGCGCCATTCGCGCGCGATGCGGCCCTCGCCGTCGATCAGGAAGGTGCTGCGCTCGATCCCCATGAAGGTCTTGCCGTACATCTTCTTTTCCTTCCACACGCCGAAGGCGGCGCAGGTCTGCGCCGTCTCGTCGGACAGCAGCGGCACGGTCAGGGCCTTCTTGCGCATGAACTTCTCATGGCTTTCCAGCGAGTCCGCGGAGATACCGAAGACCTTCACGCCAAGCGCCTCGAAGTCGGGCAGCAGGCGGGTGAAGTCCTGGTTTTCGACGGTGCAGCCCGAGGTGTCGTCGCGCGGGTAGAAGAAGAGCACCACCTTCGCGGGGCGCAGCGCGGACAGGGTGATCTCTCCGCCGCCGCTCACGGGGAGGGTGAAATCAGGGGCCAAGTCGGTCATCGTGCATCTCCTTTGGGCGGTTCGCTTTGCCGGGTTCTTGGGCTAGAACCCGGAATAGGACAATAGCCAGATGAGAGCGCGCTGCCAGTGACAGACGGCCCCCACCGCAAGAAACCACGCTCGAGACGTCGCCGCGTCGTGCTCTGGGGGTGCGGCTGCGGGCTGGGGGCGGCGGTTCTCGTGGTGCTGCTTCTGGGTGGCGGGCTTTGGTACGCGATGGGTCGCTCGGTCTCGGCGCCGGAGTGGCTGCGCGGGGCGATCGAGACGCGTCTTGCCGAGGCGCTGCCGGGCACCGAGGTGGATTTCGGTGACCTGCGCATGCGCCTGCAGCCCGACTGGCTGGCCCGCATCGCGCTCACCGATGTTGAGCTGCGGGGCACCGACGGCACGAGTCTGGCGACCTTCGGACTGATCGAGGCGGGGCTGGCGCCGACCAAGCTGCTGCGCGGCGAGTACGAGCTGCGGGTGGCGCGGGTGTCGGGCGTACAGCTGACCGCGCGCCGCGACGCCGAGGGACGGCTGACCATGGGTTTCGACGAGTTGTTCGGCGCAGGGGCGGCCGCGCCGGACCTGCCGACGATCATGGCGCAGATCGACAGGCTGGCCGACGACCCTCGGCTCTCTGGCCTGCGGTCGGTCGAGGCGGATGCGATCACGCTGCGCTACGAAGATGCCCGCGCGGACCGCGCCTGGACCGCCGACGGCGGGCGGATCGGGTTGCGACGCGACGGCGCGGCGCTGGTGCTGTCGGGCGATGTGGCGCTGCTCGGGCGCGGGGATGTGCCGGCGACGCTGGCCTTCAACGCCGAAAGCCCCATCGGCAGCGGCAGCGCCAGCTTCGGCGTGACGTTGAACAGCCTCGATGCGCAGGACATCGCCGCCCAGGCACCGGCGCTCGCCTGGCTCAATGGGTTGCGCGCGCCGATCTCGGGTTCGCTGCGCGGCTCGCTGACCGAGGCGAGCGACCTTGGCGATATGTCCGCCACGCTGCAGATCGGTGCCGGCGTGCTGCAGCCGCGGGCGGACACCCAGCCGATCCCCTTCGAGGAGGCACGCACCTACTTCTCCTTCGACCCCGCGACGGCGACGCTGGCCTTTGACGAGATCTCGGTGAAGAGCGCGATCGGCACAATGGTCTCGGACGGGCGGGCGGTGCTCGAGGGGCTCTCGCAGGGGATGCCCGATGCGATGGTCGGGCAGTTCCGTTTCACCCGGCTCGAGGCCGATCCCGAGGGGTTCTTCGAGGATAAGCTCAAGCTCGCGGGGGCCGAGACCGACTGGCGGCTGAGCTTCAATCCCTTCCGTTTCGAGCTCGGTCGGCTGCGGGTCACCGACCCGGCGCTGCCGCTGCGGGCCAGCGGCACGCTGTCGGCCGAAGAGGGCGGCTGGCGCATGGCGCTCGACGCGGAACTCGACAGGCTGACCCCCGAGACGCTGTTGGCCTACTGGCCACCTTCCGCCGGGGAAAAGGCGCGCGACTGGGTCGAGAAGAACATCTACGCGGGCAGCTTCCACGATGTGACTGCGGCGCTGCGTCTCGCGCCGGGCGGAAGGCTCGTTCCGTACCTGCAGAGCGATTTCACCGGCGTCGAGCTGACCTACTCGCGCACCCTGCCGCGGCTCTACAAGGGGGTGGGGCAGCTCACTTTCCTGCGAAACCGGCTGACGGTGGCCCTGGACAGCGGTGAGGTGCGTCCGCGACAGGGCGGGGTGCTGGAGGGCAGGGGCTCGAGTTTCGTGATCCCCGACCTGACCGAACGGCCGATGATGGGCGAGGTAGACGTGCATGCCACGGGAAGCCTCGAGGCCGCGCTTTCCTATCTTGATGAGAAGCCGCTCGAGGTGATGACCAAGGCCAAGAAACCCGTGGCGCTCGGCACCGGTGAAGTCGCGGCGAACGTGCGCATCGTCACCCCGCTCAAGCGCGGCGTGAAGCGCGAGGAGATCACGGTGATCGCCGACGGCACCATCACCGGGGTGCAAAGCGCCGAGCTGGTGCCCGGCAAGGTGCTGAGCGCCGACGAGCTCTATGTTGCCGTGGATGACACCGGGGTGAGTGTCGGCGGCAAGGGGGATCTGTCCGGCGCGCCCTTCGACGGCAGCTGGACACAGTCCTTCACCCCGGGCACGCCGGGCAAGGTCGAGGGAGAGGTGGTGCTCTCCGAGGCGGTCTCGCAGGCACTGGGGATCGGCTTGCCCAAGGGCACCTTCTCGGGCCAGGGGCGCGGGAAGATCGACATCACCCTTGCGCATGGCCAGCCGCCGCGGCTGGCGCTGACCTCGGACATGGTGGGGCTTGGCGTGTCAGTGCCGCAACTTGGCTGGCGGCTGTCGCAGGCGGGCACGGGATCGCTCGAGCTCGAGGCGACGCTGGGCACGCCCGTCTCGGTCGACAAGCTGGCCCTCAAGGCCCCGGGTCTGACGGCGCAGGGGTCGGTGGCAATCAACGCGGATGGCACGCTGCGGCGCCTGTCGTTGCCGGTGCTGCGCGCGGGCGGCTGGCTCGACGGGGCGGCGGTGCTCACCGGGCGCGGGCGCAACGCCGCTCCGGCGATGCGGATCACCGGCACTGCGCTCGACATGCGCGGCGCGCCGCTTGGCGGGGCCGGGGGCAGTGGCCGCGGCGGCGGCCCGGTCGAGGTCGCGGTGAACCGCCTCCAGGTCACCGACAAGATCGCCATCGACAATTTCCAGGGCAAGTTCAGCACGGCGCGCGGCATCAACGGCAGCTTCACCGGCGTGGTCGGCGGCCGCGCCCCGATCCAGGGCGACGTGGTGCCGCAGAACGGCGGCACGGCGATCCGCATCCGCGCGCGAGACGCCGGCGACGTGCTGAAGGGCGCGGGCGTCATGCAGAACATCGAGGACGGCACTTTCGATCTGACCCTCGTGCCGGTGCAGGGCCGCAGCGGCGAATACGATGGCGCGCTGAAGATCGAGGGCACGCGGATGCAGAAGAACCCCGCCGTGGTGCAGCTGCTCGACGGGATCAGCGTGGTCGGCATCATCGACCAGCTCAACGGGCCGGGCATCTTCTTTTCCGAGGTCGAGGCCCGGTTCCGCATGACGCCGCAGCAGATCACCCTGACCCGTTCCAGCGCCACGGGCCCCTCGATGGGCATCTCGATGGACGGCTATGCGAACCTCGCCACCGGGATGATGGACATGCAGGGCGTGCTCTCGCCGATCTACGTGATCAACGGCATCGGTCAGCTCTTCTCGCGCAAGGGCGAGGGGTTGATCGGGTTCAACTTCAACCTGCGCGGGCCGGTGGCCGATCCGGCGGTCAGCGTGAACCCGCTTTCGGTCTTCACTCCCGGCATGTTCCGTGACATTTTCCGGCGCCCGCCCCCGCAGGTGAGTCAATAGCGCCAGAGACCCCGAGACCTATGCAGCTTTCCGATTTCGACTTCCCTCTGCCCGAGGACCTCATCGCCACGCGCCCGGCGCATCCGCGCTCCTCGGCGCGGCTGCTGGTGGCCGAGGGCGAGACGATCACCGACGCCATCGTGCGCGACCTCACCGACTGGCTGCGCCCCGGCGACCGGCTGGTGCTGAACGACACCAAGGTGATCCCGGCGCGGCTCTCGGGGCTGCGGCACCGCTCGGGCGCGCAGGGCGAGACCGAGGCCCGTATCGAGATCACCCTGCTCGAGCCGCGGGCGGACGGGCTCTGGGCGGCGCTGGTCAAGCCGCTGAAGAAGCTGCGCGAGGGCGAGACGGTGGTGCTGTCAGAGCGGCTTTCGGCGACACTCGAGGCGCGCGAGGAGGGGCAGGGGCTGTTCCGCTTCAACCTGAGCGGCGAGGATTTCGACGCCGCGCTCGCCGAGGCCGGGGCAATGCCGTTGCCGCCCTATATCGCCGCCAAGCGCGCCGCGGACGAGCAGGACAAGGAAGACTACCAGACCGTCTGGGCGCGCGCCTCGGGCGCGGTCGCCGCCCCGACGGCATCGCTGCACTTCGACGTGCCGCTGCTGGCGGCGCTGAAAGAGAGGGGTGTGGAGTTCACCCATGTGACGCTGCACGTGGGCGCGGGCACCTTCCTGCCAGTCAAGGTCGATGACGTGACCACCCACAAGATGCACGGCGAATGGGGCGAGGTTACCGACGTCGCCGCCGCCGAGATCGCTGCGACCAAGGCGGCGGGCGGGCGCGTCATTCCCGTCGGCACCACGGCGCTGCGGCTGATCGAGACTGCGGCGCGCGGGACGGGGTTGATCGCGCCCTGGCGCGGCGTGACGGATATCTTCATCTACCCCGGCTTTGACTTCCACGTCGCCGACGCGCTGATGACCAACTTCCATCTGCCGAAGTCGACCCTGATGATGCTGGTCGCCGCCTTCATGGGCAAGGCGCGGATGGACCGGGTCTATGCCCATGCGCTGGCCGAGCGGTACCGGTTTTTCTCTTACGGCGACGCTTCGCTGCTGATCCCCTGACTCGGGCCTCAGCGCAGGGTGACCGTATCGCCGTTCAGCAGGGTCGTGGCGTTGAGGCAGATGGGCAGCAGCTGCAGATCCGTGGTGATTTCGGAAATCTCGCGCACTAGCGGGTTCACAACGCCGCCGAGGAGGCCGAGCGTGTCGTGCAGCACCCCGCCAGTCTCCTCGACCGTCTGGTCGAGATACTGGCCAAGCGGCGAGTCCGTCGAAACCAATGCGGGAATGCCCGCCACCGCATCGAGATCGGCAAAGAGCAGCACCTTCACCCCGTCGCCGGGTGCGCAGGCTGGGGAGCCGGTGAGGACCCTATCGGGCTGCAGCCGAAGTTCGTCGAGATCGCGCACCAGCGAAAGCAGGTTCGTCACCACAAGGCTGGCGCGCAGCGAGACCTCGCCCTCGAAACTGATCGGGCACTCGGAGAAGATCGCCGCGTTCTCCACCACGAAGCCATCCCCCAGCCGGAGCACTTCGCCGGGCTCGCAGTCGATGTAGACGCTGCCGTCGCTGATCACCTCGACGTCATCGAGATCGCGGATATTGATGTTCTGCGTCGCGGTGCGCGCAACCTCCTCGAGGTCGTGCTGGCTGAGCGTCTCGAGGCCGAAGAGATCGAGACCGGGCAATTCGATCCCCCGGGAAATCAGCTTGTCGATCAGCCTGTCGGTTTCCTCGGTGCGCCAGAGCGGTGCTTCGCCGTAACCCACTCCCGCATTCGCCATGAGGCAGATGCCGATATAAACATCGAGTGCCGAGATATCGGCTCGCGCCTGCAGCGAGAGCAATGGGTCCGGGCAATCAAGCGCCCCCCGGGTGCGGAACTGCGCGACGGCCTGTCCCTGGATATTCCAGGGGTCATAGCCGAAAAGGCCGACGAAATGCAGGGGCTCGGGATTGCCGTGGACCCTATCGCGGTTGAGCGTGACGCGCACCGCGTCGGTCGGTGTCTGGTTGGGAATGAAAACGCCGCTCTCGGGATCGCGCCGGCCAATCTCGAAGCTGCCGTCATGCCAGGCGTCCCCGAGCTTGGCCGTGCGCAACCCGTCGTCGGCGATCCGTTCGGCAACCCCGCGCGGCGTTTCGAGCGCGATCGGCTCCGAGGCGCGGATGGCGGCGCTCAGCGCCGCTGCCTCCGCGGTCGACTGCAGGATCTCGCGCACCCGCCAGGCATTTGCGGAATCCACCGCCGCGCCGCCTGCGAGCACGCCGACAACCACCAGAAACAGCGCGTAGACGGTGCCCGCGCCATCTTCTTCTCTCCAGAGCCCGGCGGCGCGCGCCTTCGCGAGGCGGCCGGGCATCAGTTCGGCTCCCGCAGCATGGAAACCGAAGCGTTGAGGTCCCCGACGAGGTAGCGTCCCATGACAGGGGTCAGCGAGGCCTCGGGGCCGGCAAGGGCAACCCGCGCGTCGACCTCGTCGGGGCCGGTCTCGACCGAGATCCGATAGGGCGCATTACGAAACAGCAGCCGGTCCCTGAGGTAGTCGTCGGCGCGATCGGGCAGCACCCGGTGCAGGGATACGGCGCGTGCGGTTTCGCGTGCGGCGTTCCACATGCTCGCGTTCAGGACCATCATGAAGGCAAAGTCCAAAACAAGCGCGAGCATGAAAATCATCGCGGGCGCCCAGATTGCGACCTCGACCGTGAGCGACCCCTCCTCGTCGCGGACGAACTTCCTTGCGCCAATGTTTTTCCAGGGAAATCGAAAAATCATGCCGGTTCTGGCAATACCCGTCGTGCGCGTCGTCATGGCGAGCGCCCCCTTTTACTGGTTCCTCCTTCGGCGGGGAAACTCGACCCGCCGGAAGTCTATTTTAGACTGAATCTTGCCGATATTGCGGCAACCTTCGCGCAGTGAGTCGTCCTATATGTATTTGATGTGAATTTTCGGAATAGGATTTCGTTAAATTGTTGCAAAACAAATAGTTTATTTTCGCTCTGGGAATTGAAACAGTCCGTTTCCGTTCGCCTTTGAGGGCACATTCCGCTCAGGTCGCCACCTCGCCACCGGATGCGACATGCCCAAAATACGGGCAATTCGCGAAGCCTCTTGCGCATGGGCCGCGTGACAGGCAGGGCAGGGAGAAAGGCAGAATCGGCGCCAGGGCGTGGCGCTAGATTGGGACAAAGGGTCTGACCGATGACTGAGGTTCTGAAACACTCCTGGGCGCTGCTGCTCGGGGTCATGCTGCTGATGGTGGGCAACGGCCTGCAGGGCTCGCTGCTTGGCGTGCGCGGCGGTGGCGCCGGCTTCTCGGCCTTTGCCATGTCCGTGGTCATGGCGGGGTACTTCGCCGGCTTCCTGCTGGCGTCGCGGGTCACCCCGGGGATGATCCGCCGGGTCGGCCACGTGCGGGTCTTCGCCGCGCTAGGCTCGTTCATCTCGGCGGTCCTGATCCTTTACCCGGCCTTCCCGCATCCCATCGTCTGGACCATCGAGCGCATGATCATCGGCTTTTGCTACTGCGGCGTCTACGTGACCGCCGAGAGCTGGCTCAACAACGCCTCGTCGAACGAGAACCGCGGCCAGGCGCTCTCGGCCTACATGATCGTGCAGATGGTCGGCATCATCGCCGCGCAGATGCTTCTGCTGGTGCCCGACCCTTCGGGCTTCCTGCTCTTCGTGATCCCTTCGGTGCTGGTCTCCATCGCCTTCGCCCCGATTCTGCTGTCGATCTCGCCGACTCCAGCCTTCGACACCACTCGCCCGATGAGCCTGCGCGAGCTCTACACCGTCTCGCCGCTTGGCATGGTCGGCATGTTCCTGCTTGGCGGGGTCTTCGCCTCGCAGTTCGGCATGGCGGCGGTCTACGGCTCCGAGGCGGGGCTGACGCTGGCGCAGATCTCGACCTTCGTCGCCGCCTTCTACGTCGGTGCGCTGGTCACTCAGTATCCGCTTGGCTGGCTGTCGGACCGGATGGACCGACGCGTGCTTGTGGTGATCGTGGCGCTGGTCGGGGGACTCGCCGCGGCGGCGGCGGTTTCGCTGTCGGGTCACTTCACCGTGCTGCTCGGCGCGGCCTTCCTGATCGGCGGCGCGTCCAACCCGCTCTACTCGATCCTCATCGCCCACACCAACGACTACCTCGGCACCGACCGCATGGCGGCGGGCTCGGCGGGGCTGCTGTTCATCAACGGACTCGGCGCCATCGCCGGCCCGCTGATCTCGGGCTACGCGATGGAGACCATGGGGCCGGGCGGCTTCTTCGTGCTGATCGCGGCGCTGATGCTGGGGCTCACCGCCTATGCCGGCTGGCGCATGACCCGGCGCCCGGCGCCGGAGTCGGATGACGCCGCAAGCGTTACAGCCGTGGGCCCGGTGTCCTCGCCCGTCGCGGTCGAACTGGCGCAGGAAGTGGCCATCGAGGCGCAGGAGGCAGCCGAGGCGGAAGCCGAGGAGGCCGCGCGTCTCGAGGCCAGCGGCGCGCCGACCTCCCGCTGAGTGCCCATTTTCTGAGCGTTGCATCAAGGAACCAGGGAATGTCGCAATTGACAGAATTTGTGACTTCGCCTTGCGGCAGGGGCGCGTGTAACCTTTTAGTGACAGCGGAGCGGCACGTAAGGATGGAACCATGAAAGCCCCCGAAGACATTCTGGCATTCTGGCTCGACGAAACAGAGGCAGAGCAATGGTACAAGGCGGACGAGGCGCTGGACGCCGAGATCCGCTCCCGGTTCGAGGAGACCTGGAACGGCGCGATGGAGGGACGGTTCGGCCTCTGGCTCACCTATCCCGGCGGCGCGCTGGCCTATATCCTCCTGCTGGACCAGTTCTCCCGCAACATGTTCCGCGGCAGCGCCAAGGCCTTTTCCGCGGATGCAATCGCACTGGCGGCGGCGAAGCAGGCAATCTGGCGCGGCTGGGACGTGAAGATCGACGAGCCCGCTCGGCAGTTCTTCTACCTGCCGCTGATGCACTCCGAGAATCTTTGCGATCAGGAGCGCTGCATTCGCCTGATGAAGGAGCGTCTGCCCGAAACCGGCGCCTCCAACCTGCTGCACGCCCGCGCCCACCGCGAGGTGATCCGCGAGTATGGGCGCTTCCCGACCCGCAACGAGGCGCTCTCGCGCCCCACGACCACGCCGGAAAGCGGCTACCTGCAGGGTGGCGGCTACGGCGAGGTGCTGCGCAAGCTGCAGACGGTCGAGGCGGCCTGAGCGCCTCGCAACGACATTCGGCAGGGCCCGCACGATCGGATCGCGCGGGCCCTTCGCATGCCTGCTGGCGGGGTGTCGACGGTGGGTTGCGCATTTGCTTCTGGCTAGCCACCTTGCTCTCGACCCGGCCGAGCCCTAGCTGACCGGGCGGAAGGCGTTCTCTTGCGGCGTGGCGTTGAAGCTCCGCGGGGGATGGTTTAATATCAAACTAATTTGACTCGGCGGGAGAGAGCCATGGCTTCGCAAAGCTTCGACATGATCGTCATCGGTGCCGGACCCGGGGGCTACGTCGCCGCCATCCGCGGCGCGCAGCTCGGCCTGAAGGTGGCCGTGGTGGAGCGCGAGCACATGGGCGGCATCTGCCTCAACTGGGGCTGCATTCCGACCAAGGCGCTGCTGCGCAGCTCGGAAATCTACCATTTCATGCAGCGCGCCAAGGAGTACGGCCTGACCGCCGAAAAGATCGGTTACGATCTCGACGCGGTGGTCAAGCGCTCGCGCGGCGTGGCGAAGCAGCTCAACTCGGGCGTCACCCACCTGCTGAAGAAGAACAAGGTCACCGCCTTCATGGGCGAGGCGACCATCCCCGCAAAGGGCAAGGTCACCGTCAAGACGGACAAGGGCACCGAGGAGCTGACGGCGAAGAACATCGTGATTGCCACTGGCGCCCGTGCCCGCGAGCTGCCCGGCCTCGAGGCCGACGGCGAGAGCGTCTGGACCTACAAGCACGCGCTGGTGCCGAGCCGCATGCCCAAGAAGCTGCTCGTCATCGGCTCGGGCGCCATCGGCATCGAGTTCGCCAGCTTCTACAACACGCTCGGCGCCGACACGACGGTGGTCGAGGTGATGGACCGAATCCTGCCGGTGGAGGATGAGGAGATCTCGAAATTCGCCAAGAAGCAGTTCGAGAAGCAGGGCATGACCATCCGCGAGAAGACCATGGTCAAGCAGCTCGACCGCGCCAAGGGCAAGGTCACCGCGCATATCGAGCAGAACGGCAAGGTGACCAAGGAAGAGTTCGACACGGTGATCTCGGCGGTCGGCATCGTCGGCAACACCGAGGGGCTGGGCCTCGAGGCGCTTGGCGTGAAGGTCGAGCGCACCCATGTGGTGGTCGACAAGCATTGCCGCACGGGCATCGAGGGCGTCTACGCCATCGGCGACATCGCCGGCGCGCCCTGGCTGGCGCATAAAGCCAGCCACGAGGGCGTGATGGTGGCCGAACTCATCGCCGGCGGCCATCCGCACGCGGTCGAGCCCTCGTCCATCGCCGGTTGCACCTACTGCCACCCGCAGGTCGCCTCGGTGGGCCTGACGGAAGCCAAGGCCAAGGAAGCCGGCTACAAGATCAAGGTCGGTCGCTTCCCCTTCATCGGCAATGGCAAGGCGATCGCGCTCGGCGAGCCCGAAGGCCTGGTCAAGACGATCTTCGACGAAAAGACCGGCGAGCTTCTGGGCGCGCATATGGTCGGCGCGGAAGTGACCGAGCTGATCCAGGGCTACGTCGTGGGCCGCCAGCTCGAGACCACCGAAGAGGATCTGATGAACACGGTCTTCCCGCACCCGACGCTGTCGGAAATGATGCACGAGAGCGTGCTCGACGCCTACGGCCGCGTGATCCATTACTGAGGGCGTGGCAGGGTCAAAAGCACGAAAGGGCGCCCTTGCGGCGCCCTTTTTTATGGCGAGTCGACACTTGGGGCCGGTGAGGGGGCTCAGCCCCCGGCCGCGCGAGGTATCAGTGCGAGAGCCGCGCGAGGAAAGCTTCGACCTTCGGCGCCAGCCAGTCCCAGAGCTTCGGGGCGCCGCTTTGGATCTTCGGCGCCATCTTCTTCTCGAACACCGGCCAGGTGACCTTGTAGTCCACCCAGGAGCCGCCCTCCGTGACGAGGTTCATGTTGGGCGGCTGGAAGCGGTCTACCGACTTGGCGAAGCGCGCGTCGGGCGTCTCGTTGGCCTCGAATTCGTCCCAGAGCGCGCGCAGCGCGGCGCCCTGGTCGGCGGGCAGCAGGCCGAAGAGCCGGTCGGCGGCGGCGGCTTCCTCGGCCTCCTTGGCGGCCTCGTCGACCTCGCCGAAGAACGGGTTGTCTCCGGCGTCGATCTCCACCAGATCATGCAGCAGCAGCATCTTGATGACGCGCTCGATGGTGACGCCCTCTGGAGCATGCTCTCCCAGCACCAGCGCGAAGAGCGCAAGGTGCCAGCTGTGCTCGGCAGAGTTCTCGAAGCGGGCGCCGTCCGATGTCTTGGTGGCGCGGGTGACCGCCGAGAGGCGGCCCGCCTCGATGAGGAAGGCCATCTGTGCATCAAGGCGGTTGGTCTGGCCGTCGGGGGTCATTCCTGCGGCTCCTCGGGGATGTTGGTGCCGCCGGCCTTGGCGGCATTCAGCCGCTCGACGAGGAAGGCCCGTGCCCGGCGCTCGGCGAGGCGGACGCGGATCGAGGTGAGATAGGCTTCCTCGAGCGTGGTGGAGGAGGCACCGATGACTTTGGCCACCTCCATGAAGAAGCGTTCGTCGCCGGTGAGCTTCATCACCTTGAACGTGTCCTCGGCCAGCTTGTCGGCCAGCTCCTGGGTGAGGTTCATGGGCACTCCTCCCGGTCGTGCGGTCTAGGGTTTTCGGAGGTCAGCCAGGGCGGGCGACGGACATGCAAAGGCCGGCGCGAGGCCGGCCTTTGGGCTGTTTCAGCGGCTGGTCTCGGTCAGGCGGCGCTTCACGTAGCCGGTGACGCTGTCGATCATCGTCTCCATGTGCGGCTCTTCGAAGAAGTGCCCGGCGCCCTCGACCTGATCGTGGGTGATGGTGATGCCCTTCTGCTCCTTGAGCTTGTTCACCAGCGTCGTCGTGTCCGCGGGCGGGGCCACGCGGTCATTGGTGCCATTGATGATCAGCCCAGAGGAGGGGCAGGGCGCGAGGAATGAGAAGTCGTACATGTTGGCCGGCGGCGAGACCGAGACGAAGCCGGTGATCTCGGGGCGGCGCATCAGAAGCTGCATGCCGATCCAGGCGCCAAAGGAGAACCCGGCGACCCAGCAGTGCTTGGAGTTGTTGTTCATCGACTGCAGGTAGTCGAGCGCCGAGGCGGCGTCGGAAAGCTCGCCGATGCCCTGGTCGTATTCGCCCTGACTGCGCCCCACGCCACGGAAGTTGAACCGCAGCACGGTGAATCCCATGTTGTAGAACGCGTAGTGAAGGTTATAGACGACCTTGTTGTTCATCGTCCCGCCGAACTGCGGATGCGGGTGCAGGACGATGGCAATGGGGGCGTCGTTGTCTTTCTGCGGATGATAGCGGCCTTCGAGGCGGCCTTCGGGTCCGGGAAATATGACCTCGGGCATCGGGCGGAAGTGCTCCTGATCGGTGTGCGCGAAATTGTTGACGAAATTTCTGCGGCACTTTAGAACGTTTCTAAATCCCGTGCGGGCACGGGAGAGGGCTTGATTGCAGATATGCAATTGCCCGGTCAAGGTCAATCGGTTGGGCGCGAAGGTGCCCGGGAGGCAAGCGTGAAGCTGAGCACCAAGGGGCGTTACGCGATGGTCGCGCTGGTCGACATCGCCCTCCAGCCGGAGGGAGAGCTGGTGACGCTGGGAGACATCTCGCGGCGCCAGGACATTTCCCTGCCGTATCTCGAGCAACTCTTCGTCAAGCTGCGACGCGCGGGGCTGGTGGCCTCGGTGCGCGGACCCGGCGGCGGCTATCGCCTGGCGCGCACGCCCGACGAGATCCGCGTGGTCGACGTGCTGGCGGCGGTCGACGAGACCGTTGACGCGATGCACAAGGGTGCGGGCGCGTCGGGTGGGGCCTCGGGCAGCCGGGCGCAGTCTCTGTCGAACCGGCTCTGGCAGTCACTATCGGCGCATGTCTATGTGTACCTGCATCAGGCGCGGCTCTCGGATGTGGTCGGCAATGCGCTGGCACCCTGTCCGGCGGTGCCGTCGCTCTTTGCCATCGTCGACGAGCCGGTCTCTGACGAGGAGCGGGAAGAGGTCGAGGATATTCTCTCGGACGAGATATGATCCCGAGCCGGCGTGAAACCTGGACACTATGAAAGAGGGGGCGGCGTGACGCGGGCCTATCTCGACTGGAATGCCACGGCGCCGCTGCGCTCCGAGGCAAAAGACGCGATGATCGCGGCGATGGATCTGGTGGGGAACCCCTCGTCGGTCCACGCCGAGGGGCGCGCGGCCAAGGGGCTGATGGAAAAGGCGCGGGCGCAGGTCGCCTCGGCGCTTGGCGCCGACGGCGCCGACGTGGTCTTCGTTTCGGGCGCCACCGAGGCCGCGGCCCTGGCCTGCGCCGGGCGCGGGCTGCAGGGCGCAGACATTGAGCATGATGCGATGGCCGCCTGGCTGACCTGCGATCTGCCGGTGGACGGGCAGGGGCGGGTGACCGTGCGCGACCCCGCGAGCACCGCGCTGCAGGCGGCGAACTCCGAAACCGGCGTGGTACAGGATCTGCCGCAGGGCCTCGCGGTGATTGATGCCACGCAGGTCTTCGGCAAGTTGCCCTTCGCCTTCAACTGGACAGGCGCCCAGATGGCCATCGTCTCTGCGCACAAGCTCGGCGGGCCCAAGGGAGTCGGCGCGCTGGTGATGAAGCGCGGCACAGACCTGCCGCCGCAGATGAAGGGCGGCGGTCAGGAGATGGGGCGCCGCGCCGGGACCGAGAACCTGATCGGCATAGCGGGATTTGGCGCGGCCGCAGAGGCAGCCGCGCGCGATCTGGCCGATGACGTATGGACAGGAATCGAAAAACTTAGAACTATTCTAGAGAACGCTATTGCGGCTGCCGCGCCAGAGACTATTTTTGTCGGGAATGGTGCGCCGCGCCTGCCGAACACTTCCTGCTTCGCCCTGCCGGGCTGGAAGGGTGAGACGCAGGTGATGCAGATGGACCTTGCCGGTTTCGCGATTTCGGCGGGGTCGGCCTGTTCCAGCGGCAAGGTCCGCGCCTCCCGCGTGCTGCGGGCAATGGGTTTTGACGACGACGTGGCCGGCTGCGCGATCCGCGTGAGCCTGGGCCCGACGACACGGGAAGAAGACGTGCTGCGCTTTGCTGAAGCCTGGGCACGTCAGTATCGGAAGAAATACGCGCCCGTGCTCTGAGCCGCGCGCGTCACCGGAAACGCAGGGCGGCGCGCGGCGCTTGCCCCGGGACGACAGGAGATAAAGGCTGATGGCAGCTTTTGACAATATCACCGTGAAGGAAGGTGTCGAGCAGGAGACCGTGGACGCGGTCGAGGCCGTCTCGACCTACAAGTACGGCTGGGACACCGACATCGAGATGGAATACGCGCCGATGGGCCTCAATGAGGACATCGTGCGTCTGATCTCGGAAAAGAACGAAGAGCCCGAGTGGATGACCGAGTGGCGCCTCGAGGCCTACCGCCGCTGGCTGAGCAAGGAAGAGCCCACCTGGGCGATGGTCGACTATCCCAAGATCGACTTCCAGAAGCAGTACTACTACGCCCGGCCGAAGAGCTTCGAGACCAAACCGCAGTCGCTGGACGAGGTCGATCCCAAGCTGCTGGCAACCTATGAGAAGCTCGGCATTCCGCTCAAGGAACAGATGATCCTCGCCGGTGTCGAGGGTGCCGAGGACGCGCCTGCCGAGGGCCGCAAGGTCGCCGTGGACGCGGTCTTTGACTCGGTTTCCGTGGGCACCACCTTCCAGAAGGAACTCGAGAAGGCAGGCGTGATCTTCTGTTCGATCTCCGAGGCCATCAAGAAGCACCCGGAGCTGGTCAAGAAGTACCTCGGCTCGGTCGTGCCGGTGTCGGACAACTTCTACGCCACGCTGAACTCGGCGGTCTTCTCGGATGGCTCCTTCGTCTACGTGCCGCCGGGCGTGCGCTGCCCGATGGAGCTGTCGACCTACTTCCGCATCAACGCCGAGAACACCGGCCAGTTCGAGCGGACGCTGATCATCGCCGACAAGGGCTCCTACGTGTCCTACCTCGAGGGCTGCACCGCGCCGAAGCGCGACACCGCGCAGCTGCACGCGGCCGTGGTCGAGATCATCGTCGAAGAGGACGCCGAGGTGAAATACTCGACCGTCCAGAACTGGTTCCCCGGCGATGAGAACGGCAAGGGCGGCATCTACAACTTCGTCACCAAGCGGGCCGACTGCCGTGGCGATCGGGCCAAGGTGATGTGGACGCAGGTCGAGACCGGCTCGGCCGTGACCTGGAAGTACCCGTCCTGCATCCTGCGCGGCAACGAGAGCCAGGGCGAGTTCTACTCGATCGCCATCGCCAACAACCACCAGCAGGCCGACACCGGCACCAAGATGATCCACCTTGGCAAGAACACCAAGAGCCGGATCGTCTCGAAGGGTATCTCGGCGGGCGTGGCGCAGAACACCTATCGCGGTCTCGTGTCGATGCACCCGAAGGCGAAGAACTCGCGCAACTACACCCAATGCGACAGTCTGCTGATCGGCGACAAGTGCGGGGCCCACACGGTTCCCTACATCGAGGTGAAGAACAACTCCTCGCGCGTCGAGCACGAGGCGACCACCTCGAAAGTCGATGACGATCAGCTCTTCTATTGCCGCCAGCGCGGCATGGACGAGGAAGAGGCGGTGGCCCTGGTGGTCAACGGCTTCTGCAAGGAAGTGCTGCAGGCGCTGCCCATGGAGTTCGCCATGGAAGCCCAGCAGCTCGTCGCCATCTCGCTCGAAGGCTCGGTGGGCTAAGGCCCGCCGCAGGGAGACGCCGGATGCTGCAACAGCTGGTACTCGACTCCGCCGGTGCGGCGATCGGCGTCTTTGTGGGCGTGCTGATCGGCCTTGGCGTGCGCAAGCGGAAGGGCAATACCGAGGGGCTTCTTGGCGGCTCGGTGCTGCTCACCGCGAGCGCGGCCGCCGGGGTCGCACTGCTCGTGATGATGGCCTTCCGCTATTTCTTGGGTTGAGGGCCGCGCGATGATCGTCACCACAACAAACACCATCGAGGGCCACCGCATCACCGCCTACAAGGGTATCGTGGTGGGCGAGGCCATCATGGGCGCCAATGTGATGCGCGATCTCTTCGCGCGGGTGACCGACATCATCGGCGGGCGCTCGGGCGCCTATGAGGCCAAGCTGCAGGATGCCCGCGACGTGGCCATGCGCGAGCTCGAAGCGCGCGCAAAGGTGTTGGGGGCGAATGCGGTGGTCGGCGTCGATCTCGACTACGAGGTGGTGGGCGACTCGATGCTCATGGTCTCGGTGTCGGGCACGGCGGTGGTGATCACGCCATGACCGAAGCGTTGGTTCGGCCCGAGCTGACCCTGCCCGAGGCGGAGGCGGCGCTGCTGCGCGCCGAGTACGCGCGGGCAGAGGTGATCCTCGAATACGGCTCGGGCGGCTCGACCGTGCTGGCCGCGGAGATGCCCGGCAAGACCGTCTTCACGGTGGAGTCGGACAAGGATTGGGCGCAGGGGATGCGCCGCTGGTTCGCCGAGACCCCGCCCGCCGCGGGGACCGAGGTGGACGTGATCTGGTCCGACATCGGGCCGACCAAGGAATGGGGCCACCCGGTCGACGAGATCGAGTGGCGCAGCTTCCCGGAGTACCCGCTGAAGGTCTGGGAGCTGCCCGAGTTCCGCCAGCCGGACGTGGTGCTGGTGGATGGCCGCTTTCGCGAGGGCTGCGCGCTTGCCGCCGCCTTCCTGACCGAGAAACCGCTGGTGCTGCTCTTCGACGACTACGCACCGCGGGCGCACTATCACAAGGTCGAGCACTGGCTCGGCCGACCGCAAATGACCGGCCGCATGGCCCGGTTCGAGATCGTCCCTCAGGCCTTCCCGGTGAAGGATCTGCTGCGGATCATGAAACTGTCCGTGCGGCCCTGACCGCACCCCCAAGGAGGGAAACCTATGCTGGAAATCAAGAACCTTCAGGTGAAGCTGGAAGAAGAGGACAAGCAGATCCTCAAGGGTGTGGACCTGACCGTCGAAGCGGGCAAGGTGCATGCGATCATGGGCCCGAACGGCTCGGGCAAGTCGACCCTGTCCTACGTCCTGTCGGGCAAGGACGGCTACGAGGTCACCGGCGGCGAGGCGCTGCTGGAAGGCGAGGACATCCTCGAGATGGAGCCCGAAGAGCGCGCCGCGGCGGGCCTCTTCCTGGCGTTCCAGTACCCGGTGGAAATCCCCGGCGTCGGCAACATGACCTTCCTGCGCACCGCAGTGAATTCGCAGCGCAAGGCCCGCGGCGAGGAAGAGATGTCCTCGACCGAGTTCCTCAAGGTCATCCGCGAGAAGGCCAAGTCGCTGAAGATCGATGCCGAGATGCTCAAGCGCCCGGTCAACGTCGGCTTCTCGGGCGGTGAGAAGAAGCGCAACGAGATCCTGCAGATGGCGATGCTCGAGCCGAAGATGTGCATCCTCGACGAGACCGACTCCGGCCTCGACGTCGACGCCATGAAACTGGTCGCCGATGGCGTGAACGCGCTGCGCGACGAAGGCCGCGCCTTCCTCGTGATCACCCACTACCAGCGCCTGCTCGACCACATCAAACCGGATGTCGTGCACATCATGTCGAACGGCCGCATCATCAAGACCGGCGGCCCCGAGCTGGCGCTCGAGGTCGAGCAGAACGGCTATGCGGACATCATCGAGGAGGAGGCGTAATGGCACTTCCCCAAGTCAAGCAGACCGCGACCGACGCGCGTCTGGCCGCGCTCAGCCTGCCCGAGGGTGGCTGGTCGCGTCCGGCCCGCGAGGCGGCGCTGGCCCGCGTGCAGGCCATGGGCCTGCCCGGCGGCCGTGACGAGTACTGGAAATTCACCCGCCCCGACACGCTGACCGTAGTCGAGGCGCCCGCCGCCGCCGTGATGGCCGCGGACGACGAGGCGCCGGTCTTCAGCGAACGCGACCGGCTCAAGGTGGTCTTCGTCGACGGCGTGTTCAGCGCCGAGGACTCCGATGATCTGGCGCTCGAAGGGCTGAGCATCGAGCGTCTCGCCGAGGCTTCGGACATCCACTGGGCCAAGGATCTCTACGGCACGCTGGAACAGAGCGGCCAGACCCCCGTCGAGCGCCCGCTCGCCGCGCTCAACACCGCCTTTGCGACCGATGGCCTGCTGATCCGCGTGACCGGCAAGGTCGCAAAGCCCGTGCACCTGCTTTATCGCCACGAGAGCGACAGCTCCGATGCAATCCTGCACCACGTGGTGAAGGTCGAAGAGGGCGGCGACGTGACGCTGCTCGAATCCGGCCCCGCCGCCGCGCGCTTCAACGCGGTGATGGAAGTTGACGTCGCCGATGGCGCCGGCTTCCACCACATCCGGGTCCAAGGCCGCGACCACGAGCGCCGCGCCGCGACGCATATCTTCGGCCGGCTCGGCACCGAGAGCACCTTCAAGACCTTCACCCTCACGGTGAACGGCGTGCTGACCCGCAACGAGGCAGTGATCGAGCTGACCGGCGACGATGCGGCGGTGCATGTCGCGGGCGCCTGCATGGGGGATGGCGATTTCCACCATGACGACACGGTGTTCATCACCCACGACGCGGTGAACTGCGAAAGCCGCCAGATCTTCAAGAAGGTGCTGCGCAACGGCGCGACCGGCGTCTTCCAGGGCAAGATCCTGGTCAAGCCCGGCGCACAGAAGACCGACGGCTATCAGATCAGCCAGTCGCTGCTTCTGGACGAGGACAGCCAGTTCCTCGCCAAGCCGGAGCTCGAGATCTACGCCGACGACGTGGCGTGTTCGCATGGGTCGACCTCGGGCGCGATCGACGAGGACGGTCTGTTCTACCTGCGCGCCCGCGGCGTGCCGCGCGGCACCGCCGAGGACCTGCTGACCATCGCCTTCATCGCCGAAGCGGTGCAGGAGGTTGAGGACGAGGACATCCAGACCGAGATCAACGAGCTGGTCGCGGCCTGGCTGGGCCGTCGCCGCGACTGATGTCGCTCTCGCGCGAGATCGTCGCCACCTACCGGGGGCCGGGCGCGGTGATGAGCCGCCTGCTGTCGCAGGGCCCCCGAGAGGACCGGGCGTTGATGCTCGTCATGGCCGCCTGCGCGATGTTCTTCGTCGCCCGGATGCCCGCGCTCGCGCGGCAGGCGCATCTTGAAGGTACGGAGCTCAACCCGCTCATGGGCGCGTCGCTGCTGGCCTGCATGGTGATCCTGCCGCTTGCGCTCTATGTGCTGGCGGCGCTGAGCCACCTCGTTGCCAAGCTCTTCCGCGGCCGGGGAACTGGCTACGGCGCGCGGCTGGCGCTGTTCTGGGCGCTGCTGGCGGCAAGCCCGCTGGCGCTGCTCAACGGGCTAGTGGCGGGGTTTGTCGGCGAGGGTCTGCAGCTCTCGCTGGTGGGGCTGCTGTGGTGCGCGGTCTTCCTATGGTTCTGGATCGGCGGCCTCAGGGCTGCGGAATGGCCCGGGGACCGGATGGCCGAACGGCCCGCCGGATGACCGTGGCGGGTCTTCTTTCGCTGGCCTGGCAGACCGTCACCGCCCCGCGCGAGGTGGCGCGGATGCTGCTGGGCCTGCATCTGTCGCGCGAGGCGCTGCTGACCGGCTTCGGCCTGGTCGTGGCGCTGAATGCGCTGCTGGTCGGGCTGATGCAGCTCGGCGGCGAGCTGGGCCCGGTGGGCGGGCTGATGCCCGTGCCGATGGGGCTTTTGCTGGCCGTGATGCTGGCGGGCTCGATCGTCACGCTGACATGGGCCGGGCGCAGCTTCGGCGGCACTGCGCGGCTCGAGGATGTGGCCGTGCTGCTGATCTGGCTGCAGGGGCTGCGGGCGCTGGCGCAACTCGGGGTGGCGCTGATCGGCGCGGTCTCGGGCGGGCTGGCGGCGCTGCTGGTGCTTGTGGCGCTCTGCGTGGGGCTCTGGATCCTGGTCGCCTTCCTCGACGAGGCGCATGGTTTCGGCAGCCCTTTAAAGGCGCTGCTGGTGCTGATACTCGCGACCCTGGCGCTGCTCGCGGCGCTGATGATGATCGCCTCCCTGATGGGGGGAATGCCGAACGGGATGGCAAGCTATGTATGACGTGCAACAAATCCGCGAGGATTTTCCGATCCTCTCCCGCGAGGTGAACGGCAAGCCGCTGGTCTATCTCGACAATGGTGCCTCGGCGCAGAAGCCGCAGGTGGTGATCGACGCGGTGACCCGTGGCTATGCCGAGGAATATTCCAACGTCCACCGCGGGCTTCACTACCTGTCGAACCTCGCCACCGAGAAATACGAGGGCGTGCGCGGCACCATCGCGCGCTTCCTCGGCGCGCGGGACGAGGAAGAGGTGGTCTTCACCAACGGCTCGACCATGGGCATCAACCTCGTCGCCTACGGCTGGGCCATGCCCCGCATGGAGGCCGGGGACGAGATCATCCTGTCGGTCATGGAGCATCACGCGAATATCGTGCCCTGGCACTTCCTGCGCGAGCGGCAGGGCGTGGTGATCAAATGGGTCGACGTGGACGCCACCGGCACGCTCGATCCGCAGGCGGTGCTGGACGCGATCACGCCGAAGACCAAGCTGATCGCGGTCACGCAGGTGTCGAACGTGCTGGGCACGGTGGTCGATATCAAGGCGATCTCGGCAGGTGCGCGCGAGAAGGGTGTGCCGGTGCTGGTCGACGGCTCACAGGGCGCGGTGCACATGCCCGTCAACGTCGAGGAGCTGGGCTGCGATTTCTACGCAATCACCGGCCACAAGCTCTATGGCCCCTCGGGCTCCGGCGCGATCTGGATCCGCCGCGAACGCCAGGGTGAGATGCGCCCCTTCATGGGCGGCGGCGACATGATCCGCGAGGTCCACAAGGACAGCATCACCTATGCCGAGCCGCCGATGAAGTTCGAGGCGGGAACGCCCGGCATCGTGCCGCAGATCGGCCTTGGCGTGGCGCTGGAGTATATGATGGGCCTCGGCATGGAAAACATCGCCGCCCACGAGGCGAAGCTCGCCAATTACGCCGCATCGAAGCTGCAGGGGCTGAACTGGCTCAACCTGCAGGGCACCACGCCCGGCAAGGCGGCGATCTTCTCCTTTACGCTCGACGGCGCGGCGCATGCGCATGACATCTCGACGATCCTCGATAAGAAGGGCGTCGCGGTGCGCGCCGGGCACCATTGCGCCGGCCCGCTGATGGATCACCTCGGCGTCACAGCGACCTGCCGCGCCTCTTTCGGCCTCTACAACACCGAGGCCGAGGTCGACACGCTGGTCGAGGCCTTGGAACTGGCCCACGAGCTCTTCGCCTGAGCCTTACCCGGCTCCGCCGCCGGATTTGCGAATTCGAAAAGAGAGAAAGCCCCAGACGTCGCGCAGACGTCCGGGGCTATCTTTTTGGTCTCAATGTCCCGTGGCGGTTCGCGCAGCGGGCGGGGCGGGTTATTCCACCGTCACGGATTTCGCGAGGTTGCGCGGCTGGTCCACATCGGTGCCCTTGGCAATGGCGGCGTGGTAGGCCAGCAGCTGCGCGGGCAGGGCATAGAGGAGCGGCGCGAGGCGCTCGTCCACCTCGGGCAAGGTGATGCTCTGCCAGATGCCGTCCCCGGCCTCCTCGATGCCGCGCGCGTCCGAGATCAGGCAGACCTTGCCGCCGCGGGCCATGACCTCCTGCATGTTCGAGACGGTCTTGTCGAAGAGCCCGTCGCGCGGTGCCATGACGATCACCGGTACCGATTTGTCGATCAGCGCGATGGGCCCGTGTTTCAGCTCTCCGCTCGCGTAGGCCTCGGCGTGGATATAGCTGATTTCCTTCAGCTTCAGCGCGCCTTCGAGCGCCAGCGGATACATCATGCCGCGGCCGAGGAAGAGCACGTCGCGGGCCTCGGAGATCTTCCGCGCGGCGTCCGCGATGGCGCCGTCGCGGTCGAGCGCCGCGTTGAAGAGGCCCGGCAGGGCGCGGAGCTGCGCCAGCAGCTCGGACTTCTCGGCAGCTTCCATGTGCCCGCGCGCCTCGGCCGCCTTGATGGCGAGCAGCAAGAGCACGTTGAGCTGGCAGGTGAAGGCCTTGGTCGAGGCGACACCGACCTCGACGCCGGCGTGGATCGGCAGCGCCAGATCGCTTTCACGGGCGATGGTCGAGGTCTCGACATTGACCACCGAGACGATCCGGTCTGCCCGTCCCGCGCAGTAGCGCAGCGCAGCCAGCGTGTCGGCGGTCTCGCCCGACTGGCTGACGAAGAGCGCGACGGTGCCCTTGGTGACGGGGGGCTCGCGGTAGCGGAACTCCGAGGCGATATCGACCTCCACCGGAATGCGGGCGAGCTTCTCGAACCAGTATTTGGCTGTGAGGCAAGCGTAATAGGCCGTGCCGCAGGCGACCAGCACCAGCCGGTCGACCTCGGCGAAATCGAGGCCCGGGGAGGGCAGGACGATCTCGTCGCCCTTCAGGTAGGCCCCCAGCGCCTCGGCCAGCACGGTCGGCTGCTGGGCGATCTCCTTGGCCATGAAGTGCTTGTAGCCGGCCTTGTCGACCTGCGTCTGGTCGAGCCGTACGCGTTTCTCCTCGCGCGCCACCGGCGCCCCGGACTCGTCGAAGATTTCGGCACCGGCGCGGGTGACCACGGCCCAGTCACCCTCTTCGAGGTAGGTGATGCGGTCGGTCATCGGGGCGAGCGCGATGGCGTCGCTGCCCACGAACATCTCGCCGTCACCGTGGCCGATGGCCAGCGGCGAGCCCTTGCGGGCGGCGACGATGAGGTCTTCCTCGCCGTCGAAGAGGAAGGCCAGGGCAAAGGCCCCCTCCAGCCGTCCGAGCGCCTTCGACGCCGCCTCGACCGGGCCGAGGCCGCTGGCGAGGTAGTGCGAGACCAGCATGGCGACGGTCTCGGTGTCGGTCTCGGTCTCGGGGGCGAGGCCCTGATCGGCCAACTCGGCGCGCAGTTCGCGGAAGTTCTCGATGATGCCGTTGTGCACGACCGAGACCTTGCCCGCGCGGTGCGGGTGCGCGTTGCGCTCGGTCGGGGCGCCATGGGTGGCCCAGCGGGTGTGGCCGATGCCCGCCTTGCCCGCGAGCGGGTCGTGCACCAGCAGATCCTGCAGGTTCACCAGTTTGCCGACGGCGCGGCGGCGGTCGAGCAGGCCGCCGTTCACCGTGGCGATGCCCGCGCTGTCATAACCGCGGTACTCGAGGCGTTTCAGCGCCTCGACCAGCATGGGGGCAACCTCGTGCTTGCCCAGGACGCCGACGATTCCGCACATGGTCTTAGTCTCCTTTGGCGGTCTGTTGCGCCGCCTTCTTGGCCTTCAGCATGTCGCGCAGCCTGGTGGCAAACCCCGGCTTGGTCACCTGTTTCGTCCGTCCAAGCGCAAGTGCGCCGGCGGGGACGTCCTCGGTCACCACCGACCCCGAGCCGGTCATCGCGCCGTCGCCGACGGTGACCGGCGCGACCAGCATCGTGTCCGAGCCGATGAAGGCATTCTTGCCGATGGTGGTGCGGTGCTTGAAGAAACCGTCGTAGTTGCAGGTGATCGTGCCCGCCCCGATGTTGGTGCGCTCGCCGATGTCGGCGTCGCCGATATAGGTGAGATGGTTGGCCTTCACGCCTTCCGCCAGATAGGCGTTCTTCACCTCGACGAAGTTGCCCACATGCACCTCTTCGGCCAGCTCGGCGCCGGGGCGCAGGCGGGCATAGGGGCCGACGATGGCGCCGCGGCTGACGTGGCACCCCTCGAGATGGCTGAAGGCACGAATACGCGCGCCGGTCTCGACCGTCACGCCGGGGCCGAAGACCACATTGGGCTCGATCTCTGCGTCGCGGCCGACGTAGGTGTCCCAGGCAAAGAACACTGTCTCGGGAGCGCTCATCAGCACGCCCTCGTCCAGCAGCTCTGCGCGCTTGCGGGCTTGGAAGGCGGCCTCGGCGGCGCGCAGCTCGGCGCGGGAATTGATGCCCAGAGTCTCGGCTTCATCACAGCGCACGACCCCCGCCGAAAGGCCGCGCGACCGGGCGATCTCGACGATGTCGGTGAGGTAATATTCCCCCGACGCATTGTCGTTGCCCACGGCGTCGATCAGGTCGAAGAGGGTCTTGCTGTCCGCGCAGACCACGCCCGAGTTGCACAGGGTGATGGCGCGCTCGGTTTCGGAGGCGTCCTTGAACTCGACGATGCGCTGCAGCGCGTCGCCCTCGGTCACCAGCCGCCCGTAGCGCCCCGGATCCGCGGCCTCGAAGCCCAGCACCACGACGTCATGCTTGGCGCGGGCCTCGCGCATCGCCTCCAGCGTCGCCTCGGTGATGAAGGGCGTATCGCCGTAGAGCACCAGCGCGTCGCCCTCGAACCCCTCGAGCGCGGGGCGGGCCTGGGCCACGGCATGGGCGGTGCCGAGCTGCTCTTGCTGGATCACCACCTGCGCCTCGGGGGCGAAATCGGCGGTCGAGGCCTCGACCGCCTCGGCGCCGTGCCCGGCCACCACCACCGACCGCGCGGGCTCGAGCGCCTGACCGGCGCGCAGCGCGTGCCACAGCAGCGGGGCCTGGGCGAGGCGGTGGAGGACCTTGGGGAGATCGGACTCCATGCGGGTGCCCTTGCCTGCGGCAAGGAGGATCAGGGCGAGGCTCATGCGGTTTCCTGTTTGTCTTCTGCCTGCGCCCGTTTTATCCGCTTGGGGCAGGGGGGCAAGGTGCCCCGGGTCACGTTGGATTTCAGCCTGTGACAGGGCGCGGCGAAAGGGACAAGCGGAATGCGTACGGTGGTCTTCGATCTCGATGGCACGCTTGCCGACACCAGCGGCGACCTGATCGCCGCCGCCAATGCCTGCTTCGAGGGCATGGGGCTCGAGGTGCGGCTTGACCCGGCGCTCGACGCGGGCATCGCGGTGAAGGGCGGGCGGGCCATGCTCACCGCAGGGCTAGACCGCGCCGGGACCTTCTCCGAGGAGCTCATCGTCCGCTGGTATCCCGAGCTGCTGACGGTCTACGGCGAGGCCATCGACCGCTACACCCGCTTCTACCCCGGCGCGCTGGACGCTGTGCAGGGGCTGCGCGAGGCGGGTTACAAGGTCAGCATCTGCACCAACAAGCCCGAAGGGCTGGCCGAGACGCTGATGCAGCGCATGGGCGCCCGCGGGCATTTCGATGCGCTGATCGGGGCCGACACGCTGCCGGTGCGCAAGCCTGACCCCGCGCCCTATGTCGCGGCGGTGGAACGTGCGGGCGGGCAGGTGGCGCAGAGCCTGCTGGTCGGCGACACGGCAACCGACCGCAACACGGCAAGGGCGGTGGGCGTGCCCTGCATCCTTGTCGGCTTCGGCCCCGATGGCGATGCCGTCTCGGCGCTGGACCCCGAGGCGATGATCGGCCATTTCGACGAGCTCGCCGGGGCGGTGGCGCGGCTCATCGGCTGAGGCGCACGGCAGGCGCGCGCAGATCGGTGTGTGCCCTTGCGCATTGACCGCGCGGCAGCGCGGGCGCATCAATGCCCCATGACCGAGCACCCGAAGACAGAGACCCTCACGGCCGAACGTTTCACCGGCAGCTTCACCCAGCAGGAGCCCATCCCCGAAGCCGGGATCGAGGCCGCGCTGGCGGTGATGCGCCATGGCCGGCTGCACCGCTACAACACCGCCGCCGGAGAGGTCTCCGAGGCCGCGCTGCTCGAACAGGAGTTCGCCGCCGTCACCGGCGCGCGCTACTGCGTGGCGGTGGCCTCGGGCGGCTACGCGCTCGGCTGCGCCCTGCGCGCACTGGGGGTTCAGCCCGGCGACAAGGTTCTGACCAACGCCTTCACCCTGGCGCCGGTGCCGGGGGCGATTGCCGCGCTCGGAGCGGTGCCGGTCTTCGTCGGGGTGACCGAGGGGCTGGTGATCGACCTCGACGATCTCGCCACCAAGCTGCCGCAGGCGCGGGTGCTGATGCTCAGCCACATGCGCGGGCACATCTGCGACATGGACCGGCTGATGACGCTCTGCAACGCCGCGGGCGTGCCGGTCGTCGAGGATTGCGCCCACACCATGGGGGCCTCCTGGAACGGAACGCCCTCTGGGCGGCACGGCGCCATCGGCTGCTACTCGACGCAGACCTACAAGCACATGAACTCGGGCGAGGGCGGCTTTCTGGTCACCGATGACGAGGACCTGGCCGCCCGCGCGGTGATGCTGTCGGGCAGCTACATGCTTTACGAGCGGCATCTTGCGGCACCGGGGCCGGAGGCCTTCGAGCGGGTGAAATACCTCACCCCCAACGTCTCGGGCCGGATGGACAACCTGCGCGCCGCGCTGCTGCGGCCGCAACTTGCCGAGCTCTCGGCGCAGATCGAGCGCTGGAACGAGCGCTACCGGGTGGTCGAGGCGGGCTTGCGGGGCACCCCGGGCCTCACGCTCATCGCGCGGCCCGAGCCCGAGCGCTTTGTCGGCTCCTCGATCCAGGCGCTGCTGCTCGACTGGGCACCCGAGGCGATCCAACAGGTGCTCTCGCGCTGCGCCGCGCGCGGGGTCGAGCTGAAGTGGTTCGGCGGCGCCGAACCAGTGGCCTTCACCTCGCGCTACGACAGCTGGCGTTATGCGCCTTCGGAACCGATGCCCGCCACCAATCGTATTCTCACGGGGATCCTCGACATGCGCCTGCCGCTGACCTTCAGCCTCGAGGATTGCGCGCTCATCGCCCGCATCATCCGCGCCGAGGTCTCGGCGGTCTACCAGCAGGCCGGCTGAGCGGCGCGGACCAAGACCCAGACCGGACGCGAAGGAGCGTTTGTGATGACCAAGCACACGACAGACCCGAAGGCGACGACCATCCAGGACTTCGACGCCATCCCCGAAACCGCGCTCGCCTGGCACCGCGAGGGCCGCAAGGCCGCGCTCGCCACGGTGATCCAGACCTGGGGTTCGGCGCCGCGCCGGACCGGCGCGCAGCTTGCCATCTCCGGCAGCGGAGAGATCGAGGGGTCGGTCTCCGGTGGTTGCGTCGAGGGGGCGGTGATCGTCGAGGCGCTCGAGGCGCTCGACGAGGGCAAGTCCCGCGAGCTGGAATTCGGCGTCTCGGACGATGATGCCTTCGCCGTCGGCCTCGCCTGCGGCGGCACCATCCGCGTGCTGGTCGAGCCGGTCGGCGCGGCGCTGCCCGAGGCGCTGCTCGCCGAGCTTTGCGAGGCCCGCGCCGCCCGCACCCCCGTGGCCTATGTGGTCGACCTCGACAGCCAGCAGCGCACGCTCGCGTACGCCGGGCACGAGACGGCCTTTCGCATGGACCGTTCGGGGTTCATCGAAGAGAGCCGCACCTTCGTCGCCATCCACAATCCGCCGCTGCGGCTTCTGGTCGTCGGCGCGGTGCATATCGCGCAGGCGCTGCTGCCCATGGCGCGCATCGCCGGCTACGACCCGGTGCTGATCGACCCGCGCGGCGCCTTCGGCTCAGAGGCGCGCTTTCCCGGCGAGACGATCCTCGACGACTGGCCCGACGAGGCGGTGACGAAGCTGGGCCTCGATACCCGCACCGCTCTGGTGCTGTTGACCCACGACCCCAAGCTCGACGATCCCGCCATCGAGGCGGCGCTGCGCTCGAAGGTCTTCTATATTGGCGCGCTCGGCTCCACCCGCACCCATGCAAAGCGCGTGACGCGGCTTTCCGAGGCGGGGTTCACCGAGGCCGAAATCGCGCTCATCCACGGACCCATCGGGCTTGATATCTGTGCCTCGGGCCCCGCCGAGATCGCCGTGTCGATCCTTGCCGAGATGACCCGCGTGCTGAGGAAGGGCGCATGAAATTCGGCCCCGTGGCGCTGGCCGAGGCCGAGGGCGCGATACTGGCGCATTCCGTCGCGCTGACCGGCGGGAAGCTGAAGAAGGGGCACATGCTGACAGCGGCGGACCTCGGCAGGATGCGCGAGGCTGGGCTTTCCGAGGTGATCGTCGCGCGGCTCGAGCCCGGGGACGTGGCCGAGGACACGGCGGCGCGGCGGCTCGCCGAGGCGCTGCTGCCCGATCCAGCGACCGCTCAGCTGCGCATCGGCCCGGCAACAACGGGGCGGGTCAACCTGCACGCGCTCGGTCCCGGCGTGCTCGAGGTTGATGCCGCGCGGATCGATGCGGTCAACGCGGTGCACCCGATGATCACGGTCGCGACCCTGCGCCCGTGGCAGCGCTGCGCGCCGCGGGCGATGGTGGCGACGGTAAAGATCATCTCCTACGCCGTGCCCGAGGCTGCGCTTGCGGCCGCCTGCGCCGCCGCCCGGGGCGGGGCGCTGCGCCTGCACGGGCCGGTGGCCAAGTCCGCCACGCTGATCGAGACCGAGGTGGGCGGCGATCCCGGCGACAAGGGCCGCCGCGCCACCCGGGCGCGGCTCGAGCGCTTCGGCACTGCGCTCGGCCCGCGGGTTCTTGTGCCGCACCGGACCGATCCACTGGCACAGGCGCTTCGCGAAGCGCCGGGTGACATCCTTCTGATCCTGACCGGCTCGGCGACCTCCGACCTGCACGACGTCGCGCCCGAGGCGCTGCGCGCGGCAGGGGGGGAGGTCAGCCATTTCGGCATGCCCGTCGATCCCGGCAACCTGCTCTTCTTCGGCCGCCTCGGCGCGCGCCCGGTGGTGGGCCTGCCCGGCTGCGCCCGATCGCCGGCGATCAACGGAGCGGATTGGGTGCTCGAGCGGCTGATCTGCGGTCAGACCGTGACCCCCGGGGACATCGCCGCCATGGGCGTCGGCGGCCTGCTGAAAGAGCCGCCCTCCCGTCCGCGCCCGCGCGAGGCCTGAGGGCACCGCACCCGCGGGGTCATCCAAAAGAGAGCGTCCCGGCATAGCGCGACCGAAACCCCAAGACAAAGCAAAACCCGCCGGCGGCAGCGCGGCGGGTTTCCCTCGTCGGACCCGTTTCCGGGTCGCGGATCGGTCGTTACTTGGCAGCCGGACCGATCATCATGACCATCTGGCGGCCTTCCATCTTGGGCATGTTCTCGACCTTGCCCACTTCCTTGACGTCTTCCGCCACGCGCTCGAGCAGTTCACGGCCAAGGTTCTGGTGCGCCATCTCGCGGCCGCGGAAGCGCAGGGTGATCTTCACCTTGTCACCGCCTTCGAGGAACTTCAGCACGTTGCGCATCTTGACGTCATAGTCATGCGTGTCGGTGCCGGGGCGGAATTTCACTTCCTTGACCTCGATGGTCTTCTGCTTCTTGCGCGCATCGCTCTCACGCTTCTGCTGTTCGTACTTGAACTTGCCGAAGTCCATGATCTTGCAGACGGGCGGCTTGGCGTTGGGCGAGATCTCGACCAGGTCGAGACCGGCTTCCTCGGCCATCTCCAGCGCGCGCGCAGGGGTCTGCACGCCCAGGTTTTCACCCTCGGCGCCGATCAGGCGGATTTCGGGAGCCCGGATGCGGTCGTTTACGCGGGGGCCGGTGTCGCGCGTCGGGGGCGCGTTGTGAGGTCTGCGAGCTATGGTTTTCGTCCTTTGTTGCCGTGTCTCGTAGGCGCGCAAAATAGTGCTGCGGGACGGGTGTTTCAAGCGGCAATTGGCCGAAACAGAGGGGAAGTCGGGCCTCAACCCGCTCATCGGGTGCGCGATGCGCTGCCGATGCCCCGACCAGCGGGTGATCATGGCAATGTGAATGCCTATCTCACACCGACGCGACACTCATGCGAGACTGGAGATATCTGAGATGAGACAAGCGATTCTGATCGTCGGGGCCATTGTGCTGATCGGCATCCTGGTTTTCGGCATGCGCAGCGGCGACGAGGGCATTCCCGTCGAGAGCGACCAGGCGGTGACCGGCGCCGTAGATGACCCCATGGACAACGCGGGCACCGAGGCGGAGGCCGCGGCCGAAAGAGCCGACGAGACGCTCGAGCAGGCGGCCGACGATGCGGCGGCTGCGGGGCGCGAGGCCATGGACAAGGCGGGCGAGGCCGCCGATGACGCGATGGCGGCGATTTCCGATGCGGCGGGCAAGGCGGCGGACACCGTGCAGGGCGCGGCGGATGCGGTGACAGATACCACCAAGGACGCCATGGCCTCGGCTGAGAGCACGATGGACAGAGCTGGCGCCGCGGCGGGGGATGCGATGAACAGCGCCTCCGACACCGGGGCCGAGGTGGCCCGGATGACCGATGCACAGCTGCGCGAGCTCTTCACCGTCGAGGGCTTCGATTACGACAAGGCCGTTGCTTACATCGAGCAGTCCGACCTCGGCTTTGCTGCCAAGGAGGCGACAAAATCCGCTCTGGCTACGGTGAAGGACGCGCCGGAGCAGCTTGCGGCGGTGCTTGAGGAGGCGCGCGAACGGCTCGGTCTCTGATCGCCGGGGGGGCGGCGGTTGACACAAAAATATCTTTTCCGTGCAGGATTTCTTTCTAGCGCGGCGTGATCCGCGCGATTTATAGTGGCGTACCCCCCCCGAACAACGCTTCAGCTCCGAGACAGACCACTATGGCTTTCCAGAGAACCGACCTGCCGCACCGCGGCGTTCCCATGCTCCTTTCGATCATCGCGTTGTGCGTGGTGGGGACCGTTCTGGCGGGCTGGCTGTTCGGGGTCGAGGTGCTGGTGCGCGGTGCGCCGTACCGCGCGGCCATGGTGCCGAGCACGGCGATCAGCTTCGCCCTCCTGTTCTCGGGGATCCTCATCCACCTGCAGCGATCGGCGCCCCGCAGCGCGGTACTGGCCTGCGCGGGCATAGCGGCGGCGGTGGCGCTGACAAATTCCATCGTCATCCCGCTCGGGAACGGCGGCTTCGACGTGTTGGCCGAAAGCCGCGCGTTTACGGACCGCATGTCGCCGGGCACGATTGCCGGCATCCTTGTCGCGGCGCTCGGGCTTGCCGGGCTGGGCAGCCCGCGGCTGAACCGGGCCGAAGTTACGATGCTGTCTGGTACGGCGGGGCTGTCGGGCGTCTTGGCAGTGCTCTTCGTGCATGATTTCCACCGCGGCTCGCCGCTTGCCTTGCCCGTCGTCGAGGCGATGTCGATCTACACGGCGGCGTGCCTGCTGGCGCTCTACGCCGCACTGCTGCTGATCGCGCTCGACCCTTCGGCTGAGCGGCAGAGCTTCAAGGAAACGGGCCGCGGCTGACCGCCACGCGCGTCTTACGCGGCGCGCGCAACGCAAAAAGCCCCGGCTGTGCCGGGGCTTTCTTTGATGCCGGGTGGGGGCGCCTCAGTCGAGGAAGGCCTTCTCCACCACGTAATGCTTGGGGTCCGAGTTGGCGCCCTCTTCGAGGCCATAGTCCTCTAACATCTGCTTCAGCTCGAGGTTGAAGGCGAGGTTGCCGCAGATCATCGCACGGTCGGTCTCGGGGTTCAGCGGCGCCACGCCAAGATCGGCAAAGGCCTCGCCCGAGCGCATCAGGTCGGTGATGCGGCCCATCTTCGGGCTCTCTTCGCGGGTGGTCGTCGGATAGTACTTGATCTTCTTCCAGAAGCCTTCGCCGATCAGCTCGTTCAGCAGCTCGTCGGTCTTCAGGCTCTCGATCAGCGCGGCCCCGTATTCCAGCTCGCCCGCCTCGCGGCAGGTGTGGGTGATGATGACCTCGTCGTAATCCTCGTAGGTCTGCGGCTCGCGCAGCAGCGAGGCGAAGGGCGCAAAGCCGGTGCCGGTGGCAAAGAACCAGATGCGCTTGCCGGGCAGCAGCGCGTCATGCACCAGCGTGCCGACGGGCTTGGGGCGGAGGATGACTTCGTCGCCCACTTGGATATGCTGCAGTTTCGAGGTGAGCGGGCCGTCCTGCACCTTGATCGAGTAGAATTCCAGCTCCTCGTCCCAGGAAGGCGAGGCGATGGAATATGCGCGCAGCAGCGGCTTCTGCTTGCCGGTCTTCGGATCGGGATCGCCCATCAGGCCGATCATCACGAACTCGCCCGAACGGAAGCGCAGGCTGGCAGGGCGGGTGACGCGGAAAGAGAAAAGCCGGTCGGTCCAGTGCTTCACGAAGGTGACACTCTGGGCGTCGGGAAGCACCATCTTCTTCGGCGCATCGGCTTTCGCTGCGGTGGCTTCGTTCACGGGTTTCAACTCTGTCATTGTATCTCTCGCCGGCCGATCAGCCGGTCCCTTGGCTATATCTGTGATGCAGGTCAGGGGAAAGGCGTCTTAGCCGCGCACCCGCGACTGGTAGTCGTGCTTTTGCCAGTCCGCGCGGAATTTCCACTCGCCCTCTGGCTGGCGGGCGGCCAGCTCGTCCGAGATCTCGACCTCGTCGAAGCCCGAACGGCGGGCCATGGCGTATTGGTCCGAGATCACGTGACCGGCGGCGCGCAGCGTGCCTGTGAAGCCGCGCAGGCGCAGCAGGCGTGCCAGCGTGAAGCCGCGCCCATCGGCGAAGCTCGGGAAGGCAATGCGCACATGCGTGGTGTTGTGCGGCACTTCCAGCGCCGCGGGGTCGGTGTCGGAGGGCAGGTCCAGCACGGGGGCGTCCTGAGCTTCCCAGGTGTCGGGGCCGAAGCCCTCGTCGGTCACGATGACGGTCATTGGCTCTGTCCTTCTCTCACGGCCTGGCCATTGATGAAATGGATGCCGCATTCAACCTTGTCTTCGCCGCGCCAGCGTCCGGCGCGGGGGTCCTCTCCGGGCGCGACCTTGCTGGTGCAGGGCGCGCAGCCGATCGAGGGGTAGCCCTGCGCCACCAGCGGGTGCCGGGGCAGGCGGTTCTCGTCCATGTAGGCGCCGATGTCCTCGGGCGCCCAATGCGCCATCGGGTTCACCTTGATGCGCCCGGTTTCCTCTTCGAGCTCGAAGAACTCGAGGCCTGCGCGGGTCTTCGACTGGTAGCGCTTGCGCCCGGTGATCCAGCCGTCGAACCCGCCGAGCGCCTGCTCGAGCGGCAAGGTCTTGCGCAGGGCGCAGCAGGCGTCCTTGTCCGAAAAGCGCAGCGCGCCGTAGGGGTCGCGGGACTGCAGCAGCGCCTCGTCGGTGCGGATCACCCGCACGTCCGACAGCCGCAGCCGTTCGGAGATCTCGAGCTGGTACTCCAGCGTCTCGGCGAACAGCAGCCGCGTGTCGATGAACAGCACCGGAGTGGTGCGATCCACCACCGCCACGAGGTGCAGCAGCGCCACCGATTCCGCCCCGAAGGACGAGACCATGGCGATGCGCCCCGCCTCTGGATCGCGCAGGGCCCCCTCCAGCACCGCGGTCGCGCCGTGGTGCCGGTAGCGCGCGTTGAGCGCGTCGACCCGGGCGCGCAGCTCTGCCAGCTCATCGGGCAGCAGAGCCTTGGCGCCTGTTTCGGGCGTGTTGGGAGGAAGCTGCAGGGTCATCGCCTCAGGCTGCCTCGGCGTTCTTCTCGGTCTCGTAGAGCGCTTCCTTGAAGGGCGCCATGCCGAGCCGGCGATAGGCCTGCAGGAAGGTCTCCTCGGGGCTCTCGCGCTGTTCGAGGTAGGCGTCCACCAGCCGCTCGATGGCGGGCACGATCTCTTCGTAGGAGAAGCCCGGACCGGTGCGCTCGCCGAGCGCGGCGGTCTCGGTGGCATCGCCGCCGAGGGTGATCTGATAGGTTTCGACGCCGCCGCGATCCAGCCCGAGGATGCCGATATGGCCCACGTGGTGGTGTCCGCAGGCGTTGATGCAGCCCGAGATCTTGATCTTCAGGTCGCCGATCTCGTGCTCGGTCTTGAGCTCGTCGAACCGGGTGGCGATCTGCGTGGCGATCGGGATCGAGCGGGCCGTGGCCAGCGCGCAGTAGTCCATGCCGGGGCAGGCGATGATATCGCTGATCTTGCCGATGTTGGCAGTCGCGAGCCCATGCGCCTTGAGGATCTGGTGCAGCTGCGGCAGGTCCGACTTATGCACATGCGGCAGGATCACGTTCTGCTCGTGGCTGATGCGCAGCTCGTCGTGGCCGAAGCGCTCGGCCAGATCCGCCAGCACGCGCATCTGCTCGGCCGAGGCATCGCCCGGCGTCTGGCCATGTGCCTTGAGCGAGACCTGCGCGATGGCATAGCCGGGCGCTTTGTGCTCGGCGAGGTTGGTGTCGGCCCAGGACCGGAACACCGGGTCGGCGTCATAGGCCGCAGCGAAGTCGTCCTCGGGGGCATTGCGGAACGCGGGCGCAGCGAAGCTTTCCTTGATCTCTTCGAAGAGATCGAGGTCGGAACCGTTGAAGGCCGCCTTGGTCTCGGCAAAGCGCTCGGCTACGAGGCGCTGGATTTCCTCGATCCCGTGCTCGTGCACGGTGATCTTGATGCGCGCCTTGTACTTGTTGTCGCGGCGGCCGAGCAGGTTCCAGACGGAGACGGTGGCCTCGACGAAGGGCAGCAGGTCATCCTGCGCCACGAAATCCGACAGCACCTTGCCGATCATAGGGGTGCGGCCGAGGCCGCCGCCGACGAGCACGCGGTAGCCGATCTGTCCGTCCTTCGTGACGATCTCGATGCCGATGTCATGCGCCTTGATCACCGCGCGGTCGTTCGGCGCGCCGGTGACGGCGATCTTGAACTTGCGCGGCAGGAATTGGAACTCGGGGTGATCGGTGGACCATTGCCGCAGCAGCTCGGCCACCGGGCGCGGGTCAGCGATCTCGTCGGCGGCGGCGCCGGCGAAATGGTCCGCGGTCACATTGCGGATGGTGTTGCCCGAGGTCTGGATGGCGTGGAGGTTCACCTCGGCCAGCGCGTCGAGCATGTCCGGCACGTCCGAGAGCTTGGGCCAGTTATACTGGATGTTCTGGCGGGTGGTGAAGTGGCCGTAGCCCTTGTCCCACTTCTCGGCCAGCAGTGCGAGCTGGCGCATCTGCGCGCTCGACAGGGTGCCGTAGGGGATCGCCACGCGCAGCATGTAGGCGTGCAGCTGCAGGTAGAGACCGTTCATCAGGCGCAGCGGCTTGAACTCGTCCTCGGTGAGGTTGCCGGTGATGCGGCGCTCGACCTGGGCGCGGAACTGGCGGTTGCGTTCCTGGATGAAGGCGGTGTCGAACTCGGTGTAGCGGTACATCTGGGTCTCCTGCGTCTGGCCTGGTCGCTGCGTGGGGGAAGGCGCCGGGTCAGGCGTCGGCTTCGGCCTGCTTGCCGTGGAAATAGTTCGAGGGGCCGGTGCGGCGGAAATCCTCGCGGAAGTGCGTCGGCTCGGCGCCGTTGGCTCCCAGCTTGACGTCGGCGAGGTAGACGCCCACCGTCTCGGCGGCGCGCGCCTGCGCGTCCAGAAGGCGCATCTGCGCAATGGCCTCGTCGGTGATCACCTCGGCCTTGGCAAGATCGCGCACCCAGCTGTCATCGGCTGCGAGGTAGATCACGTCGCCTTCGATCAGCGCGTTGGCGGTGACGACCTTGGGCGTGAAGGGCTTCGGCATCGGGATACACTCCGGGAGGGGGTTCGTTGCCATTCAATATAGAATTTTGTCCCCCCTTGCGGCCAGAGGGGCGGAAATATAAGGACATACGTTCCGTCCTGTGGTTAAGGATGGTGCAGACGTTCCAACGCAGGCGAAAGGGCGGAACAGCCATGTCCATCGACGAGACCGACCGGAAAATCCTTCTGGAACTGCAGGAGGACGCGGGGCGCTCGCTGGACGAGATCGCCCGTGCCGTGGGGTCATCAAAGACCCCGGTTTGGAATCGCATCCGCAAGATGCGCGAGGCCGGGATCATCGGCCCGCAGGTGGTGATCCCCGACCCCGAGAAGCTGGGCTTCGAGGCCTGTTTCTTCGTGCTGATCCGCACCTCCGAGCACGAAGCCGACTGGCAGCGCAAGTTCCTCAAGGCATTGCGCGAGCGGCCCGAGGTGATGGAGGCGCATCGCCTCGCCGGCGAGATCGACTATATCCTCAAGGTGCGGGTGAAAAATGCCCGCGCCTACGATGTCTTCTATCAGGCGCTGATTTCCGAGGTGAAGGTCTACAACGTGACCGCGCTGCTCTCGATGGAAGAGATCAAGAACACCAATGCGCTGCCGCTCTGAGGAGGCCGCACCATGACCAATGCGCCGAAGCCGCAGGTTTCCATCACCTATTGCACAGGTTGCAACTGGCTGCTGCGCGCCGGTTGGATGGCGCAGGAACTGCTGCAGACCTTCGGGCAGGACCTCGGCGGGGTGACGCTGGTGCCCGGTTACGGCGGGGTCTACGAAATTTCTGTAGATGGCGTGCTGCTCTGGGAGCGCAAGCGCGACGGCGGCTTCCCCGAGCCCAAGGTGATCAAGCAGCGCGTGCGCGACGTTATCGACCCCAAGCGCGACCTCGGCCATTCCGACCGGCCGACCGGCGCCGGAACATGAAGTTTTTCCGACAGGCGTGACCTCGCGCCCTGCTGCGCTAGGTTGGCGACCAGAGCCCCATGCGGGCAGAAAGAGGGAGACCCAAAGATGATCAACAAGAGCGGATCCGCGAACTGGCAGGGCGGGCTCAAGGATGGGACGGGCACCGTCTCGACCGAGTCCGGCGTGCTGAACAAGCAGAACTACGGGTTCAACAAGCGCTTCGGCGACGAGGCGGGCACCAACCCCGAGGAGCTGATCGCCGCGGCCCACGCCAGCTGCTTCTCGATGGCTCTGAGCAACATCCTCGGCGACTACGACCTCAAGGCCGACGACATCTCCACCGTCGCCACGGTCACGCTGGAACAGGACGATGGCGGCTTCACGGTGACCAAAAGCCACCTGAAGCTGACCGCTTCGATCCCCGGCGCCAGCGAGGAGACCTTCATGGAGGCGGCGAACAAGGCCAAGGCCGGCTGCCCGATCTCCAAGCTGCTCAACGCCGAGATCACCATGGATGCGACGCTGGCCTGACCTGGCGCAGGACGCGAGGGGCGGGGCCCCTCGCGCTTGCCTCCGGAATAAGCCCCGGCGCTGAACAATATCCCAGACGCAAAGAGCCGCCCCGAGGGGCGGCTCTTTCGTATCGGGATGAGACCGCTTCAGCTGGCGCGACGCTGCTCGAAGCTGAGGGCGATGAACTCGGGCATGTGATCGCCCATGCCCACGACAGTGCCTTCGCGCTCGCCCTTGCGGCCACGGCCGCGGGGCTTGTCGCTGTTGCGCGGAGCGCGTTCCTGCCGCTCGGCCACCTCCGGTGCGGGCGCGGGTGCCGGTGTGGGGGCCTCGGCGACGGGCTCGGCCTTCGGAGCCGCATCGACCTTGGGCGCGGCCTCGCTGCGCTCCGAGCGGCGCGAGCGAGACCGGCTGCGCTTGGCGGGCTTTTCCTCGTCCTGAGTGACCGGTGCGTCCGAGACAGGGGTGCCGCGGACCGGCGAATCGACGCGGGGGATTTCTTTCTGGAGCAGCTTCTCGACTTCCTCGAAGTTCTTTTCGTCCTTCGGCACGACGATGGTGAAGGCCTTGCCCTTGCGCCCGGCGCGGCCGGTGCGGCCAATACGGTGAACGTAATCCTCGGCGTGGCTCGGCACGTCGAAGTTGAACACGTGGCTGACCGAGGGCACATCGAGCCCGCGCGCCGCCACGTCGGAGGCGATCAGCAGGCGGACCGAGCCGTCGCGGAAACCGTCGAGCGTGCGGGTGCGCTGCGACTGGTCGAGATCGCCGTGGATCGGCGAGGCGTTGTAGCCGTATTTCTTCAGCGACTTGGCGACAATATCGACGTCGACCTTGCGGTTGCAGAAGATGATCGCATTGGTGCAGGCATCGCCTTCCTTGTCGATCAGCGCGCGCAGCACGGCGCGCTTCTCGGAGGCTTCGCGATCCTTGCGCGAGGCCTTGAAGAACACTGCACCCTGCTCGATCGTCTCGGACGCCGTCGCCTGCCGGGCGACTTCGATGCGCTCGGGGCCGGACAGGAAGGTGTTGGTGATGCGTTCGATCTCGGGCGCCATGGTGGCCGAGAAGAACAGCGTCTGCCGGGTGAAGGGCGTCAGCGAGAAGATCCGCTCGATGTCGGGGATGAAACCCATGTCGAGCATCCGGTCGGCCTCGTCGACCACCATGATCTGCACGCCGGTGAGCAGCAGCTTGCCGCGCTCGAAATGGTCCAGAAGGCGGCCCGGGGTGGCGATCAACACATCGACGCCCTTGTCGATCAGCTGCTCCTGCTCCTTGAACGAGACGCCGCCGATCAGCAGCGCCTTGGTCAGCTTGAGGTGCTTGGTGTAGACGTCGAAGTTCTCGGCGACCTGCGCCGCGAGCTCGCGCGTCGGGCAGAGCACAAGGCTGCGCGGCATCCGTGCCCGGGCGCGGCCGCGCGCCAGCAGGGTGATCATCGGCAGCGTGAAGGACGCGGTCTTGCCCGTGCCGGTCTGGGCGATGCCCAGCACGTCTCGGCCCTCGAGCGCGGGGGGAATGGCGCCTGCCTGGATCGGCGTGGGCGTCTCGTAGCCCGCCTCTTCGATGGCTTTCAGCACCTTGGGGTTCAGGTTTAGGTCGGTAAACTTGGTCATGTAGGTCCGATACAATGCGGACTCTTGAACGTGGCCCGCGCGTCTGATGAAGGGCCCGGATGGCCCGAAAAAGCCGCCAGAGGGCAGCCATGATGCGGGCTTGTACCGGAAACAGACGGGAAAGGTCAATCTGTAGGGGGTTTGGGCGGCAAAAAGGGCCGTTTCAGCCAGTTCTGAGGCGCAGGGGACACGGATTCGCGACGTTTTGGTGCGCGCATTCGCAGGAATCTTCCACGGCGGCAGGCACGGCGGCAGGGACTCAGCGCTGCCGCCGGGCCATGAAAGCGAGCCGCTCGAAAAGATGGACGTCCTGTTCGTTCTTCAAGAGCGCGCCGTGCAGCTTGGGTAGGGCGTCCGCCCCGTCGCGGCGCAAATCGGCGGCGTCGAGGTCCTCGGCCAGCAACAGCTTGAGCCAGTCGAGCACCTCGGAGGTCGAGGGCTTCTTCTTCAGCCCCGGCTGTTCGCGCAGCTCGTAGAACTGGGTCAGAGCCTCGGTCAGCAGGGCGGGCTTGATGCCGGGGTGGTGGACCTCGACGATGCGGCGCAGGGTCTCTTCGTCGGGAAAGCGGATGTAGTGGAAGAAGCAGCGGCGCAGGAAGGCGTCGGGCAGCTCCTTTTCGTTGTTCGAGGTGATGATGACGATCGGGCGTTGGCGGGCGCGGACCGTCTCTCCGGTCTCGTAGACGTGGAACTCCATGCGGTCGAGTTCCTGCAACAGGTCGTTGGGGAACTCGATATCGGCCTTGTCGATCTCGTCGATCAGCAACACCACCTTGCCCGGCGCCTCGAAGGCCTGCCAGAGCTTGCCCTTGCGGATGTAATTGCCGATGTCATGCACGCGTTCCTCGCCGAGCTGGCTGTCGCGCAGGCGGCTGACGGCGTCGTACTCGTAAAGCCCCTGCTGGGCGCGGGTGGTGGACTTGATCGACCATTCGAGCATCGGCAGGCCGAGCGCCAGAGAGACCTGCCGTGCCAGCTCGGTCTTGCCGGTGCCCGGCTCGCCCTTGACCAGCAGTGGCCGCTCGAGGGTGATCGCGGCGTTGACCGCCATGGTCAGATCCTCGGTGGCAACATAGGCCTCGGTGCCCTGGAAGTTCAGGCTGGGCTGCTCGGTCATGGGGCGCTCCTCCGCGTCTGTCCCAGAGAGGGATAGAGCCCCGCAAACTTCGCTTCAAGCGGCCTTTGAAGCCGCTTTGGAAAGGCGCTGTCACACGGCGGTTACAAAATGGGCAGCTGCCGAAGATTCGTCCGCGACCTATCCCATTGTGTAGTGACATGGGGGGGTGGGTAGGATAACAGCAGCCTCGCAAGGGGTACCGGTTCCGGTCAGGATTTCCTCGCCGGACACCGGTTATGAAGAGGGAGCAGAAATGAAGTCCGAGACTTTTCTGCCCGACGATTACCGTCCGGCCGAAGACGAACCTTTCATGAACGAGCGTCAGACGGAGTATTTCCGCCGCAAGTTGCTCGCATGGAAAAACGACATCCTCGCCGAAAGCCGCGATACGATCGAGGCGCTGCAGGAAGCCACCCGGAACATTCCCGACGTGACCGATCGTGCCAGCGAAGAGACCGACCGCGCGCTTGAACTGCGCACCCGTGACCGTCAGCGCAAGCTGGTCTCCAAGATCGACTCGGCGCTGCGCCGGATCGAGGAGGGAGAATACGGCTACTGCGAAGTGACCGGCGAGCCGATCAGCCTCAAGCGGCTGGATGCGCGTCCGATCGCCACCATGAGCCTCGAGGCGCAGGAGCGCCACGAACGCCGTGAGAAGGTGCATCGCGACGACTGACCCGGCGGTGTCCCGGCCAGCGGTCGGGGTGTAATAGCTTGACAAGACAGGACGCCGGGGCCATTGGCTCCGGCGTTTTCCTTTTTCGCCTTTAGCGGGAGCGGCGGCGTGCCGGGCAAGTCAGTCACGATCATCGGAGGGGGCATCGGCGGGTTCGCCGCGGCGCTGGCGCTGCGCCAACGCGGCTTCGAGGTGCGCGTGCTGGAGCAGGCCGAGGCGATCTCGGAGGTCGGCGCGGGCCTGCAGATCAGCCCCAACGGGCTGCGGGTCATCGCGGCCCTGGGTCTGGCCGACGACCTGCGCGCCGGCGCCTGCCGGGCCCGGGCGGTGTCGCTGCGCGACCATCGTCGGGGCGCCGAGGTGCTGCGGCTCGATCTCGGCCGGCTCCCGGCGGACTCGGAGTATCACTTCGTCCACCGCGCCGACCTTATCGGACTGCTGTCGCAGGCGGCGCGCGAGGCGGGCGCGCAGGTGCGGCTGTTGCAGAAGGTCTCGGCGGTGCACCCGGGCACGCCGGCGCGGCTTGAGATGGCCAATGGCGATTCCTGCTCCGCCGACCTGGTGGTCGGCGCCGACGGGCTGCACTCGGTGCTGCGCAGCGCGCTCAACGGCGTGGCGGCGCCCTTTTTCACCGGCCAGGTCGCCTGGCGCGCTGTGGTGCCCAATCTCACCGGCCATCCGCCCGAGGCGCGGGTCCACATGGGGCCGGGGCGTCATCTGGTGAGCTACCCGCTGCGCGGCGGCAGGATGGTCAATCTCGTGGCCGCCGAAGAGCGCCGCGGCTGGACCGAGGAAGGCTGGTCGCAATTCGACGATCCGGCCAACCTCCGCGCAGCCTTTGCCGGGTTCGGCGGCGATGTCCCGCAACTTCTCGCCGCGGTGGACCGCCCCGGGCTCTGGGGGCTTTTCCGCCACCCCGTGGCGCGGCGCTGGTACGGCGAGGGCACGGCGCTCCTCGGGGATGCGGCGCACCCCACGCTGCCGTTCATGGCGCAGGGGGCGAACATGGCGCTGGAGGATGCCTTTGTGCTTGCCTGCTGCCTGTCGTCCATCGACGACCGGCAGGCAGCGCTGGCGCGCTACGAAGGGCTGCGCCGGGACCGCTGCGACAGGATCGTGTCGGCCGCGACGGGCAATGCCTGGAAATATCACCTGAGGAACCCGCTGGTGCGCGGGGTTGCGCACCTTGGCATGGGAATGCTCGGCCGCCTCGCGCCAGAGCGCATGCTCGGTCAGTTCGACTGGATCTATGGCTACGACGCGACACGCGTCGCCTGAGGCGTTACCCTCAGGCGCTCATTCGTCGGCCCATTTCGCATCGGTGCCATAAAGCGGCACCGTCGAGAGCGAGACCTTGGCCGAGCCCTCGGTCAGCTCCGCCGCATGGGCGAGGTAGATCAACGTCTGGTTCTTGTCGTCGTAGATGCGTTTCACCCGCAGCGACTTGAGAATGATCGAGCGCGAGGTGCGGAACACGTCCTCGCCATCCTTGTCGCGGTCAATGTCGCCGATCAGGATCGGGCCCGTCTGCCGACAGGAGATCGAGGCATTGGACGGATCCTCGAACCAGTTGCCCTTGGACAACCGGTCCAGAAGGCCGCGATCGAAATAGGCGATGTGGCAGGTTACGCCCTCCACCTTCGGGTCGGCAATTGCATCGATCTCGATGTCGTTGCCGACCCAGTCAACGCCGACCTCCCCGACCTGCTCTGCAAGCGTCACAGAGGGCAGCAGACACAGCAGCGCGAGGAGGGCGGGTTTCATGGCGGGTCTCCGTGGAATTATCAGAACACCACCCGACCATGCGCGCCCACGTCGGGCGTGTCATCCGTCATTTGCGCCTTGGCGATCTCGTAAAGGAAGCTTGCGCCGCCGTTGCTCACCCAGACCTCTCCCTCTTTCGGCGTCATCTTGATCAGCTGCACAGCCTCGTCGTCCCGCCCGTCCTCGAACCATGCGCCGGCGACCACGCTCCAGATCTCGTTGAGCTTCTCCTCGTCGTTCGAGATTTCCGCCGTGCCGTAGATATTGGCGTAGAGATGCGCCTTGGTGTCGGCGACGTGGAAGCTCACCTCTCCGCTGCTCTTGGCCGCGCGGTCCGCAGCCGAGCCTTTGGCAGTGATGAACCAGATGGCATTCTCCTCCTTGTCGGCATGCGGTGCCATCGGCACCGGGCGTTCGCCGTCCGCCGCCAGCAGCCCGGCGCGCACATCTTTCAGCTGTTTCCAGAAGTCCTGTTTGAGCTCGCTCATGTCATCCTTGGCCATCTTGTCGCTCCTTTTCGTTTTGTCATCGCCTCAACGCGCTTTCGGCGGCGCCGTTCCTTGGGATCACGGCAGGGTGACACGCCTTTGCTGTTGACGGCTGACGTGTGGCGGGATTAGATATGAACAAGCGTTCAATAACCGCCGGGGAGGGGCGAGCTTATGTTCAACGCGGTCATGACCTTTGACCTTGGAGAAGACGTCAACGCGCTGCGCGAGATGGTGCATCGCTGGGCGCAGGAGCGGGTCAAGCCGATGGCGGCGCAGGTCGACCGGGACAATGCGTTCCCGAACGAGCTGTGGCGTGAAATGGGCGAGCTGGGCCTTCTGGGCATCACCGTGCCCGAAGAGTTCGGCGGGGCGGGCATGGGCTATCTGGCGCATGTCATCGCGGTCGAAGAGATCGCCCGCGCCTCGGCCTCGGTCTCGCTCTCCTACGGCGCGCATTCCAACCTCTGCGTCAACCAGATCAAGCTCAACGGCTCACCCGAGCAGCAGGCGAAATATTTGCCCGGGCTGGTCTCGGGCGAGCATGTCGGCGCGCTTGCCATGTCCGAGCCGAACGCCGGATCGGACGTGGTCAGCATGAAGCTGCGCGCCGAGAAGAAGAACGATCGCTTCATCCTCAATGGCAACAAGTACTGGATCACCAACGGGCCGGACGCCGATACGCTGGTGGTCTACGCCAAGACCGATCCCGACGCCGGGTCGAAGGGGATCACCGCCTTCCTCATCGAGAAGAGCATGACCGGCTTTTCGACCTCGCCGCATTTCGACAAGCTCGGGATGCGCGGCTCGAACACCGCCGAGCTGATTTTCGACGACGTGGAGGTGCCCTTCGAGAACATCCTCGGCGAAGAGGGCAAGGGTGTGCGGGTCCTCATGTCGGGGCTCGACTACGAGCGCGTCGTGCTCGCGGGCATCGGCACGGGCATCATGGCCGCCTGTCTCGACGAGATCATGCCCTACATGGCCGAGCGCAAACAGTTCGGCCAGCCAATCGGGAATTTCCAGCTCATGCAGGGCAAGATCGCCGACATGTATACGGCGATGAACTCGGCCCGCGCCTATGTCTACGAGGTCGCCAAGGCCTGCGACCGCGGCGATGTCACCCGGCAGGACGCCGCGGCCTGCTGCCTCTATGCCTCCGAGCAAGCGATGGTGCAGGCGCATCAGGCGGTGCAGGCGATGGGCGGCGCGGGCTTCCTTGCCGATGCACCCGTGGCGCGGCTCTTCCGCGATGCCAAGCTGATGGAAATCGGAGCCGGTACCTCGGAAATCCGCCGGATGCTGGTGGGCCGCGAGCTGATGAACGCGATGGGCTGAGAAGGATGTCCCGGTCGCTCTGGTATGCCCCTGCGCTGGCGCTTCTCGCGCTGGTGGCACTGGTGGCCTACCGCGCCGGGACGCAGGCGGCAGAGCTGACGGAAACCGAGGCGATTGCCACGGCCGCCACGCTCTACGCCGAGACCGGCCCCGAGGGGGCCGCGAGAAGCGATTGCACGGGGCGCCCCGGAGAGGCGCCGGTCTGGATCGTGGTGACCTGCGCGCGGGAGGATCTGGCGCATGTCTACGAGATGGACCGGCTGGGGCGCATCCTTCACGCGCGGGTCAGGAGGGGGCCGCAGACATGAACCCATTGTTGCCCGAAGGCACCTACGAGGAGATGCGCGCGCGTTTCGACTGGCGCATCCCGCCACGGCTGAACATGGCGGCGCAGGTCTGCGACGATTGGGCGGCGCTGGCGCCGGACCGGGTGGCGATCCTCGAGCATGGCCGCGGCCCGGTGACCTATGGCGAGCTGGCGCTGCTATCGCGCCGGGTGCAGGCCGCGCTCGAGGCGCGGGGCGCCGGGCGCGGCGACCGGGTGGGGGTGTTGCTCTCGCAATCACCGCTTTGCGCCGCGGCGCATATCGCGGCGTGGCGGATGGGCGCGATCTCGGTGCCGCTCTTCAAGCTCTTCCGCGAGGACGCCTTGCGCTCGCGGCTCGGCGACAGCGGGGCGCGGGTGGTGGTGACCGATGAGGAGGGGGTCGGGATGCTGGCACCCTTCGATCTGGAGGTGATCACCGATCTTCCTGTGGAGCCTTCCGAGAGCGCGATCGCCGACACCGGTCCCGAGGACCCGGCGATCCTCATCTACACCAGCGGCACCACTGGCAAACCCAAGGGCGCGCTGCATGGCCACCGGGTGCTCATGGGGCACCTGCCGGGAGTCGAGATGAGCCACGACCGGCTCGGCCAGCCCGGCGATGTACTCTGGACGCCGGCGGACTGGGCCTGGATCGGCGGGCTCTTCGACGTGGCGATGCCTGGATTGGCGCTCGGGGTCCCCGTGGTGGCCGCGCGCATGGCCAAGTTCGAGGTCTCGGAGTGCGCGAATATCTGCGTGGAACACTCTGTAAAAAATGTGTTTTTTCCGCCCACGGCCCTGCGCATACTGAAGGCGTCGGATGCGCGTATCCCGGGCCTTCGCTCCGTCGCCAGTGGCGGCGAACCGCTCGGCGCCGAGATGCTGGCCTGGGGTCGAGACGCCTTTGGCCTGACCATCAACGAGTTCTACGGCCAGACCGAGTGCAACATGGTGGCGAGCTCGGCCGGCACGCTTTTCGATCCGCGCCCCGGCTGTATCGGCAAGCCGGTGCCGGGCCATGAGATCGCGGTGATTGACCCCGAAGGCCTGCCCACCGGGGGTGAAGGTGACGTGGCGGTCCGCCGGGGGTCGGCCTCGATGATGCTGGAATACTGGAAAAATCCACAGGCCACGGCGGAGAAGTTCCGCGGCGACTGGCTGCTGACCGGGGATCGCGGCACCTGGGAGGGCGATTACCTGCGCTTCCTCGGGCGCGAGGATGACGTGATTTCCTCCGCCGGCTACCGCATCGGCCCGGCGGAGATCGAAGATTGCCTGATCACCCATCCGGCGGTTCTGACCGTCGGCGTGGTCGGCAAGCCCGATCCGCTCCGCACCGAGATCGTCAAGGCCTATGTCGTGCTGAAAGATGGCGCCGAGGCGGACGCCGACGCATTGAAGTCCTGGGTGAAGGAAAGGTTGGCAACCTATTCTTGCCCAAGGGAAATATCGTTTCTTGAGGCGCTGCCCATGACGGTCACCGGCAAGGTGATCCGCAAGCAGCTGAAGGCCCGCGCCACGGCTGAGGCCGAGCAGGAAACGGGTCGCCCAAAGGTTCAGGAGGACACATGAAACTGCAATCCCAGGCCATCCCGTCCTCCGAGGCGTTCAAGGCCAACCGCGCCGGCCATCTCGAGGCGCTGCGGGTGATCGAGCAGGCGGCGGCGCAGGCGGCGGCGGGCGGCGGGCAACGAGCCCGAGAGCGCCACGTCTCGCGCGGCAAGATGCTGCCCCGCGAGCGCGTCGCAAACCTGCTCGATCCGGGCGCGCCCTTTCTAGAGATCGGTGCCACGGCGGCGCATGGCATCTACGGCGGCGACGCGCCCTGCGCCGGGGTGATCGCCGGGATCGGCCGTGTCATGGGTCGCGAGGTCATGGTAGTCTGCAACGACGCCACGGTGAAAGGCGGTACCTATTACCCGCTGACCGTGAAGAAGCACCTTCGCGCGCAGGAAATCGCTGAGGAAAACCATCTGCCCTGCATCTACCTCGTCGACAGCGGCGGGGCGAACCTGCCCAACCAGGACGAGGTCTTTCCCGATCGCGACCACTTTGGCCGCATCTTCTACAATCAGGCGCGGATGAGCGCCAAGAACATCCCGCAGATCGCCGTGGTCATGGGTTCCTGCACCGCGGGAGGGGCCTATGTGCCGGCCATGTCGGACGTGACGATCATCGTTAAGGAGCAGGGCACGATCTTTCTTGCCGGACCGCCGCTGGTGAAGGCGGCGACCGGCGAGGTGGTCAGCGCCGAGGAGCTTGGCGGCGGCGACGTGCACACCCGGCTCTCGGGCGTGGCCGACTACCTCGCCGAGGACGATGCCCACGCGCTGGCGCTGGCGCGGCGCGCGGTGGGCGGGCTCAACCGGGTGAAACCGGCGGGGGTCGAATGGCAATCCCCCGAGGCGCCCGCCTATGATCCCGAGGAGATCCTCGGCGTGGTGCCCGCCGACCTGCGCACGCCCTACGACATCCGCGAGGTCATTGCCCGGCTGGTCGACGGCTCGCGCTTCGACGAGTTCAAGCCGCGCTACGGCGAGACGCTGGTCACCGGCTTTGCCCATGTCGAGGGGTGCCCGGTGGGGATCATCGCCAACAACGGCGTGCTCTTTTCCGAGGCGGCGCAGAAGGGCGCGCATTTCGTCGAGCTCTGCTCGCAGCGCGGCATCCCGCTGGTGTTCCTGCAGAACATCACCGGCTTCATGGTCGGGCGCAAATACGAGAACGAGGGCATCGCCCGCCATGGCGCCAAGATGGTGACCGCGGTGGCGACCACCAACGTGCCGAAGATCACCATGCTGGTCGGCGGCTCCTTCGGGGCGGGAAACTACGGCATGGCAGGGCGCGCGTACCAGCCGCGGTTCCTGTGGAGCTGGCCCAACAGCCGCATCTCGGTGATGGGCGGGGCGCAGGCGGCGGGGGTGCTGGCGACCGTGAAGCGCGATGCCATCGAACGCTCGGGTGGCAGCTGGTCCGAAGCGGAGGAGGCGGCCTTCAAGCAGCCGACCATCGACATGTTCGAAGAGCAGTCGCACCCGCTCTACGCCTCGGCCCGGCTCTGGGACGATGGATGCGTCGACCCGCGCAAGTCTCGCGCGGTGCTGGCGCTGTCGCTGAGCGCGGCGCTCAACGCACCGATCGAGGAGACGCGCTTCGGCGTGTTCCGGATGTGATGGGGTGGTCTTGGACGTGCGAGGGCTCTGCCCTCATGAAGAGAGCGGGCTCTGCCCCCGTCGCCTGCGGCGACTCCCCCGGGATACTTGGGCCTAGAAGAATGAAGATGACGGGACGCGGAGACGGAGGCGGCGATGTTTGACACCCTGCTGATTGCCAACCGGGGCGAGATCGCCTGCCGGGTGATGCGCAGCGCCCGGGCGCTGGGGCTGAGGACCGTCGCGGTCTATTCCGAGGCGGATGCGGGCGCGCGGCACGTGGCCGAAGCGGACCTCGCCGTCTGCATCGGCGGGGCGGCGCCTTCCGAGAGCTACCTGAGGGGCGAGCGCATCATCGAGGCGGCGCTGGCGACCGGAGCAGGGGCGATCCATCCCGGCTATGGCTTCCTTTCGGAGAACCCCGAGTTCGTCGAGGCAGTGGAGGCGGCGGGGCTGATCTTCGTCGGCCCCTCGGCCTCGGCGATCCGGGCGATGGGGCTCAAGGACGCGGCGAAGCGGCTGATGGATGCGGCCGGCGTGCCGGTGGTGCCGGGCTATCTCGGCGAGGATCAGGACCCGGCGCGGCTTGCCAAGGAGGCCGAGGCGATCGGCTACCCGGTGCTGATCAAGGCCGTGGCGGGCGGCGGCGGCAAGGGCATGCGGCTGGTCGAGACGGCGGGGGACTTCCCGGCGGCGCTCGAGGGCGCCCGGGCCGAGGCGCGCGGCGCCTTCGGCAACGAGGCGGTGCTGATCGAGAAATACATCACCGCGCCGCGTCACATCGAGGTGCAGGTGTTCGGCGATGGCGAGACGGCCGTGCATCTGTTCGAGCGCGACTGCTCGCTGCAGCGGCGCCATCAGAAGGTGATCGAGGAGGCGCCCGCGCCGGGCATGGGCGCTGAGATGCGCGCCGCCATGGGGGCCGCCGCGGTGCGCGCCGCCGAGGCGATCGGCTACAAGGGCGCGGGCACGGTGGAATTCATCGTCGACGGCTCGCAGGGGCTGCGGCCCGACGGCTTCTGGTTCATGGAGATGAACACCCGCCTGCAGGTCGAGCATCCGGTGACCGAGGCGATCACCGGCGTTGACCTCGTCGAATGGCAGGTGCGCGTGGCGGGCGGCGAGCCGCTGCCGCTGACGCAGGAGGAGCTGAGCATTGCCGGCCATGCCTTCGAGGCACGGCTCTACGCCGAGGACGTGCCGGCGGGCTTCCTGCCCGCTACCGGGCGGCTGGCTCATCTCGATTTCCCCGAGGATGTGCGCGCCGACAGCGGCGTGCGCTCGGGGGATGTGATCTCGCCGCATTACGATCCGATGATCGCCAAGCTGATCGTGCACGGGCCGACCCGCGCCGTGGCGCTGCGCCGGCTGGCGCAGGGTCTGCGGCACACGCGGGTGGCGGGCACGGTGACCAACCTTGCCTTCCTCGGGGCGCTGGCAGAGCACGCGGGCTTCGCCGCGGGCGAGGTCGACACCGGGCTGATCGGGCGCGATCTCGATGCGCTGGTCTCGGTGCCCGAACTGGCGCCGCAGGTGGTGGCCGAGGCGGCGCTGGTGCTGGCCGGTCTCGACGGTGCCGCGGGCTGGGACATGGGCTTCACCCTCTGGGCGCCGCTGGCGCGTTCGGTCCTGCTGCGCCGGGGCGAGGAGGAACTGCCCTGCGTGCTGCGGGTGCGCAGCGCGGACATGGTCGAGATCGACGTGCCCGGCGCGACGGTGCTCGCCGCCCGCTCGCAGGGCCGCTGGAGCTTCGACGGCCGTCCCGCCGCCGGGCATTTCCGCGAGGATGGCCACGTTACGGTTTTTGCCCATTACGGGCTGCGCTTCGACCTCGTCGAGCCGCTCGACCGCGCCGCTGAGGCAGGCGCGGGGGGCAACCTCGTCGAGGCGCCGATGCCGGGCAAGGTGGTCGCAGTCTTTGCCGAGCCGGGGGCGCAGGTCGCCGCGGGCGACCGTCTGGCGCTGCTCGAGGCGATGAAGATGGAGCACACGCTGCGCGCCGCGCGCGACGGCATCGTCGCCGAGGTGCTGGTCGAGGCGGGGGCGCAGGTCGAGGCCGGGGCAGCGCTGATCCGTCTAGAAGAGGAAGAGGCATGATCCGCCTCCACCACGTGCCGCAGTCGCGCTCGATGCGGGTGCTGTGGCTGCTTGAGGAACTGGGGCTGCCCTACGAGCTGGTGAGTGAGCGCTTCGACAAGTCGCTGCGGCGCGAGGACTACCTGGCGCGGTCCCCCGCCGGACGGGTGCCGGCGCTGGAGATCGGCGGCGAGACGATGTTCGAATCCGGCGCGATCATGGAATACCTCTGCGAGCTTTACCCCGAGAAACGGCTGGGGCGGACACGGGGCGACGCCGAGCGCCGCGATTACCTTGTCTGGCTGCATTTTGCCGAGACCATGAGCCAGCATTGCGCGGCGCTCACCCAGCAGCACCTGATGCTGCGCGAGGATGCCATGCGCTCGCCGGTGATCATGCAGCTCGAGGCGGCGCGGCTCGGCAAGTGCTTCGAGGCGATCGAGGCGCGGCTGGCGCAGAGCGGCGAGCATCTGCTGCAGGGGTTCTCGGCGGTGGATATCGCGGTGGGTCAGGCGGTCTACATCGGGCGCCATTTCCGCAGCATCGAGGGGCTGACACGGCTCGAGGACTGGTACGCGCGGATCACCACCCGCGACGCCTTCCGGCGCTGCCTGCCGGAGGAGGGCGCGCGGCTCTACACGCGGGACTTCTATCCGGCGTGGGAGATGCCAGCCAGCTGAGCGGCGCTGCGCGTGCGGCAGAGGCCGCGCCGTGCGTATCTTGAGAGAGAAGAAGGGCCGGGGAGGGGCGGACGATGGGCGAGTTTGTCGAGATCTTCGAGGTGGGGCCGCGGGATGGCCTGCAGAACGAGGCGCGGCTGATTCCGGCGACGGAGAAGATCGCGCTGGTCGACTGCCTCAGCCGCGCGGGGTTCCGGCGCATCGAATGCGCCAGCTTTGTCAGCCCCAAGTGGGTGCCGCAGATGGCGACCTCGGCGGAGGTCATGGCCGGCATTCGCCGCGCGCCGGGGGTGCGCTACGCCGCGCTGACGCCGAACATGAAGGGGCTCGAGGCGGCTCTGGCGGCGAAGGTCGACGAGGTGGCGATCTTCGGCTCGGCCTCGGAAGGCTTCAGCCGCGCCAATATCAATGCCTCCGTCGCCGAGAGTCTCGAGCGCTTCGCGCCGGTGGCAGAGGCGGCGCGGGCGGCGGGGTTGCCTGTGCGGGGCTATGTCTCCTGCGTGGTGGAATGCCCGTATGACGGGATGGTGGCGCCGGAGCAGGTGGCGAAGGTGGCGCAGGCATTGCTTGCCATGGGCTGCTACGAAATCTCGCTGGGTGACACGATCGGCCGGGCGACCCCCGAGGCGGTGACGGCGATGTTGCAGGCGGTGACGCAGGGGGTGCCTCCGGCGCAGCTCGCCGGGCATTTTCACGACACCGGCGGGCGGGCGCTCGAGAATGTCGAGGCGGCGTTGGCCATGGGGCTGCGGGTCTTCGACGCGGCGGTCGGCGGACTTGGCGGCTGCCCCTATGCGCCGGGGGCGGCGGGCAACGTGGCGACCGAGGCGGTGGCGGACAGGCTGGCGGCGCTTGGATATGAAACCGGGCTCGACCGCGCGGTGCTGGACGAGGCGGCGGCACTGGCGCGCGGGATGCGCAACGGATGAGCCGCGGGGCGGCAAGGGAGACCTGAGATGGCATTGATCGAGACGCGCATCGACGCGCGCGGCGTGGCGGAGCTGGTGCTGAACCGGCCCGAGAAGCACAACGCGCTCTCGGCGCAGATGATGACCGAGCTGGTGGCGGCCGCCGGGGCGCTCGCGGCGGAAGAAAGCGTCCGCGTGGTGGTGCTGGCGGCGGAGGGGGCGAGCTTCTGCGCCGGCGGCGATCTGGCATGGATGCGCCAGCAGTTCGAGATGGATGGTGACACCCGCCGCCGCGAGTCGCGGCGCATCGCCGAGGCGCTCGGCGCGCTGGCCGCGTTGCCGCAGCCGCTAATCGGCAAGGTGCAGGGCAATGCCTTTGGCGGGGGCATGGGGCTGATCTCTGTCTGCGACGTTGTGGTCGGCGTCGAGGGCGCGAAGTTCGGCTTCACCGAAACGCGGCTTGGCCTGCTGCCCGCCAATATCGGCCCCTATGTGATCGCCCGCATGGGCGGGACCAAGGCGCGGGCGGTCTTCATGAGTGCCCGCATCTTCGGCGCGCAAGAGGCGCAGGCGCTCGACCTGCTGAACCGAGTCGTCGCGCCCGAGGCACTGGATGCGGCGGTGGAGGCGGAGATCGCCCCCTATCTCGATTGCGCCCCCGATGCGGTGCGCGAGAGCAAGGCGCTGCTGACCGCGCTGGCCGGAAAGGTCACGCCCGCGCAGGTGGACATGGCGATCGACGCGCTGGCCGCGCGCTGGGAGACTGACGAGGCGCAGGAGGGCATCGCCGCCTTCTTCGACAAGCGTCCGGCGCCCTGGGCCGCGCCGAAGCGGGACTGAGCTGGCTGGTGCCGCAGGGCGGCCGCGCGCCGCGCTGCGTGTGCGGGTTTCCGCCGTGGCCGGCCCGCAGCGAGGACAATCAGATCTCGTTTCCGTGATCATGGCGCTTTCTTTGGCAGCGCGGGGTGGGTGAGTCTGCCTCTGCGCGGAGAATGTATGCAACGGTCGACGGAAAAAATGCCGAAACATCAGTGATTACCTTGCGGAATGCGAAGTATCTCATTGTCGTGAAAGCATTTTCGGCATCCGTGAATATCTTGAGCGGTTGTTGACCCGGCTCGCACTCGGCGATAAGTCACTCACAGCAAGGCAACAAAGCCATGGTCTCCGTGCCGCTAAGCGGTGCGCCTCGCAAAGGAGCCACATCGTGGACGAGATGCTGCGGGAGTATCTTCCCATCCTCGTTTTTCTCGCCGTCGCCGTGGGCCTCGGTCTGGTGCTCATCCTCGCGGCCGTCGTGCTGGCGGTGCGCAGGCCCGACCCGGAGAAAGTTTCGGCCTATGAATGCGGGTTCAACGCATTCGACGACGCGCGGATGAAGTTCGACGTCCGGTTCTACCTGGTCTCGATCCTCTTCATCATTTTCGATCTCGAGATCGCCTTCCTCTTCCCCTGGGCCACCGCCTTCAAGGATGTGAGCATGGTGGGCTTCTGGTCGATGATGGCCTTCCTTGCGGTGCTGACCGCGGGCTTTGCCTACGAATGGAAGAAAGGGGCCCTGGAATGGGAGTGACCGACGAGACGCCGCTGGTGACAGAGGTTCAGGGCGATGGCCGGCAGGGGCCGCGCATCAAGTCCGCTCCCTCGGCTCCGGTCGCCTACGGGCTCAATACTGCCGGGGGCGACCGCGAGGTCGCGACGCAGGCGCTGAACCGCGAGCTGCAGGACAAGGGCTTCCTGCTGACCTCCGTCGATGACGTGATCAACTGGGCGCGGACCGGCTCGCTGCACTGGATGACCTTCGGTCTGGCCTGCTGCGCCGTCGAGATGATGCAGACCTCGATGCCGCGCTATGATCTCGAGCGCTTCGGCACCGCGCCCCGCGCCTCGCCGCGCCAGTCGGACCTGATGATCGTCGCCGGCACGCTGACCAACAAGATGGCCCCGGCGCTGCGCAAGGTCTACGACCAGATGCCCGAGCCGCGCTACGTGATCTCGATGGGCTCCTGCGCAAACGGCGGCGGCTATTATCACTACAGCTATTCCGTGGTGCGCGGCTGCGACCGGGTCGTTCCGGTGGACGTCTACGTCCCGGGCTGCCCGCCGACAGCCGAGGCGCTGCTCTACGGGCTCATGGCCCTGCAGAAGAAAATCCGCCGCACCGGCACGATCGTGCGCTGAGCGCGGGAGGGGATGCAATGACGCAAGCACTGAACGAGCTGGGCGCCCACATCGAGGTCAAGCGCCCCGATTGCGTGATCGCCTGGGACGTCACCCACGGCGAGCTGAACGTGGACGTGGCCCCGGCGAACATCGCCGGGCTGGTGGAGTTTCTGCGGGCCGATCCGACCTGCCGCTTCTCGACGCTGGTCGACATCACCGCGGTCGACTACCCGAACCGCCCCAAGCGCTTCGACGTGGTCTATCACTTCCTGTCGATGTACCAGAACCATCGCATCCGCCTGCGCGTCTCGGTGCGCGAGGAGGAGATCGTGCCGTCGATCACCGCGCTGCACCCGTCGGCCAACTGGCTCGAGCGCGAGGTGTTCGACATGTTCGGCATCCTCTTCTCGGGGCACCCGGACCTGCGCCGCATCCTCACCGACTATGGCTTCCGCGGCCACCCGTTGCGCAAGGACTTCCCGACCACGGGCTATGTCGAGGTGCGCTACGACGAAGAGCTGAAGCGCGTTGTCTACGAGCCGGTGAAGCTGGTGCAGGAATACCGCCAGTTCGATTTCATGTCTCCCTGGGAAGGCGCGCAATACGTGCTGCCCGGCGATGAAAAGGCTGAGGAGGGGGCGAAGTGATGGACGGCTCCAAAGGTTTCGAAGACGCCCTCTCGGGCGAACAGAAGATCCGCAACTTCAACATCAACTTCGGCCCGCAGCACCCGGCAGCGCACGGCGTGCTGCGCCTCGTGCTCGAGCTAGACGGCGAGATCGTCGAGCGCTGCGATCCGCACATTGGCCTGCTGCACCGCGGCACCGAGAAGCTGATGGAGAGCCGCACGTACCTGCAGAACCTGCCGTATTTCGACCGGCTCGACTACGTCGGCACGATGAACCAGGAACACGCCTGGGTGCTGGCGATCGAGCGTCTGTGCAAGGTCGAGGTGCCGCGCCGCGCCCAGCTGATCCGCGTGCTTTACTGCGAGATCGGGCGCATCCTGAACCACCTGCTGAACGTCACCACGCAGGCCATGGACGTGGGGGCGCTGACGCCGCCGCTCTGGGGCTTCGAGGAACGCGAGAAGCTGATGGTCTTCTACGAGCGGGCCTGCGGCGCGCGTCTGCACGCGGCCTACTTCCGGCCCGGCGGCGTCCACCAGGACCTGCCGCCCGAGCTGATCGACGACATCGCCGCCTGGTGCGAGCAGTTCCCGGCCCGCCTGCAGGACATCGACGATCTGCTCACCGAGAACCGCATCTTCAAGCAGCGCAACGCCGATATCGGCGTGGTGACTGAGCAGGACATCCAGGAGCACGGCTTCTCGGGCGTCATGGTGCGCGGCTCCGGCCTTGCCTGGGACCTGCGCCGCGCGCAGCCCTATGAGTGCTACGACGAGTTCGACTTCAAGATCCCCGTCGGCAAGAACGGCGACTGCTACGACCGCTACCTCGTGCGTATGGCCGAGATGCGCGAGAGCGTGAAGATCATGGTCCAGGCCTGCGAGAAGCTGAAGCTGCCCGAGAACCAGGGCGACGTGCTGGCGCGCGGCAAGATCACCCCGCCGAAGCGGTCCGAGATGAAGACCTCGATGGAGGCGCTCATCCACCACTTCAAGCTCTACACCGAGGGCTTCCACGTGCCTGCGGGCGAAGTCTACGCCTGTGTCGAGGCGCCCAAGGGCGAGTTCGGCGTCTACCTAGTCGCCGACGGCAGCAACAAGCCCTACCGCGCCAAGCTGCGCGCGCCCGGCTTCCTGCACCTGCAGGCGATGGACTATATTTGCAAGGGCCACCAGCTGGCCGACGTCGCGGCGATCCTCGGCTCGCTCGACATCGTGTTCGGAGAGGTTGACCGATGATGATCCGTGTTTCCGCCGCGCTTTGCGCGCTTGGCCTGCTGGCCGCCTGTGCCATGCCCCCCAAGGGCACCGACGAGCAGGACCTCATGGCCTGGGACGACGCCGTGACCTCGATTGGCTGCGAGCTGGTGTCCGAGAGCGACTACCAGCCGGTCGAGCTGCAGAGCGGCCTGAGCCGCACGCAGGTGCAGGAGATCGCCGCCTACAAGGTCAAGACCGAAGAGGCCGTGCCCAGCGAAACCGGCGGCGTGCGCCTGGTGACCGGAAGCTGCGCGCCGGCGGTGTCCGCCGAACCGGTGGCTGACGCAGAGGCCGCCGAGACAGCGGCGGGCTGACAGAATAAAGAGCGGCGGGGCACCGGCCCCGTCCCAACGCCGCGGCGGCGCCTCCGCCCCCGGCCAATGACATGAACCGAAGGTCCGTTTGCCCATGCTGCGCCGTCTTCATCACGAACAGCCCGAGAGCTTCGCTTTCACGCCCGCCAACATGGACTGGGCGGAGGCGCAGATCAGCAAGTACCCCGAAGGCCGTCAGGCCAGTGCGATCATCCCGCTGCTGTGGCGGGCGCAGGAACAGGAGGGCTGGCTGAGCCGGCCCGCCATCGAATATGTCGCCGACATGTTGGGCATGGCCCACATCCGCGCGCTCGAGGTGGCGACCTTCTACTTCATGTTCCAGCTGCAGCCGGTGGGCAGCGTGGCGCACGTGCAGATCTGCGGCACCACGTCCTGCATGATCTGCGGCGCTGGCGAACTGATGGAGGTCTGCAAGGCCAAGATCGCCGCAAAGCCGCATGAGGTTTCCGCCGACGGCAAGTTCTCCTGGGAAGAGGTCGAATGCCTCGGCGCCTGCTCGAACGCGCCGATGGCGCAGATCGGCAAGGATTACTACGAGGACCTGACCGGCGAGAAGCTGGCCGAGATTCTCGATGCCATGGCGGCCGGCAATGTGCCCGCGCCCGGCCCGCAGAATGGCCGCTTCGGCTCCGAGCCGCTCGGCGGCCCGGTGGTGCTGACCGGCGACAAGGACGAGACGCTCAATGCCTCCGTCGCGCTGGCGACCGAGATTGGCGACACGATCAAGCGCATCGACGGCACCGAGGTGCCGCTGCGCGCGCCTTGGCGCGACCGCTCGAACGAGAAGGGCGATGCAAGCCCTAACACCCATACACCGAAGCTCTCGGAAGGGGCCCCGGCCGATGAGACCGGCATCGACAAGCGTCAGGCCCCGGTGACCCCGGCGGCCGATGTGAAGTCGGACCCGGAGCCTGCAGAGCCGAAGCCGCTGGGTAAGGAAAACAACGACGATTGATCCAATGACATAGCCAGGGAGAGAGAGATGACAGACGTGACGATGCAGGACGGATGCACCCGCAAGAGCTGGATATCAGCGGCCGTGATCGGCCTCGTCGTCGCGCTCTTCGCGCTGGGTGGGCACAAGGGGATCGTGGCGGCGCTGCTGCTGGGTCTTCTCGCGACCGGCCTGCTCGGCTCTCTCTTCATCTGGCTCTCCTGCGCCCCGGTGCCGAAATTGGGCGAGCGCTCGCCAATCTCGCGGCTGACGCCTTCGGTCGAGGGCGAGGTGCCTGCGGTCCCCGAGCACGCACCGGCGGCCCCAGCGCCGCTGATGGCAGCTCCGGCAGAGGCCCCCGAGGCCAAGGCCGAGAAGGCGCCCGAGCCCGCCCCGGCTGCGGCGGAGGAAAAGACCCCGGCCGCGGCTGCGGAGACGGCAAAGGAAAAGACCCCCGCCGCGGCTCCGGCAGCGGTGGCGGATGAAAACGAAGGGGGCTCGCAGCCCGTGGCGCTGGCGCAGCCGCGCTCGGGCAGCGCGGACAACCTGAAGGAAATCAAGGGCGTTGGGCCCAAGCTTGAGTCGCTGCTGCACGAGCTGGGCATCTACCATTTCGACCAGATCGCGCGCTGGAGCTCGGCCGAGGTCGCATGGATGGATGAGAACCTGAAAGGGTTCCGCGGCCGGGTCTCGCGCGATGACTGGATCGGGCAGGCCAGGATACTCGCGGCGGGCGGGGAGACCGAGTTCTCCAAGCGTGTCGAGGATGGCGAGGTCTACTGACCCGCCGCAGGAATGAAGGTGCCGCCGGGACAGCCCGGCGGCGCGGGACAAAGGAACCGGACCGAAGATGAGCGGACAGGACCAGCACAACCGGCAGGGGCGCATCACCGCGCTTGTCATTGCCGGGACCGGACTGGCCTGGATCGCCGCGACGGTCGCGGGCGAGATGCTGGGCTGGACCCAGCGCACGAGGGCCTTTTTCGACCTGGCCGCGCTGGCCGGGTTCGGGACGGCGATCTGGATGATTTACGGGCTCTGGCGGTCACGCCGGAAAGACAAGGACTGAGCGATGCTGAAGGACGAAGATCGGATCTTTACCAATCTCTACGGCATGCAAGACCGCTCCCTCGCCGGGGCGAAGAAGCGTGGCCATTGGGACGGCACGGCCGGCATCATCGCCAAGGGCCGCGACTGGATCATCGACGAGATGAAGGCCTCGGGCCTGCGCGGTCGGGGCGGGGCGGGCTTCCCGACCGGCCTCAAGTGGTCCTTCATGCCCAAGGAAAGCGATGGTCGCCCGGCCTATCTGGTGATCAACGCCGATGAATCCGAGCCCGCGACCTGCAAGGACCGCGAGATCATGCGCCACGATCCGCACACGCTGATCGAGGGCGCGCTGATCGCCTCCTTCGCGATGAACGCGCATGCGAGCTACATCTACATTCGCGGCGAATACATCCGCGAGCGCGAGGCGCTGCAGGCGGCGATCGACGAGTGCTACGACGCGGGCCTGCTGGGCAAGAACGCCGCCGGCTCGGGCTGGGATTTCGATCTCTACCTGCACCACGGCGCGGGCGCCTATATCTGCGGCGAGGAAACCGCGCTGCTCGAAAGCCTCGAGGGCAAGAAGGGCATGCCGCGGATGAAGCCGCCGTTCCCGGCGGGCTCGGGCCTCTACGGCTGCCCGACCACGGTGAACAACGTCGAATCCATTGCTGTCGCCCCGACCATCCTGCGCCGCGGCGCGACCTGGTTCTCCTCCTTCGGGCGGCAGAACAACGCGGGCACCAAGCTCTTCGCCCTGACCGGCCACGTGAACACGCCCTGCGTCTTCGAAGAGCAGATGTCGCTGCCGGTGCGCGAGCTGATCGAAAAGCACGGCGGCGGCATCCGCGGCGGCTGGGACAATCTCAAGGCGATCATCCCCGGCGGCGCGTCCTGCCCGATCCTGCCCAAGGACAAGCTCGAAGACGCCATCATGGACTTCGACTGGATGCGTCAGAACCAGTCGTCCTTCGGCACCGGCTGCATGATCGTCATGGATCAGAACACCGACGTGATCAAAGCCGTCTGGCGCCTGTCGAAGTTCTTCAAGCACGAAAGCTGCGGCCAGTGCACGCCGTGCCGCGAGGGCACCGGCTGGATGATGCGGGTGATGGATCGCCTGGTGAGCGGCGATGCGGAGGTCGAGGAGATCGACATGCTGCTCAACGTCACCAAGCAGGTCGAGGGCCACACGATCTGCGCGCTCGGCGACGCGGCAGCCTGGCCGATCCAGGGTTTGATCCGTCACTTCCGCGAAGAGATCGAGGATCGGATCAAGGCCAAGCGCACCGGGCGCATGGGCGCCATGGCGGCTGAGTGATCTGATGCGGGTGACGATGGTACGCGGTGGTTTTGGTCTGATGACAGCGCTCGTGGTTGCGGGCTGCGCAGCCACGCCTTCGGGCAACGGTTTTGCGGGCGGCTCTGTCGCGAACCGCTGGGAGCAGCGCGTGGTGACCATCTCCATGGCCGAGCGCATTGCCGACGCCTGCCACGACGAGGGCATCTACCTTGCCCCGTCGCGCTGGGGCGGAGCGGCACACCGTGCGACCGAGGAAATGGCCGAGCAGGGCGTCGACCGGGCCGAGCTCGAGGCGGCTTTCCGGGCGCAGGACTTCGGGGCGCTGTCGGTCGAGATCGACGAGACGCTGGCCCGCAAGGGCGTCGAGAGGGGCCAGCCGCAGAGCCTGTGCCGCGTCGGCGCGCAAGAAATCGCGGCGGGGTCCGACCTGGGCCTGACGCTGAAGAAGGGATGACCATGGGACCTCACAGCGGATCGCTCGTCCGGATCGGCAGCCTGCTGGCGCTCGCCACGCTGCTCGCCGCCTGCGGGGCGAGCAAGGATGATCCCGAGTTCGGCGGCTTGCAGTTTCGCGGCGGGGCAAAGCCGGTGGGCGACGATCGCGCGAACTTCGTCGTCACGATCAGCAATGCTGCCCGCGCGCCCTATGCGGCGGCTGATGCCGGGATCTACGAGGGCACCAAGTACTGCATCCATTACCTCGGCACCTCGGACATCGCCTGGGCGATGGACCCCGCGGCGGTGCGGCGGCAGCCGGTGCTCTCGGGCAGCGATCTCGTGCTGCGCGGGCGCTGCGTGGAATGAGTGGGAGCATGCTCATATGGGCGGGTCTTCCCGGCGGCTATTGCATAGCCACCGGCCCCGGCCCCACATCCCCTGGCGAGGGAGTCCGCCTTTCGGCGCCCTCCGTACTGCGCCAATGGAGAGATGATATGAGCAACCTCAGAACCGCCGTCTTCGCCAGCCTGCTGGGAGCGCTCGCGCTGCCCTCCGTCGCGATGGCCAAGCCGCCGCTCGGCGAGGTGCGCGAGATTCACGACGGGCTGCTGGCCGTCGGCATCGCCGACGAGATCCGCAACCGCTGCGACGACATCAGTGCCCGGATGCTGACGGCCATGGGCACCCTCCACGCGCTGAAGAAGCGGGCGCGTGCGCTTGGCTACAGCAACGAGGAAATCGAGGATTACGTCACCTCGAAGGCCGAGAAGAAGAAAATGCGCGCCGAGGGTGTGGCCTATATGGCCGCGCGCGGCGTCGCTGCGGACGACACCGCGGGGCTCTGCCGCGTCGGCCGCGAGGAAATTGCAAGGGGCAGCGCCATCGGTGCGCTCCTGAGGGAGAAATGATGCGACACGCGACGTGCATATCCCCCAGCGCCCCGCCGCAGGCGGCGGGCGCGTCGCGTGTGTCACCAGTCATGGGAAAATGCCAATGACCAACCTTCGTAAGATCGTCATCGACGGCACCGAGATCGAGGTGGACGGGTCGATGACCCTGATACAGGCCTGTGAGGAAGCCGGCATCGAGGTGCCGCGCTTTTGCTACCACGAGCGCCTGTCCATCGCCGGCAACTGCCGCATGTGCCTTGTCGAGGTGGTCGGCGGCCCGCCCAAGCCCGCGGCCTCCTGCGCCATGCAGGTCCGCGACCTGCGACCCGGCCCCGAGGGCCAGCCGCCGGTCGTGAAGACCAACTCGCCGATGGTGAAGAAGGCCCGCGAGGGGGTGATGGAGTTCCTGCTCATCAACCACCCGCTCGACTGCCCGATCTGCGACCAGGGCGGCGAATGCGACCTGCAGGACCAGGCCATGGCCTATGGTGTCGACTTCTCGCGCTTCCGCGAGCCGAAGCGCGCCACCGAGGATCTCGACCTCGGTCCGCTGGTCGAGACCCATATGACCCGCTGCATCTCCTGCACCCGCTGCGTGCGCTTCACCACCGAGGTGGCGGGCATCACCCAGATGGGCCAGACCGGGCGCGGCGAGGATGCCGAGATCACCTCGTATCTGAACCAGACGCTCGACTCCAACCTGCAGGGCAATATCATCGATCTGTGCCCGGTGGGCGCGCTGGTCTCGAAACCCTATGCGTTCACCGCCCGCCCGTGGGAGCTGAGCAAGACCGAGTCCATCGACGTGATGGACGCGCTCGGCTCCAACATCCGCGTCGACACGAAGGGCCGCGAAGTCATGCGCTTCCTGCCGCGGAACCATGACGGGGTGAACGAGGAATGGCTCTCGGACAAGAGCCGCTTCGTCTGGGACGGCCTGCGCCGTCAGCGTCTCGACCGGCCCTACATCCGCAAGGACGGCAAGCTGAAGCCCGCCACTTGGCCCGAGGCGCTCGCCGCCGCGGCCACGGCGCTGAAGGGGGCCAAGAAGGTGGCCGGCCTTGTCGGCGATCTCGCCCCGGTCGAGGCGGCCTTCTCGCTCAAGCAGCTGATCGAAGCGCTCGGCGGTTCGGTCGAATGCCGCACCGACGGCGCGCGTCTGCCGGCCGCCAACCGCTCGGCCTATGTGGGCAACGTGGCGATCGAGGAAATCGACACGGCAAAGGAAATCGTGCTGATCGGCACCAACCCGCGCGACGAGGCGCCGGTGCTGAACGCCCGCATCCGCAAGGCCTGGATCGCCGGCGCCGAGGTCAAGCTGATCGGCGAGGCCGCCGACCTGACCTACGACGTGACGCACCTCGGCGCGGACCGCGCGGCGCTCGCCGATGCGAAGGTTGGCGACGATGCCATCGTGATCGTGGGGCAGGGCGCGCTGCGCGAGGCCGACGGTCTGGCCGTGCTGGCCGCTGCGCAGGCGCTCACCGGCAAGGTCCTGGTGCTGCACACCGCAGCCTCGCGCGTCGGCGCGCTCGACGTGGGCGCGGTGACCGAGGGCGGTCTGGAGGCGGCCACCAAGGATGCGGACGTGATCTACAACCTTGGCGCCGACGAGATCGAGATCGAGGCAGGTGCCTTCGTGATCTACCAGGGCTCGCACGGTGACCGTGGCGCGCATCGCGCCGACGTGGTCCTGCCGGGCGCTGCCTATACCGAAGAGAACGGTCTTTTCGTCAACACCGAGGGCCGGCCGCAGCTCGCCTTCCGCGCCGGTTTCGCGCCGGGCGAGGCGAAAGAAAACTGGGCGATCCTGCGCGCGCTCTCGGCCGAGGTCGGCAAGACCCTGCCGTGGGACAGCCTCGCGCAGCTTCGTCAGGCGCTGGTCGCCGCGGTGCCGCACCTGGCGCAGATCGACGTGGTGCCGGAAAACGCATGGACCCCGCTCGAGACCGACAAGCTGGGCGAGGCTTCCTTCCGCAACGCGGTCAAGGACTTCTGGCTGAGCAACCCGATCGCCCGCGCCTCGGTTCTGATGGCCGAGCTTTCGGCGAACGCAAAGGCGCGCCGCGACGCGCCCATGGCCGCCGAGTGAGCCATGCGCACGCGGATATCCCTCTCCATGGCGGCACTGGCCGCGCTCTGTGCTTGCGAGCAAAGCTCGCAGGCGACGGATCGCGCCGTGCCGTCCTACGAGGGGATCGAGACGCGGCTGCTGGACGGCGATCTGGTGAATTTCCTCGTGTCCATGCGCGGTGCGCGCGGCTCGGAGGATGTAGAGACCTATGCAGATTGCGCCGCGGCGCAGTACGCGCTGATCCGCGGCTACGGATTTGCGCGACATCTGCGGACGAATGTATCGGAAGAGGGTGGCCTCTGGCGCGGAGATGCTGTTTACACCATCTCGGCGGCGCTGCCCCGCGGGCTCAAGACGATCGACGCGGAAGTCGTCGCGTCAGCCTGCACCGAGAACGGAATACCGATGGTGTGAGGGACACTTGATGGCAGACTTCTTCGCAACCCCCTTCGGCATCTTCATCCTTGTGCTCGCGCAAACCCTTGCGGTCGTGGCCTTCGTGATGATCTCGCTGTTGTTCCTGGTCTATGGAGACCGCAAGATCTGGGCCGCCGTCCAGATGCGGCGCGGCCCCAACGTCGTGGGGGTGTTCGGCATTCTCCAGTCGGTGGCGGACGCTCTGAAATACATCCTCAAGGAAGTGGTGATCCCGGCGGGCTCTGACAAGAGCGTGTTCCTGATGGCGCCGCTGGTTTCCTTCGTCTGTGCGATGATCGCCTGGGCGGCGATCCCGTTCAACGACGGCTGGGTGCTGGCGGACATCAACGTGGCGATCCTCTACGTGATGGCGATCAGCTCGCTCGAGGTCTACGGCGTGATCATGGGGGGCTGGGCGTCGAACTCGAAGTACCCGTTCCTCGGCTCGCTTCGCTCGGCGGCGCAGATGATCTCTTACGAGGTGTCGATCGGCCTGATCATCATCGGCGTGATCATCTCGACCGGCTCGATGAACTTCGGCGACATCGTGCGTGCCCAGGACGGTGGCCTCGGCCTGTTCAACTGGTACTGGCTGCCGCACTTCCCGATGGTGTTCCTTTTCTTCATCTCGGCGCTGGCCGAGACCAACCGACCGCCGTTCGACCTTCCCGAAGCGGAATCCGAACTGGTGGCCGGCTACCAAGTGGAGTATTCCTCGACGCCCTTCCTGCTGTTCATGGCAGGTGAATACATCGCGATCTTCCTGATGTGCGCGCTGACCTCGCTGCTGTTCTTCGGCGGCTGGCTGTCGCCGATCCCCGGCCTGCCCGACGGCGTGCTGTGGATGGTCGCGAAGATGGCGTTCTTCTTCTTCATCTTCGCGATGGTGAAGGCGATCACCCCGCGCTACCGCTACGACCAGCTGATGCGCCTTGGCTGGAAGGTCTTCCTTCCGTTCAGCCTGTTCTGGGTGGTCTTCGTGTCCTTCGCGGCGAAATTCGGATGGTTCTGGGGCGTCTTCGCCCGCTGGACCACGGGAGGTTAAGCAACCATGGCATCGATCGATTACGGCCGGGCAGCCAAGTATTTCCTGCTGGCGGACTTCATCAAGGGGTTCCAGCTGGGCCTGCGCTACTTCTTCGCGCCCAAGCCCACGCTGAACTACCCGCACGAGAAGGGCTATCTGTCGCCGCGCTTCCGGGGCGAGCACGCGCTGCGCCGCTACCCCAACGGCGAAGAGCGCTGCATCGCCTGCAAGCTCTGCGAGGCGATCTGCCCGGCGCAGGCCATCACCATCGACGCCGAGCCGCGCGACGACGGCAGCCGCCGCACCACGCGCTACGACATCGACATGACGAAATGCATCTACTGCGGCTTCTGCCAGGAAGCCTGCCCGGTGGATGCGATCGTCGAGGGGCCGAACTTCGAGTTCTCGACCGAGACGCGCGAGGAGCTTTTCTACGACAAGGAAAAGCTGCTGGCGAACGGCGATCGCTGGGAAGCAGAGATCGCCCGAAACCTCGAACTCGACGCCCCGTACCGCTGACCGCTGAGGCATCACAGGAAGCCATGACCGCCACCTTCGCCCGCCCCCTCCGCACAGCCCTCCGCGCCCAATCGCGGGGCAGGGCAGGGTACGCGCAGACAGGAGCGCGATCATGACCGATCCCAAGAAGCCCTTCGACACGACGCCCTTCGAGCTGATGATGACCCAGGCGCAGGAGATGGCGAAAGCCTTCAACCCCGCGCTTGAGAGCTTCGCGCCGAAAGAGTTCGAGAAGCTCTGGCCGACCATGCCCAAGGACATCATGGAGTTCTGGTTCGGCAAGGGCATGTCGAAGGACGGGCTCGATGCCAAGACCCGGCTCTTGCTGACCCTGGCCGGGCTGACCATGCAGGGCGCCCAGGCCGACACGCCGGTGCGCATGACCGTGCGCCACCTCATGGAGGCCGGCGCCACGAAAGACGAGATCGCCGAGACCATCGCCCATATGTCGATGTTCGCCGGCATACCCGCCATGACCCGCGCCATGGAGCTTGCGCGCGAGGTGATGGAAGACAACAAGGATGACGCAAAATGACCGTGTTCGCCTTCTACCTCTTTTCGCTTTGCGCCATCGCGGGCGGGCTGTTCACGGTGATCGCCCGCAACCCGGTGCACTCGGTGCTCTGGCTGATCCTCGCCTTCCTCAGCTCGGCGGGGCTTTTCGTTCTGCTGGGCGCGGAATTCGTCGCGATGCTGCTGGTCATCGTCTACGTCGGCGCCGTGGCCGTGCTCTTCCTCTTCGTGGTGATGATGCTCGACGTCGACTTCGCCGAGCTGCGCGCGGGGATGGCTAAATACATGCCGCTGGCGCTGCTCATCGGGGTCGTCATCCTGATGCAGCTCGGCATGGCCTTCGGCGGCTGGCAGGCCTCGGAACTGGCGTCGAGCCAGCTCTCGGCCCCGACCCCCGCGCCCGAGCAGATGCAGAACACCGTCGCGCTCGGGGTGCTGCTTTACGACCGCTACTTCCTGCTGTTCCAGCTGGCGGGGCTGATCCTGCTGGTCGCGATGATCGGGGCGATCGTGCTCACGCTGCGCCATCGCACCAACGTCAAGCGGCAGAACGTGCTGCACCAGATGTGGCGCGATCCGGCCAAGGCGATGGAGCTGAAGGACGTGAAGCCCGGGCAGGGGCTCTGAGGTGCTTCCCGCCGCGCCGCCCGGGAGGGCTGCGCGCGGCGGGCAACGGGATATGACGCGGACCCACCCGTCAAAGGGCCGCGAGGGACTAGAAGAATCGGGGCAGAGACCCGGAGGGATGCATGATCGGACTTGAACATTACCTGACGGTGGCGGCCGTGCTGTTCGTCATCGGGATTTTCGGGATTTTCCTGAACCGGAAGAACGTGATCATCCTGTTGATGTCGATCGAACTCATCCTTCTTTCGGTGAACATCAATTTCGTCGCCTTCTCGGCCTTCCTGGGCGATCTGGCGGGGCAGGTCTTCACGCTCTTCGTGCTGACCGTGGCCGCCGCCGAGGCGGCGATCGGCCTGGCGATCCTGGTCTGCTTCTTCCGCAACCGCGGCTCGATTGCCGTGGAAGACGTCAACGTGATGAAAGGCTGATCGCCCATGGAGACGATTATTCTCTTCGCCCCGCTGCTGGGCGCGGTGCTGGCCGGCTTCGGCTGGCGCTTCATCGGCGAGAAAGGGGCCATGTGGGTGACCACCGGCCTGCTGTTCCTGGCCTGTCTGCTGTCGTGGATCGTGTTCCTCACGCTCGGCGAGGCGGAAACCATTCCGCTGTTCCGCTTTATCGAGTCCGGCTCGCTGAGCACCGAATGGGCGATCCGCTCGGACCGGCTGACGGCGATCATGCTGATCGTGGTCACCACGGTCTCGGCGCTCGTCCACCTCTACAGCTTCGGCTACATGGCGCATGATCCGCAGTTCAAGCACGGCGAAAGCTACAAGCCGCGCTTCTTTGCCTATCTGTCCTTCTTCACCTTCGCGATGCTCGCGCTGGTGACCTCGGACAACCTGGTGCAGATGTTCTTCGGCTGGGAAGGTGTGGGCGTCGCCTCCTACCTGCTGATCGGCTTTTACTACAAGAAACCCTCGGCGGGCGCCGCGGCGATGAAGGCCTTCATTGTCAACCGCGTGGGCGACTTCGGCTTCCTGCTTGGCATCCTCGGCCTCTTCTTCCTGACCGACTCGATCCGCTTCGACGACATCTTCGCCGCGGCACCGCAGCTGGCGGAAACGCAGCTCACCTTCCTCTGGACCGACTGGAACGCCGCAAACCTGCTGGCCTTCCTGCTCTTCGTCGGTGCGATGGGCAAATCGGCGCAGCTCCTGCTGCACACCTGGCTGCCCGACGCGATGGAAGGCCCGACCCCGGTGTCGGCGCTGATCCACGCCGCGACCATGGTCACCGCCGGCGTCTTCCTCGTCTGCCGCATGTCGCCGCTGATGGAATACGCGCCCGAAGCGATGGCCTTCGTCACCTTCCTCGGCGCCACGACTGCCTTCTTCGCGGCGACGGTCGGCCTCGTGCAGAACGACATCAAGCGCGTCATCGCCTATTCGACCTGTTCGCAGCTTGGCTACATGTTCGTGGCGGCGGGCGTCGGCGTCTATTCGGCGGCGATGTTCCACCTGCTGACCCACGCCTTCTTCAAGGCGATGCTGTTCCTTGGAGCGGGCTCGGTCATCCACGCGATGCACCACGAGCAGGACATGCGGAACTACGGCGGGCTGCGCGGCAAGATCCCCTACACCTTCTGGGCGATGATGATCGGCACGCTTGCGATCACCGGCGTCGGCATCCCGCTCACCCACATCGGCTTCGCCGGCTTCCTGTCGAAGGACGCGATTATCGAGAGCGCATGGGCCGGCACCGCGGGCGGCTACGCCTTCTGGATGCTGGTCATCGCGGCGCTGTTCACCTCGTTCTACTCGTGGCGGCTGATCTTCCTGACCTTCTACGGCCGTCCGCGCGGCGACAAGCACACGCATGAGCACGCGCATGAAAGCCCCAAGGTCATGACCATTCCGCTGGCGGTTCTCGCCGTGGGCGCGGTCTTTGCCGGGATGGTGTTCTACGGCCCGTTCTTCGGCGACCATGATAAGGTGAACCGCTTCTTCGGTATCCCCGCCCATCACGCGGAAGCCTCGGAAGAGGGCCATGGCGACGTGGCCACTGAAGAGCACGCTGCCACCGAGGCGCACGGCGATGAAACCGCCGTCGCGACCGAAGAGCAGGGCACCGAGACCTCGGAGGTCGCCACAGAGGCCGCAACCGAAGAGGGCCACGCCGAGGCAGCGACGCATGTCGCCACCGGCATGGCCCCCGAGGGCGCGATCTTCATGGGGCCGGACAACCACGTCATGGACGAGGCGCACCACGCGCCGGTCTGGGTCAAGGTCTCGCCGTTCTTTGCCATGCTGATCGGTTTCGGGGTCGCGTATCTCTTCTACATCGCGAACCCGGCGCTGCCGAAGCGGCTCGCCGAGAACCAGCGTCCGCTGTACCTCTTCCTGCTCAACAAGTGGTATTTCGACGAGATTTACGACGTCATCTTCGTGCAGCCGGCCAAGGCGATCGGACGCTTCTTCTGGAAGCGGGGTGACGGCAAGGTCATCGACGGCTCGATCAACGGCGTGGCGATGGGGATCATCCCCTTCTTCACCCGGCTCGCGGGCCGCGCCCAGTCCGGCTACATTTTCACCTACGCCTTCGCCATGGTGATCGGCATCGCCGTTCTTGTCACCTGGATGTCGATCCTCGGAGGGGCGCACTAATGGCCAACCTTCTTTCCATCGTCACCTTCCTGCCCGCGCTGGCGGCGCTTATCCTCGCGCTCTTCCTGCGCGGCGGAGACGCCGCGGCGGATCGGAACGCCAAATGGCTCGCGATGATCGCGACCACGGCGACCTTCGTGATCTCGCTGTTCATCCTGTTCCAGTTCGACCCGTCCAACACCGGCTTCCAGATGGTCGAGACCGGCACCTGGATCATGGGGCTGAGTTACAAGATGGGCGTCGACGGCATCTCGGTGCTCTTCGTCATGCTCACCACCTTCATGATGCCGCTGACCATCCTCGCCTCCTGGGGCGTGAAGACCCGGGTCAAGGAGTACATGATCGCCTTCCTGCTGCTGGAAACGCTGATGCTTGGCGTGTTCATGGCGCTCGACCTGGTGCTCTTCTATCTGTTCTTCGAGGCCGGCCTCATCCCGATGTTCCTGATCATCGGCATCTGGGGAGGCAAGGAGCGCATCTACGCCTCGTTTAAGTTCTTCCTCTACACCTTCCTCGGCTCGGTGCTGATGCTGGTGGCGATTGTCGCGATGTATGCCGATGCCGGCACGCTCGACATCCCCACGCTGCTCACCCACGAGTTCTCGACGGCGGGCTTCTCGGTGCTGGGCATCCACATTGTCGGCGGTCTGCAGACCATGCTCTGGCTGGCCTTCTTCGCCTCCTTCGCGGTCAAGATGCCGATGTGGCCGGTGCACACCTGGCTGCCCGACGCGCACGTTCAGGCGCCCACGGCGGGCTCGGTGGTGCTGGCGGCGATCCTGCTGAAGATGGGCGGCTACGGCTTCCTGCGCTTCAGCTTGCCGATGTTCCCCGTCGGCTCGGAGGTGCTGGCGCCGCTGGTCTTCTGGATGTCGGCCATCGCGATTGTCTACACCTCGCTCGTCGCGCTGGTGCAGGAGGACATGAAGAAGCTCATCGCCTATTCGTCGGTCGCCCACATGGGCTACGTGACGCTGGGCATCTTCTCGGCCAACCAGCAGGGCATCGACGGCGCGATCTTCCAGATGATCAGCCACGGCTTCGTCTCGGGCGCGCTCTTCCTCTGCGTCGGCGTGATCTACGACCGCATGCACACCCGCGAGATCGACGCCTACGGTGGCCTCGTGAACCGCATGCCGGCCTATGCGCTGATCTTCATGTTCTTCACCATGGCCAACGTCGGCCTGCCGGGCACCTCGGGCTTCATCGGCGAATTCCTCACCATGATGGGCATCTTCCAGGTCAACACCTGGGTCGCCGCCGTGGCCGCGACCGGCGTGATCCTCTCGGCGGCCTATGCGCTCTGGCTCTACCGCCGCGTGGTCTTCGGCGATCTCATCAAGGAAAGCCTGAAGACCATCCAGGACATGAACACCCGCGAGCGCTGGACCTTCGCGCCGCTGGTCGTGATGACCCTGTGGCTGGGGGTCTACCCCGCCGCCGCGCTGGACATCATCGGCCCGTCGGTCGAGGCGTTGGTCAACCACTATGATACGGCCGTGGCGGCCGCCGATCTCGGCGGCAACACCGTGGCCCAAGCGAACCACTGAGGGGGCGAGGCATGATCTCGGCTGATCTGAACACCATCCTTCCGGAGATCCTGCTGGCGGTCTACGCCATGCTGGCGCTGATCGGCGCGGTCTATACCGGCAAGGACAAGCTCGCCCCGGCGCTGGTCTGGCTCACCGCCGCGGTGATGGCGATCCTCGCGCTGTGGATCGGCACCGCCGGCTCCGGCACCAACCCCGCCTTCCACGGCATGTTCATCGACGACGCCTTCTCGCGCTTTGCCAAGGTGGTCATCCTGATCGCCGCGGCCTGCGTGCTGGTGATGGGCCTCGGCTTCATGCAGAAGACCAAGATGCTGAAGTTCGAGTACCCGGTGCTGGTGGCGCTCTCGACCGTCGGCATGATGGTCATGGTCTCGGCGGGCGATCTGATGACGCTCTACATGGGGCTCGAGCTGATGTCGCTCGCGCTCTACGTGGTTGCCTCGCTGCGCCGCGACAGCGAGATGTCGACCGAGGCGGGCCTGAAATACTTCGTGCTGGGCGCGCTGTCGTCGGGCATGCTGCTTTACGGCGCCTCGCTGACCTACGGCTTTGCCGGGACGACGCTCTTCTCGGGCATCATCCTTGCGGCGACCGAAGGGCACCTGTCGCTCGGCCTGCTGATCGGTCTCGTGCTGATGATTTCGGGCTTTGCCTTCAAGGTCTCGGCGGTGCCGTTCCACATGTGGACGCCCGACGTCTACCAGGGCGCGCCGACCCCGGTCACCGCCTTCTTCGCCACTGCGCCGAAGGTTGCCGCCATGGCGCTCTTCGCCCGGGTGATGCACGACGCCTTTGGCGGCGCCGTCGCGGACTGGAGCCAGGTGGTTGCGCTGATCGCGGTGCTGTCGATGTTCCTCGGCTCCATCGCCGCCATCGGCCAGACCAACATCAAGCGCCTGATGGCCTATTCCTCGATCGCCCACATGGGTTACGCGCTGATCGGCCTTGCCGCCGGCACCGAGGCGGGCGTGCAGGCGATGCTGATCTACATGGTCGTTTACGTGACCATGAACGTCGGCACTTTCGCCTTCATCCTGTCGATGAGCAAGGATGGCCAGCCGGTCACCGACATCCGTGCGCTTGGCATGTACTCCAAGCGCGAGCCGGGCAGGGCGCTGGCCATGCTGGTGCTGCTGTTCAGCCTCGCCGGCGTGCCGCCGCTGCTCGGCTTCTTCGCCAAGCTGGGCGTCTGGCAGGCTGCCATCGCGCAGGACATGGTCTGGCTGGTCGTGGCCTCGGCCGTCGCCTCAGCGATCGGTGCCTACTACTACCTGCGGATCGTCTTCTTCATGTACTTCGGCGAGGACCGCGAGGATGCGCTGGATGCCGGTGGCTCGCCGCTGCTCTGGGGCTTCCTGGTGGTCTCGGCCTTCATCATGGTCGCAGGCGTGGTGAACCTCTTCGGCATCGAGGGCCCGGCAGCGGCCGCGGCAGCGACGCTTGTCAACTGAGCACCGAGCCAGCACGAGAACACCGAGTGGCGCGCCTCTGGCGCGTCACTTTGTTTTCGCCTATGCGCTGATTTCTCACTGTGGGCACGGATGGAAACGGATGAAAGGGCAGGCGCATGTGGCCTGACGGCTATGGCCGGCGGGTGCTGGCGGAAGTGGACAGCACCAATGCCGAGGCGGCGCGGATCGTGCCCGGCCTGACTGGTCCCGAGTGGATCCTCGGGCTGAACCAGGTCGCCGGGCGCGGGCGCCGCGGCCGGCCTTGGACCATGCCTGCCGGGAACTTCGCGGGAACGCTGGTGCTGCCGGTCGCCGAGCCGCCGCAGGTGGTTGCCCTGCGCAGCTTCGTCGCTTCCCTGGCGCTGCACGAGGCCTTTGTCGCGGTGACCGGCAGGGCCGACATGTTGGCGCTGAAATGGCCCAACGACGTGCTGGTCAATGGCGGCAAGGTGGCGGGCATCCTGCTGGAAAGCCTCGGGCGTCACGCGGGGCGCGACTGGCTGGCCATCGGCATGGGGGTAAACCTCGCCGCGGCGCCGGACGTTGGCGAGGTCGAGCCCGGAGCGCTGCGCCCGGTTTCTCTGATGTCTGAGGCCGGTGCGCGGGTGACGCCAGAAGAGTTCCTGACCGTGCTCGCCGCCGCTTACGCGCGCGAAGAGGCGCGGTTCATGACGCTTGGCTTTGCCGGTATTCGCGAGGCCTGGCTCTCGCGCGCCGCGCGGCTCGGCTCGGTGATCACCGCGCGCACCGGGCGCCACGAATTTACCGGCACGTTCGAAACGGTGGACGATGCCGGCAATCTTGTCCTAAGGACAGCCAGCGCGCGGCAGGCGATTGCCGCGGCAGACGTGTTTTTCTGAGGGGGCGGCCCATGCTTCTGGCCATCGACTGCGGCAATACCAACACCGTGTTCTCGATCTGGGACGGGGCGCGCTTCCTTGCGACCTGGCGCACCTCGACCGAGCACCAGCGCACCGCCGACCAGTATTACGTCTGGCTCTCGACGCTCATGGCCTTCCAGAAGATCGAGGCCGAGATCACCGATGTGATCGTTTCCTCGACCGTGCCGCGCGTGGTGTTCAACCTGCGTGTGCTGGCGGATCGCTATTTCAACACCCGCGCCATGGTGGTAGGCAAGCCCGAATGCGCGCTTCCCGTGGACGTGCGGGTGGATCTCGGCACAAACGTGGGCCCGGACCGTCTGGTCAACACGGTGGCAGGCTATGATCTTTACGGCGGCGATATCATCGTTGTCGATTTCGGCACCGCGACAACCTTCGACGTGGTGGCGCAGGACGGCGCCTACGAGGGCGGGGTGATCGCACCGGGCGTCAACCTCAGCCTCGAAGCGCTGCACCAGGCTGCCGCCGCGCTGCCGCATGTGGACATCACCAAGCCACAGCGCGTGGTCGGAACAAACACCGTCGCCTGCATGCAGTCAGGCGTTTTTTGGGGCTATGTCGGCCTCGTCCGCGAAATTTGCGCGCGCATCAAGGCCGAACGTGACCGGCCGATGCGCGTCATCTCAACCGGTGGGCTGGCACCGCTCTTCCAGCAATCCGAAGACCTCTTCGACGACTGGCGGGAGGATTTGACCATGCATGGTCTCACCGTCATCCACGCATACAATCTTGGCAGGAGCCAAAGCTCATGAGCAGCGAACGCATTATCTATCTCCCCCTCGGGGGTGCCGGCGAGATCGGCATGAACGCCTATGTCTACGGCTACGGCAAGCCGGGCGAGGAACGCCTTATCCTCGTCGACATCGGCGTTGCCTTTCCCGACATGGACACGACGCCTGGCGTCGACATCATCTTTGCCGACATCAGCTGGCTGAAGGAAAACCGCGAGCGGCTGGAGGCGGTGTTCATCACCCACGCCCACGAGGACCACGTCGGCGCCATCGGCCATTGCTTCGAAGACCTTGGCGTGCCGGTCTACGCGCGTGCCTTCACCGCCAACCTCGCGCGCGGCAAGCTCGCGGAATACGGCCATTCGCCCGAGACGGTGACCACCGTGTCGCGCTGGCCCGAAACGGTGAAGGCCGGTCCCTTCACCGTCGGCTTCCTGCCGATCTCGCACTCGATCCCGGAAAGCTCGGGGCTGGTCATCGACACGCCCGGCGGGCGGCTGATCCACACCGGCGACTTCAAGCTCGACGCGAACCCGGTGGTCGGCGAGGCCTTCGATCCCGAGCTCTGGGCCGAAGTGTCGAAAGATGGCGTCAAGGCGCTGATCTGCGATTCGACCAACGTCTTCTCGCAGCACCCCGGTCGCAGCGAGATCACCGTCGGCCCCGAGATCGAGACGCTGGTGGCCAGCGCGCCGCAGATGGTCGTTGCCACCACCTTCGCCTCGAACGTGGCGCGGGTGAAGACGCTGGCCGAGGCCGGCGAGCGCGCCGGGCGTTCGATCTGCCTTCTCGGCCGCGCCATGCGCCGGATGGTCGAGGCAGCGATCGAGACCGGGGTCGTGACCTCCTTCCCGAAGGTGATCTCGCCCGAGGACGCAACGCAGATCCCGCGCGAGAACGTCATGCTGATCGTCACCGGCTCGCAGGGCGAACGCCGGGCGGCCTCGGCGCAGCTGGCGCGCGGCAAGTACAATGGCATCGAGCTGAAGGAAGGCGATCTCTTCCTCTTCTCCTCGAAGACCATTCCGGGCAACGAAAAGGGCGTGATCCACATCATGAACTCGCTCTCTGAAAAGGGCGTGGACATCGTCGACGATGACGGCGGCAAGTACCACGTTTCGGGCCACGCCAACCGGCCTGACCTCGAGCGGATGCAGGACATCGTGAACCCGCAGATCGTCGTGCCCATGCACGGCGAGCACCGTCACCTGCGCGAGCACATGAAATTGGCCGAGGGACGTGGCCGCGCCGGGGTTCTGGCGATCAACGGCACCATGGTCGACCTGTCGGGCAACCAGCCCACGGTGGCAGGTTATGTCGAGACCGGCCGCACCTACCTCGACGGTTCGGTGCAGATCGGGGCGCTCGACGGCATCGTGCGCGATCGTATCCGCATGGCGCTGAACGGGCACGTGGTGGTGACGGTGATCCTCGACGAGGACGACGAGCCGCTTGGCGAGCCCTGGTGCGAGCTGATGGGCCTGCCGGAGATCGGCCGTTCGAACGCGCCGCTGGTGGATATCCTGGAAGAAGACCTCAGCCAGTTCCTTGGCCGCGCCGGCGAGAAGACCCTCGGCGACGACGACAAGCTCGAGGAAGGCATGCGCCGCATCGTGCGCAATTCCTCGGTCAACGAGATCGGCAAGAAACCCGAGGTGACGGTGGTGATCAGCCGCCTGTCCTGAGGCTTTCGGGCGGACATAGCGAAGGCGCGCCGCGAGAGCGGCGCGCCTTTACTTTTGCGATCAGTAACCCTGGCGGATCAGCGCGTGATCTTCAGCGCCTCGAGGCCGTGGAAATGATAGAGGTCGGCGTATCTCGGCGTTCCGGCCAGTTGCATCCCCGCAAGCCGCTCGAAAAGGATCGGCAGGGCCGTCACCAGTTCGAGCCGGGCCAGAGGCGCGCCGACGCAGAAGTGCATCCCGCCGCCGAAGCTGGTGTTGGTCACCACCGGGCGCGCCGGATCGAAGCGCGCGGGCTCCGCCCAGACCGCCGGGTCTCGGTTCGCCGCGCCCAGCATGAGCGCCACTTGCTCGCCACGCTGGAAGGTATGGCCAAAGGCCTCGACCTGCTCGTAGGCGTAGCGGGTGAACATGTGCAGCGGCGGGTCGTAGCGCAGCACCTCCTCGACCACCGGCGCGGCGTTGTCCTCGGTGATCGTCACGCCCTGTTCCAGCAGCGTCTTGATGCCGTTGCCCATGGTGTGCACCGTTGCCTCGTGCCCGGCGTTGAGCAGCAAGATGCAGGTGGTGATCAGCTCGTCGGTCGAGAGTTTCTCTCCGCCTTCCTCGGCCGCGATGAGATGCGACAGCAGGTCGTCCCCGGGGCTCTTGCGGCGCGTTTCCACGTAGCCGCGCAGGAAGTCCGCGAACTCGGTGGCCGCCGTCGCCGCCGCCACCTCCATCGCTCTGTCCCGGCGCGCTTGGTACATGCCGACCATGTCTGCAGACCAGCGCAGCAGTTGCGGCGCCATCGCCTCGGGCACGCCAAGCAGCCGGGCGATGACGATCACCGGGATCGGCTGACAGAAGGCGGGCAGCAGGTCGATCTCGCCGTGCTCGGGCATCTCGTCAATCAGCCGGTGCGCCAAGGCGGCGATCTCCGGTCCGAGTGCGGCGATCCGGCGCGAGGTGAAAGCGCGCAGCACCAGCCCGCGCAGCCGGGTGTGGCGCGGCGGCTCGAGCTCGAGCATGGAATGCGCCTCGACCGCGTAGAAGGGCGCCTGGTGGGCCGGGATCTCGGGGGCGATTTCTGGCGGGACCTCGCGGCCGAAGCGGCGGTCCTTCAGCAGCGTCGAGACGGCACGCTGCGACACGGCGCAGGGCAGGGCATAGTCCTCCCAGAAGGCAAGATCGCCTGCGGCGCGCATTTCGTCGTAAAACGGGTAGGGATCCTGCACGAAGGCGGGATCGGTCGGGGATTTGGAGAAGCGTTGCATGGGTCTCATCGTGGTCATGGCGCAACCCTAGGACACGCCCGCGCTTTCTTGGCAAGAGCGGTCTTGCTATGAGGGGTCATGAGCTGGGACCTTCTGACCCGGAGCCGCGCCCTCTGGCTGGCGCTGACGCTCGCCTTCGTGGCCGCGCTGTCGGGCAGCGTGTGGCACTATGGCTACCTGCAGGCGCTCGGGCCGCTCGCCGCGCGCGGGCAGAGCGACCTCGACCTCGCGTCGGACCGCCTCGTCAGCCAGCTGCAGCGGTTCCGCGAGTTTGCCGTACTGACCACCCGCCACCCCGCGCTGGAGGCGCTGCTCGACGGCGGGCCCCGTGCCCCGGCGGACGAGATGCTGCTCACCGCCGCCGACCGGACCGGCGCGGTCAGTGCTTTTTACGTCGCGGGCTCGGGCGAGGTGCTGGCCAGTTCGGGTGACATGGTCCCTAAGGACGTGGCGCGCAGCGCCTATTTTCGCCGTGCCCTGACCGGTGCGCTTGGCATCGCCCACGGCGAGGGGCCGGGCGACGTGGACCGCGCCTTCTTCTTCGCCGCGCCGAACTTCGCGCCTTCGGGCGAGGTGCGCGGCGCGTTGGTGGTGGTGGTCGATGCGGCGGTGCTCGAGCGCGACTGGCGCGGCTCGTTGCCCGCCGTCTTCTTTCTCGACGAGAGCGGCACGGTCTTCGTCACCAACCGGACCGAGCTTCTGGGCTGGCGACGCGAGGGGGACGGCGCCTTGGTCTCGCCCTCGGGGCAGCGGCGCGAGACCGAGACGACGGAACTGGGGGACTACACAATCCTGTCGCAAAATTGGTCGCCCTACATCCCCGCCCGCGCCCTGCGCCGCGTTGTCGACCTGCCGGTGATCGGCATGACCGCCGTGCTGCTGATCGACGTGCGCCCGGCGCGGCGCTACGCGCTGCTGCAGGCGCAGGCGGTGGCGGCGGGGGTGCTCTTTTTCGTCGCGCTGCTGTGGTTCGCGCTCGAGCGGCGTCGGGCGCTGGCGGCGATCAACCTCGACCTGGAAGAACGGGTCACCACGCGCACCCGCGATCTCGAAGAGGCCAACCTCGCGCTGCGCCGCGAGGTTGTCGAGCGGCAGGAGGCCGAGGCCGCGCTGAAGCGTGCGCAGGCCGAACTGGTGCAGGCCTCGAAGCTGACGGCGCTCGGCAAGATGAGCGCGGGGATCAGCCACGAGCTGAACCAGCCGCTGATGGCGATCCGCTCTTTTGCCGAGAACGGCGCCGCCTTCCTCGAGCGCGGCAAGCCCGAGCGGGCGGCAGAGAACCTCGGGCGGATCAGCGATATGGCGGGGCGCATGGGGCGGATCATCAAGAACCTGCGGGCCTTTGCCAAGGCCGAGCCGGGGCCCGCGCATCGCGTCGGTCTTGCGGCGGTGGTCGAGCAGGCGCTCGAGCTGATGCAACGCCGGATCGAGACAACCGGCGCCACGGTCGACTGGCAGCGTCCAGACCGCCCGGCCATCGTCATGGGCGGCGAGGTGCGGTTGAGCCAGGTGGTGGTGAACCTCATTTCGAACGCGCTTGATGCCATGCAGGGGCAGGAAGTCCGGCGCCTGACCCTGCGCATCAATCATGAAGACGCCGCGGGTATGGTGCGGCTGACGGTCCGCGACACCGGCTCGGGCATCCGCGAGCCCGACCGCATCTTCGACCCCTTCTACTCGACCAAGGAGGTCGGCCCGGAAGAGGGGATGGGGCTTGGCCTGTCCATCTCTTACGGGATTGTCGAGGGCTTCGGTGGCAAGCTGCGGGGCGAGAATTTGCCCGGCGGCGGGGCGCAGTTCACGCTGGATCTGCGTCAGGCAGGCATGGAGATCACGCAGATGGAGAAACGCGCATGACCCGGCGGGTGCTTCTTGTGGACGACGATGCGGCGGTGCGCGAGGCGCTTGGCCAGACGCTGGAGCTGGCCGACCTCGACGCGGTGACCGCGGGCAGCTTTGTCGAGTGCAAGGAGCTGATCGAGCCCGCCTTCGAGGGGGTGATCGTTTCCGACATTCGCATGCCCGGCCGCGACGGTTTCCACCTGCTTGACTACGCGCACCGCAAGGACCCCGAGCTTCCTGTGATCCTGCTGACCGGCGAGGGCGACATCCCCATGGCGGTGCGGGCGATGGCGGCAGGGGCCTTTGACTTTCTCGAAAAGCCCTGCGCGCCGGGCGATCTGACCGCCGTGGTCGAGCGCGCGCTGCGCACCCGCGCGCTGGTGCTGGAAAACCGCCGCCTAAAGGCCGAGCTGGAAACCGGCGACGCCGCCGCAAGGATGCTCTTCGGCATCTCGCGCAAGGCGGACGGGCTGCGCGCGCGTTGCCGTGTGGCGGCGCGGGCCGGAACCGACGTGCTGATCACCGGGGCACCGGGCTCGGGTCTTTCGAAGGTTGCCGAGGTTGTGCACCTCTGTTCGAATCGCTCCAAGGGCCCGTTCGAGAAGCGCTCGGCGGCTGGTTTGGACCGCGCGGCGCTCGGCGAGTTCTGGCGCGGCTGCGCGGCGGGCACGGTGTTCCTCGACGAGATCTGCCAGCTGCCGAAGGACAGCCAACTGGCGCTCGTCGATCTGCTGGAGGAGGGAGGGCCCCGGCTGATCGCCGGCACGGTGCGCGATCTGGGCAGGGAGGTGGAGAGCAGCGCGTTTTCCGCCGAGCTCTTCTACCGACTCGAGGTCATGCAGATCCACATCCCGGCGCTCGGCGAGCGGCCCGAGGACATCCCGGTGCTCTTCCGCCACTACGTGGCGCAGGCCGCCGAGCAGGCCGGTCTCGAGCCGCCGGAGATCACCGAGGAGGTGATCTCGGCGCTCATCGCGCGGGACTGGCCGGGCAACACGCGCTCGCTCATGTCGGCGGCGATGCGCTTCGCGCTCGGGCTCGGCGAGAGCGAAGACATGGGCGAGGGGCTGGGGTTGACCGAACGCATGGCGCAGGTCGAACGCTCGTTGCTGGTCGAGGCGCTGAAGCGCACCGGCGGGCAGGCCAGTGCGGCCGCGCAGGCCCTGAAGCTGCCGCGCAAGACCTTCTACGACAAGCTGGCGAAATACGGCATTCGCGCAGAGGACTATCGCTGAGCGGCGATTCCGCCCCCTGCCGCATTTTCGGGCGAGGTGAGAACTGTGCGGATTCTCGCACAGTCATGCGCAATCAGCGTGCGGGATTTCGCACAAGATCATGCGCGCCGAACAATTGGCCTGCGAAAGGTGATACTTAAATATGTATAATAAAACATAAAAATCTATCATCACGAAATCCTCCCAAAAACGTTGCGACAAAATTCACCAGAGTATCTCTTGATATTCAGATCGATCGTGACGGTAGGAGGTCGCGGTCGGTGCTTCGACAAACAGAAGTTCCGGGAGGATTTCATGAAAAAGTTCCTGATGACCGCTGCCGCGGTGTCCGCACTCGTGTCCGGCACCCAGGCCGCAACCGCCGCCTGCGACGATGGCGAGATCGTGGTGAAGTTCAGCCACGTCACCAACACCGACAAGCACCCCAAGGGCATCGCGGCGCAGCTCTTCGCCGACCGCGTGAACGAGGAGATGGACGGCAAGGCCTGTGTCGAGGTCTTCCCGAACTCGACGCTCTACAACGATGACCAGGTGCTCGAGGCAATGCTGAACGGCGACGTGCAGATGGCTGCGCCCTCGCTGTCGAAATTCGAGCAGTTCACCAAGGTGTTCCGCATCTTCGACCTGCCGTTCATGTTCAAGAACATGGAAGCCGTGGACGCGTTCCAGACCTCGGACGTCGGCCAGGACATGAAGGAGTCCATGGTGCGCCGTGGCCTGCTCGGCCTTGGCTTCTGGCACAATGGCCTGACCCAGTTCTCGGCCAACAAGCCGTTGATCTCGCCGGAAGATGCAAAGGGCCTGAAGTTCCGCGTGCAGCCCTCCGAGGTGCTGAAGGCGAACATGGAGCAGCTCGGCGCCTCGCCGCAGCCGATGGCCTTCTCGGAAGTCTACGGCGCTCTGCAGACCGGCGTGGTCGACGGCCAGGAGAACACCTGGTCCAACATCTACGGCCAGAAGTTCTTCGAGGTGCAGGACGGTACCACCGAAACCAACCACGGCGTGCTCGACTACATGGTCGTCACCTCGGTTGACTGGTGGGAGAGCCTGCCCGAGGACGTGCGCATGCAGATGGGCCAGATCCTCGACGAGGTGACCTCCAGCCGCAACGCCGCGATCGCCGAGGTCGATGCCGACAACCGTCAGGCGATCCTCGACGCCGGCGGCGTGATCCGCGAACTGACGCCCGAGCAGCGTCAGGCCTGGGTCGACGCGATGAAGCCGGTCTGGGAGCGCTTCGAGAGCGAGGTCGGCGCCGACAACATCGCCGCCGCGCAGGAATTCAACGCGCAGTTCTGATCCGGCGCGGATGGCTTCGGCCCGGTCCTGCGCAGCGCGGGGCCGGGCCTTTTCACACCCGAATTTTCACCTTGGGGCAACCCATACGGCATAGCGGGGGACTAGATGTCCAATACCATGCACGGCGGCTCTGCACTCGGCCGCTTCGTCAACGAGCTCGAGGAAACGGCAATCGCCGTGATCCTCGGGCTGATGACGCTCCTCACCTTCGTCAACGTCGTCCTGCGCTACGGGTTCAACACCGGCGTGATCTGGGGCCTCGAGGCGGTGACCTTCCTGTTTGCCTGGCTGGTGCTCTTCGGGGTGAGCTACGCGGTGAAGGTCACCGCGCATCTCGGGGTCGACGCGATCACCGGCCTCCTGCCGCCCGCCGCGCGCCGAGTGCTGGCACTGATCGCGGCCGTCCTCTGCATCTTCTATGCCTTCCTGCTGATGAAGGGCGCCTGGGACTACTGGGCCAACTTCGCCAACCTGCCGCAGACCACCGGGCGCTGGTTCCCCACCGGCTTCGAGGAGATGAAGCGCACCTCCTACCGGTCCTGGTACGAGGTCGTCGACATCCCGATGCCCGACTGGCTGCGCTTCATCGAGCCCTGGATCAACGAGGGCGAGCACTACGAGAAGCTGCCACGCTTCATCCCCTATTTCATCCTGCCCTTCGGCATGGCGCTGCTGCTCTTCCGCTTCATCCAGGCCGGCGTCCGCATCTGGACCGGCCAGAAAGACAGCCTGATCGTCAGCCACGAAGCCGAAGACGCCGTCGATGACGTCGCCCACCTGAACCGCGAGGACTGAGTCCGATGGAAGTCTTTCTCCTTTTCTTCTGCATCATCGGTCTGATGCTCATCGGCCTGCCGATCGCGGTCTCGCTGGGCCTGTCGTCGATCATCTTCCTGCTGGTCCTGTCGGACACCTCGCTGGCCTCGGTGGCGCAATCGATGTTCCAGGCCATGGCCGGGCACTACACGCTGCTCGCCATTCCCTTCTTCATCCTCGCCTCGTCCTTCATGTCGACGGGCGGCGTGGCGCGGCGGATCATCCGTTTCTCGATCTCGCTGGTGGGCCACTTCCACGGCGGTCTCGCCATCGCCGGCGTCTTTGCCTGCATGCTCTTTGCCGCGCTCTCGGGCTCGTCCCCGGCGACCGTGGTCGCGATCGGCTCGATCGTCATCGCCGGCATGCGGCAGGTGGGCTATTCCAAGGATTTCGCGGCCGGCGTCATCGCCAACGCGGGCACGCTCGGCATCCTCATCCCGCCGTCGATCGTGATGGTGGTCTACGCCTCGGCCACGGACGTCTCGGTTGGCCGGATGTTCCTCGCGGGGGTCATCCCGGGCCTGCTCGCGGGCACCATGCTGATGATCACCATCTACGCCATCGCCCGGGTGCGCGGCCTGCCCAAGGGCGACTGGCACGGCTGGGGTGAAGTGATCCGCTCGGGCCGCGACGCGATGTGGGGGCTTTTCCTTATCGTTATCATCCTGGGCGGCATCTACGGCGGCATCTTCACGCCGACCGAGGCGGCGGCAGTGGCGGCAGTCTATGCCTTCTTCATCGCCAACTTCGTCTACCGTGACATGGGTCCGCTCGCAGGCAAGGACGGCGCGCCGAACCTGTCGCTGCTCCGCAAGCCGATCGCGCTGGTCACCGCCTTCTTCCACCGCGACACCCGGGACACGCTGTTCGAGGCCGGCAAGCTGACGATCACGCTGATGTTCATCATCGCCAACGCGCTGATCCTCAAGCACGTGCTGACCGACGAGCAGATCCCGCAGCGCATCGCCGGGATGATGCTCGACGCCGGCTTCGGGCCGATCATGTTCCTGGTGATCGTCAACGTGATCCTGCTCATCGGCGGCCAGTTCATGGAACCCTCGGGTCTCATCGTGATCGTCGCGCCGCTGGTCTTCCCGATCGCCATCGAGCTCGGGATCGACCCGATCCACCTCGGTATCATCATGGTGGTCAACATGGAAATCGGCATGATCACCCCGCCGGTCGGCCTGAACCTCTTCGTCACTTCTGGCGTGGCGGGCATGTCGATGATGCGCGTGGTCAAGGCGGCGCTGCCCTTCCTCGCGGTGCTCTTCGTCTTCCTGATCATGGTGACCTATATCCCCTGGCTGTCGACCTGGCTGCCGACCACCTTCATGGGACCCGAGATCATCACCAACTGAGCCCTGCCGGGAGGGGCCAGGAAAAGAGTGCGGCGCCCCTCACCGGGCGCCGCACGTTCTTTTGGGGCAGGACCACCTCCGTCGGGCGTATTTGCAAAGAAAAGAAGCCGGGGGCTGCGCAGGGCCCCCGGCTTCTTCTCATTCTAAATACGCATTGCTAGCCGGTCAGGCTTTTCCGAGGGCCTCGATAATCGGCACGAAGTCTGCCGCCTTGAGACTGGCGCCGCCCACCAGCGCGCCGTCGACGTTCGAGACCGCGAAGATCTCGCCCGCGTTGCCCGGCTTCACCGAGCCGCCGTAGAGCAGGCGGACCGAGCGGCCGACGCCTTCTCCGAAACGTTTCTCGAGCCGGGCGCGCATGAAGTCGTGCACCTCGCCGATCTGGTCCGTGGTGGGCACCTTGCCGGTGCCGATGGCCCAGATCGGCTCGTAGGCGACCACGAGATTGTGGCCGGTCGCGCCGTCAGGGATCGAGCCCGCGAGTTGTCCGGCAATGATGTCGAGCGTGTTCGACGCCTCGCGCTCGGAGAGGCTCTCGCCGACGCAGACCACGGCGGTCAGCCCGGCGTCCCAGGCGGCGCGGGTCTTGTTGCGCACCTCCTCGTCGGTCTCGCCATGATCGGTGCGGCGCTCGGAATGGCCGAGGATCACGTAGCTTGCGCCCGCGTCCTTGAGCATGTCCGCAGAGATGTCGCCGGTGTGGGCGCCCGAGGCCTTGGCGTGGCAGTCCTGCCCCCCGATGGCAATGTCTCCCGAGCCTGCCGCAGCCTGCGCAAGCAGCGTGGCGGGCGGGCAGATCAGCACCTCGGTCTCGCCACCATCCGCATCCGCCATGGCCTTCAGCTCATCCAATGCGGCGGCCAGCCCGTTCATCTTCCAATTGCCGGCGGCAAGTTTCCTGCGCATCGTCGCTCCTCTCGTTGAAGTTCGCGCGTATCATCGCGGCGCAGCCAGCAGCGTCAAGCTTGGTTGCGCAATCAAGGAGATAGGGCGGAAACGGCCCAAGGCGAAGTGGCGGTAGGCTTATTCTGAGCCGCGGCGCTCGGCCTCGAGCTCTTCGATGTCCTTGAACTTGATCGACTCGCCGCAGCCGCAAGCGTCGGCGACATTGGGGTTGTTGAACTTGAAGCCGGATTCCAGCAGCGAGGTCTGGTAGTCGATCTCGGTGCCAAAGAGGAACATCTGCGCCATCGGCGCGATCAGCACCCGCGCGCCGTCCTGCTCGACGACCTCGTCATTGGCCTCGGGCGAGTCGACGAAGTCCATGGTGTATTCCATGCCTGCGCAGCCGCCCTTCTTCACGCCGATCCGCAGGCCCGCGCGCCCGTCGCGTTCCATGAGCTTGCGCACTTGCGTCACCGCGGCCGGGGTGATGGTGACCGCCTGTTTTCCGGGAATGCCGAACATCCGCGTCTCCTATGAGCTTTGTCAGGAATTTAAGCCCCTGCGGCCGGGGAAACAAGGGGCGGAGGGTCAGGCTGCCTCGGCGGGACGCGCGTCGGGGAAGATCGGCTGCGCCGTGCTGTCGAGTTCCTGAGCCGCGACCAGAAGCTGCTCGCGGGCCTCGCATTCGAGCGACCAGGCGATGTTGGGATCGGGGCAGGGGATCAGGAAGAGCACTTCCTTGCCGAAAACATCGTGACCGGAGACATAGACGCCGCGCGATTCGGGACGGTCAGCGAGCCCTTCCATATCATCGAGAATCTGTTCGTAGCGCTGGCGCAGCGCCTCCACGTCGGCGCTATGGGACAGGCGCAGCACCACTTCCCGGATAAGGAAGTGCTCCTGCATGGTCCAGTTCTCGAAGGGCTCGGCGACGAAGTCGACCACCGGCACCACCAGCCGCTGCCCGGTCCAGACGCGCAGCTGCACATAGGTGAAATGGATGCGCTCGACCGAGCACAGATGGCCCTTGAACAGCACTTTGTCACCAATGCGCGCCGATTGGTTCAGCGCGATCTGCATCGAGGCCATGATATTGGTCAGCACGTTGCGGCCGGCGTATGCGAGGATAATCGTTGCCGTACCCGCGGAGGCGAGCAGCGAAATGCCCAGCGAGCGCATGACGCTGGCTTCGGAGATGACGATGCCAGCGCCCACCAGCGCCACAAGGACGATCACTGCGCGGCGGGCGGCGGAGACGCGCGTCGCGATATTGCGGCGCTGTTCCTGGCCGTCTCCCATCTCGGCCAGCTCGTCGCCGTCGAATTTCACCAGTCGGTTGAGAATCACGTCCGCCACGTTGATCACCAGCCAGAGCACGGTGGAGACGAAGCCGAGGATGAGCAGCGGCGAGAGAATCGTGTCGATTCGCCCCGAGAACACCAGCACGTGCCGGGTGAGCAGGGACATGGTCAGGGTGACGACGGCCAGCGTGGTCGGGCCGCGCAGGGCCACGAGCGTCGAGTAGGGCGCATCGCGCAGCGTGCGGTTCAGCCCTCGCGACATGAGCCTGTTCACCAGCAAGCCGATGAAGCCGGTGGCCATCAGCACCAGTGGTAGCGCGATGACCTCCCACCAGCGCAGGCCCCAAAAGGCCCGCTCGCGCAGCGGCGCCGGAAGCACGATTTCCAGCTCCGTGGGGCCGAAGGCCTCGGCCAGCGCTGGCAGCGCCTGCACCGTCTGGCGCGAGACAAGCCAAACCGGATCTCCGGTTTCGGGCTTCACGCGGTTGATCCGGATCGGCACCGGGCGGTCGCCGAGCTTGACATACCACAGCAGCAGCGAGCGGCGCGGCTCGCCCGCCATGGGGGCATCCTTGGTGCGGGCATCGACGCCGTCGGGCCGATCGCGCAGGTCGTACCAATCGATCATGATCTTGCGATCCATGAGCGTGGCGAACTGGCGGGCGCGCTCGGGCCCGAGCTCTGCCTGCTCGCCAGGCTCGATGGGCGAAAGATCGAGCAGGTGCGCCGCGCCTTCCCAGTCCTCGGCATCGGCACGGAAGAGGAAGCTCTCGAGCGCGGCGCGCGGGGTGGACCTGTCGATGTTCTGCGGGGCGTTGCCGAGGCCGGGGTTGACCATCTCGACCTCGTACCAGCGGTCGAGTTCGCCCTGCTGCGCGCGGCCGGGGCCAGTCAGGGCCAGAAGCAGCGTCAGCAGCGCAAGCGAAAGGAGGCGGGCGAGCAGGGTCATCGCAGATCAACGGCAGGCGCGCCCCGTTGGTTCCGCCCCTGCAGTCGCGGGGCGTGGCAGAGATGGCAGAGCGCCAAAGAAAAAGCGCGCCACCGGGGCGCGCTTGGCATTTCTGGTCCGCGGCGGCGGAGGCTTACATGAAGCCCAGCTCCAGCCGCGCCTCGTCGGACATCATGTCCATGCCCCAGGGAGGATCGAAGACCATGTCTACATCCACATCCTTGACCCCCGGGACCGAGGCGACGGCGTCCTGCACCCAGCCTGGCATCTCGCCCGCGACCGGACAACCCGGTGCGGTCAGCGTCATGATCACCTTCACGTCGCCCTCGCCGGCGATCTCGATCGTGTAGATCAGGCCGAGGTCGTAGATGTTCACCGGAATTTCCGGGTCGAACACGGTGCGGCACGCTTCGACGACCGAATCGTACAACGGGTGATCAGTGCTGGAGGGCGCGATCAGCGGGGCGCCTTCGAGCGGTGCGTCGGTCATGGCGGGTCCTTCCTCGGGGTTCCTGACCGAAGATATAGGAAAAGCGCGCGCCGGGGTAAAGGGTGCCCGCCGGGCTGTCGAGGCGGAGCAGCCCCGCCCGTACATATCCGTTCGTATAAAAAATGGCTTTTTGTGGGCGCCGACTGTGTTATCCGGATGCTGTTCGGCGTCAAGAGCTTTTGCATCCCCTTCGCGGGGCGCGCGGCGCAAGGGGCCGCCAGACACGCACCATGGTCCTCGAACAGCGGGGCGACACAAGGGGATTGCATGCGCCGCGCTTGGGGATTGCATCGCGCCAGACGGGGGAGTCGGGTGGGGGTGGGCGCATCAGGGTGCTGACGAAGCCTGGGCGTCTGGGAAGGAAACGGGGGAACGGGGAAGGGACTGGGAATGCTTCACTCGGTAAGGGAATCCACGGCCGAAAATGCCGCGTTCGAAGACGTGATTGCCATGGCGCATGAAATGCAGGGCAATCGCGCGGTCTCGGAACTGCTGCGCCTCTCGGCGGCGTTGCTGGAACATTGCGCCTATGAGATGGCGCGCAACGACGGCCGCGGACAGGTGTCGCGGATCATCCTCATTTCGGCGGAACTGGAACGCATGGCGCGCGAGGCCGCGGCGCAGTGAGCTTTGTCGTGCCCGGGGTTACCAGGCGTAAGCGTCTGGAATAGCGACGTAATCTGGAAAACATCCCGCCAGTCTGCCCGCGCGGGCAGCCGGTCCGGCGGGTTTTTTCGGGCTCGGCAGAAAAATCCGCAACTGCCCCTAGGAAAGCGCTTGACGGGGTCCGGCCCCCCGCCTAAAAGCGCCCCACGTTCGGGACACAGTCCAGACGGTAGCGAGCGGTTGTAGCTCAGTTGGTTAGAGTACCGGCCTGTCACGCCGGGGGTCGCGGGTTCGAGCCCCGTCAACCGCGCCACCGCTACCTTGGATTGATGACCGGCAGAAAAGCGCGGTTGTAGCTCAGTTGGTTAGAGTACCGGCCTGTCACGCCGGGGGTCGCGGGTTCGAGCCCCGTCAACCGCGCCACTTTCTTCGGAACGCAGACGCCTCGCAGCCTTCGGGCCGCGCGGCGTTTCTGCTTTTGGGGCCTCCGATTTCGGTCGCCCGGACCGGAAGCGCGGAGCAGACCGCCGTTTCTTCTGGGCAGAATTATCGCGGGGGAGTCGCGCGCAGCGCGGCGGGGGCGGCGCCCCCATGACGCTCCGCCAGTAACTTGAGCCGCGCGCCGAGTCGCGCTAAACCGCGCCGCAACCCAGTCGAATTCGCGCCGCGACGTCACCCAGCCGGAAAGCCAGACCATGAAATTCCTCGATCTTTGCAAGGTCTACATCCGATCCGGCCAGGGCGGCAAAGGCTGCACCTCTTTCCGCCGCGAGAAGTTCATCGAATACGGCGGACCCGATGGCGGCGATGGCGGCCGGGGCGGCGACGTCTGGGCCGAGGCGGTGGACGGGCTCAATACGCTCATCGATTTCCGCTACCAGCAGCATTTCTTCGCCGGCAACGGCGTGCCGGGCATGGGGCGCCAGCGCACCGGCGCCGATGGCGATGACATCGTGCTGCGCGTGCCCGTCGGCACCGAGATTCTCGATGAGGACGAGGAGACGGTGATCGCCGATCTCACCGAGCTTGGCCAACGCGTGATGCTGGCCAAGGGGGGCAACGGCGGCTGGGGTAACCTGCACTTCAAGACCTCGACCAACCAGGCGCCGCGGCGCGCCAACCCCGGCCAGCCTGGGGTCGAGCGCACCATCTGGCTGCGGCTGAAGCTCATCGCCGATGTCGGCCTGCTGGGCCTGCCCAACGCCGGCAAGTCGACCTTCCTCGCGGCGACCTCCAATGCGCGGCCAAAGATCGCCGATTACCCGTTCACCACGCTGCACCCGAACCTTGGTGTCGTCGGCGTGGACGGCAAGGAATTTGTCGTCGCCGACATCCCCGGGCTGATCGAAGGCGCGCATGAAGGCCGCGGCCTCGGCGATCTCTTCCTTGGCCACGTCGAGCGCTGCGCCGTGCTGCTGCACCTCGTCGATGGCACCTCGGGCACGCTGCTCGAGGATTGGCAGACGATCATCACCGAGATCGAGGCCTATGGCGAAGGGCTCGCCGACAAGCCCCGGGTCACCGTGCTCAACAAAATCGACGCGCTGGACGACGAGGAGCGGGCCTTCCTGAAAGAAGAGCTCGAGGCCACGACGGGCGGCAAGGTCATGCTCATGTCCGGCGCGGCGGGCGAGGGCGTGACCGAGGTGCTGCGCGCCCTGCGAGGCTTCATCGACGAGAACCGCCTGCGCGAGGCGCCCGAGGAAGACACCACATGGCGACCCTGAGCGAGGCGCGCCGCCTCGTCGTAAAGATCGGCTCGGCCCTTCTGGTCGACAAAGAGACCGGCGCGCTGCGCCAGGACTGGTTGAAGTCCATGGCTGCCGATGTGGCCCGGGTGAAGGCGCGCGGCACCGACGTTGTGCTGGTCTCATCGGGCTCGATCGCGCTCGGGCGCGGCATCTTGAAACTCCCCCCGGTGGCGCTGCCGCTCGAGCAGAGCCAGGCCGCCGCCGCGGTGGGTCAGATTCGCCTTGCCCGCGCTTGGGAAGAGGCGCTGGCCCCGCATGGGATCACCACCGCGCAGGTTCTGGTGACGCTCGAGGATTCCGCCTCGCGCCGCCGCTATCTCAATTCCCGTGCCACGATGGAGACGCTGATCGGCTTCGGCGCGGTGCCCATCGTCAACGAGAACGACACCGTCGCCACCGACGAGATCCGCTACGGCGACAACGACCGGCTGGCGGCGCAGGTCGCCGTGACCGTGGGGGCCGACCAGTTGATCCTGCTGTCGGACGTCGATGGCTTCTACACCGCCAATCCGGCGCAGGATCCCAAGGCGCGGCGCTACGACGTCATTCATCAGATCACCCCCGAGATCGAGTCCATGGCCGGCGACGCCGGCTCGGGCCTGTCGAAGGGCGGGATGAAGACCAAGCTCATGGCCGCCAAGACCGCCACCGGCGCCGGCTGTGCCATGGCAATCACCGAGGGCTCGGTGCTGCACCCGCTGAGCGCGCTGGAAGACGGCGCCAACGCCACTTGGTTCACGCCGCAGATGGACCCGCATGCGGCGCGCAAGGGCTGGATCCTCGCGATGAAGCCTTGCGGCGTGCTGACCGTCGACGCTGGCGCCGCCGCCGCGCTGGCGCAGGGCCGCTCGCTGCTGCCGGTCGGGGTGACCCGGGCCGAGGGCGCCTTCGGTCGCGGCGATCCGGTGACCATCCGCGACGAGGCCGGGCGCGCGCTGGGGCAGGGGCTGACCCGCTATACCGCCGATGAGGCGCAGGCGATCATCGGTCACCACAGCTCCGAGATCGAACAGGTGCTGGGCTATCCGGGCCGCGCCGTGCTGATCCACCGCGACGACATGGCGCTTTGATCCGTCGCGCCGATGGCACGGGAAATGAGGCGTGGTTGCGCAGAGAAGAAGGGCATGGACTCTTCCTCTTTCCAAGGACGCGCTGACCGGGCCCTGGTCGTCCGGAGCGGCGCGCGGACGGCGCGCAATCCGCTCTGTATCCCCCGGGGTCACGGCGCTATAAGAAAGCTCCAAACCCCAAACCTAGGGTAAAGAGCGATGAAAGACCTGACAGACATCCACGCGACCATGATCGACCTCGGCAAACGCGCCAAGGCCGCCGCCGCGGAGCTCGCCTTTACCCCGCCAGAGCGCAAGACCGAGGCGCTGGAGGCCGCGGCGGATGCGGTCTGGGCCCGCCGCGCCGAGATTCTCGCCGCCAATGAAAAGGACATGCAGTTCGGCCGCGACAAGGGGCTCAGCGAGGCGATGATGGACCGGCTGTTGCTCACCGAGGAGCGCCTGCAGGGCGTCGTCGACGGGCTGCGTGCCATAGCCGCGCAGCGCGATCCCGTGGGCGAGGTGATCACCGAGTGGGACCGCCCCAGCGGGCTGCAGATAAAGCGCGTGCGTACGCCGCTCGGTGTCATCGGGGTGATCTACGAATCCCGGCCGAACGTCACCGCCGACGCCGGGGCCCTGTGCCTCAAGTCCGGCAATGCCGTGATCCTGCGCGGGGGGTCCGAGAGCTTCCACAGCTCTTCGGCGATCCACGCCTGCCTCGTTGACGGCCTGCGCAAGGCGGGCCTGCCCGAGGACGCGATCCAACTGGTGCCGACGCGCGAGCGCGCCGCGGTGCAAGAGCTGCTGACCATGACCGACTATGTCGACGTCATCGTGCCGCGCGGTGGCAAGGGGCTTGTCGGCCTCGTGCAGCGCGAGGCGCGGGTTCCGGTGTTTGCCCATCTCGAGGGCATCGTGCACATCTACATCGACCGCGCCGCGGATCCGGTGACCGCGCTCAAGGTGGTGCTCAACGCCAAGACCCGGCGCACCGGCATCTGCGGCGCCGCAGAATGCCTGCTGATCCACCGCGAGGCGATGGACACCATCGGCCAGGGCGTGGTTCGCGCGCTGCTCGACGCCGGCGTCGAGGTGCGCGGCGACGCGGGCGTGCAGCAGGTCGAGGGGGTGACCCCGGCCACCGAGGGCGACTGGGGCCGCGAGTATCTCGACAAGATCATTGCTGCAAAAGTGGTCGCCGACGAGGACGACGCCATCGCCCACATCCGTCGCTACGGCTCGCAGCACACCGACTGCATCCTGTCGCAGGATGAGGCGGCGGTCGAGAAATTCATCCAGCGCGTGGACAGCGCCATCGTCATGGTCAACTCCTCGACCCAGTTCGCCGACGGCGGCGAATTCGGCATGGGGGCCGAGATCGGCATCGCCACCGGCAAGATGCACGCCCGCGGCCCGGTGGGTGCCGAGCAGCTGACCAGTTTCAAATACGTCGTGCGCTCGGATGGCGCGGTGCGCGGCTGAGTTTAGCTGATCTCGATCGTGACCGCCGCGTCACCGGCGGTCACTTCGATGCTGCGACCGCGCTCCTCGGCGAGGGCGGCCAAGACCGGGAAATGCACCTGCGCGCTCGACAGGGCGGGCAGCTTCCCGGGGTGGGCGAGCAGGCTCCAGAGCGCCGCATCATGGGCGATCCGCTTGCCGGTTCCGGTGATCCGCCAGCCCTGGTTCAACTCTTCCACCTCGATCTGCCCGCCCAGGGGCAAGGCGCTTTCGCAGCAGAGCACCGCCAGCAAGGCGAGCTGAACCTCGGGGCGCGGCGCGGCGCTCTGGCGGCGCCAGTCGCAGCTGAGCCGCCCGCCTTTGCAATAGTCGCGAAGCAGGCGCGAGGCTTCCGGCGGGCCAATCATCTGCTCGCCTTCGGCATGGCCAAAGGCAACGCGGAACAGGCTGATCCTCGCGCGGGCGGCGCGGCAGCTGTCGTCCACCAGCGCCAGTTCCGGCGTGTCGAGCGGCGTGCCCGAGAGCGCCAGAAGCTCGAGCCCGTTTGCAATGGCCCCGACAGGGCTGATCAGGTCGTGGCAGAGCCGCGAGGCTACCAGCGTCGCGAGTTTGGCGTTATGCTGTTGCATCAAGGCCTCGTGGAAAGGGGATGGGTATGAACGATCTCAACGCATTGCTGGAGCCGGGCATGCTGGTACAGCATCCCGACAGACCGGATTGGGGGCTGGGGCAGGTGCAATCCAATATCGGCGGCCGTGTGACTGTCAACTTTCGGGAGCAGGGCAAGGTCGTGCTCGACGGCGAGCGTGTGACCCTCCTGCCGGTGTTCGACGTCTAGGCTTAGGGCGCAGTCGTTTACGAATAGTTAACCAAGCTCGCCGAAGCCTCGCCCGTGGCTGATCGGTCGCGTCGGACAGCTCGGGGCGGGCCGCGGAAAATCTGTTTTCCTTTGCGCTCTTCCGCTTTAGAACCGCGCCAACAAGCAGAGGACGGCCATGGCGCTGGACGACAGGAACCTGACGGTGCGGCTGGCGCGCACGGAAGACGAAATCGCGGCGGCGCAGCGCCTGCGCTACGATGTGTTCGTCGCCGAACTGGGCGGGGGCGGGACTCTGGTGGATCACGAAAACCGGCTCGAGCGGGATCGGTTCGACCCGTTCTTCGATCACCTGCTGCTGACCGATGCCCGCAAGGAAGGCGCGGTGGTGGGCGTTTACCGGCTGCTGCGCGATGACCAGGCCGAGGCGGCGGGACAATTCTATTCCGAGGATGAATATGACCTCTCGCTGCTGCGCGCGAGCGGGCGGAGGCTGCTGGAGCTCGGCCGATCCTGCCTGGATCCCGACTATCGCGGCGGGCCGGGCGTCATGCTGATGTGGCAGGCGCTGTCGGACTACGTGGCCGAGCACGGGATCGAGATCCTTTTCGGCACCGCCTCTTTCCACGGCACCGACGTGCAGCGCCTTGCGCATCCGCTGTCGCTGTTGCACACGCGCCATCTTGCGCCCGAAGAGCTGCGCGTGCGCAGCCGGGTGTTCCAGCCGATGGACCTGCTGCCAGAGGCGGAGATCGACCGCCGCCGCGCCATGGTCGAGACGCCGGCGCTGATCAAGGGTTACCTGCGGCTCGGTGGCATGGTGGGCGAGGGTGCTTTCGTCGACCACGCCTTCAACACCACGGATGTCTGCCTGGTGATGGACACGCAGAGGCTCAACGCGCAGGCGGCGGCGCGGGTCCGGCGGGGGCGCGGATGAGCGGTCCTTCGGGGCCGTCGGACCCGACCTGGCGCGGGGCAGAACCCCCGGAAATCGCGCTTGGCTGGGCCGACTACGCGCGGGCGACGCTGCGCGGGCTTCTGGTCGTGCTGCTGCTGATCTGCGGGATCACGGTGAAGCTGGCAGTGCTGCTGGTCGAGCGGCTGGTCCGGGGCGGGCGGCGGGTCTGGTCGCCGGTCGTCACACAGGGGGTCTGCCGTCTGGTCTTCGTCATTCTCGGCCTGCGCCTCGAGGCGCGGGGCGCGCGCATGACCGGCCCGGGAGCCTATGTCGCCAACCACTCGTCCTGGCTCGACATCTTCGCGCTGAACGCAAGGCGCAACGTGCTCTTCGTGTCGAAAGCCGAGGTGGCCAACTGGCCGGGAATCGGGGTGCTTGCGAAGCTCACCGGCACGGTCTTCATCAATCGCGACCGGCGCGCGGCCAAGGCACAGCCCAAGCTGATCGAGGCGCGGCTTCTGGCAGGCGACAGGTTGCTCTTCTTCCCGGAGGGGACCTCGACCGATGGCCGGCGAATTCTGCCTTTCAAAACAACGCTTTTTGAGGCGTTTTTGTCAGAGGAGTTGAAGTCCCATCTGCAGGTCCAGCCAGTCACGGTGGTCTATCATGCGCCGCCGGGCGCTGATCCCGCCTTCTACGGTTGGTGGGGGGACATGGCTCTGGGGCCGCATCTGCTGCACGTGCTGGGAGCGCGTTGCCAGGGGCACGTGGAGGTGGTCTACCACGAGCCGCTTAGGGTCGCCGATTTCGCCCATCGCAAGGGTCTGGCGCGGGCGGCGGAAGCGCGGCTTCGATCCGCGCATCCCTCCGAAGGCATCGCGTGAGAAATATCCTGTAACGCGCTGAAAAGTCAGCGCATCGCGGCGATAAGGGCCTTCAGCGCGGCGGCTGGGTCCTCGGCGCTCCAGATCTCCTCGCCGATGCTGAGGAAGTCGGTCACCGGCGCCAGCTTGGCCACCAGCTCGGGGGTCAGCCCGCCCTCGGCCACCACCGGCACCTCGATCATCTGCGACCACCACTCGAAGATCTCGAAGTCCGCCAGAGTCCCGTCGCCGAGCACCTCGCCGCTGAGCGGGCCGAAAGAAACGTAATCCGCTCCGGCCTCGCCAGCGACCATGCCGTCATGCCGGAAGCTGCCGCAGAAGGCGCCGACGATGGCGTCCGGGCCAAGGTCCTTGCGCGCGGCACGGACCGAGCGCGACCCGTCGGTGAGGTGGACCCCGTCGAGCCCGAGGCGCTGAGCCAGCACCACGTGGGTGTCGATCACCAGCGCGATGTCGTAGCGATGCGCCACCTCGCGCACCGCGTCGGCGGCGCGCAGCAGCCGGTCCTCGTCGCGCGTGGCGAGCGACAGACGCATGCAGGCGATCTCGGCGGCATCGAGCACCGAGGAAAGCTTGTCCGGAAAGACCGAAAGGTCGAATTCCGGCGGGGTGACGAGATAGAGCTGAGGCTGGTCTGCTTCGGCCATGGCGCGGCTCCTGACTTGCGAATTGCGCTCCTATATCGCGGCTTTAGGATACAAGGAAGGGGGCAGCGTCATTTCGGCGGCAGGCTGCGGACAAACTCGATCGCCAGCGTGGTCAGGCGGGCGCGGGTGGCATCGTCCGCCATGGCCTCGGGCGCGGCCTCGATATAGCCGCCCATGCGGCGCCCGCCCATGATGGCGGGGCCGACGTCGTCGAGCGCGGTGGCCATCGCCTGCGCCTCTTTGCCGACGCGGTAAAGCCCGCCGTCGGCCCGCACTCCGCAGATCATGTTGCCGTCGAGCAGGAAGCACAGCGCGCCAAACATGCGTTTCTCGGTCAGACCGGGCAGAGGGCCGATGTCGTCGCGGACGGTTTCGGCGAGGCCTTCGTCAAAGCTCATGCGCTGCGCTCCTTGCGGGGAATGCGTGCAGCATATCCTTCGGAGACCCCCGCGCGGGGATATTTCTGCCCGGAAGAAAGCGCAGCGCTCAGTGCCGGGGGAAGGTGAAGCGGAAGACCTCGTTGGGGTAGGCCTCTTCGCCCAAGCGGAAATAGGTCCGACCGATCCGCTCGAAACCCTGCGCCCTGTAGAAGGCGATGCCGGGGGTGTTCTCGGAATTGGTGGCCAGCCAGACGGAGGGAGCGTCCAGCGCGAGGGCCGCGCCGAGGCCCGCCTGCAGAAGGTCGCGCCCGATGCCGTGGCCCTTGTGACGGGGCTGGACGTAGAGCGTGGCAATCTCGGTGTCCGAGCAGCCCGGGAGCGGCCCGGGGGCGCCTTGGGAAAGACGCAGGAAGCCGTCGATGCCCTCTTCGTTCTGGGACACGATGAAACGCTGCGAAGCATCGGCCAGCCCGCGCTCGAACTGCGCCTTCGTGAAGGTCTCGAGCGCGTAGTCTGCGAATTCGGCGGTCACGCCGCGGCGGATGTAGGTGCCGAGCCAGACCTCGATCGACAGGGCGGCGAGGGCGGAGGCGTCGTCGGGTCTGGCATCTCTGAGGGTCATGCGGGCTCCGCTGTCAGGCTGCGCCCCTTTTGGCAGCCCGGGACGGGAGCGGCAAGGATGGGAATGGGCCCGAGAAATCCGGGCCCCGAGGTGTCGCTTTCTTGCTCTTCGGCCCGCGCGGGACTATGCGGGAGCCGGATTTACGGAGTTTGTCATGCCGAGCGAGACGAGGCAGCCCGCATTCGTGCTGGTGCGGCCGCAGATGGGTGAGAATATCGGGGCCGCATCGCGGGCCATGTGGAATTTCGGGTTGGACCGGATGCGTCTGGTCAGCCCGCGCGACGGCTGGCCGAACCCCTCGGCCACCGCCATGGCCTCGGGCGCCGGGCGGCTGCTCGACGAGGCGCAGCTGGTCGAGACCACCGCTCAGGCGGTCGAGGATTGCGATCTGGTCTTTGCCACCACGGCGCGGATGCGCGGGCTCACCAAGCCCGTCTATTCGCCCGAGCAGGCGATGAAGGAAGCCAGCCAGCGCATCGCCCAGGGCGGCAAGGTCGCGGTGATGTTCGGCCCCGAGCGTGCCGGGCTGGAAAACTCCGACGTGGCGCTGGCCAATGCGCTGATCAACGTGCCGGTGAACCCCGAGTTCCCCTCGCTCAACCTCGCGCAATGCGTGCTGCTCTGCGCCTACGAATGGCAGCGGGCCTCGTCGGAGATCGCGGCGTTGCGGGTCGAGATGGCGGGCGCCGAATGGGCCAGCGGCATCGAGGTCGAGAAGCTGGCCGAGCATTACGAGGAGCGGTTGACCGAGGCGGGGTTCTTCTTCCCCGAGCACAAGGCGGAGAGCATGAAGCTCACCTTGCGCAACCTCTGGAGCCGCATGCCGCTGACCCGCGAGGACGTGAAGACCCTGCATGGGGTGATGCGCCAGATGGTGCGCTGGAAAGAGCGCGGCTGAGCCGCGCCTTGCTTGGTTGATGGCGGCTTGAAGGGGGCGGGGTGCGCCCCTATCGTCGCCGCGACGGATGTAGGAGAAGATCATGGCCGGAAACCGCAAGCTCTTTGAGGAGGTTGGGGCGGAGACCCCGAAGGCCGCCCCCACGGGCGGCATGATCGACAGGGGGCGCACCGGCGCGCGGGGGGCGATCCGGGTCTGGCTAATGCTGCTTTTTGTGCTGGTGATGGCGATGATCTGCGTCGGCGGGCTGACCCGGCTGACCGACAGCGGCCTGTCGATCACCGAATGGAAACCGCTGCATGGCGCCGTCCCGCCGCTCAGCGAGGCCGAGTGGCAGGAAGAATTCACCCTCTACCAGCAGATCCCGCAATACGAGCTGCTCAACAAGGGCATGACCCTGTCGGAGTTCAAGGGCATCTACTGGTGGGAATGGGGGCACCGGCAACTGGGCCGGGTGATCGGCCTCGTCTGGGCGCTTGGATTCCTCGTCTTCCTCGTGGCGCGGCAGATCCCAACCGGTTGGACCGGGCGGCTCTTGCTTCTTGGCGGGCTTGGCGGGCTGCAGGGGGCCGTGGGCTGGTGGATGGTCTCGTCGGGACTCGTCGGCGAGATGATCGCCGTGGCCTCCTATCGGCTCGCCATCCACCTCGGGCTTGCCTTCATCATCCTGGGGTTCATTGCCTGGGACATCTTCTTGCTTGGACGGCAGGAACGCGAGCTGATGCAGGCCCGGCGCCTGCGCGAGCCGAAGCTCTTCTCCATGTCCACCGGCCTGCTGCACGCCGCCTTCCTGCAGATCCTGCTGGGCGCGCTGGTGGCGGGGATCGACGCGGGCCGCTCCTTCACCGACTGGCCGCTGATGGCGGGCGGCTTCTTCCCGCCGCAGCCGTTCGACTTGGTGCCGGTCTGGCGCAACTTCTTCGAGGACCCGGGCCTCGTGCAGTTCATGCACCGGATCGTCGGATATCTGCTCTTCGTCTTCGGCGTGGTGGTCTGGCTGCGCGGTCGCAAGTCCGCCAATGCGGACACCCGCTTCCGCTACAACGCGGTGCTGGCCATGCTCTGCGTGCAGGTCGTGCTGGGCATCGCCACGGTGCTTTACGTCGCGCCCTGGCACATTGCCATCACCCACCAGCTCGGGGCCGTGGTGCTCTGGGTGCTGATCCTGCGCGCCCGCTTCGGGGCGCAGTTCCCCAAAACCCAATCGATCCGCGAGGCCCGCTGAGATGAGTGCATTTGACGAGTTGATGACGTTCCAGCGTGACACCGGCGCGCTGGCGCAGGTGGCGGGCCGCCTTGGCTGGGACCAGGAAACCACCATGCCGCATGGCGCTGCCGACCAGCGCGCCGAGGAGATGGCGGCGCTGGAAAGCGTGCTGCACGCCCGGCGCACCGATCCGCGCGTCGGCGAATGGCTGGCGGCCATTGATGCCGCGGCGCTGGACGAGGTCGGGCAGGCGCAGCTGCGGCACATCCAGCGCAGCTTCACCCGCGCCGGTCGCGTTTCGGGCAAGCTGGCAGCGGATCTCGCCCGGATCACCAGCCGGGCGCACCGCATCTGGGCCGAGGCGCGGGCCGACGACAACTTCGCGGCCTTTGCGCCGATCCTGAAGGATGTCGTCGCGCTGAAGCGCGAGGAGGGCGCGGCGCTGGCGGACGGTGGAGACGTCTACGACGCGCTGCTTGATGACTACGAGCCCGGCGCCACGGCGCAGCAGCTTTCCGAGATGTTCGGCGCGCTGCGGCCGCGTCTGGTGGCGCTGCGGCAGGCGATCCTCGAGAAACCCGCACCCAAGGCGCTCTCGGGCACCTTCGATGACGCGGGGCAGATGGCTCTGGCGCGCAAGTTGGCCGAGGTCTTCGGTTACGACATGGCGCGGGGCCGGGTCGACAAGGCGGTTCACCCCTTCAGCTCGGGCAGCGGCGATGACGTGCGGATCACCACGCGGACCAACCCGCTCGACCCGTTCAACTGCATCTACTCGACCATACACGAGACCGGCCATGCCGCCTACGAGCAGGCCATCGCGCCGGGGTATCGCTTCACCCCGCTGGGCGAGGGTGTGTCGATGGGCGTGCACGAGAGCCAGAGCCGCATCTACGAGAACCAGCTGGGCCGCTCCCGGGCCTTCACCGGATGGCTCCACCGTCAGATGCAGGCGCAGTTCGGCGATCTGGGGCTGAGCGCCGAGGCGTTCTACGCCAGTGTCAACGCGGTGCAGAACAACTACATCCGCACCGAATCCGACGAGGTGCAGTACAACCTTCATGTGCTGCTGCGCTTCGATCTCGAGCAGGCGCTGATCTCGGGCGATCTTTCCGTGGACGATCTCGAGGCCGCCTGGAACGAGCGCTTCGCCGCGGACTTCGGCTTTGCCGTCGATAAGCCCTCGGACGGGGTTCTGCAGGACGTGCACTGGTCGGCTGGGCTCTTCGGCTACTTCCCGACCTACAGCCTTGGTAATGTCTATGCCGGCTGCCTGCACAAGGCGCTGCGGCAGGCGGTGCCCGACCTTGACGCACAGATGGCCGAGGGTGATCTTTCCGCCGCCACCGGCTGGCTGCGTGAGACCGTGCAGCGTCACGGCGGGCTTTATCACCCGCGCGACGTCATCGAGCGCGCCTGCGGCACGGCCCCCTCGGAGGTGCCGCTGCTCGAGTATCTCGAGGCCAAATTCGGGGCTCTATACGATCTCTGAGGCACCGGCCAAAAACAATGAAGCGGCCCCGAGGGGCCGCTTCTGGTATCCGGGTGCGTGAGTGGTGGACCGGACTTAAACTGTTTCGGGGATGTGCGGAGATATCACGCTGAAGCGGCCTCCACCGAAGATGACCAGCGGCAGCGCCAGCAGCGCAACGACGACCAACCGCTGCGTTACCTCGAGGTCCAGGACCGCGAAGTCGGGCAGCAAAAGCTCGTGCCAGAGGTAGATGACAAAGCCGATGAGGGCGACGGTGCGGGTCGCGACACCGAGGATCAGCCAAATGCTGATCGACGCCAGGATTGCACAGGTCAGCGCGACCAACGGCTCGGGGATGCGTACATCGAGGGTGCCCGTGAACACCGGATCATTGGTAAAGATTTCCAGCGCGACCGTATAGCCCAGCAACAAGGCGAGAAGAATTCGCAGCGCGCATTGAAAAGTCGAAAAAAAGTTCACAATCGTCCTGCTCGTTAATCCGGAATCGAATGGCCCGGCCGGTTACATGTCGCCATTGTTACACTTGACCAGCACAAATCAACCGGGAACTTTTCAAGTTTGCCTTTGCGTAAACATTGTTAGTCACGCGCCGCAGCTGTCGCGGCTAGGGCGTCAGACGCCTCGAAACATTGAATAATCCAGTCCACGGCGCGGCGCATGCCAGAGTCCGTCCTGCGGCTCTCATGATAGAAGAGCCAACATTCCAGCTTTTCTGGCGCCGCCTCGGGTGCAGCGGGTACGAGATCCGGTGTCTGGCATGCCAAAAGATCGGGCAAGGGGCCTGCCATCCGCGTGATCTGCATGAGCCGGTGCAGGGCGATGAAGTTGTCGACAGTGATCTTCGGCTCCTTGCCGAAGACATCATAGGCCTGCCGCAAGATGCGCGAGCGGCTCGTGCTGGTGTTCAGCCCGACCCAGCCGCCCTCTGCATCGCTGTCGCGGAACCGATAGGGGCGGAAGCTCATTTCGCCGGCCTTGCGGGCAACGATGCGGCCCTGGTCGGGGCGTCCGAACTGCACCACGAGGTCATTCTCGCCCAGGCCCTCGCGCTCGCGACGCTCGGTGACCGTCAGTTGCACATTGGCCAGTAGGTCGGCCTGCGGGCCGAGCCCGGGAAACAGAACCAGCGAGGCGATGATCGGCGAGGCGCCGAGGCTCAGAGAGACGGAGTCGATGTCGAGCCCCGCGCCCTGGTTGTTGAGCGTCGACTTGAGCTGACCGTCAAAGTTCTGCGCGACGTTGATCAACTCGCGCACCGCCTCGGAGGGGCGCCATCCATCGGCCGTCTTGACGAAGGCGGGCACACCGAGCGTTTCGGAAAGGCGTTCGATCCGGCGCGATACGGTCGCGGTATTGGTGCCCAGCAGCTTCGCCGCTGCGGTCATCGTGCCGGTCTTGGAAAGTGCTACGAGGAACCGAAGGTCGTCCCAATTGTTCATGGTCTTTTTCTGCTCGGGCTTTTGGGTCGCCTAGATCGGCGGTCGGCCGCGCGCTTTTCCCTCGTCGGTTGTGTAAGGTTCGGCGCGCGCTCTTAACGGATGAGTTACCGATTAATTTAGGACGTTGCTCTGGGCAAGCAAGCAGGGGGTGATCCCAAATTGGTGACAATTTGTATCAGATTGACGCTGGGGAAGGAAAAACGCCGCGTCCGGGACGGGACGCGGCGTTTTCATGGGCGGAGAACCGCCGTTTTTAGTGCTGCGGCGGAGCCCGGCGCGCGCGATGCGCGCCGGTGCGAATCAGCCGAAGTAGCCGCCGAAGCTGCCGCGGTAGGCGGCCGCCAGTTCCGAGAGCGGGGCTTCGCTGCTTCCGAAGCGGACCGTGTCGCCGGTGAACTTGCCGACAGTCGCCAGCGTGACGCCCGCTGCCGAGGCCGCGCTCATCAGCGCTTCGGCGGCGTCGAAGCTGCAGGCGATGAGGTAGCGGCCCTGGTCCTCACCGAAGAGGGTAGGGGTATCCGCCGCGTCGATCTGCACGCCGACGCCCGAGGCTTCTGCCATCTCGAAGGCCGCCATGGCGAGGCCACCGTCCGACAGGTCGCAGCAGCTGCGGATCCAGTCGCGGTTGGCGAGGATGAACTCGCCGTTGCGGCGCTCGGCCTCGAGATCGACCGCGGGCGCGTCGCCTTCCTCGCGATTGAACACCTCTGCAAGCAGGGCGGACTGGCCGAGGTGGCCGGCGGTGTCGCCGACCAGCAGCGCCACATGGCCGTCGCGCGCATAGCCGAGGATCGGCTCTTCGCCGGCGGCGATCAGCCCAACCGCGCCGATGGTCGGCGTCGGCAGGATCGGCTCGCCGTCGGTCTCGTTGTAGAGCGAGACGTTGCCCGAGACGATGGGCGTGTCGAGCGCAAGACAGGCCGCGCCGATGCCGTCGATAGCGCCGACGAACTGGCCCATGATCTCGGGCTTCTCGGGGTTGCCGAAGTTCATGTTGTCGGTGGTCGCCAGCGGGCGGGCGCCCACGGAGACGAGGTTGCGATAAGCTTCCGCCACCGCCTGCTTGCCGCCTTCGACCGGGTTGGCGCGCACGTAGCGCGGCGTCACATCCGAGGTGAAGGCCAGCTTCTTGTCGGTGCCATGCACGCGGATCACGCCGGCGCCGAAACCAGGGATGCGCACGGTGTCGGCCATGACCTGGCTGTCGTACTGCTCGTAGACCCATTCGCGCGAGCAGTAGTTCGGCGAGGAGATAAGCGCCTTCAGCCCGTCGATCGGATCGATGCCGGGCACGTCGGCGAGCGGTTCAGCGGCGGGGGTGGGGACCCAGGGGCGGTCGTACTCGGGCGCGGTGCCTGAGAGCGCCTTGAGCGGCAGGTCGGCCTTCACCTCGCCGTTCAGCACGATGAGGAAGCGGTCCTCGGCGATGGTCTCGCCCACGATGGCGAAGTCGAGGTCCCACTTGTCGAAGACGGCCTTGGCTTCGGCCTCCTTGGCGGGGTCGAGCACCATGAGCATGCGCTCCTGGCTCTCCGAGAGCATCATCTCGTAGGCGGTCATGTTCTTTTCGCGCACCGGTACCTTCTCGAGGTCGAGGCGCACGCCGAGGTTGCCCTTGTCACCCATTTCAACGGCCGAGCAGGTCAGGCCCGCCGCGCCCATGTCCTGGATCGAGATCACCGCGCCGGTCTGCATCAGCTCGAGCGTGGCTTCCATCAGGCGCTTTTCGGTGAAGGGATCGCCGACCTGCACAGTGGGGCGCTTTTCCTCGATGGTCTCGTCGAACTCGGCCGAGGCCATGGTCGCGCCACCGACACCGTCACGGCCGGTCTTCGCGCCGAGGTACACGACCGGGCGGCCGACGCCCGAGGCGGCGGAGTAGAAGATGCTGTCGGTGTCCGCGAGGCCCGCCGCGAAGGCGTTGACCAGGCAGTTGCCATTGTAGGCCGGGTGGAAGCGCACTTCGCCGCCCACCGTCGGCACGCCGAAGCAGTTGCCGTAGCCGCCGACGCCCTCGACGACGCCGTGCACGAGCTGGCGGGTCTTGGGGTGGTCCTTTTCACCGAAGCTGAGCGCGTTCATCGCCGCGATCGGGCGGGCGCCCATGGTGAACACGTCCCGCAGGATGCCGCCCACGCCCGTCGCCGCGCCCTGGTAGGGCTCGATGTAGGAGGGGTGGTTGTGGCTTTCCATCTTGAAGATGACCGCCTGGCCGTCGCCGATGTCGACGACGCCGGCGTTCTCGCCCGGGCCGCAGATGACCTGCGGGCCCTTGGTCGGCAGCTTGCGCAGGTGGATCTTCGAGCTCTTGTAGGAGCAGTGCTCGTTCCACATGGCCGAGAAGATCCCCAACTCGGTGAACGTCGGCTCGCGGCCGATGATCTGCAGGATCCGCTCGTATTCGTCGGGTTTGATCCCGTGTGCGGCGATGAGCTCTTCGGTGATGGACGGTTCCTGCATCCTTGCTCCCCTTAGCGTGGTTGGGGGCTCTTTAAGGCAAGGGCGGCAAAGGGGGAAGAGGGGTCAGGGCCCGAGCGCCCCGGCGCGTTGCAATCTTTCCCGCCTTTGCGCCGGCAGGGCAGAGGGTCGCGGCGCGCCTCGCGGCGGGGCTGCGGGGCCAGCCGCAAAAAAAAGGCCGAGCACAAAGCTCGGCCGAAGTCCAACAGGGAGGTTGAAGATGACGCGCACTAGGGCGCTTCAAGCTTCGTGTGCTGAATATGTGATCAGTCTTGAGTCGATCAAGGGAAGAAACGGTCTCAATCGGACATTGCTGCCATGCACTGTTTGCATGGCGCCTGTTTATTGGGCGCCGTCAGTCGGCGCCCATCGCCTTGAGTTGCCGCCGATGCGCGAAGATTTCGTCCTGCACGAAGTCGCGGAAGGCGGTTACCCGCTTGGAATGACGCAATTCTTCCGGGTAGGCGAGGAACACGGGCACCTCGTTGCTCTCGACGTCGGGCAGCACCCGCACCACGTGCGGGAAATCCTCGATGATGTAGTCGGGCAGCACGCCGATGCCGAGGTTGGCGATCACCGCCTGCAGCACCCCGAAGTAGTTGTTCACCGTGAGACCCGTCCGAATGTCATAGGTGAGCAGCTTCTGCACCAGCGCCTTGCCGGAAAGCACCTGCGCCGAGTTGGGATTTTGGCAGATAAGCCGGTGCGACGAGAGATCCTCGAGCGACTCGGGCAGGCCGTTCGCCTCGAGGTATGCAGGCGAGGCATACATGCGCATGCGGATCGACATCAGCCGCTTGCGGATCAGGTCCGCCTGGCTGGGCTCTTTCATGCGGATCGCCACGTCGGCCTCGCGCATCGGCAGGTCGAGCACGCGCTCCTCGAGCATCAGGTCGATCTTCAGGTCGGGAAACTTTTCGTAAAGCTTGGTCAGGCGCGGGGCCAGCCAGAGCACGCCGAAGCCGTGGGTCGTGGTGACCTTGAGTTCGCCGAAGACCTCTTCCTCGCTGTCGCGGATGCGCGCGGTGGCGCTGTCGATGCGTTTCACCATGGCGGCTGTCGCGTCGAACAGCAATTCGCCCTGCTCGGTGAGAATCAGTCCCCGGGCATGACGGTGGAAAAGGGTGGTATCCAGTGCCTCTTCGAGCGCCCGGATTTGGCGCGACACGGCGGATTGCGACAGATGCAGCGCATCTCCCGCATGTGTCAGGCTGCCTGCGTCAGCGACAGCGTGAAAGATCCTGAGCTTATCCCAATCCATGGCGGCATCTTATTCAACTTTGGCGCCCTGTATACGACAGGAACGGTTAACGGGAACACATCTTCGCCGAGTGTGGGAAATTCACGAAAATTTCCCTATCCGGGTCAGCATGTGTGACCTATCATGGTGCGGAGCTGCAAGCACTATGAGCGATGGGAGGCGCGCATGAGCAAGCAAGCAATTTCCCTGCAGGACAGGTTCGACTTAAGCAAGAGTCCGGTACTTTTGAATGGCACGCAGGCGTTGGTTCGCCTGATGCTGATGCAAAAAGAGCGCGATCGCGCCGCCGGGCTGCATACGGCGGGCTACGTGACGGGCTATCGCGGCTCGCCGCTGGGGGCCGTCGACATCCAGATGAAGCGCGCCGGAAAGCTGCTGTCCGAGAATGACGTGCTCTTCCAGGAAGGGCTGAACGAGGATCTCGCGGCCACGGCGCTCTGGGGCTCGCAACAGGCCGAGCTGCGCGGCGAGGGCAAGTACGACGGTGTCTTCGGCCTTTGGTATGGCAAGGGCCCCGGCGTCGACCGCTCGGGCGACGTCATGCGCCACGCCAACATGGCGGGCACGTCGAAACATGGCGGCGTCCTCATGGCCATGGGCGACGACCACACCGGCGAGAGCTCGACGGTGCTGCACCAGTCCGAATGGGCGCTGGTCGATGCCTACATGCCCGTGGTCTCGCCCGCTGGCGTTCAGGAAGTGCTGGACTTCGGCATCTACGGCTTCGCGCTGTCGCGGTTCTCGGGCCTATGGGTCGGCCTGAAGACGATGAAGGACACGGTCGAGGCCACCGCGGTGGTTGACGGTCGCCCGGACCGCATGTCGCTGGTGACACCCGAGTTCCAATTGCCCGAAGGCGGGCTGAACATCCGCCTCGGCGACACGCCGCACGCGCAGGAAGCGCGGATGATCGACTACAAGCGCTTCGCGGCCGAAGCGTTCTCGCGCGCGAACGGCATGGACAAGCGCGTCTGGGGCAAGCCCGGCGCCAAGATTGGCCTCGTCGCCGCGGGCAAGAACTGGCTCGACCTGCAGCACGCCATGTCGCTGCTGAACATCGACGAGGCCGAGGCCGAGCGTCTTGGCCTCACCACCTACAAGGTGGGCCAGACCTTCCCGCTCGACATGAAGGGCTTCCACGACTGGGCCGAGGGGCTCGAGCTGATCGTCATCGTCGAGGAAAAGCGCAAGCTGATCGAGGTGCAGGTCAAGGAAGCGATCTTCGACGACCGTCGCGGCCGCCGGGTCTATGGCTGGTACAAGGGCGGGGCAGGCGGCATGCACCGCGAAGAGCTCTTCCCCACCCGCGGCGCGCTCGATCCGGTGTGGATCGCGCAGAAGCTCGGCGAGATCTTCGTCGAGGAGGGCCGCGGCACCGAGGGCATCAAGGCCGGGCTTTCGGCGCTCGACGAGGCGCGCAAGGCCGACAACGCCCCCGACCTCGCGGCACGGCTGCCGTATTTCTGCTCGGGCTGTCCGCACAACACCTCGACCAAGCTGCCCGAGGGCGCGCGCGCCTATGCCGGGATCGGCTGCCACTACATGGTGCAATGGATGGACCGCGAGACCACCGGCTTCACCCACATGGGCGGCGAAGGGGTGAACTGGGTCGGCGAGGCGCCCTTCTCCAAGCGCAGCCATGTCTTCCAGAACCTCGGCGACGGCACCTACAACCACTCCGGTTCGCTGGCGATCCGTGCCGCGCTCGCCGCGGGCACCAACATCACCTACAAGATCCTCTACAATGACGCCGTCGCCATGACTGGCGGCCAGCCCAACGAGGGCGGGCTGACGGCAGACCGCATCGCCCGCGAGCTGAAGGCCATGGGCGTCGAGCATCTCGCGGTGGTCTACGACGAGAAGGAGGAGGTGAACTTCGACCTCTTCCCCCGCGGCATCGAGAAATTCGAGCGCGCCGAGATGGACGCCGTGCAGAAGCGCTTTGAGAAGATCGGCGGCGTTTCGGTCATCCTCTATATCCAGACCTGCGCTGCCGAGAAGCGCCGCCGCCGCAAGAAGGGCACCTTCCCCGACCCTGACAAGCGGGTCTTCATCAACACCGATGTCTGCGAGGGCTGCGGCGATTGCGGCGTGCAATCGAACTGCGTCTCGATCGTCCCCGCCGGAACGGAGCTGGGTCGCAAGCGGGCCATTGACCAGTCGAGCTGCAACAAGGACTATTCCTGCCTCAAGGGCTTTTGTCCCTCCTTCGTCACCCTCAAGGGCGCGAAGATGCGCAAGGGCGAGACCGCCGAGATCGACCTGCCGCATCTGCCGCAGCCGCAACTGCCGCAGATCGACAAGACCCACAACGTGGTGATCACCGGCGTCGGCGGCACCGGCGTGGTGACCGTGGGCGCGGTGCTGGCGCAGGCGGCGCAGATCGCCGGCATGGGTGCGGGCATGATGGAGATGGCGGGCCTCGCCCAGAAGGGCGGCGCGGTGCACATCCACCTGCGGCTTGCAAAGCGCCCCGAGGACATCTCGGCGGTGCGCGTGGCGACCGGTGAGGCCGACGCGCTGATCGGCGGCGACCTCGTGGTCAGCGCCGGGGCCAAGACGCTGGGGCTGACGAAACGCGGCCGCACCGGGGCGGTGGTCAACGGACACGAGATCATCACCGGCGAGTTCACCCGCGACACCGAGTTCCAGCTTCCATTCGACCAGCTCCGCGTGGCGCTCGAGGCGCGAATGCAGGACCGGCTGGCGATCTTCGACGCGACCGAGCTGGCACGGATCGCCATGGGCGACTCGATCTTCTCGAACATGATGATCCTCGGCGCCGCCTGGCAGCAGGGGCTCCTGCCGCTGCCGCATGATGCCATCGAGGAGGCGATCCGCCTCAACGGCGCGGCGGTGGAGCGCAACCTGCGCGCCTTCGAGATCGGCCGTTGGGCGGTGGTCCACCCTGCCGAGGCCGCGGCGTTGATCACCCCCAAGGTGGTGGAGAAGCCGAAGTCGCTGGACGAGAAGATCGCCTTCCGTGAAGCGCATCTTGCGGTCTACCAGAACAGGCGGCTGGCGAAGAAATACCGCGCCCTGCTCGACGGCATACCCGACAAGCGCCTGCGCGAGGCGGTGGCCAAGGGCTACCACAAGCTGCTCGCCTACAAGGACGAGTACGAGGTGGCCCGCATGCATCTCGAGACCCGCAAGAAGGCCGAACAGACCTTCGAGCCCGGCTTCGAGATGAGCTTCCACCTTGCCCCGCCGATGCTCTCCAAGGAAGGCTCCGACGGCCGTCCGCAGAAGAAGACCTATGGCGAGGGCATGCTGAAGGCCTTCGGCTTGCTGGCAAAGCTGAAGTGGCTGCGCGGCACTGCGCTCGACCCCTTTGGCCGCACGGCGGAGCGGAAGATGGAGCGCGCCCTCATCGCGCAATACGAGCGCGACATGGCCGAGGTGCTGCCCAAGGTGAGGCCCGAGACGCTCGACGCCACGGTCGCGCTCGCCGAACTGCCGCTGCAGATCCGCGGCTACGGCCCGGTGAAGGAAAAGGCCGAACGCGCTGCCGCCAAGCGTCGCGAAGAGCTGCTTGCCGCCATACACGCCGGCGGCAGCTCCATGGTCAGGGCTGCCGAATAGGCGCAGAGGTCTCGCGCCTTTCTTGCAGGGCAAGATACCCCCGGAGTCCCGGGTCAGTGCCCCCGCGTCCCGCGCCCTCCCGGGGGCGCGGGCGTCGCCACAGGGCGCAATGGATCTCCATCCCAAAGCGCCGTAAGACCGGTCTTCGGGGCTTGCGCCACGTGAGTCGGCGCAGCGTCACGTGAGGCAGGCCGGGTGTGCGTCCCGGCAAGGAGGGCAGAGAATGGCGGTTGGTGTGTTTGATTCCGGGCTTGGCGGGCTCACGGTTCTCGACGCGGTCGCAAAGCGGCTGCCCGAGGTGCCGCTGGTCTACTATGGCGACAACCGGCACGCGCCCTATGGCGTGCGCGACGCGGATGACATCTATAAACTGACCGTCGATGCGGTGCACCGCCTCTGGGACGCGGGCTGCGATCTGGTGATCCTCGCCTGCAACACCGCCTCGGCGGCGGCGCTGCGCCGGATGCAGGAGGGCGGCCTGCCCAAGGGCAAGCGCGTCCTGGGGGTCTTCGTGCCGCTGATCGAGGCGCTGACCGAGCGGCAATGGGGCGACAACTCGCCGCCGCGCGAGGTCGCGGTGCAGCACGTCGCGCTCTTTGCCACGCCGGCCACGGTGCGCTCGCGTGCCTTCCAGCGCGAGCTGGCCTTCCGTGCCATCGGCGTCGACGTCGAGGCGCAGGCCTGTGGCGGTCTCGTCGATGCCATCGAAGAGGGTGACATGATCCTCGCCGAGGCGCTGGTGCGCAGCCACGTCGAGGCGCTGAAACGCAAGATGCCCGAGCCGCAGGCGGCGATCCTTGGCTGTACCCACTATCCGCTGATGCTCGAGGTCTTCCAGGAGGCTCTGGGAGAGGGAGTCGCGGTCTATTCGCAGGCGAACCTCGTGGCAGAGTCGCTTGCCGACTACCTCCAGCGCCATCCAGACATGTACGGCAGCGGGACCGAGAGCCGTTTCCTGACCACCGGCGATCCGCGCAAGGTCTCGGTGCATGCGACCCAGTTCCTCAAGCGGCCTTTGAGCTTCGAGGCTGCCTAGCGCCCGCCCCCGACGGGCACGACAGGGCGGGGCGTGCTGCTCGCGGGCAGGACAAAGCGGGCGCGCAGGCCCCACACCTCGGGGATAGTTCCGTCTCGAAGAGCGGGCGGGCCGCGGCGCGGTGACGCAATTTGATTTGGAGCGGTGCTCTCGGCGCCTTAAGGTGCCATATAGAGAGAACCGCATGCATGTCGGGGGGAAGGCAATGGGTCTCAAATCGCTGAAGAAGCAGCGGCGCATCCAGGTCGTGGCGCTGGCCGCGGTGGCGCTGGTCGTCTCGACCGCGCTGATCGGCTATGCGATGCGCGACGGGATCAACTTCTTCCGCTCGCCGAGCCAGGTGGTCGAGGCACCGCCCTCGCCGAACGAGACCTTCCGCATTGGCGGGCTGGTCGAGGAAGGCTCGCTCGTGCGCGGCCAGGGGCATGAGATCAGCTTCTCGGTGACCGATGGCGGCGCCTCGGTGCCGGTGGTCTTCGAGGGCGTGCTGCCGGACCTCTTCGACGAGAACCAGGGCATGGTCGGCACCGGGCGCTATGTCGATGGCGTGTTCCGGGCGAGCGAGATCCTCGCCAAGCACGACGAAACCTACATGCCCAAAGAGGTGATCGACGCGCTGAAGGAACAGGGCGTCTACGAGGATCCCAACGCCGGGAGCTGACACTGCCTTGGCGCTTAGGCGTATCGGCTGCGGATTGCAGCTGGTGCAAGCGGGCTGCCCGCTTGTGACGGAAGACATTGCCGCCGCTTCCGGCTAGTCTGCGCCCTCGCAACGTGGGATTTGCAGATGACGATCAACGACATGGACGACCTTGCCGGGCTGAAGGACATCGGCCGGATCGTCGCGAACGCCCTGCAGGGCATGGCGAAGGCGATCGAGCCGGGCATGACGACGCTGGAGCTCGACGAGATCGGCCGCGCGATGCTCGAAGCCGAGGGTGCGCAATCGGCTCCCGAGACGAGCTACAACTTCCCCGGCGCCACCTGCATCAGCATCAACGAGGAGATCGCCCACGGCATCCCCGGTCCGCGGGTGATCCAGCGCGGCGATCTGGTGAACATCGACGTCTCGGCCTCGAAGGCCGGGATCTTTGCCGACACCGGCGCGACCTTTCGGGTGGCGCCGGTGAAAGCGCCACTCGACCGGCTGTGCCGCGATGGCAAGAAAGCCATGCAGATCGGCATTGCACAGGTTGGCGCGGATCGGCCTCTCGCGGGGATCGGCGCGGCCATCGGGCGGTTTGCCGGCAGCAAGGGCTACACGCTGATCCGCAATCTCGCCAGCCACGGTGTCGGCCATTCCCTGCATGAATACCCCGAAGAGATCCCTACCTGGCCCGTGCGCGGCGAGCGGCGGCGGATCACCAAGGGGCTGGTGCTCACCGTCGAGCCGTTTTTGTCGATGGGAGGGCAGTGGGCCAGCGAGGGCGAGGACGGCTGGACGCTCTACAGCGAGCCCTGCGCGCCGGTCGTGCAATACGAGCACACGGTGGTCGCGACCGAAACCGGCGCGCTGGTGGTCACCCAGCCGGGATGACCCGTGTTCAAGGCGTTCGTTCGAAAAAGCGCAGGTGCGGCAGCGCCACGTCCGGGATGGGCTGGTAGGGGCCGCGCTCGACAAAGCCCAGCTTGGCGTAGAGGTGGCAGGCGGCAGCCAGCGTCTTCATCGTGTCGAGCCGCAGAAGCGGCGCACCGGCGGCGCGGGCGCGGGTGGCCAACTCTTCCACCAGCTGAGCCGCGAGCCCTTGGCCGCGCGCCTCGGGGGCGACGTAGACCCGCTTGATCTCGGTGCTGCCGTCGGGCAGCCGCTGCGACATGGCGCAGCCGACCGGGGCGCCCTGGCGCTCGGCCAGCAGAACGGCGTCATGCTTGCCGGGCAGGGCATCCAGCAGCTCGTTGTATGCGGGGTCGGGATAGAAAAGCGCAACCAGCGCCGGGGCGGCGGGATGGTGGGCGCGCAGGTCCTCGCGGTAGGCGAGGCAGAGCGCACGCACGGCGGCGAAATCCTCGGGACTCGCCGCCGTGCGGAGGGTGATCTGGGTCACGTTTGCAGATCCGGACGCGGATCAGGCGTTGGCTTCGCGGATCTTTTCGGCGGCATCCTTGTCGTAGGTCACGCCGCTGGTCTCGAACAGCGTGTCGAGCTCGCCCGAGAGGGTCATCTCGGTGATGATGTCGCAGCCGCCGACAAATTCGCCCTTGATGTAGAGCTGCGGGATCGTCGGCCAGTCCGAGTAATCCTTGATGCCCTGGCGGATGGCGTCATCGGCCAGCACGTTCACGTCGAGGTAGTCGACGCCCATGTAGTTGAGCACGCCTGCGACGCGGCTGGAGAAGCCACATTGCGGCATGGTCTTGGTGCCCTTCATGAAGAGCACCACGTCGTTCGCCTTCACCGTTTCTTCGATACGGGTGGTTGCGTCGGTCGTCATCTCTGTCTCCTGTCTGCGCGCGCCGCCCGGCAGGGGCGCGGCGTGGATGTCTAATCTTGCTGTGTGTGTCTTACTCGGGGGCCTTGGTGGTGAGCGCCAGCGCGTGCAGCTCGCCATGATTGCCGTCCATCTTGCCCTTCAGCGCGGCGTAGACGGCGCGCTGCTGCTGGACACGGTTCTGGCCGCGGAAGCTTTCGTCGATGACCTCCGCGGCATAGTGATTGCCGTCTCCGGCGAGGTCGGTGATGGTGATCTTGGCCTCGGGGAAGGCGGCGCGGATGAGCTGTTCGATCTCCGTCGCTTCTATTGCCATGTGGGCGGACTCCGCTGTCAGACTGTTCTACTCAGATGTAAGACGGGCGCCGCGCGGGTGCAAGCGCGGGCCATTTTCTTGGCTTGGTTCGGGGGCGGAACCGGGACGGACGAGGGGGCGGGGCTCAGAGATCCAGCTCGACCCAGACCGGCACGTGGTCCGACGGCTTGTCGCGGCCGCGGATGTCGCGGTCGATGCCGCAGTCGGTCATCAGGTCGGCGCAGGACGGCGTCATCAGCACGTGGTCGATGCGGATGCCGTTGTTCCGCTGCCAGGCCCCGGCCTGATAATCCCAGAACGAATAATGCCCCGGCCCCTGCACTCGGGCGCGGAAGGCCTCGGTGTAGCCGAGGTTGAGGATGCGGCGGAAGGCGTCGCGGCTCTGCTGGAGGTAGAGCGCGTCGTTCTCCCAGGCCTGCGGCTTGGCGGCATCCTCGGCCTGAGGAATGATGTTGTAGTCGCCGGCCATGAGGGCGGGGGTCTCGTCGGCCAGAAGCTGCTGCGCGCGCGCGTGCAGCCGGTCCATCCAGTCCAGCTTGTAGCCATACTTGCCGTCCCGGATCGGCTGACCATCGGCGTCGAACTCCACCGGGTTGCCGTTCGGCAGGTAGAGCCCGCAGAGGCGCAGGGCCTCCTTCTCTCCCACCACGGTCGCCTCGATCCAGCGCGCCTGCTCGTCGCTGTCGTCGCCGGGCAGGCCGCGGCTCACGTCCTCGAGCGGGTGCTTGGACAGGATCGCCACGCCGTTGAAGCTCTTCATGCCGTGGGTCTCGACGTTGTAGCCGCGCTCCTCGAAAAGCTCGTGCGGGAAGGCCTCGTCGACCGACTTGATCTCCTGCAAGAGCGCGACATCGGGCTGCGCTTCGTCGAGCCAGTCCGTCAGCGCACCGACGCGCGCCTTGATGCCGTTGATGTTGAAGGTGGCGATCTTCATCTGGAGCCCTCCGGAAGTTGCGCCAGCTATCGCGCAAAGCCGGCTGAGGGACAAGTGCGGCGGGCCGGATTCGCGGGTGATTCGGCGGCCGGCACCGACGATTCGTCGCCAATTCTGTGATTTGAATGACGCAGCGGAAACTATCCCCAGAAAAGAATCTTCTGTGGGGAAGAGAGATTGTCGCGCGAAGCGACGAAATTGTAAGTCATTGTTTCTGTGAAGAACTCCTGTATTAATCTACCTTAACAAGAAACCATATTGCCTGAAGCAATCATCGCAAGAAACCCTGAAGCACGTTTCTCGTGTCAATCCAACCAGGGAGAACTTCCATGACTGCTCAACTCAAGCAATTCGTGACCGCAGAAGCGCAGCACCGTGTCGAGGCCGATATGTTCGGCGGCGAGGGCTGCGCCATGTTCACCTCGGGCGCGGCGCCTGCCGAGGCCGAAACGCTGCTCGGCGGCGGGATCGAGATGTTCACCTCCGGGGCAGCACCTGCCGGCGTCGAGATCGCCTCGGGAGAGGGTGCGGCGCTCTTTACTTCGGGCGCCGGGCCGGTGACCGCCGCGGGCGAGGCGGTCGGTCTCTTCACCTCCGGCGCTGCGCCGCTGCGCTCGGAGCTCGGCGCCGGCGACGCCACGGCGCTCTTCACATCGGGCGCCTGAGCCCGTCGCGCACGGGCGGGCACCGTCTTGGTGCCCGCCTGTCCCTTGCCTGTTTCCCGCACGCCCGCGCAGAAAGGCCCTCCGCATGTCCAATGTCATCGCCCTCCACCCGGTGCCGCGCATCGCCGACCCGGACACGCGCATCGCGGCGCTGATCGCCTGTTTCGCGCAGCATCGGCGCAGCGAGGAGGATGTGTTCTGGCTCAAGGAGAACGCCGAGCTGCTCAACATCCTCGACTGCACCGGCGCGGCGACATGGGCCGGGATCGGCCCCCGGGCGCTGCTGCCGCATGTCGAGTTTTATGCCAGCGCAGAGGCGCGGCTGGCCTTCTTCCCGCAATACTACCGCTTCCTGCTGTCCATGGTGCTCGATCTCGAAGACCTCGGCATGCCGGGCGAGACCGGGGCGCGCATGGCGCAGAGCATAGCCGCGTCCGCTGCGCCCGGCGCAGAGCTGTCGGATCTGCAGCGCATGGAAGCGCGGCGGCTGCTGGCGCGGCGGGGGGTCTCCGGTCCGGCCGATCTGGGCCTCGAGGACCGGCTGCGCGGCTTCTGCGCCCGGCCCGGTATCTTTGCGCTGCCGAATAAGAAGGCCGCCTACGAGCTTACCCATATCGTGTTCTACCTCAGCGAATACGGGCGCCGCGATCCGCGGCTGGAGTCCGAGGCACTGACCAGCCTGCACTTCGCGGGCAACCTTGCCTTTCTCGAGCAGAACTCCGACCTGCTGGCCGAGGTCTGCATTGCGCTGCGCTACGCTGGGGAGCTGCCGCCGCCGCTCTGGACCGGCTGGCTGAGCCGCGAGACGCAGCTTTTCCATGTCGACACGGACCCGCAGGGCCCGCTGCAGGACGGCTACCACGATTTCCTCGTCTGCAACTGGCAGCTGGCCTTGGCAGGAGAGGAGCCCTTTCGCAAGCCACTGGAGCCGGGGCGGATGCACTTCGATCGGGCGCCCCGGCGGATGGCGCCGCTGCGCGAGCTGTCGCGGGCGCTCTTTGCGATGAAGGGGCGGCGCAGCGCCGACTGGACGGTGATGCGCCGCCGCATGGAGGGGGCGCTGCCGCCCGGGGTGATCGACCTGCTCGACCTCATGGCCCGCGAGACGGCGCATTTCGACGCCTTCTTCGAGGGCTTCGCCCGGGCGGGCCGGGCATGAGGGCCGCGCTCGCCGGCGCCGCGCTGGTCGCGCTCTACACCGCGCTCATCGCCGCTGCTGACGGGATCACCAAGCTGATCGCGGGAAGCTACGCGGCGCCGCAATTCCTGGCCGTCTCCTCGGCGCTGGTGCTGCTCTTCGCGCTCTGTGCGGCGCGGCGGCAGGGGTCGCTGCGCGCGGCGCTGGGGGTGCAGAGCCGGGGCACCATGGCGCTGCGATCGCTGCTGACCGTGCTTGCGGCGATCGGCTTTTTCCAGGCGTTTCGCCTTCTGCCCTTCGCCGACGTCTTCCTTTTCATCGGGCTGATGCCGCTCATCGCCGCCGCGCTCTCGGGCGTGGCTCTCGACGAGCCGGTGCGCCCCGCTGCCTGGCTGGCGCTGGCGCTCGGTGCGTCGGGCCTTCTCGCCCTTGTGCCCGAGGGCCGGGCAGGGGTGGATGCGGGGCATGTCTGGGCGCTGCTGGGGGCCGTTTCCGGAACCGCGTCGATGGTCGCCGCCCGCGCCATTGCGCGGCGCGAGCGCAAGCCGCTGGCACAGGTCTTCTGGCCCAACCTCGCGCTGGCGCTGGTCATGGGCGTGGCGCTCCCTTTCGTCTGGCAGCCAATGCCGCTGGCCGACTGGCTCTGGGTCGCGGGCTACGCGCTCTTCCTTTTCGGTGCGCGTTTCGTCTCGGTCGAGGCGTTGCGGCTGCTCCCGGCCTATGTGGCGACACCGCTGATGAACCTGCAGTTCGTCTGGATGGTGGGCATCGGGGTTTTCGGCTTTGGCGAGATGCCCGGCGTCGGCGCCAGTCTCGGCGCGGCGCTGGTGATCGGCTCGGGTCTCTGGCTGGTGGCCGACGAGGCCCTGCCGGCACGGCGGCGACTGCGGCTCTAGACCAGACGTCGCCGCGTCGGTGCCACATCTGATCGGGACAGAACGCAGCTCCTCACGCCGATCGCGCTTTTCGCGGGCGGCTTATGGACAGGCGCGGGATGGGGAGATACACCCGTCCGGAACCCGCAGACGAGGCGCAAGAGAACACCCATGCCCACGCTGAACGACATTCGCTCGACGTTTCTGAACTACTTCGCCAAGCAGGGCCACGAGATCGTGCCCTCGAGCCCGCTTGTTCCCCGCAACGACCCCACGCTGATGTTCACCAACTCCGGTATGGTGCAGTTCAAGAACTGCTTCACCGGGGTGGAGAAGCGCGATTACAAGCGCGCCACCACCGCGCAGAAATGCGTGCGCGCCGGCGGCAAGCACAACGACCTCGACAACGTGGGCTACACCGCGCGGCACCACACCTTCTTCGAGATGCTCGGCAACTTCTCCTTCGGCGACTACTTCAAGGCCGAGGCGATCCCCTTTGCCTGGGAACTGGTGACCAAGCATTTCGACATCTCGCCCGAGCGGCTCTACACCACCGTCTATCACACCGATGACGAGGCCTTCGAGCTGTGGAAGAAGATCGGCGTGCCGGAAAGCCGGATCATCCGCATCGCCACCTCGGACAACTTCTGGCAGATGGGGCCGACCGGCCCCTGCGGCCCCTGCACCGAGATCTTCTTCGACCATGGCGAGAAGTTCTGGGGCGGCCCTCCGGGCTCGCCCGAGGAGGATGGCGACCGCTTCATCGAAATCTGGAACGTCGTCTTTATGCAGAACGAGCAGTTCGAGGACGGCTCGATGCGCGCGCTGGACATGCAGTCGATCGACACCGGCATGGGCATCGAGCGGGTCGCGGCGCTGTTGCAGGGCACCAACGACAACTACGCCACCGACCTGATGCGCGCGCTGATCGAGGCTTCGGCCAATGCCACCAGCAGCGATCCCGACGGTCCCGGCAAGACCCACCACCGGGTGATCGCCGACCACCTTCGGTCGACCTCCTTCCTCATCGCTGACGGCGTGATGCCCAGCAACGACGGTCGCGGCTACGTGCTGCGCCGCATCCTGCGCCGGGCCGCGCGCCACGCGCACCTCCTGGGCGTGCAGGATCCGCTGATGCACCGCCTCGTGCCCGAGCTGGTGCGCCAGATGGGCGAGGCCTACCCCGAGCTGCGCGCCGCGCAGCCGCTCATCGAAGAGACGCTGAAGCTCGAGGAAACCCGCTTCCGCCAGACCCTCGACCGCGGCCTCAAGCTGCTCGACGAAGAGCTGATCGGCCTGCCCGAAGGGGCCGAGCTGCCCGGCGCCTCGGCGTTCAAGCTCTATGACACCTACGGCTTCCCGCTCGATCTGACGCAGGATGCGCTGCGCGAGCAGGGCCGCACCGTCGACACCGAAGGCTTCGACGTCGCCATGGCCGAACAGAAGGCCAAGGCGCGCGCCGCCTGGTCCGGCTCGGGCGAGGCCGCCGACAGCCGCGTCTGGTTCGACATCGCCGACAAGCACGGCGCCACCGACTTCCTCGGCTACGACACCGAGACCGCCGAGGGCCAGATCCTCGCGCTGGTGCAGGACGGCGCGCTGGCCGAGACCGCCGCCAAAGGCGAGAAGGTGACGCTGGTGCTCAACCAGACGCCCTTCTACGGCGAAAGCGGCGGCCAAGTCGGCGATACCGGCGTGATCCGCACCGAGGGCGGCAAGGTCACCGTGACCGACACCCGCAAGGTCGAGGGCGTCTTCCTCCACATCGGCGAGGTCTCCGAGGGCAGCGTGAAGCGTGGCGAGGCCGCGGTGCTCGAGGTCGACCACACGCGCCGGGGCATGATCCGCGCCAACCACTCGGCAACCCACTTGCTGCACGAGGCCCTGCGCCGCGCGCTCGGCGATCACGTCGCGCAGCGCGGCTCGCTGAACGCGCCGGATCGCCTGCGCTTCGACTTCTCGCACACCAAGGCGCTCAGTGCCGAGGAAATCGCGCAGGTCGAGACCGAGGTGAACGCCTTCATCCGCCAGAACTCGGCGGTGAGCACCCGGATCATGACCCCGGACGATGCCCGCGCACTCGGCGCCCAGGCGCTTTTCGGCGAGAAGTACGGCGACGAGGTGCGCGTGGTCTCCATGGGCGCGCTGCCGGGATCGGGCAAGGGCTCGGACGGGCAGACCTACTCGCTGGAACTCTGCGGCGGCACCCATGTCGCGCAGACCGGCGACATTGGCCTGTTCGCCCTGACCTCGGAAACCGCCTCCTCGGCCGGCGTGCGCCGCATCGAGGCGCTGACCGGCGAGGCTGCCATGGCCGCGCTGCGCCGCCGTGACAAGGCCCTCTCGGGCATCGAGGGGCTGCTCAAGGTCAGCGGCGAAGAGGCGGTCACCCGCGTCTCCGCGCTGCTCGACGAGCGCCGCAAGCTCGAGAACGAGGTCGCCCAGCTGCGCCGCGATCTCGCCATGGCTGGCGGTGCCGGTCAAGGCGGCGGCGGCGAGGCCCGCGAGGTGGGCGGCATGAAGTTCGTCGGCCAGGTGCTCTCGGGCGTCCAGGGCAAGGATCTGCCCCCGCTGATCGACGAGCACAAGTCGCGGCTTGGCTCCGGCGTGGTGCTGCTGATCGCCGACACCGGTGACAAGGTGGCCGTGGCCGCTGGCGTCACCGAGGACCTCAAGGCCACCGTCTCGGCGGTGGATGTGGTCAAGGCGGCGGTCGCGGCGCTTGGAGGCAAGGGCGGCGGCGGGCGTCCGGACCTTGCACAGGGCGGCGCCAAGGATGCCAGCCAGGCCGAGGCGGCCATTGCGGCGGCCGAGGCAGTTCTGGTAGGCTAATCAATCGCTTAGGGAGGAGCTTATGACTGCTTACATGATCGCCCGCATCGAGGTCACAGACCCCGAGGACTATGCCGTCTATGCTGGGCAAACCGTTGCGCTCGCCGAGAAATTCGGCGGGCGCTTCCTTGTGAAAGGCGGGCCGCAGGCCTTTGTCGAAGGCGAGGGGCCGGGCCGTCACGTGGTGGTGGAATTCCCCAGCCGCATCGCCGCCGAACGCTGGTACAACTCACCCGAATACCAGCGCATCCTGCCCATCGCCCTGCGCGCCTCGACGCGCGATCTCGTCATCGTGGAAGGACTCTAATGCCCGCTCTCTGGATCGCCCATGTCACCGTCACCGACGAGGAGGCCTACGGCAAGTACGCCAAGCTCGCCGGTCCCGCGATCGCCAAGCACGGCGGGGAATTCGTCGCCCGCGGCGGTCGTTACGTGCAGCTCGAGGGCAAGGAGCGGCCACGCAATGTCGTGGCGAAATTCCCCTCGGTCGAGGCTGCAGAGGCCTGCTACCACTCGCCCGAGTACCAGGAGGCCCTGGGCCACGCGCGTGGCGCATCGGAGCGCGAGTTGCTGATCGTCGAAACCAGCGAGTGAGCGCCCGCGATTGAGCTTCGCGCATCTGCTGCCGGTCCTGCTGCTGGTGGCCTCAAATCTCTTCATGACCATGGCCTGGTACGGGCACCTGCGCTTTCCCGGCGCGCCGCTCTGGGCCGTGGTCTTTATCAGCTGGGGCATTGCCCTGGTCGAATACTGGCTCGCGGTGCCGGCCAACCGGCTCGGCCACCGGGTCTATTCGGCCGCCGAGCTGAAGACCTTGCAGGAAGTCATCACGCTGATCGTCTTCGCCGGCTTCTCTGCCTTCTGGCTGAAGGAGCCGCTGACGCTCAACCACGCCGTCGGCTTTGGCTTCATCGCGCTCGGCGCCTTCTTCATCTTCCGCGGCCCCTTCGGCTGATCCCGCTGTACCGGGGCATGAAAAAAGCGCGGTCCCAGTGGGACCGCGCTTTCATCTTCTCTTCTTGGCAACTACGCCCGGGGGGCCGGGGGCAGAGCCCCCGAAGCCCGCGCGCCGGGTTTACTGGCTGCGCGACTGGCGCTTGCGCTCGTGCGGGTCGAGGTAGCGCTTGCGCAGGCGGATCGCGGTCGGGGTGACTTCCACCAGCTCGTCGTCGTTGATGTAGGCGATGGCCTCTTCCAGCGACAGGGTGATCGGCGTGGTCAGGCGGACGGCTTCGTCGGTGCCCGAGGCGCGGACGTTGGTCAGCTTCTTGCCCTTCAGCGGGTTCACTTCCAGGTCGTTGTCACGGCTGTGCTCGCCGATGATCATGCCGGTGTAGACCGGGGCCTGGGCGCCGAGGAACATCTTGCCGCGATCCTCGAGGTTCCACAGCGCGTAAGCCACGGCCTCGCCGTTCTCCATCGAGATCAGCACGCCCGCACGGCGGCCTTCGATCGCGCCCTTGTGCGCCGTCCAGCCGTGGAACACGCGGTTCAGAACGCCGGTGCCGCGCGTGTCGGTGAGGAATTCGCCGTGGTAGCCGATCAGCCCGCGCGAGGGCACATGGGCCACGATGCGGGTCTTGCCGGCGCCGGCGGGCTTCATCTCGACGAGCTCGCCCTTGCGCGGGCCGGTGATCTTCTCGATCACCGCGCCGGTGTAATCGTCATCCACATCGATGGTGACTTCCTCGACCGGCTCCATGCGCTGGCCGTCTTCTTCCTTCATGATAACCTGAGGGCGCGAGATGCTGAGCTCGAAGCCCTCGCGGCGCATGTTCTCGATGAGAACGCCCATCTGCAGTTCGCCCCGGCCGGAAACCTCGAAGGCCTCGCCGCCCGGGGTGTCGGCGATCTTGATCGCGACGTTGCCCTCGGCTTCCTTCATCAGGCGCTCGCGGATCACGCGCGACTGCACCTTCTTGCCGTCACGCCCTGCGAGCGGGCTGTCGTTGATGCCGAAGGTCACGGTGATGGTCGGCGGATCGATCGGCTGCGCGTCGAGCGGCTCGTCCACGGCCAGCGCGCAGATGGTGTCCGCGACGGTCGCCTTGGTCATGCCGGCGAGGCTGACGATGTCACCTGCGAGTCCCTCTTCGATGTCGGCCTGCGCGAGGCCGCGGAAGGCCTGCACGCGGGTGACGCGGAACTGCTCGATCTTCTGGCCGATGCGGCTGATCGCCTGCACCGTCTGGCCAACCTTGACGCGGCCGGTCTCGATGCGGCCGGTGAGCAGGCGGCCCACGAAGGGATCGCTGCCCAGCGTCGTCGCCAGCATGCGGAAGTCGTCGTCCTGGTGCTTGATCTGCTTCGGCGCGGGAACGTGGTCGACGATCAGGCGGAACAGCGCATCGAGGTTCTTGCGCGGCCCGTCGAGCTCGGCATCGGCCCAGCCGTTGCGGCCCGAGGCGTACATGTGCGGGAAGTCGAGCTGGTCTTCGTCGGCGCCGAGCGAGGCGAAGAGGTCGAAGCACTCGTCGAGCGCGCGGTCGGGCTCGGCGTCGGGCTTGTCGACCTTGTTCAGCACCACGATCGGCCGCAGGCCGAGGGCCAGCGCCTTGGAGGTCACGAACTTCGTTTGCGGCATCGGGCCTTCGGCCGCGTCCACCAGCAGCACGACGCCGTCGACCATGCTCAGGATGCGCTCGACCTCGCCGCCGAAATCGGCGTGGCCGGGGGTGTCGACGATGTTGATGCGGGTGTTCTTCCACTCGACCGAGGTCGGCTTGGCAAAGATGGTGATGCCGCGCTCGCGCTCGAGATCGTTGCTGTCCATGGCGCGCTCGGCCACGGCCTGGTTCTCGCGGAACGCGCCGGACTGTTTGAGCAGCTCGTCCACCAGGGTGGTCTTGCCATGGTCAACGTGTGCGATGATCGCGATATTGCGCAGGTCCATAGGAATGCCTTTGAAGGGAGGTTTGCGCGCGGGTTAGCTGGGGAAGGGGGAAATTGCCAGCCCTTAATGCGGCGAGGCCCCGGAAAACAGGTGAATCACGAGTATTCCGGCCACAATAAGCCCCATTCCGACGACCGCGGCAAGGTCCAGCTTCTGCCCGAAGGCGAAGAGCCCGATCACCGAGATGAAGACGATCCCCAGCCCCGACCACATGGCGTAGGCCAGCCCCACCGGCATGCTGCGCAGCACAACCGACAGAAGGTAGAAGGCGGCGGCATAGGCGACCACCACGATCGCCGAGGGCAGCGGCCGGGTGAACTGCTGGCTGGCCTGCAGCGCGGCGGTGCCGATGGTCTCGGCGAGGACGGCAAGGGCGAGGGTAATGTAGGGCATTGCGAACTCCGCTGAGGCTGGCGCCGTTCTGGCCCGGGCCGCGCGGCGCTGCAAGCCGGGAGGCGCCAAGGGGACGGACGGGTGTGGTGGCGCAGGGTGTCAAAAATCTGCCTGTCTTAACTTGGTGTGAGGAAATCACGGTTAGACCGGGGCGGAAATTCCTGTTGCGGAGGTGTTCCATGTCTACCCGTCGCTCGCCAGCCTCGTCCCGCTGCCTGATCGTTTCCGAATGGACGGCGCTTGCCGTCGGCGCGCTGTTTTTTCTCGCGCCGGCCGCCCCTGCGGCCGAGATCGACGCGCCGCTTCAGGCGGTAATCGCGCAATACGTGCAGCCGATCCTCGAGGATCCCCAGCTGATCGCGGCGATGAAGGCGCAGAACGCGGTCACCGCCGGCTACGACGATGCAAAGATCGGCGAACTCGACTCGAAGTGGCAGGCGGAGATCGGTTCCACCATGATTCCCACCATCACCCCTGTCTGGGACAACCCGGTTTCCGACGCGCTGCGCGCGCAGGTCGACATGTCCGGCGGGCTGATCAAGGAGATGTTCGTGATGGATGCCCGTGGGCTCAACGTCGCGGTCTCGCATCTGACCTCGGACTATTGGCAGGGGGACGAGGAGAAGTATCTCGAGACCTTCCCACGCGGTGCCGGAGCAATCCACGTCGGCGCCATCGAGTTCGACGAATCGACCCAGGTCTACACGCAGCAACTCTCGCTGACCGTCAGTGACCCCCAGTCGGGCGAGCCGCTCGGCGCGCTGACCCTCGGGCTCGATGCGGAGATGCTGCCGTGAAGCTGCGGGTGTTCCGGTTGTTCGGGTCAGGGGGCGGGTCGGGGGGCACGTCTGCCGGCGGGGCGGAGGCAGGCAATGCGAACGCGGGCAGACCGGCAGACCAAGTCTGGATCCCGGGGGAGCCAGCGACAGGAATCCGGCGGGTCGTGGGATCGGTGTTTGCGCAAGTGGCGGGGCTCGTAGTCTTGTCGAGCCTCGTTGTCGCCACGGTTCTCGCGGTGCAGGTGTGGCGTCTCAGCGACAGGGTGACCGTGGCAGGGATCGCCGGCATGGCGCAGCATTCAGCCGAAGCAACGGCCGCAGGCCTGTTACCCTCGGTGCGGTTCCGCGATGAAAACCGTCTGACGCAACTCCTGACGGAGAAGTTTCAAGGCGCCGGAGGTGATCTTCTCGGTGCGCTGGTGCTGGGCGCGGAGGGCGAGGTGCTCGGGAAAACGGGCGATCTAGGCAACCGCGAGGCCGAGCTCGTCGCGTTGGCGCGCAAGGCCCTGACAGAGGGGAAGCGTCAAGGCGTGCTGGGTAACTTCGTCGCGACCGAAGCCGTCGCGCTGCCGGGGGGCGAGGCGCCGCTCGGCGCGCTGGCGATGGCCTGGACCGACAATGCCATGCGCGCCTCGATCCTGCGCGAGAAGAAGATCATGCTTGCCATAGCGGCAGGAAGCCTCTGCTTGATGCTGGTCGTCTCCCTGGTGCTTCTGCGCCGTATCGTGCTCGCGCCCCTCAGCGCGCTGCGCAGGGGCATGTCGCGGGTGGCGGCGGGGGATTACAACGTCACGCTCCGTGCCGAGCGGCGCCGCGACGAATTCGGCGAATTGGCCCGCAATCTGGCAGATCTCACTAAGACACTTGCGGGCGGACGAGAGGCGCAAGAGGCACGGGGCCGCGCCCATGAGGCGCAGAACCTCGTCGTGCGTCACCTGAGCGATGCGCTGGACGCACTCGCAGCAGGCTCGCTGCGGCACAGCATCGTCGAGGAGTTCCCCGGCGAATACGAAGAGCTGCGCGGCAATTATCACCGGGCGGTCGAGAGCCTTCGGGCCACGATGACAGAGGTCAATTCCGGTGCGCTCAACATACACAGCAGCGCCGAAGAGATCGCGCGCGCCTCGGATGACCTGTCGCGCCGAACGGAAACCCAGGCGGCTACGCTCGAACAGACGGCCGCTGCACTGGACGAAATGTTGTCGCGGGTGCGCGAAGCGGCGCAATCTGCAAAGGATGCGGAGACCAGTGTTGAAACCGCATCGAAGCTCGCCGAACAGAACGGCGAGGTCATGCGCTCGGCAATCGAAGCCATGGCGGGCATCGAACGCAGCTCTCAGCAGATCAACGAGATCATCGGTGTGATCGACGACATCGCGTTCCAGACAAACCTGCTCGCCCTCAACGCCGGCGTCGAGGCCGCGCGCGCGGGAGCGTCGGGCAAGGGGTTCGCGGTGGTGGCCTCAGAAGTGCGGGCGCTGGCGCAGCGCAGCTCGGACGCGGCGCAGCAGATCAAGACGCTGATCAGCGGATCGGCGGACCGGGTCCGAGATGGCGTCGAATTGGTCGAGCGCTCGGGTCAAGCGCTTGGCGAGGTGGTCGCGCAGGTGAACCAGATCTCGACCCTGGTCAGCAATATCGCGGGGGTGGCCGCCGAACAGGCACAGGGACTCAACGAGATCAACGTGGGCGTGAGCAACCTCGACCGGGTCACCCAGCAGAACGCGGCCATGGTCGAGGAAAGCACCGCTGCGGCGCATATGTTGCGTGGCGACGCGGGCCGTCTGTCTGACCTGATGCGCGGCTTCAATGTCGCCGAAAATGGACCCGTGGCTTTGGAAAGGGCAAGCGTTGCGGCCTGAGCTGCGCTCACTCCTTGGCGCTGATGGCCGCAGCAATCACCGCCACGAAGTCCGCCTCGTCTCGCACCGTGGCCATATCGGATGCCTCAACGGTCACACCCCAGTTGCGCGCCATCTCCTGGTAGCGCGGCTGCCGGTGTGCCAGCGCCTGCGCGTAGGTCCAGCGGATGAAGGCGTCAGGATCCACCACCGTTTCCGACACGCCCTTTTCGTCGAGGTAGCGCCTCCAGGCCGCCTCGAGGAACTCGGGTTGGTAGGCCATGGGTTTGGGGGCGCGATCGAACCTCCGGATCAGCTCCTCGGTGTGCGCCTCGCTGCCGCGGATCCAGACCATCAGCGCCTGGCGCGAAAGCTCCGACAGGATCGGATCGCGCGGGTTCGCGGCATCCACCCATTCGCAGATCGAACCGCCGGTGTCGCAGACAAAATGTGGGTAGCCGTAGAGCTGCTGGGCGCGCTCGATGAAATAGCCGGTGTCCAGCAGCGCCTGCTCCTCGGCGCGGCGGAACTGATCCTGCCGCATGCGGTAGCTGTCCATCGGCAGACCGCCCCGTGCCGGATCGCCCGGCTTGCCAAGGTAGGTCGAGACCGGGGTCAGGTTCTCGAAGGTGATGTTCGAGCCGATATAGATCGAGTCCGACAGCAGCAGCTCGCGCAGGAAGGGGTTCTTCATCGCCTCGGCCTTGGCGTTGTCGGCGATGTATTCGCCCATGTAGCGCGTGCCGATGCGGTAATCGATCGAGTAATGGAACCAGTCCCCGGACTGCCGCAGCATCGAGGACACATGGGTCTTGCCAAGCCCCGACATGGCAAAGAGCACGACGTGCTTGCGCGCGGCATCCTGCCAGTCGGCGGCGGTTTCATACAGCATCAAAGGGCTCCTGTGTCGTCTGCGCCGACAGGTAGTTGCGCCCGTGCGCCGCGTCAAACACCGCCCTCATCCTTAGGCCCGGCGCGCGGCGCGGGTCTCGCGCAGGATATTGGCGTAATTGGCGGCGAAGATGATCGCCGCGCCAAGCAGCACCCAGGGGTCAAGCGGCTCTGCGTAGAGCAGCATGCCGACGATGGCGATGACCGGCAGGCGGGTGAAGTCGATCGGCATGACCACCGAGGCGGGCGCGAGGCTGAGCGCCGTGGTCAGGCAATAGTGGGCGCAAAGCCCGGCGAGGCCGATGACGATCACCCCTGGGACGGCCTCGGCCGAGGGCACGGCGATGTCGCCGTCGAAGCCGGCGCAGACCAGTCCCATGATCGCCTGGGTCAGCGTCAGCCAGAAAAGAATGCACAGGGTGCTGTCGGTGCGGGTGAGCTTGCGGGTGAAGATCGCCGAGCCGGCAAAACCGATGGCCGCGCCCGCGGCGGCGAAGAGGCCGGGTGAGAGCGTCTCGGGCGAGGGGCGGGTGACGATCAGGATGCCGAGGAAGCCGACCAGCGCTGCCAGGCTGCGCGGCCAGGTCAGCCGCTCGCCCAGCACCAGCGTCGCCAGCAGCATGGCCCAGATCGGGCCGGTGAATTCCAGCGCGAAGACCTGCGCCAGCGGGATCACCGTGATCGCGTAGAACCAAAGGTTCTGCCCGGTGAAATGGCTGATATTGCGGATGATATGGGTGCCGATATGGCGTGTTGCGACGGTCCGGCGCTTGCCGGTCAGCATCACGATGCTGCTGATGATCGCCACCCCGAGCAGCGAGCGGTAGAGCATGATCTCGAAGGTGTCGAGACCGGAGCTGACATAGCGCCCGGCCACCGCCATGGCGCTGAAAGAGACGATCGAGCCGAGCATCCAGAGCGCGGCCTTCGGCACAGCGCCCAGGCTCGGAGCGGCAAGGGGGCGCGTGCTCACAGCTCTGCCACCTCGTAGTCGCGCGGCAGATCGCCGGTGATGCGGAACCACGCGCTGCCGCGGGTGCGGTGCTGATGCGCCTCGAAGGCGTCGCGACTCTGGAACAGTTCCGAGACCTCGAAGACCCCGTCTTCGCTCTCGCGCAGATCGAAGTAGAGGCAGCCGGGCTCAGCGCGCGTCAGGCGGATGTGGTCGGCCATGGCAGCGCGCACGTTGGGGCAGCGCTCGGGCGGCGCGGTCATGCGGCCGGTCAGCTGCACGGCGCTCATGTCGCGCTCCGGGTTGGCTGGCTGTGCGGGAAGGCGGCGGGGCGCGGCTGCGCGAAAACTCTGGTCGTCATGGGGGTCCTCTCGCTGCGGACACTGGCGCGCGGCACGGCAAGGGGCAAGAGGCAATCGGGCCGCCCCTCCGCGGTTGGCGGCGGGGTGTGATCTTGATGCGTGGCCCGAACGCAAAAGGAGGCCGGGTTTCCCCGGCCTTCATGATCACTGCCCGATCACTGGCTGATCATTCCCATTCGATCGTGCCCGGAGGCTTCGAGGTGATGTCGTAGGTGCAGCGGTTGATGCCCTTCACCTCGTTGATGATCCGTGTCGCGGTCTCGCCGAGGAACTCGTGGCTGAACGGGTAGTAATCCGCCGTCATGCCGTCGACCGAGGTCACCGCCCGCAGGGCGCAGGCGTAGTCGTAGGTGCGGCCGTCGCCCATCACGCCCACGGTGCGCACCGGCAGGATCGCCACGAAGGCCTGCCAGATCTCGTCGTAGAGACCGTGCTTGCGGATCTGGTCGATATAGACCGCATCCGCCTTGCGCAGGATATCGAGTTTCTCGCGGGTGATCTCGCCGGGGCAGCGGATCGCCAGACCCGGGCCGGGGAAGGGGTGGCGGCCGATGAAGCTGGCCGGCAGGCCAAGCTCGTGACCCAGCGCGCGCACCTCGTCCTTGAAGAGTTCGCGCAGTGGCTCGACCAGCTTGAGGCCCATCTTCTCCGGCAGGCCGCCCACATTATGGTGCGACTTGATGGTCACCGAGGGGCCGCCAGAGAAGCTGACGCTCTCGATCACGTCGGGGTAGAGCGTGCCCTGCGCGAGGAAGGTCGCATCCTCGATCTGGTCGGCGTATTTCTGGAACACGTCGATGAAGAGCTTGCCGATGATCTTGCGCTTGGTTTCGGGGTCGGACACGCCCTCGAGCTCGCCGAGGAACAGGTCCTGTTCCTGCGCGTGGATCACCGAGAGGTTCATGTGGTCGCGGAACATCGCGACGACTTCGTCGGCCTCGTTGAGGCGCAGCAGCCCGTGGTCGACGAAAACGCAGGTCAGTTGCTCGCCGATCGCCTCGTGCAGCAGCGCCGCGGTGACCGAGCTGTCGACGCCGCCCGAAAGCGCGCAGATCACCTTGGACGCGCCGACCTGCTCGCGGATCTTGCGCACCGCTTCCTCGCGGTAGGCATCCATCGTCCAGTCGCCGGTGAAACCGGCTTCGCGGACGAAGTTCTCGTAGAGCGTCTTGCCGTTCGGGGTGTGATGCACCTCGGGGTGGAACTGCACCGCGTAGAACTTGCGGGTCACGTCGGCGGTGATCGCGAAGGGCGCACCGGGGGAGGTCGCGTAGACCTCGAAGCCGGGGGCGATTTCCGAGACGTGGTCGCCGTGGCTCATCCACACCTGCTCGCGGCCCGAGCCATCGAGGAACCAGCCCGACAGCAGGTCGAGGCGGTCTTCCTTGGGCGTCACGTAGGCACGGCCGAATTCGGCGGTGTGGCTCTGGCCGGCTTCGACCTTGCCGCCGAGGTCGTGCATCATGACCTGCTGGCCGTAGCAGATCCCGAGGATCGGCACGCCGAGCTCGTAGGCGGATTTGGGCGGGCGAGGAGAGCCCTCGCGCGTCACGCTGTCGGGGCCACCGGAGAAGACGATGGCCTTGGGGGCGAACTCCTTCAGGAACGCATCGGTGACGTTCTGATAGGGGTGGATTTCGCAGTAGACATTCAGCTCGCGCAGGCGACGGGCGATGAGCTGCGTCACCTGGCTTCCGAAGTCGATGATAAGGAGGCGATCATGCTGGGTCATGCGGCTGCTTTAGGCGGGCCGCGCCCGGCGCGCAAGAGGCTGGGTGCCGCGCAGAGGGAAATGGCGCGGCGCCGGGGGATCGGCGGGCGCGCGTTCATTCGATCTGGCTGAGCAGTGCCGGTGCCGTGACCAGCCGGCGCACGCCGTGGCTGTGGGTTTCCTCGAAAACGTTGCCCATGCCCGCCCAGGCGTCGAGCGTAGCAATGTCGAGCCGGGCGCAGCGCGGGCGGACCGACCAGGTGACCTGCAGCGGCGAGCAGACCTGCTGGGAGTAGCTGGGCCCGGTGGTCGAGCCGCGGAACACCACCGGCGCGCCGGTGCCGCTGGGCAGAGCGCGGGCCTGGTGGCGACCGTTGCGCATGGTTCCGAGGTAGATGAAATCGCGAAAGTCGAGCGCATTGGGGTCGTTGACCACCAGAAAGACCTGCGACTCGACCCGCAACTCGGGGTTCGAGCAGGACGCCGAGAGGCAGGCGCCGAGACCCGGGCCCGGCGCCACGTCGCAAGAGGAATAGACCCAATGGACCTCGATCGTGTCGCCGGGCTCGACTCCTTCGAAGCGGGCGGGGCCGTTGCCGGGGCGGGAGAGTTCGGCGGCGCTGAGATTGGCCGAGCCCGCGCATTTGAAACCGCCGTGCTCGCCCGGGCCCGCGTAGATGGAAAAGCCTGGTCCGAGATGCTCGGCATTGGTGTGGGTGTGGATGTTGCACAGGGTCAACTCTTCCGGCGGCGGGGCAAGGCCGAAGGAAACGGTGTTCCGGCCATAGGGATTGCCGATATCCCGCGGGGTCTGCGGGCCGAAGCCTGTGCAGAGCGGGCCGTCGGCAGAGCCGTGTTCGCCCCCGGGATCGGCGTCATGCGCGCTGGCGGTCTGGGCAGCGTGTCCGGCACCATGATCCGCCGCAGGGGGGGCGCCGGGCGCGCCGGGCGGGGCGCTGCCGTGGGAGGGCGCCGTGTCATGGCCCGTGGGCGGGTAGGTGATCTTGTTGTCGGCCCCTGCGGCCGAGGACAGGACCAGCACCGTGCAAACCGTCAGGGCAAGAAGGACGTGGGGGGGCGTCATGGGAACCTCCTGTGGACTCTCCGGCGACCGTGGCAGTGGCCGTGGCAGTGGGTTGGCATTCACTGGGGCAGGGTATGGCGGCCCGCGCCTCGGCCCTGGGGATTCGCCGCCCCATCCCGAGACCCGTCTCCACCTGACCCTGACGCAAAGAGCTGACGCATTGCTTAACGCAGCTCAGTAGGTGGCGTCGGGCGCGGAGAGGTCCTCCGCGATTCGAGTCCTTCTGTCGGCCAGCAGCGACCAGAGCGCGAGTGTGGTCAAGACTAAGGCATAAATCAGCCCGCCCAAGGCCATGGCTTCGCCGGGGATCACCCCTACGGAGGCGCGCTGCATGGCCTGCTCAAAGTTCTCGACGGGGCTGGGATGCACGGTGATCTTGCCGAGAAAAGCGAGGAGCTGGATGAGCATGATCCAGAAATAGCTTCGCCGGATGCGCCGCCCCATCGCGTGCAGGTAGGTGATGCCGAACTCGGGCCGCACGTAGCCGTCGCGCAGGTCCCTTGCCCAGGAGGCGTCCGGTGCGGCGGTGCCGCTGAGGATTGGTCCGTAGAGGTTCATCTCCATGCTGCGGAAGCGGCGGCGCCAGAGGTCGCAATAGCGGTAGCGCCGCGCTTCGAGCGTCAGGAAGAAAAGGTTGGAGATGCCCACCAGCACCAGCGGCAGCGGCGACGCATCGGGCGCTGCATAGGCGATCGACAGGGCCACGCCCAGCGTGACGACGGCCCAGTTGGTGGTGGTGTCGAGCCGCGTGCGCCAGACGCTGCAGCGGTAGACCTCGCCGCGGTAGAGATGCGCCAGCGCGCCGAGCTCTGCCCCGTCGAGCGGCCGCCCGCCGATTTCGAGTTGCACGTCTTTCATCTGCTCCCCCGAGTTGTCCATCGAAGCCTGGCCAGTCGAAGCCTTGGCCGGTCGAAGCGCAGTACCCCCGTGAAACATTCTGCGCAGAGACACCTTAAGATGCCCTTTCAGCCGCCGCGGGCCCGCGCGGATGTCGTATTTATCCGTCAGGGGGCGCAAACTCGTCGCTGGTCCTCGGGCGGCTCGGCTACTACTTGTCGGGGGTGTGACGGAACGGGAGAGGCGCCATGTCGGAGACAGAAACGCGGAAACGGACACGCAGCGGCGGCGGCGCGGCCCGTCGGGCGGCGTGGGGCTCTGCCCAGGTCGAGACGGCGCGCTTCATCGAGCGCAACATCCCCAACTTCGAGATTCTCTCCGCAGAGGCGCTGGAGATGATCGAGGCCGGTGCCGAGACGGTGCTGGCGGAGATCGGCGTCAATTTCGTCAACAACCCCGGTGCGCTGACGCTGTGGAAGGACGCTGGCGCCGAGATTGAGGGGGAACGGGTGCGCATCCCGCGCGGGCTGGCGCGGCAGCTGTGCGGCCATGCGCCCTCGCGGATCACCCAGCACGCCCGAAATCCCGCGCGGTCGGTCGAAATCGGCGGCCGCTCGCTGGTGCTGGCGCCGGTCTACGGCCCGCCCTTCGTGCATGACGCCGAGAAGGGGCGGCGCTACGGCACGATCGAGGATTTCCGCAATTTCGTGAAGCTGGGGCAGATGTCGCGCTGGCTGCACCATTCGGGCGGCACGCTCTGCGAGCCCACCGACGTGCCGGTGAACAAGCGCCACCTCGACATGCTGCACGCCCATATGACCCTCTCGGACAAGCCGTTCATGGGCTCGGTGACCGAGCCGAGCCGGGCGCAGGACAGCGTCGACATGTGCGGCATCCTGTTCGGTGAGGACTTCGTGCAGCACAACACCGTGATGACCTCGCTGATCAACATCAACTCGCCGCTGACCTTCGACGACACGATGATGGGCGCGCTCGAGGTCTACGCGCGCAACAATCAGGCCTGCATCGTCTCGCCCTTCATCGTCGGCGGGGCGATGGCGCCGGTCTCGGTGGCGGGCACGCTGACGCAGGTGCTGGCCGAGGGCATGGCGGGCATCGCCTACGCGCAGCTGGTACGCAAAGGCGCGCCGGTGATCTTCGGCGCCTTCGTCACCTCGATCGACATGAATTCAGGGGCGCCCACCTTTGGCACGCCCGAGGCCTCGCAGATCAGCTACGGCGTCGGCCAGTTGGCGCGGCGGCTAGGGCTGCCCTATCGCTCGGCGGGAGCTTTCTGCGGCTCCAAGTTGCCCGACGCCCAGGCGGCCTACGAGAGCGCCAACTCGCTCAGCATGGGTCTGCAGTCGGGGGTCAACTTCATGTTGCACGCCTGCGGCTGGCTCGAAGGCGGGCTGGTCGCCTCCTATGAGAAATTCGTGATGGATGCCGATCAGCTGGGCGCGCTGCACAAGTTCGCGCAGGGGGTGACCGTCGACGAGACGACGCAGGCGCTGGACGCGATCCGCGAGGTCGGGCCGGGCGGGCACTACCTTGGCTGCGCCCACACCCAGGAGAACTTCAAGACCGCCTTCTGGCGCTCCGAGCTCTTCGACTACAAGCCCTTCGAGACATGGTCCGAAGAGGGCGGGCGCGACACGATGCAGCTGGCCTCGGCGCGGGTGAAAGCCTTGCTGGAAAGCTACGAGCAGCCGGCGATGGATCCCGCCACGAGCGAGGCGCTGGGCGATTTCGTGGCGCGCCGCAAGGCCGCCATGCCCGACGCATTTCTGTGACGGATCGCCGCTTCAAGCGGAGGTGTGGCGCTGGGCTTCGCGCAGGCGGTCCTCCGCAATAATCGCCGCCAGCACCTCCACGTGACGCGTCGCCGAGTAGCTCGAAGCGCGGGCGCGGCGGCTGCCATCGATCCCGTCTTCCATTTCCATCAGACGCAGAAGCGCCGCTCCGTGGCGCTCGGGATAGGGCGTGCCGAGCAGCCGTGGCAGATGCGCCTCGCGCTGGTAGTCGGCGGCACCATAGCGCGCGGCGCGCACGAGAAGTCGCGGGCGGCGCAAGGCGCAAAGAAGGCTCTGGAGGTCCTGCATCGGGTCGTCTCCCATTTGGTGGATAGGCCCGGAGAGTGACACGGGGGGCAGCGATGTTGCCCCGGCGCGTGGCGCTGCGCGCGCGGCGTTTACCGATGTTTATAATTTGTAGAGAAGTCTGTTAAATGTCTAAAATCATTAACTTTTAGATAACTTTGAGGCGAGCAGTTTTCAGGTTCACTTCCGCAAGCCCTGCGTCGGCGGGGTGCAACCTAGGGGACATCTGCAATGATGCGATACAGTGATTTTTCCAAGGACTTCAACAAGGTACCCGGTCTTCCTGCCTGGGTGCCCGAGATGGCCCGCCACTACCTGGCCCATACCGAGGATGGTGCGGGGATCCGAGCGCTGGCGCGATCGGCGGGATGCCATGCCTCGACCGTGCTGCGCCAGGTGCGGCGGATGGAGACGCTGCGGGACGACCCGCTGGTGGACGAGGCCCTGCGCCGGCTCGGGGCGGCGCGCGCCGCCTGCGCCGCGCCAGCAAAGGAGGTGGCGTGCATGACGCAGCCCGAGGAAGATCGCGAAGAGGCCGGCAGCGGCGCTCCGACCCTGGATGCGGCAACGCTCTCGCGCGAGGCGCGGCGGGTGCTGCGGCGGCTTTGCGAGAGCGGCGCGGTGCTGGCGGTGGCCACCGAGATGGACAAGGCCGTGGTCGTTCGCGACACCGGAGGGGGTGGTTCTGCGCGCACCGCGGTGGTCGATGCGCCGGTGGCCGAGGCCATGGCGCTCAAGGGCTGGATCCGCTGCGACGCGCCGGGGCGGATCTCGCGCTACCGCATCACCGCGGCGGGACGCGGGGCGCTCGGGCAGTTGATGGCCGAACAGGAGAGCCGGTTGCGCGGATTTGCCGAGGCGCAGGCCGGCTTCGAAAGCGGCCGCGCGGCCGAGGCGGCCATGGCCGAGGAAGAGGCCGACCCGCGCGGCCGCCGGCGCTACGCGGCGACCGAAAGCCCGCTGGCCTCGCTCGGACGCCGTCGCGACCGGGACGGCAAGCCCTTTCTCGACGAGGCGCTGGTGCGCGCCGGCGAGCGGCTGCGCGAGGATTTCGAGCTGGCGCAGATGGGGCCACGGACGACCCAGAACTGGGATCACTTCCTGACGGCGGGTGTGAAGCCCGGGTCTGCCACGCGGCTCCCGCAGGGCTCCGAGGCGGCGCGGGTGCGCTTTACCGGGGCGTTGCGCGACCTCGGGCCGGGGCTCGGCGATGTCGCGCTGCGGTGCTGCTGCTATCTCGAGGGCCTCGAAGAAACCGAACGCACCCTGGGGTGGGCGGCGCGCTCGGGCAAGGTGGTGCTGCGCATCGCCCTGCAGCGACTGCGGCGGCACTACGAGGCGCTGGACTCGTCGGGCGGTGGGCTGATCGGCTGAGCACCTGACCACCGCTTCGGGCATGAAAAGGGGGCGAAGCTGCCAGCTTCGCCCCCAGTGTCTTGGGTCGCGGCGGGCTTACTCTGCCGCGCGCACCGGCGTGTCGCCGGTGACCGGGATCCCCGGGTAGTCGTCGATATTGCCGCTCTCGAGGTCCGCCGCGGCCTTCTTCACTCCGGCAAGGTAGTCCGGGTGCACCCGCTCCAGCACCGCGTACCAGCGCTCGCGCACGCCGTCCGAGACCGGCGCCATGGCCCGGGCCATGTTGAGATGCAGACGCGCGCGCTCGTCATCGCCCAACACCTCCTTGTAGAGGGCGCGGGGCTGGACGTAGTCGGCATCCTTGTCCTCCTGCGTGTAGCGGTCGGCGTCGCCCGAGATTTTCAGCGGCGGCTCCATGACCGACGGGTCCGCCTTGGCCGACTCCTCGTATTGGTTCGGCTCGTAATAGGCGTCGATATGTCCGGTCTGCGGCGGGAAGAACCGCATTGCGCCGTCCTTGTGGTAGGTGTGGACGGGGCTTTTGGGCGCGTTGGGCGGCAGCGCCTCGTAGTGGGTGCCAAGCCGGTAGCGGTGCGCGTCGGCATAGGCAAAGAGCCGGCCCTGCAGCATCTTGTCGGGCGAATAGCCGATGCCGGGCACCTTGTTCGACGGCGAGAAGGCGGCGTTCTCGACCATCTGGAAATAGTTGTCGGGGTTCTTGTTGAACTCGAGCATGCCCACCGGGATCAGCGGAAAATCCTTGTGCGACCAGACCTTGGTCAGATCGAACGGATTGAAGTCGAGCTCGGCCGCCTGCGCTTCGGGCATCACCTGGATGTTCATCTCCCACTTCGGGAAGTTGCCGCTGTCGATGGCATTGTACAGGTCTTCCTGGAAGCTCTCGCGGGTCTCGCCGACGATCTTCTCGGCCTGCTCGTTGGTGTAGTTTGCGATCGGCTGCTGGCAGCGGAAGTGGAATTTCACCCAGAAGCGCTCGCCCTGCGCGTTCCACAGCGAATAGGTGTGCGAGCCGTAGCCATGCATGTGCATCGGGTTCTTCGGAATGCCGCGGTCCGACATCAGGATCGTCACCTGATGCACCGACTCCGGCTGGCCGGCCCAGAAGTCGAACATGGCCTCGGGCGAGCGCATGTTGGTCTTGGGGTGGCGCTTCTGCGTGCGGATGAAGTCGGGAAACTTGTAGGCGTCGCGGATGAAGAAGATGGGGGTGTTGTTGCCCACCATGTCCCAGTTGCCTTCCTCGGTGTAGAACTTCAGCGAGAAGCCGCGCACGTCACGCTCGGCATCCGCCGCGCCCTGTTCGCCCGCGACCGTCGACCAGCGCGAGAGGATGTCGCAGGTATTGCCGACCTGCGAGAAAATCTTGGCGCAGGTGTACTGGGAAATGTCATGGGTCACGGTGAAGGTGCCCTGCGCGCCCCAGCCCTTGGCGTGCACCACCCGCTCGGGAATGCGCTCGCGGTTCTGGTGGGCGAGCTTCTCGATCAGCTGGTAGTCTTCCAGAAGCACCGGACCGCGCGGACCGGCGGTGGCCGAGGTTTCGTTTGTCGGCACCGGCGCGCCGGCGGATGTGGTCAGTCGCTTGCTCATGAGTCCTCCATGGAGATGAGGCGGGAGTGCCCTTGTGTGCGATGAACTAGAGGGGCGGACGTAAGTTCCCAATTGCGGATCCTTGTCGGAGTGATAGGAATTTCTTATGCCTGTCACCCTTCGTCAGCTGAGCTATTTCCGTGCCCTCGCCGCGCAGCGCAATTTCCGCCGCGCCGCGGACTCCTGCAATGTCTCGCAGCCCGCGCTGTCGGTGCAGATCCGCGAGCTCGAGGCGGCGCTGAACGGCCCGCTGGTCGAGCGGCAGGCGCGCGACGTTCTGCTGACCCCCTTCGGTCGCGAGGTGCTGGCGAGCGCCGAGCGCATCCTCGCAGAGGTCGCGGGGCTGGAGCACGCGGCGCGGCGGCGCGGCGGGCTGACCGGCACGCTCTCGCTCGGCGTCATCCCGACCATCGCCCCCTATTTTCTGCCCGAGGCGCTGGCCGCGTTGCGGGCCGAAGACATCTCGCTCGACGTCGAGGTGACCGAGACCAAGACCGAGACGCTGCTTGCCCGGCTCGCCGAGGGCGCGCTCGACGCGGCGCTGGTGGCGCTGCCAATCGAGCAGGAGGGGATTGAAGTGCTGCCGCTTTTCGAGGACCGATTCCTGCTGGCCGGCAGCGCCGCGCGGCTTGCGTCGATCGGCGGCGTGCCCAGCCCCGAGGGCCTTGCGGAGAGCCAGCTTCTGTTACTTGAAGACGGGCACTGCCTGACCGATCAGGCGCTGGCGGTCTGTGGCCGGGGCAGGGGCAACGCGCGGATCAACATGGGGGCGACGTCACTCTCGACGCTGTCGCGGCTGGTGGCGGCGGGCTTTGGTCTGACGCTGATGCCGGAGGTTGCGGCGCTGACCGAACTGCGCGCGTCGCCGGGCATGCACCTGCGGCGCTTCGGGACGCCGGAGCCGGCGCGAATCGTGGCGCTGGCGCGCCGCGCGTCGAGTCACCGCGAGGGCTGGTTCACCGAGCTCGCGGACGTGCTGCAGACCGTGGGGGACGGGCTGGTGGAGGGTGTGCGCAAGAGCCCAGAAATCGCTCCGGCGGACCGCTGAGGATGCGCCACGCCGTAGTTGAGGAAACGCGCTGTCGGGAACGCGTATGAAGCCGCGCAGAAAGCTGCGCGGCTTCTTGGTCCTTGAGCGACTCCTCCACCCCGGCCATGATCGCTGGGGAGACGAGGATGCCAGAGGCAGGCAGAGTCGGTTCGGGACTTGAGGATTGGAGCCTTGGGACGCGGCTCCTTTCCTGGGGAAGCCCGGCGTTGAGGGAAAATTTAACGCCGAGCCGCAAAGACGCTTGGTCGACCTAGCGGGACTCGTAAAAACAAATGATTCTAAATGACGTCAGACTGGTAACAGGGTCAGAATACAGGCTTTGTCCGCTTGGGCTATCCCGGAATTTCTGTGTTTCATCGCGGTAACTGGGGGCCTTTCTGCGTTGCCGCAAGGTAATGTACGGAAATCATGGGCTAAATCTTGCCGATAGGATGGCAAAGCCTCGCTTGGTGCAAACTCAGTGTTTCCGAGATGTGAAGTCCAGAGGCGCTTCTGTCAGGCAAACTCTCTCAAAAGGTGTGAAATCCGCGCTATTTGACAGCTTTAGGTGGTGCGACCGGGCGCTGTGGGTCACGGAAGACGGGCGGGCATGAGTCGGGTCTCGGGCAGGTCTTTGCGATGTTTCCTGAAGTTTCGCGTCGTGGCGCGCCGAACAGAGGCGCTGGCGGACGCGGCCAGCCCGATTGACACGGCACACCATGGATTGGTCATCGCGGCGCGATCACGGGCCCCGCGCAAGGGGCACGTTGCGATGACGCGGGCCGGGCCGCGACTTGTCCCCGAGATGAATGTACCCCGACGTCGGTGGCCATGGCGGGATCGGTGCCAAACCGCCGCCCGGCGGCGCCGGCGAGGCGATCTGCGTCGGGGCGATGGATCGAAGCGGCCCCAAGGCGTGGCCCTGCCTCAAACTGGTTCTGCAGCCCCGCAAAATCGTTGCGGGGCAGCCATTTGCAATTTGGCAGCAACGCGGTTGATTGCGCGCCATGTGGCCCTTGAGCGGCGCCGAGCCGGCCTCGCGCCGCATTGCGGACGTAAATATGCACAGTCTCGGCAGCGCATTGCCGCCGAGAAGTCTAATATTCCGATAGATCACAATGGAATGGTTGCATTTACGTTAGGGCAACATGATACTGGCCGCATGAGGCAGGTCGCCGCTGATGAGGGGCTGGTTTCGACGGAAATTTGTACACCCGGACCTCGGTTGCCCCGTTTTTTTGGGGGGCGGCGTAAGTCTCATGAGACAACCGGTGACCCGCTCAGCCGGAGCTAGTGAGTTATATAAGTGGTTTCGCTTTTTAACTGATTTTTAGGGAGATTTACATGAAACGGACAATGTTGACGGCCGTCGTCGTCAGTTCCGCGATGGCTCTGGGCTCGGCGGCCTGGGCGCAAGACGATGCTGCGGCCAAGCCGAACATCCTCGTGATCTTCGGCGACGACATCGGCCAGACCAACCTTTCGACCTATAGTTTCGGCCTGATGGGCTATACCACGCCGAACATCGACCGGATCGCGTCCGAGGGTGCGAAATTCACCGACTACTATGCCGAGCAGAGCTGCACCGCCGGTCGTTCGACCTTCATCACCGGCCAGTCGACACTGCGCACCGGCCTGTCGAAGGTGGGGCTTCCGGGCGCCAACGCTGGCCTGCAGGACAAGGACGTGACGCTGGCCTCGGCGCTCAAGGACCTGGGCTATGCCACCGGCCAGTTCGGCAAGAACCACATGGGCGACCGGGACGAATTCCTGCCCACCGCGCACGGCTTCGACGAGTTCTTCGGCAACCTCTACCACCTCAACGCCGAGGAAGAGCCCGAGCAGTTCAACTATCCCCAGGACCCGGAATTCCGCGAACGCTTCGGCCCGCGCGGGGTGCTGCATTCCTACGCCGACGGCGAGATCGAGGACACCGGCCCGCTCACCCGCAAGCGCATGGAAACGGTTGACGAGGAGACCGCCGCCGGGGCGATCGACTTCATGAAGCGCGCGGTGGAATCGAACACGCCGTTCTTCACTTGGTACAACACCACGCGGATGCACTACAAAACCCACGTGCGCGAAGAGAACCGCAGCGAGCCGGGGCTGACCGCACGGACCGAATATGCCGACGGCATGATCGAGAATGACGGCGTGATCGGCGAGGTTCTGGACGCGCTCGACGAACTCGGCGTCGCCGACAACACCATCGTCATCTACACCACCGACAACGGGCCACACCAGAACACCTGGCCGGATGCCGGCACCACTCCTTTCCGTTCCGAAAAGAACACCAACTGGGAAGGCGCCTACCGCGTCCCCGCGCTCATCCGCTGGCCCGGCACCATCGAGCCCGGCACCGTCTATACCGAGATGTTCTCGGGCCTCGACTGGTTCCCGACCCTGATGGCGGCTGTCGGCGAAACCGACATCAAGCAGCGGCTGCTCGACGGGACGACCATCAACGGCAAGGAGTACAACAACTACCTCGATGGCTATAACCAGCTCGACTACCTCACCGGGGCGTCGGATGAGGGCGCCCGCAACGAGTTCTTCTACATCAACGACGACGGCGAGATCGTGGCCCTGCGCTACGAGAACTGGAAGGTCGTCTTCAAGGAGCAGCGGATGCCGGGCACCATGGCGGTCTGGGCTGAACCCTTCACGGAACTGCGCGTGCCCAAGCTGTTCGATCTGCGGGCTGACCCCTACGAGCGGGCCGACATCACCTCGAACACCTATTGGGACTGGGTGAGCGACCACGCCTATCTCGTCGCCCCGGCGTCGCAGGAAGTCGCGAAGTTCTTCGAGACCTTCAAGGAGTTCCCGCCCTCGCAGCGGCCGGACAGCTTCTCGATCGACCAGATCCAGGAAGAACTGAACTCCAGCCTCGCAAACATGGGCAGCAACTGATCCAGCTCCGCCTGTCTCGGGCCGGCACAGACCGCCGGCCCGACCTTTCTTCTATGTTCCGATTGATACCGGCGCGCTGACGAGCGCAGACGCCCGCCCTCGAAGGGATATACCCATGCCCCACACGCACGCGCCCTGCGCCGCCGCTCTCGCCGCGCTCTGGCTTGCCGCCCCCGCCTTCGCCGATCCGCTGCCTTCGTGGAACGACACCGGCGCCAAGTCTGCGATCATCGAATTTGTCGAGGCGGTGACCGATCCAGCCTCGGACGACTACGTGACCCCCGAGGACCGCATCGCCGCCTTCGACAATGATGGCACGCTCTGGACCGAGCAGCCGGTCTATTTTCAGGCGCTCTACGCGCTCGACGTGCTGCAGGAAAAGGCCAAGGCCGATCCCGATATCCTCACCACCGACGCGCTGAAGGCTGGCGCCCAGGGGGACGTCGGCGGCGTTCTCGCCACCGGCATGGACGGGCTGCTCGAGGTGATCAACGTCTCGCATTCGGGGCTAACCGTGGACGAGTTTCAGGCCGATGCGCGCGACTGGCTCATGAACTACACCCACCCAACGACGGAAAAACCATACATAGAAATGGTTTACCAGCCGATGCTCGAGCTTCTGAGCTACCTGCGCGACGAAGGGTTCACCACCTATATCGTCTCGGGCGGCGGCATCGACTTCATCCGCGCCTTCTCCGAGGAAACCTATGGCATCCCGCCGTGGCAGGTGGTCGGCACCGAGGGCAACACCTCCTTCGAGGTGGTCGACGGGCTGCCGATGCTGACCAAGAACGGCGGCGTCACCTTCATCGACGACAAGGAGGGCAAGCCGGTCGGCATCATCCGCCACATCGGCCGCAAGCCGATCTTTGCCGCGGGCAATTCCGACGGTGATTTCGCCATGCTGCAATACACCACCTCGGGCGAGGGGCCGAGCTTTGGCCTGCTGGTGCATCACACCGACGCGGCGCGCGAGTTTGCCTATGACCGCGACGGCCATATCGGCACGCTGAACCGCGGCCTCGACGAGGGACCGGGCTTTGGCTGGACCATCGTCGACATGGCGCAGGACTGGGCCAAGGTGTTCCCCACCGACTGAGTTGCGTGGAAAGGTAAGGACGGTATGGAAGGCATGACCCAAAGCGGCACGCGGGCGCAGATCGACAGCCTGCGCGCCCGCATGGGCGAGGCGATCATTGGCCAGCGCGAGGTGATCGAGCGGCTGCTCATCGGGCTTCTCGCCAATGGCAACCTGCTGGTCGAGGGGCTGCCGGGCCTCGCCAAGACCCGCGCCATCAAGGCGCTTGCCCGCAACCTCGAATGCGATTTCAGCCGCATCCAGTTCACCCCCGACCTGCTGCCCTCGGATGTCACCGGCACCGAGGTCTACTACCAGGGCGAGGGCGGCGGCGAGTTCCGCTTCGAGGCGGGGCCGATCTTTGCCAACCTCGTGCTCGCCGACGAGATCAACCGCGCCCCGGCCAAGGTGCAGGCGGCGCTGCTCGAGGCGATGGAAGAGCGGCAGGTGACCGTGGCGGGCACCACCCACAAGATGGAGCCGCTCTTCATGGTCATGGCGACGCAGAACCCCATCGAGCAGGAAGGCACCTATCCGCTGCCCGAGGCGCAGATGGACCGGTTCCTGATGCATGTGAACATCACCTATCCGCCGGTCGAGGACGAGGTCGAGGTGATCCGCCTCGTGCGCGGCGAGGAGATCGCCGCGCAGGGTGGCGCCGGGAAAGGCGCTGCCGACGCGCCGCTTCCGATCCCGCAGGAGGCGGTCTTCGCCGCCCGCCGCGAGATCGCCGCTTTGCGCGTGGCACCCGAGATGGAGCGCTACATCGCCGACCTGGTCAACGCCACCCGCGTGCCCGCCGAGTTCGGTGACGACCTCAAGCGCTGGATCGAGGTCGGGGCCAGCCCGCGCGCCTCGCTGGCGCTCGACAAATGCGGGCGCACCCACGCCTGGCTCGCGGGGCGCGACTATGTCGACCCCGAGGACATCCGCGCCGTGGTGCCCGATGTGCTGCGCCACCGGCTGGGCCTGTCGTACGAAGCGCAGGGCGAGGGCGTCAGCCCCGATACCGTGGTGGCCGAGATCGTCCGGCAGGTGGCGCTGCCCTGAGGAGGCAAGATGAAGGACCGCGCCGCCCGCATCCGCACCGGCACCCTGGGCAAGGCCCCGCAGGTCTTGGATGACCCGCGCATTCATACCGATCTGGCCTACCTGCGCAGCCTCGAAGGTCCGGCGCGCGGCCTCAGCTTCCTGCCGCGCCAGCCGGCGCAGTCGGTGCTGAACGGACGTCACGCGTCGCGCTTGCGCGGCCGTGGGCTCAACTTCGAGGAACTGCGCGACTACCTGCCCGGCGACGACATCCGCGCCATCGACTGGAAGGTCACCGCCCGCACCGGCAAACCGCACGTCCGGGTGATGACCGAGGAGCGCGACCGTCCGGCGCTGATCGTCGTCGACCAGCGTATGTCGATGTTCTTCGGCACCCGGCGCGCGATGAAATCGGTCACCGCCGCCGAGGCCGCCGCGATGACCGCCTTCCGCATCCTCGACCAGGGCGACCGGGTAGGAGGCATCGTCTTTGGCGACGAAATGATCGCCGAGATCCGCCCGCAGCGCAGCCGCGCCGCGCTCAACCGCTTCCTCACCGCGCTGGCCGAGGCCAACACCCTGCTGCATGCCGAGGCGCCCAACGTCGCGCCGATCGGCCTGACGCAGGTGCTGCGCGCGGTCGCCCGAATTGTCAGCCGCAATCACCTCATCATCGTGCTGAGCGACTTCGACGGCATCGACGCCGAGACCGACCGCATCGTCTCGGGGTTGGCCCGGCACAACGATCTCATCCTCGTGCCGGTGACCGACCCCAGCGCGGGCGAGATCCCGGCGGGTCTGAAGCTCATCGTCACCGACGGCGCGCTGCAGGCCGAGATCGACACGGCCGCGCCCGGCACCCGCAAGGGGCTCATCGAGATGTCGAAGGGGCGGCTGGCGGATGTGCTCGACTGGCAGCGGCGCTTCGGCGTCGCGATCCTGCCGCTCTCTGCCGGGGAGGAAACGCTGCCGCAGATGCGACGGCTGCTGGGGCTCGGGCCGCGATGAACGAGGAGGGAGCGGAAGCCGAAAGCCTCGTGGGCCTGATCGATCAGCTGATCGAGCCGGTTCCGCCCGCGCCGGTGCCGCTGGTGCCCCAGACATGGGGCTGGGTGGCGCTGGCGGTGCTGTTCGCGGCGCTCGCCCTCTGGGGGCTCGGGCTCGGCCACCGCCGCCGCGTGGCGAGTGCCTATCGCCGCGCCGCGCTGGCCGAACTGGACCGGGCCGGTACCACTGCCGAGCTCGCCGCTGTCCTGCGCCGCGCCGCGCTCGCCGCCTTTCCGCGCGCCGAGGTGGCCTCGCTCACCGGCACCGACTGGACGAATTTCCTGTCGCGCACCGCGAGGAGCCGCTTTCCCGACACCGCCGGCGAAGAGCTGCGCCGCGCGCCCTACCGCGACCCGGGGGCGGCCCCGTCGCCCGAGCTGCGCCGCGCCGCCGAGCACTGGCTGAAGACCCATCGCGCCGCACCCGCCGCGCCCGCGCGGGAGCTGGCGGCATGATCTCGCTCGCCGCGCCCTGGATGCTGCTTTTGCTGCCGCTGCCGCTGCTCGTGCGCTGGCTGCTCCCGCCGCACCGCGAGCGCGAAAGCGCGCTGCGCTTCCCGTTCTTCCGGCGCATGGCCGAGGCGGCGGGGGCCGAGCCGCGCGCCGGGGCGGTGATCCTGTCGCGCCCGGTGGTCTCGGCGATCACCGCTGGGCTCTGCTGGGCGCTGCTGGTGCTGGCGCTGGCCCGGCCCGAGCGGGTCGGCGCGCCGATCACCATCGAAAAGGCGGCGCGCGACGTGGTGCTGGCGATCGACATTTCGGGGTCGATGGACGCCAAGGATTTCGCCACGCCGGATGGCACCCGGATCCAGCGCCTCGCCGGGGTGCGGCAGGTGGTGGGGGATTTTGTCGCCGGGCGCGACGGCGACCGCATGGCGCTGATCGTCTTCGGCACCGCGGCCTACCTGCAGGCGCCGCTCACCGATGATCTGGCCACGATCACCGAGCTGCTCGGCACCACCGAGGTCGGCATGGCCGGGCCGCACACCGCGCTTGGCGATGCCATCGGCCTTTCGATCCGCACCTTCGAGGCCAGCGACATCGACCAGCGTCTGCTGATCCTGCTGTCGGACGGTTCGGACACTGCCAGCCGGATGAGCCCGGTCAACGCCGCCGAGATCGCCGCCGATCGGGGTGTCGAGATATTTACCATCGGCGTCGGCGATCCCGAGGCCACCGGCGAGAACCGGGTTGACCTTGCCACGCTGCAGACCATCGCCGCGCGCACCGGGGGGCAGTATTTCTTCGCCGAGGACGCCGCCGCGCTGGAGGCGGTCTATGCCCGCATCGACGCGCTTGCCCCGCGCGAGACCGAGACGCTGTCTTTCCGCCCGCGCCGCTCGCTGTCCTGGGTGCCCATGGGGCTGGCGGCGCTGCTCGGGCTGGGCGCGGTCCTCTGGCTGCAGCTGCGCGGACGCCGCAGACAGGCACGGGCGGCGCGACAGGCGGAGGAGGCGGCATGACCGACCTGCCGCTCTTCCTCGAGGCCTTTCACTTCCTGCGCCCGCTCTGGCTGCTGCTGGTGCCGCTGATCCTGCTTGCCTGGTGGTGGGTGCGCCGCCCGGTCCAGCGCGGCGCGATTCTAGCCGAGGGCATCGCCCCGCACCTGCGCGAGGCGCTGACGGTGGGTCGGGCGCAGCGCCGGCGCGTCCTGCCGATCGACAGCACCGCGGCGATCCTGCTCCTTGCCGCGCTCGGGGCCGCGGGGCCGAGCTGGTCGCGCCAGCCTGACCCCTTTGCGGCACAATCGGCCCCCGCGGTGATCGTGCTCGCGGTGACGACGGGCATGGAGCAGACCGATCTCGCCCCGTCGCGCCTCGAGCGCGGCAAGCAGAAGATCCGCGACTTCCTCGACCTGCGCGCCGGGGCGCGCACCGCGCTGGTCGCCTATGCGGGCACGGCCCATGTGGTGCTTCCGATGACCGAGGACGCGCAGGTCATGGTGCCCTATCTCGAGGGGCTGAGCCCCGAGGTCATGCCGCGCGAAGGCGCGGTGGCGGGCGAGGCGCTGGCGTTGGCCGCCGCGATGCTGGCTGAGGAGACCGCGCCGGGGGGCATCCTCTTTGTCACTGACAGTCTGGACCCCGCCGACGTGGCGCCGCTCAATGCCAGCGTGGCACCGCTCGCGGTGCTCTCGATGCGCCCGGAGGGCAGCCGCGACCGGGGGCTTGATGCGCTCTCGGCGCCGGTGGTCGAGGCCACGCCCGATCCGTCGGATATCCGCAGGCTCGACGGGCTGCTCAACGCGGCTTACCGGCGTGCGCAACTCGATGACGTGGACCAGCCCTGGGAGGACGGGGCGCATTGGCTGGCCTGGCCCGCCGCGCTGATCCTGCTGCTGAGCTTCCGTCGGGGCTGGACGATGCGGTGGGCGGCGATCGCCGGGCTGACGCTGCTGCTCACGCCGCAGGGCGCGCGGGCCGAAGGGATCGCCGACTGGTTCCTGACGCCAGACCAGCAGGGGCGCATCGCTTTTGAGAACAAGCACTACGACCGCGCGGCCGATCTTTTCGTCGATCCGCTCTGGCGCGGTTACGCGCTTTACCGGGACGGGCAATATGAGGATGCCGTGCTGGTGCTGGACCGGGTCGAGACGGCCGAGGCGGCCTTCCTTCAGGGCGTGGCGCAGATCAAGGGGCGGCACTATCGGGACGGCGTGCGGGCCTTCGAGACAGCGCTGGCGCGCGATCCGGACTATCCCGGCGCGGCGGAGAACCTCGAGACTGCGCAGCGCATCGTCGCCTATGTCGAGGCAGCGCAGCTCGCCTCGGACACCGGCGAGGACCAGGGGATCGGGGCCGATGAGGAGGTTTACGACAACGAGAGCGGGCAGGGCGAGGAGACGCTGCGCGAGGCTGCGGACGCGGGAGGCGGCGGGTTGCTGACCGCCGATCAATGGATGAACACCGTCGACACGCGGACCGAGGACTTCCTGCGGATGCGCTTCGCGCTTGAGGCGGCACAGCCGCCTCAAGATGGCGATGCGGCGGCACAGCCTGCGGCTCCGGCGCCCTCGGAGGGTGGACAATGATCCGTATCCTCTGCGTGCTCGTCCTGCTTCTGCCGCTGCCGCTCAGGGCGCAGGAGCCCGAGGACATGCCGCAGCTCATCGTCGACTTCCCCGAGACCGAGGCGATCCCCGGTCAGCCGCTCAGCCTGCGGCTGACCGTGCTGGTCCCGAGCTTCATGCCAAGGCCGCCGGTCTGGCCGAGCCTCGAAGCGCCGAACCTGCTGGTGCGCCTGCCGTCCCGTTCGACCAACCCGGTGTCGGAGCGGATCGGCGGCGAGACCTGGGCGGGCATCTCGCGGCACTATCGCATCTCGCCGATGGTGCCCGGGCAGGTGGTGCTGCCGCCGCAGGAGGTGCTTGTGACCTGGCAGGACGTGGGCGCGGGCGAGGCGCGGCAGGTGACGCTGACCACCGGGCCGATTGCCTTTTCCGGGGTGGTGCCCGACGGGGCCGAAGGGCTCGATCCCTTCATCGCCGCCTCTGAGCTGTCGCTTACGCAGCAGATCGAAGGCGAGCCCGGCACGATGGTGCCCGGCGATAGCCTCAAGCGGCAAGTGACGGTCGCGGTGACGGGTGTGTCGCCGATGTTCCTGCCGCAGCTGCTGGCGCCGGCGGAGCTGCCGGGGGTCGCCGCCTACCCGGACGAGCCACGGCTGTCCGAGAGTGACGACCGGGGCGCGCTCAGCGGCACGCGGGTCGAAAGCGTGACCTATCTTGCCGAGGCGGGCGGCGGGGGGGCGCTGCCGGAGGTGCGGCTCGAGTGGTATGATACCGACGACGGGGTGGTGAAGACCGCCTCTGCGCCCGGGATCGAGCTGCGGATCGACGGGCCGCCGCCGGGGCGGAGCGCGCCGCTCGATCCGGCGCGCCTCGCACTGCTGGCAGGGGCCGCCGTGCTGGCCTTGGGGCTGCTCTGTTTCGGGCTGCGCGTCCTGTTGCCGGCTTTGTCGCGGCGGCGGGCCGAGCGGCGCGCGCGCGTGCTGGCCTCCGAGGGCCATGCCTGGCGGGCGTTGATGCGGGTCATCGCGGCGCGCGACCATGTCGCGCTGCGCCCTGCGCTCGATCTCTGGGCCGGGCGCGTGGAGGGGCCGGACCCGCGCCGCGCCGCGCCGGTCGAGGCGGCGCTGCTGGCGCTGGGGGCGCAGCGCTACGGCGGGCAGGAGACCGGGGCGGGGGACACGGCCTGGACCGGCCTGCGCGGCGCACTCGAGGCGGCCCGCCCCCGCGAAGCGCGCGGCGCGCGGCAGGCCGCCTTGCCGCCGCTCAATCCGGGTGGGGCGCTCTAGACGCCCTCTAGACGCGCGTGTCCCTGAGCCAGTCGGGGAAGATCTCGGTCAGCCGCTCGCCGGAGACCGACGGGAAATGCCCGCTGTGCACGATCCGCACCGGCAGCCGCGCGCGGCGTTGCATCGAACGGATGTAGGCATCTGCCTTGGCGTGAGGGGGGCTTCGGTCAACGGGCCGTCATGGACGATGTCGCCCGAGAGCAGCACGCCCATGCCGCTGTCGACCATGATATCCCGCTCCCGCCCGCGCAGGAGCCAGATGTTGCAGCGGTCGAAGTCCTGGATGAAGCGCTCGTCAATCCAGGTAATGCCGTTGCCGACAGGGCGTTGGCGGTACCCGTCCTTGGGCGGGATGCGGTGTGGCGCGCGGGTCATGCGGCGGCCTTCGTCTCGGGACCAGGACCGCCTGGTTCCGGTCGAACCTGAACCGGTTCCGCCAGCAGGCCAAGCCCGACGAAGATGTTCATCACCACGCCCTTCTCTCCCAGCACAGCGCCCAGAAGGAGCGCATTCCGTAGGAGATCCAGCACGGCGGCACCGCCAGCGAGAGCGCCAAGCGCCGCGTAGATCGGCACGTCGGACGGGCGTAGAGCGCGATTGCGCCAGATCGAACAACAGGCGGCCCCAGGCGCGGGTCAGGCGCCCCCCGCTCGCAACGGCCAAATGGGCGCGCGGGGGCGGTACATCTGGGCGGACGGCGCCCAGCGCTGTCCCTGCCGAATTTGCGGACGCCGCCGCATTCGGGAGTATCTCGAGTGCGGTGGGCATCCGGCGCCCTGCCAATCGCGTGGTAGCGTCACGCGCCATCGGATTTTCCCGATCTGGCGATCACGGCCTTGTTCAGATCCGCGATCATCCTAACAACAACGCTCGACACGTTTTCCTGAGAGCTTGCGCAGTCCGCGATCGTCCGGATCGAGTCCGCGGTGTGGCCCAAGGAATTCACGATCTGCTCGAAGCTCTGCAGGGCGCTGCGCGAGCGCGCCGTGCCCTGGTTGACCCGCTCGCCCGAGATGATGATGAGCTTGCCGATCTCCTGGGCCGCCTTGGAACTGCGCTCGGCCAGCTTGCGCACTTCGTCGGCCACGACCGAGAAGCCCACGCCGTGCTCGCCGGCGCGCGCCGCCTCAATCGCGGCGTTGAAGGCAAGAAGGTTCGTCTGGTTGGCAATCTCCGAGATCACCCGGGTGATCTCGGCAATCTCGGACGAGGATTTCTCGATGAGCTCGATCGCTTCGATCGCCGCATTGAGGAACTCCAGCCCATCGCTGGCGGTCCGCGTGGTGGAATCGGAGGCGTCGAGCGAGGCGCGGGTGGCCTCGGAGATCTTGTTGATCGAGGCGGAGAGCTCGGCGACGATGCCGTTCATCCGGTCAGCCTGCTTCTGGATCTCTTGCTCGAGCGTCACCTGCTGGGTGATGTCCTGGGCGCATTTCACCACGCCCACCGGCCGATTGCGGCTGTCGAGCAGGGGCGAATAGGTCGCGAGGATCCACACCTCGCGGCCGAATTTCCCGAGCCGCCTATAGCGGCCGGTCTGGAATTTCCCCGAGCGCAGGTCGGCCCAGAAGTCGCGGTATTCCTCGGAGCGGATCATGTCCTGGTCGCAAAACATCGAATGATGCTGGTGCTGCACCTCGCGCAGCGAATAGCCCATTGTCCGCAGGAAGGTATCATTCGCGGTGATCACGTGGCCTTCCATGTCGAACTGGATCATTGCCTGGCTTCGGTCGATGGCGCGCAGCTGGTTCTGGGCGTCCAGTTCGTGACGCTTGCGCGCGGTGACATCCATGGCGAATTTTACCACCTTCACCGGATGGCCGGAGGCATCGAGGATCGGGTTGTAGGTGGCCTGGATCCAGACTTCGCGACCCTCCTTGCTGAGCCGCTTGTACTCGCCCTGGTGGTAGTCGCCCTCCGACAGCGCCTTCCAGAACTCGGCATAGCTGTTGGTCTTGGCGTAGTCCGGCTCGCAGAAGATCCGATGGTGCTTGCCGGAGATCTCGGGCTCCGCGTAGCCCATCAGGTCGAGGAAATTCCGGTTGGCGCCGAGCACCGTGCCGTCGAGCGCGAACTCGATCACCGCCTGGCTTCGATCGATCGCCGCCAGCTTGCCGCTGACCTCGGCCTGCTCCTGCATCGCGGCGGTGATGTCATAGGCGATCTGCAGCACCTTGCCGACCTTGCCCTCGCCATCGCGCACGGGCGTATAGCTGGCGCGCAGCCAGACGCTTGCGCCGTCCTTGCCCAGGTGCTCCAAGACCCTGGACTGCGGGCTGCCGGCCTTCAGCTTGTTCCACAAGTCGCGCTGATCCGGGCCCTGCGCCACTCGGGCGGGGAAGAGGTCGCGGTGCCGCCGCCCGACGACCTCTTCGAGCTCGTAGCCGAGCGCCGCCAGAAAGTTGTCATTGGCGCGCAGGATCACACCCGATGAATCGAATTCCGCAAGGGCACTCGAACGGTCGAGCGCGCTCTGCATCGCCCGAAGATCGGCGTTCCGGAGGATATTCTCGGTGATGTCCTGGGCGACCTTGATGACCCGGTCGAGCTTTCCCTCGCGGTCCGGCACGGGGGTGTAAGAGGCCGCGATCCAGATCGTGCCACCGTCCTTGGTGCGCCGCTTGTAGGTGCCGGTGACGATCTCGCCGGCGGTGAGCCGGCGCCACAACTCGGCCTGCGCCGCATCCTCGGTCTGAGAGGGCGCGCAGAGGATGCTCTGGTTCTGCCCCAGGAGTTCCTCTGCGGCGTAGCCCGTCAGCGCAAGGTAGCAGGGGTTCACTTCCAGAATCGTCCCGATGGAATCGAATTCCACCACTGACATTGTCTCTTCCACGGCGGAGGCGATGCTCTGGGCGCGCCGGGTCTCGGTGGTTTCCTCGGTGGCGTCGCGCAGCACCAGAAAGACGCGTTCCACCTGGCCCGACTGGCCGAGCAGCGGCACCAGGCTACTGGTGACATGTCTGCAGCTGCCGTCGCCGAGGGGAAAATCCAGGCGGTGGCAGTCGCTCCGGCGTGCCGCGATGCTGCGCAGGAGCGGCGCGATCTGCTCGGGCGTGGCGCTGAGCTCTGCCAGCGCGAGGCCGACAACCGCGCTCTCCGGTCTGGCCAGCATGGCGAGCGCGCGGGGATTGCACGACAGGATCGTCAAATCCGCGGTCAACTCGAGCAGGCCCTGAGTGGCGTTGATCACGTCGAAAAAGCGGCTTCGGCGCGCAGGCTCGGACCGCGTGCCGATCAGCAGCGCCTCGGCCGGTTCCGTGTCCGGCACGGCGATCAGCCGGGCGGCGAGACGCTGGTCGTCGCGGAGCGTCAGCGCGAGCTCCTGCGGGGCCGCAAGGCTCTTGAGCGCGTCCAGCAGCGGCGCGGCGCTGTCGAAAAGCTCGCTCGGCGGGCAGGGCAGCCGGGTCTTCGTGGCTAGGCCCTTGCGAGCGTCGGGCGAGAGCGCCAGGACCATCCCGTCGGACAGCCGCAGGCGCGCCGTGAAGCCTGAATTGAGGATGTCCTGGCACAGGTCGGAAAGAGACAGGCCGCGCGTGAGATCGGTCACGGTCCGGGTTCCTTTTCAGAGAAGTCGCAGCAAGGTCGCTCCCCGCAAAGCCCCCCGCAGAACGGGTGCTCAGCCCGCGGTTCCAGCGGACCGCGGGCGCGCGCGTTGGGGCAGACGGGAGGGAGCCCTGATGGCACCCTGTCTTGCCCGGGTCGCGCCGGCCTCAGGCGGCTTGCGGATCGACCGTGAGCCCGATGGCCTCCGCGTATTTGAGCCAGGTTTCGACCGAGGCGATGACCGCACGCACCTCGATCGAAAGCAACTCGATCCCGACAAGCGACACTCGCACAAAGGCATCGACGACGATCCCCTTGTCCAGAACGCGATCCACCACCTCGGTTAGGCTGGTGGATGCCAAAGTTTTCTCAACTGCCATGGGATACCCTTTCCTGTGGTTTTCTGGCCCGTTTTCTTTTGGCCTGTTTTCCGTTGGCCCGTCTTTCAGAAGCCCGTTTTCAGTAGGCCCGTGTCATGCGGCCCGTTTCAAAGAGCGAGGTCCAATGGCCCCCGTTGATCTGGCCGATGTCGTTTCGCGTTGCGAAACGCCATGGATCGCCCAGAACGACGGATAGCGCCGAAACCATAATCCCGGGTGAATGCCCCAAATTCATGTGGTTAAAATTCTCATCGCCCCTCATCTGGTGCCGCGGCGCTCTTCGGAGATCAGCCGCTCCTGCCGCGCCATCCATTCCGCGACGATCATCGTCAGGTCGCGCAGCGCCTCGGCAGAGCTGGCCTGCTGACCAAGAAGCCGCGTCTCGAGTTGGCCGAGACGCGCGCCCATCCCCGGGTCCGCAGCCTCCGCCTGTCGGGGGGAGGCGGCTTCGAGTCGTTGAGCGGTCGCCTCGAAGCGGCGGATGAGCGTCTCGAGGCCCCCCAGATACTGGCCGAGAGCCTTGCGCTCGGCAGCGAGGCGCTTGTCGCTGCTGCCAAGGGCGCTGGCCAGACGATCGAAGCCGCGCCCGACCTCTCCGCGCAGCGGATCGAGGTCCGGCGCATGTCCCTCGTTCAGCCGGTCAAGCCCGCGCCGAATCTCCGCCAGCGTGTCTGGCAGGATGGCCGAGATCTGCTGGACATTGGCAGCGAGCGTGTCGATCCGCTCGGCCTGGTCTGGCGGCGGGCCGGCCGGGGCGCGCAGCTCGAGCGCCTCCTCCAGCCTCGTGAGCAGGGCCTGCTCCTTCCTGCGCGCTGCGGCGCTGCCGGTCACCTTGCGGCCCAGGCGTTCCAAGCCGCGCAGCAGGTCGGACTGCATGGTTTCGACGCGCGCAACCACTTCGGCGCGGTCCGAGCGGACATCTTCCAGCGCCTTGGCCAACCGCTCGAAGCCCGCCTGCAACCGGAGGGGCATGGCGTCGGGAGACACTTCGGGGTCGGGGCTCGCCAGTTGCTGGGTCAATTCCATCAGCACCAGTTCCATGTCGTCGAACCGCCGGTTGAGTTCTGCCTCTGTGCCCTGGATCAGGCCCGCGACGTCGGGAAACGCGATGGCGCTGCCGGCCTCGGGCCTGTCGTCCGGCTCCGGCAGGGTCGGCTCGTCGTTGCAGGTCACGTCGGCCCTCCGATGACCGCGGCGACCGGCAGGTCCTGAAGGACATCAAAAAAGGGAATGAACTCGCCGGTGTCGGTCTTGCGCAGCATTTTGTCGGCGGCGGTTCCGGCCCGGCAGCACTGCGCCACTTCGAGAAGTCCTTCCGCCACCGCGCCGACCAGGTTCGGACCGATGCGGAAGAGCAGCACGCAGGCCTTGCCCTCTTCGAAGAAGTCGAATTCACCGAAGACATGCGCCACGGAAAATATCGGGATCACCTGGCTGCGGTGGTGGAGGCAGCCCATGTAGGCGTCGTGCCGGACCTCGGCGTAGAGCAGCTCTTCGGGCAGGTGCAGGATCTCGACGATGTCGGTCAGTCGGCATCCCATCCGGCGCTGCGCCGCGTGGTAGATGAGGCACGGATCCGCACCCTGCGCACCGTGGTCCATGGCGGGATCGGCGCCGGTACCGGCGCTGGCGGCGATCGTCGTGCCCGCGAGTTGCACCACCACCTCCTCCGAGAGCAGGGCCGCGCTGTCGATGACCATGAAGTGCGTGCCGTCGCCGTGCATGTAGACCCCGGTGAAGAGGTCACTGCGCTGCGATATCGCCGGCGGCAGCGCGAGAAGCGCGTCGCGCGGCACATGCGTGATGTCGAAGAAGCGATCGATCTCGACGCAGATCAGCCCGCCCCCAGGGACCCGCATCGCGACCGAGGCCGACCTTTCGGGGCGGGAGAAGTTGCCTCCGAACCCCAAGAGATGCAGGCTGTCGAGGATCGGGATTTCTCGGCCATGGTGTTCGATCACGCCATCGCAGGGCGCATGGGCCATGGGGCTCGGCAACAGGGGGTGCATGGGAATGGTGGCCTGGATCTCGGCCACGGGAAAGGCAATGCCTTGGCCGGCGTAGCTGCAGAGCAGAACGGCCAGGGTATCCCGCGCCGGGCCCGCCGCGGCTGCGGCGCCCCTGTCGCGCGGCAAGGCGTAGGGGAGCTCGGGCAGGTCGAAGAGCCGCTGCGGATCGAGAAGCCCAACCACCACGCCGTCCCGCACGAAGCTGCGCGCGCCGGCCAAGAGATCGCTGTGCCCGGAAATTCCCATGCGGGTGATCCGCTCGGGCTCGAGTGCGGTCATGCCCTCGAGGCTGTCGACCACGAGCCCGACCAGCCGCTCGGTCCCGGGGCTGATGAGAATGACCACAACGCGTTCCTGCGGCGATAGGGTCGACGGGAGGCCGAGGAGCATCCCGAGATCGACCAGCGGGATCGTGTCGCGGCGCAGCACCATCGCCCCCAGCAGCCCCGGAAGGGGCGCCGCCAGCGTGCTGAGGGTCGTGGGGAAGGGCACTGCCTCGCGGACACTGTGGGCCGGAATGGCCAGGCGGCAGCCGCCCACGTCGATGAGCCCGAAGATCTCGCTCGGCTGACGCCTGGACGGTCCGTCCGTCGCGGCGCGCGGGTCCACCTTGGCCGGCTCGGCCGCCGCCCCTGGTTGCGGCGCTGGCTCGGCTTCGGACGGACCGGGACGCGGTGGGGCAGGAGCCTCCGGACTCTCGGCCCGGGATGAAAGCGGCAGCCCCGGTCCCTCGGGGAGCGCGGTCTCGCAGCGTTCGGCCCCCGGCCTTTCAGTCTCCTCGCCGTGGGTCACCGGGGCTTCGGCGGAGCCGTCCTCTTCGGGCAGGCGGTCCAATTCGGCCTGCGCCATCGCGACCACGGCCGACGCCGCGTCCGAGGCGGGGCCGGTGGACGGCGGCTCGGGCGACCGCTGCTCCGCCGGGGTCGCACGGGGCTCGTGCTCTGAAGGCGTATGTTGAGCGGCTGCGCCGACGTCGCGGGTCGCGCGGCCTTCGGCGGCATCGACCGTCGCAGGCGCAGCGGGCGCAGACACATCGTCCAGAGCCGTGATCACCTGCTCATTCGCGTGTGCAGAAGCCAAAAGCCAGTCTCCCGTCGTAGGTGAGTCCGATCCTAGATAGGGAGGGCTAACAGGGGGTTAAGTGCCGTCAGATCGTGCGCCCCAGCGCGCCGAGGTCGAGCGAGAGATCCTCGGGCGAGAGGCCGAACTGCGCCGCCAGACGGTGCAGCGCTTCTTCCGCGCGCATCAAGGTTGTTCCAAGCCGCTCTTCCTGCTCGGGCGTCAGGCTGCCCGCCTCCATCCGGCGGACCGCCTGCAGCTCCATCAATTGGCGCAGGAAGGCCATCAGTCCGAGGACAAGCCGCGCCAGGTCCTGCTCCACCCGCTCGGGGTCGATGCGGAGCCTTGTCATGTCGGGCAGCGCGTCGGCCAATGGGTCGTCGCGGGCATCATCGTGGGGGGCGGACGGGTCTGACATCACGCGGACTCCTTGGCGCTGGCTGCGTCGCCCGTCCGATCGGCCGCGTTGCAGAGCCGCGCGCCGTGAAGGAAGGCGGGCCAAGGTCCGCTCAGGCTGAGGCAAAGCTCGGACGGGCAGGCGGCGGCAAGACTCCGGGCCTGCGCCCTCATCTCGCCACCGGGCAGCAGCAAGGCCGACTCGGCCCGCGCCGCGCCCCTGTCCCCGCGCAGAACCAGCGCCCGCGGCGCCAGAGCCGCAAGTTGGGTGCCGAGCCGGTGCTGCGCCTCGATCCTCTCCAGCCGCGCCCGCAGGTAGGCGCGGCCATCGACGGGTGCGGCGGTCTGGCGCTCGGGCTGCGACAGGGTGAGGATCATCTCTGACTGCCCCCGGAGACGCTCCAGCACCTCGAGCAACAGGCTGCTGCGCGCCGCGGCCCAGGACCGGGCGACCTCGGGTTCGGGTGCGGACCTCACCGCGAACGGCAGGAAGGCGGGCAGCGCGCGATGCGCCGACAGGCACAGCCCGAGCCTGGCCTGCGCCGGCCCATCGGCGGTCAGCAACGCCAGCGGGCCGGCGCGCAGATGCGGCCGCGCGCCGCTCTCTTCGACCGGGCAGAGGCCCAGCACCCTCATCCGCTGCTCCGGGACAGACGCTCCGGTGTCGTCAAGACGGCCTTGAGCCCGAGATAGAGCAGATCGACATCGGCCACCGTCAGCCAGAGCTCGCCCTCGATGACGCAGCCCCGGTCGAGCACCCGGTCGACGAGGTCGACCAGCGCCGGGGTGTCGCTGCGGGCGGCGGCGGCGGGGGAAATGAGAAACGGATCAGACATCGGTGGGCGTCTCCATGCTGACGTGGGCAAAGCTGTAGGGCGGGAAAGGGCCGGCGAGGCGCGCGACCAGGCCGTGTTCGGCGCCCCAGCCAGGCAGAGGCCGGCGAAGATGCGCGGCCTTCGCGGAGGTCATCAGCAGCGATAGCTCCGAGAGGCGAGGCGCCCGGGCCGGGCGTGGCTCGGCTTCGGCGGCGAGCTCGACCGCGCGTTGGCCGAGCGTGCGCAGCGCCAGGCCCCGCGCCCCGGATGCCTCGAGCCTTGCGTCTCGCCGCAGTTTGCGGCGCCACAGGAACTCCCGCCCGGTCTTCGGAGAGGGCGCGGCATCGACCGCCTGGGCCGCCTCCCCGGGCTCGACCGTCAGCGCGTATTCCGCGTGGCCGCGCAGCGCCTCGAGCCGGGCTGCGCATTCGTCGAGACGCTCGGTCAGCGCCGCCTGCAGGGCGCGCAGACCGGAAAACCAGGTTCCGAAGCGCACGGGCATCACGGGGCCCTGGACGAGGTAGCACGAGAGCAGCCGGTCATGCGCCAGCAAGCTGTCGAGGGCGGATTGCTCCGTCGGTGCGAGGGCGCCCTCGGTCACTATCGCGGTCACCGGGCCAAGCGGAAGCTGCCGGTGCGGCGGTGCGGCAGGGGCGGGCGCGGGGCCGCTCGGGCTGATCAGCCCATGCAGCTGGAGCACCCTCATCGGCCTGTCCCGTGGTGTCGTGGCGCGGCGCTCGGCCCCGGAAGGCTGCGTGGCCCGACCGGAGCGGCGCATCCCTCGCGCCTGACGGCGAGGATCGGCACGTCGTCCACCGGCCCCGAGGGCAGGGTGAGCGCACAGACCCGGGCCAGAAGTCGGCTGTGCTCGGTGCTGCAGCCTTGCATGAGCGCCTGCCTGCGGCGCTCGGGGAGCAGGGGGGCCAATGCGGCGAGCGCCGCGCCGGTTGGTGGTGCGGGAAGGGCCAGGCCAAGCGCGGCTGCCGCGGCGCACACATCCGTACCGGAGACCCGATGCAGCGACGCGAGCGCGAAGGACACCGCGGGGCTCGGCCCGACGAGCCGCAGGCGCAGCCGGTCCGGGCAGCGCGCGTCGATCTCTGCCAGCAACGTGTCGAGCCGGTCTGCGTCGCTGCTGTCGATGAGCAGGATTCGATTGACCAGCGTATCGCCGCCGCCGAGCGGCAGCTCGATGCTGTCGCGCGCCAGGTGCGACAGCCGCTCTTCCATGCAAGATTTCAGCGCGGCCCACGCCGGCGCCGGTGGGCGCGGCGCAGGACCGTCCCAGGCGGCGGTCAGCTGGAACTGGATCCGGCCGGCAAGCCGGTCGCACCACTCGGCCAGTTCCGCCTGGGAGGGAGACAGGTCGCCGGGCGTGAGCCGGGTTCCGGCCTGAATCGCGAGGACCGGGCCCAGGGGCAGAAGGGACTCGATCTGCGCCTGGCGGTGTCCGGCGCGCTGCAGGACCGCGCGGCGTCCCTTGCCGAAGGTCACCCCGCGACCCGGCATGTCAGGCGCGCGCACGAGCAGGAGCGCGCCGCAGGGCTCGGTCGAGAGACCCGCCGGCAGCGGCATCGGCGCGTCACGCCGCAAGATGGCGAGCGGCGCCATCATGGTGCGCCCCGCCGCGCGGCTTCGGCCAGGCGCGCCATCAGCACCTCTTCTTCTGCGTCGTAACTTGCTTCGTCGAGATCGCCGCGATCGACCGCGCGGGCCAGCGCCTCGATCTCGCGCCGGATGCGGACCGGGTCGTAGAATTCGGCCTCTGCCGCCTGCGCGAGTTGCGCGGTGACCCAAAGTGCGCCCGAGAAAGGCGCGGTCACCGGGACGCAGAGAAGCTTGCGCAAGAGACCCATCAGACGACCTCGGGGTCCGGCTCCGCCGCCAGGGAGAAGGAGACGAAGTTGAAGGGCGGCGTGGGATGAACGAGGCGCAGGTGCGGGGGCGCGCCGGCGAAATCACAGGCCGAGGCGGCCTGGTCCGCGGCCTGGGAAAAGGCCTCGACCGCCGTTTCAGGCAAGAGGAAGGCCGCACGCAGCACCTGCACATCGTCCTCGGGAGGATGGAGCACATGAGCGCGGGCGAGGGGCGCGAGGCGCCGGAGCAAAGCGTGCTGGCAGACGGTGCGCCGCGCCTCCAGCGCCTCGGCGACCCGGCGCCCGAGCTCTATCTGGGCGAGGCGCCCGCCCCCGCCGCGCGCGAGCAGCGCGTCACGCTGCCGGGCAAGGCCCGGCGCGGCCGCGAGCGTTGCCTGCAGCGCGGCGGTGCGGTCGAACTCGACCCGCAGACCGACCTCAGCATGGCCCTCGATCCGAGTGAAGTTCCGGGTGATCTGCGCCTTTGCCGCGCGCAGCATCCCGCTGAGGTGCGCGGTGTCGCGCACCACATGGCCGAAGCGGAACGGCAGCACCGGGCCGTGAGACATCAGCACCTCGAGCACGCGGGCATGCGCCATGAGATAGCGCCGGCGTTGCGGCACCGGCTGCCCGTCGTGTGGCGTCATTGCGAGCACCGCACCGTCCATCGCCAGGGCCTGCACCGGGCCGAAAGCGCCGTCGATCGGATGGCGGGCCAGCCGGGCGCCGAGCGTGTCGCAGCGCAGCAACCCGTAGAGGTAGGCCGCAGTCATGCCGAGGTCCCCCCGCGCGCGGCTTCCAACGTCAGCCAGCCCCCTTGAAAGCGCATCCGGAGCGCGCCTTCCCGCAGGTCTTGGGGAAGCGAGCAGCGGAGCTGGTGCCCAGGCGAGGTCAGGGTCAGGCGGCCCCGATGGACCTCGATGCGGAGTTCGTGCAGGGGGACGCCAGGAAGATGCGCCTCGAGCGTCCAGGCGGTGGCGTCTTGCACGATGCGGTGCTCCGGCACGCTGCGGTCTCGGTGCGAGGAGGCTGCCAGGAAATCGGCGAGGGTGCCGAGACGGACGTTGCGCGAAACCTCGGCAATGGCGGTTTCGGAACGCGGAGGCAGGCTCTCACCGATCCTCTGCAAACTCTCTGCAAACGCGCCGATCAGCCCGCGCAGACGCAGGTTGAGCGCCTCGATCCGCGCGGCTGACTCGGAGGCCCCGTCCGAGGGCGGCTCCTGCCCGGTATCGTCCGCCGGACCCGTTCCGAGGTTTCGGGGACTCATGCGCGCGCTCCGGGTATCGGCAGCTGCTCCAGCCGGGATTCGAGGGCGCTCACCCGCTCAAGCAGGGCCGCGTTCTCCTGCTCCAGGCGGCGTGCCTCCGCCGAAAGGTGGGGGTCGCTTTCCCACCAGTTGATGCCCAGTTCCTTGGCCTTGTCGACGGTGGCGACCAGCAGCCTGAGCCGGATCGAGAGCAGCTCGATGCCGACCAGCGAGACCGAGACATCGCCGGCGATGACGATGCCCTTGTCGAGAATGCGCTCGAGGATGTCAGCAAGCCCGTCCGGCTGCATGGACTGCCCGTGATGGCTGCTATGGGTCATTCTTCGCGATCCTCTCGATGGTAGCGGCGCAGACGGCGAAAGCCGGTCAACTCGCCGGTGGGGTCAAGCGCGAGTTCGTAGGCAGCCAGGAGGTCGTTGTCGCCCATGCGGGCGGGTGCCTCGAGCACCTCGGCGACGATGCGCCATCCGCCGGGGTCCCGCTCGGAACTCGCGATGCCCTCGACCGGCAGCGGGGTGATGTCCTGCAGCGCGGCGCGCGCCCTGTCCATCGCCTGCTGCAGGGAGATCGGGCGGCCCGGATCACTTGTTTGCGCGGCCGGGGCCGTTGCCGGGGCCGGGGGGGCGGGTCTCTTGCGGGCGGTCACGGCCAGGGATCCTCCTCCGGCGTGGCCAGCCGGGCCAGCAGCCGCTGCGCCCGAAGCGCGTGGGCGCGAAGTTCGGCCGCGGAAAGACCGGCGCGGCGTTTCATAGCCTCGAGCTCCCGGCGGAGGCGATCGCGCTTGAACTCCACCTTCACCAGTTCCACCGCGGCTTCGGTTCGGGTGCGGGGTGGGCGGCGCAGAGCGGAGTTGGGGCGCCGCGGAGGGCATGCGGGCGGGCGTCTCATGAAGCCACCTGCATGGGGGTGTCGGAGGCGGGCGCGTCGCCGGCGCGCAGCCCGTCCAGCGCGGTCTTCAGGGCGGCTTCGAAGCCATCGGCCGAACCCGATCCACGCACTGAGCGGCTGCGCAGAACATCGACGCAGATCTGCACGAAACGGCTGTCTCGCGCGTCGACTTCGACCTTCTGGGCGGCGAGGAGGCGCCCGAGCAGCAGCGCCGTGCGCAGCGAGGCGGGGGTGCCGGGCAAAATCCGGCGCAGGGATCGCACAAGCGTGACCAGCTGCGCCGCCTTGGCCCTGTCGAGCCCGGTGCGCGCCGCGACGATGCCGCTTTCGGTCTCGGCAGGCATGCTGTCGAGATCGAAGGTCACCACCCGGTCGATCAGCGCGTCCGGCGGATGCTCGACCCCGACATATTCGTGCGGATTGGACGTCAGCAGCATGCGGAAGTCGGGATGCGCCTCGAGGCGCTGCCGCCCCGCGCGGGCGTCGTGGAACACAAGGACACGCTCCTCGAGCACCGGCAGAAGCACGGCATTGGCCGTCGGCGGGGCACGGGTGAACTCGTCGTAGACCAGCGTGTGCCCCAGGCGCATGGCGTCGGCCAGGATCGCGTCTTGCCAGTCCGTCCGCTCCTGGGTCTCGGTACGCCGGACGCGGCTGACGTAGGCATCCACGGTCTGGCGCGAGATGCGACCGATCTCGCGGCCGACGAGATCCTCTCGCGTCAGCCAGCGATCGCCGGTGAGAAAGGAGACAGGTCGCCCGAGACGGCCGGCGATGCGCAGCGCCAGGGTGGTCTTTCCCATGCCGGCAGGGCCGCGCAGGTGCACCGGGACATCCGCGGCAAGATAGGCCATGGCGCGGCTCTGCAGCGAGACGATCTCGTCATCTTCGAACAGCGGGCGTTCTTGCATGGGCAGCCGGAAATCTGCGGGGCACTCGGGCTGGGCCATGGCGAACTCCTTTCCTCGACATCGAACGCGGGACGGTCTCTGGTCTTGTCTTAGCGCGATGGTGGTGAATCCGGTCTTAATCGCGGGCGGAGTTTTTTGCGGGATGGCGCACTCAAGACTGCCAGTCGGCCAGCTTTCCCATGGAATCTCGCGGCAGTTGCGGACCGAATGTGTAGCTAAGCGGGCGTGCGGCCGGCGCGTGGCGCGCCGCCATCTCCGCGCGCAACCGCTCCTCCAGCGCGGCGGCATCGGCTCCGGCGCAGGGCACGATGTAGCATTTGAGTCGATCGCCGTCCTGCCGGACGCAGGCATGGGCGACCTCGGGCTGCGCCTCCAACGCCGCGACCACGGCGTTCAACGAGACAGTGTGACCGGCAATCTGCACGCTCCGGTCGTGGCGGCCGTGAACGGTGAAGGCCCGTCCGTCCTCCGACCAGCGGAGGTGATCCTGCAGGGCGATGGCGGCGCCCCGGCGCCGTGGCGGATTGCCCGGTTCGAGATAGGGCATGAGGCGGAAGCGCGCATCGGTGTCGGCGCGGTGCCCGACGCCCCCCGTCTCGGAGGCGCCGAAGACCTCGGTCAGCGCGCCCAGACCCGCCCGGGCGACCGCCGTCCAGAGCTCCGGCGGGGCCGGGGCGGTGGAGCTCAGCGCATGGGCCGCGACGGGCTTGCCAGAAAGCAGCGTCAACACCCGGCCGAAGATGTGCGGCGTGCCGACGATCAGATCGCCCGCCCGCAGCTCCCGGGACAGCGCGCCAGGCCCCCTGCTGGCGAGATCGAGCACCGGCACCCCCAGCCGCGCGGGCAGGAGCACGGTGAACAGAAAGCCGAAGATGTGATGCGGCGGCACCAGCGCGACAACCCGACCGGGCCTTTCGACAAGGCTGCGTGCCGCATGTGCCTCGACTTCCTCGACCAGGAACCCCAGAGGGTGCTGCACGACCTTGGGCGTGCCAGTGCTGCCGGAACTGTGGAAGGCCAGGGACAGATCTGGCGCCGCGCCCTGAAAATGCGACTCGAGAAGCTGCGCCCAGGTTCCCAGCTCGGGATGCAGCAGCATGTAATCCTCGACCCCCGAGCGATGCAGCGCGAACCTTGCGGTCATTGCCGACACGAGATCGATCCTCGAGAGGCTGTCGAAGCCGAGACCGTCTTCGTCGATCCGCGTCTCATCCGTCCAGAGCGCCGCCGGCATGCGCCGTGCGCGCGACGGGTCTAGCCGCTGAAGCTCCTCGAAGATTACGGACTTGCACAAGCGCAGGGCATCGTTGCGGCGGATCATGGCGCCCTCCGGCGAGGCCCCCCGGCCTCAGGTCTCATCCAGATCGTGCAGGAACTCGCCCACGAGGCTTGCGAAATGCGCGCGGGTCTCGGCGATCTCGGCCCGCAGCTGGAAGGCCGTGGCGGCCAACTCGGCTGCGGTCGCATCGGACGGGGGCATGTGCCGACCCACGGGGACATCCTGCGCAGCGTCATAGCTTTCGAGCGCAGACATGGCGGCGTCGAGATCGGAAAAGTGCCAGGCCCGGCAATAGTCGGTCTCGTCCTCTGACACGTGGAACCGCTTAATGCTCACCACGAAGCCAGAGTCGCTGCGGAAGATGTTGAACTCGTACCACCAGGGCAGCTCAGGATTGAAGCTCATCGCCATGCCCAGCTCCACGCCGGTGAACTCGAGCGGGCGAGCCCCGACCCGCCGCAGGCAATAGGTCAATGCGTCGGCGGGGTGGGTGTCGGACGGGGCGTCGTGGAGGGGCAGGACATGGTCGTTCGGCTGTCGGTCTGTCATGTAGGGCATCGCTACTCCTCTTGCCGGGTGGGTCCGGCTGCTCGGGCTCGAGTGACAGGGTCGGGACCGGAGTCCCATGGGCGGGTCCGGGGTCGCGCGTCTTCCGGCCCGCGCGGACCGGCGGGCAGTGTGGCGCATCCGTCGGGGCGGGCCGTCCCAAGAAGGGCTCGAAGATCAGACTGATTGGTGATCCAGGCGGCGCGGAAGGCCGGGCGCCTGGTGTCGTCCTGCGGCTCTCTGATGTGGGCGACGAGGCGGTCCTCGGGATCGAGGTAGAGCGCCAAGTGCCCGCGCTCCTGCGGACCGACGGAACACCCAACCGGGGTCGCCTCGCGCCTCTCCTCGCCGCGGCCGGCCGAAACAGGCCCTGACTCGAGAGGGAGCACGAGCACGGGCACTGCCTCGACACACAGCGGTCGCAGGCCATCCCTGCGCAACCTGATCGGCCGGGGAGGCGGCCGGGTTCCCGCCCTCGCGGGCGCATCGCCGCCGGCGGTGACGATCGCGGAGGGGCTGGCGCCCTGGACAAGCCGGGCGGGTGCGGCGGCCGGCAGAGCAAGCGGCGGCGCCGCCTCGGCCCTCGCGCGAAGCTGCCGCAGCTCCGGCTTGATCCGGATCAGGAATTTCTGTTCGGCCACCATGCTCGCCCCCGTGCTCAGACCCTTTTGACGAAGAGCCAGCAGGACTGTCCGTCCGGCTGCGACTTCATGTGGATCTTCACGTTCACGTCCGTGCCCTTGTAGGCGAACTTATAGTCGAACATGACGTTCACCTGGCCGCTGCGATGGAATTTGATGAACTCCCCGTGGAACCGCTTGCCCTTGGCGCAGGGGGCGATCTGGTTGAAGAAATCCATCCCGATCACCTCGGCGGGAACCCGGTTGGAGATCAGGCCTTCGGACTTGTTGTACTTGATGATCTTGCCCATGCGATCAAGCAGGACGGCGCCGAAGGGAAGGTATTCGGCCCGCTGGGGCTCGCGGCTCAGGATGTTGTCGATGTCCTGGCTGCCAAAGGGAATGATTTCCATGTATCGATCCTCGCTCGTTCACGCCGCTCCGTCGGAGCTCTTGTCCACGCCGTCCTCGTCGTCGAGAAAGCTGTCGTTGCGGGTCAGGGACATGTCATGCAGCCGGCGCATCGTGTGACCGTCGAACTCGGTCAGCTTCTCGCGCCCCTCCTGGTCCGCCCAGCGATAATCCATCGTGCCCATGGTCACGACGCATTGCGGAAGCACCTCGTAGCGGAACTTCATGTCGACTTTATGCGCGTCTATATCGATCTCGCTCGCCTCGCCGAATTCCACCAGGGCAGTCAATTCCTCCATCCGGCTGTCGGCTTCGAGTTTCGTGTTGTCACGAATGATCTCGGCTGCGGCGGCGAGAACCCACTCGGGATAATTTCCGCGGACGACAAGGCCGAACTGATCTGAGTGGAATTCGAAGCGACCTCCGCTTTCCTTCAGGTATCCAATCGTTTCCATACTCGGAACGCTCCTTTCAGCCGCTTAGAAGACTGCTCTATCGTGAACTTTTCCGTGGCTTCGGAGTAAGCGACGCGTACAGGATCTCCAAACGAACAATCCTTAAGTGGTTTCCCTTCCATTGCTAGAATCGCCTCAGTTTTTTTCTTCACTTTCGGTTAGCGTATTTCCCTCAGGCTCGCCCCGGGATGTCATTGAAAGGAGGTGACGCGGAATGACCTCGGCCAAGGCCCTGACCGCGCCCGAGGTGTGCCCCGACCCTGCCAGGCTGCCCGATGCTGGTGATCCGCGGCGCGTGATCCTGCCTCGGGCCGGTCGCAAGCCGCTGAATTTCATGGGGCGCAAAGCCAGCCGCACGGTCTGGTGCACCGGAGCAGGGGCAGGGGCAGGGGCTCCGCCGGACGAACTGGCGCTCTGGGCGCGCACCGATGGGCGGCTGGCGATATCGCTGCGGCTTGATGGGAAAGACGACGCGGCCGTTGTTGCCGATCTCGGCGCGGCCCTCGACTGGATTGAGGCGGCGTGCCGGCCGCAACGCCGCGATGCAGCTCATCCCCAAGATGCCCGGGCGCTGCTCGAGCAGCTTGAAACCTGGCTGTGCGAGGCGCGTCGGGCCGAGCGGTTGCGCCGCCTTGCCGGTTTGGCGCTGCCGCAGTGGATCGGCCTTCGAGATGGGACGGGGCGAAAGGAGCGCGCATGAGCGATCACGAAACCTACGCGGACTGGGTGCGCTCCGTCCGTGCCGAAGCAAGGCGCAGTCTGCGGTCGCTGCGCCAAGACCGGCTCGCGCGGCGCAGTTCTCCAGGGCGCGCTGCAGTGGCCCGGTCGCCGCAGGGAGCCCTTGCAGAGGAGCTTCCGATTTTGGTCTCCCGTCAGACGGCTGACATGGTGCGCTCAGAGGTGGGCGACCCGCTGTCCGCTGACGCGTCGCAGGCGCCTAAGGCCGCCGATGTGACAGGGGATGGGGCAGGGGCCGAGCCCATGCAGCCCCAGGGCGAGACCAGTGAGGCGCGACCGACCGGGGGAGACGCGGATCCGCAGCAACTTCCCGGCGATGCGGAGTCGGCGGGGGAACAGGCTGATCACGAAGCCCCGCAAGCCCCGGCCATGGCGCCGACGTCGCCAGAGGCTCCCTGCGCGGATGTGTCCAGCGAGACAGCCGAAGCGCCGGACAGCACGCTGTGCTGGACGGAGGCGGAGCTGCGTGCCAGCTCATTGAATCGCCTCCCCGGCGCCGGGATCGGGCTCGTATGGCTGCTTCATGCGAATGGGATCGGCTCGCTTGAGCAGCTGACCACAGCCGACGCCGTCAGGCTGACGCAGGGATTGGGTCTGGTGGGGCAACTCGTCGACGTACAGGACTGGATCGATTTCGCGAAGAGCGAGCTCGGCGGGCTCGACAGCCAAACTCCGCTCGCGCCACTGTAACGCCCAATCGGATCGGGGGCGCCGCTGCGACCCGTCGGCTATTGACTGCCCTTAGATCGAAGCCTCGCGCCGTGACAGCGATCATCGCCGGGCCATCGCGGCAGGAGCCTTATCCTTTGCCGCATTGGAACCCGCCCGGAGGCTCTATTGCACAAATCCCGTGAGAGATTTATATCGTGAATACAGCGTTGTAGCTGGGCTGCATGAGCAGACAGACACCCCCGACCTAGAAGTCCCGGAACTGGCCGAGCTACAACGAAGCGTTAAAGCGCCGCGGCTCTCTGACGATCTGGTTCGACCCCGCGATGACCTCGGAAGCCGCGCCGACCGGCAAGCGCGGACGGCATCCCGCCTATGGTGATGCCTCTATCCAGACCTGCCCGATGATGAAGGTGCTGTTCGGCATGGCGCTTCGACAGACAACAGGGTTCGGCGAGAGTCTGCAGCGACTGATCGGCTTGGACTGGGCCGTGCCAGACTTCAGCACGTTGTCGCGGCGCCAGAAGACCCTGAAGGTCAATATTCCCTATTGTGGATCGAACGGCCCTCTGCACCTGCTGATCCCCTCTCGGGACATTGCTTTGCAATGCCCTGCTGGGCAGTGGACGGCACCGGCATCAAGGTCGAGGGTGAAAGCGAGTGGAACGCCCGCAAGCATGGTGGTTCCAAGCGGCGCGTCTGGCGGAAGATCCACATCGGGATCGACGAGCAAACGCTGGAAATCCGGGCGGCGGAGTTCACCTCCAGCGAGATCGGCGACGCCCCGATGGTACCCGAACTGCTTGACCAGATACCGCCGGTGCGGGAGATCGCCAGCGTCACTGCCGACGGGGTTTTCGATACCCGCAAGTGTCAGGACGCCATCGCCGCCCGTGGAGATGCCGCGATCATCCCACACCGCAACAACGCCGAACCATGCAAGCCTGACACCGCAGGAGCCATCGTTCGGAACGAAATCCTGCGGACAATGAAGCGTGTTGGCCGGTCGATCTGGCGACGATGGAGCGGCTATCACCTCGGAAGCCGCGCCGAGACCAAGATGCACTGCATCAAGCTCTTGCGGCAACTCCTGTCCGCCCGAGACTTCGACCGTCAGGTCGCGGAGTGTCGTTGCGAAAGGCTCCGAGACGACACTGGCCTCGCTCTGCGCTTCGATCTGTTTTGCCTGCCCGGCTGCGACATTTATCGATGTCACCTGCCACGTCTAAATGGGCCGATCAGGGGTGCGTCGCCAACTTCACGACGTGCCATCCATAACCTTGCCCATATAGTCGTCGAAGGTGATCTCGCCACCTTCAGCTTCGGTCCGGCCCTTGTCCCTAGGGGGCAGGACGTCTTGCAGCATGTCGATGCGTTTCCACGACGGGAAAGGCTGCTGGCCCTCGGCATCCGGCACCTAGGGGCTTTCGGAAACGCGGACGTGTTTGTGGATGTAGCGCGCGCAATTAAGGAAACAGCCGGTCACTTCAACCCGCACCACAAGGTTGGCACCGGGGAAGGCAGCCAGAAGCTCCGGGTCTTCGCTCAGGATTGCGGTGCCCTGCACCCGGATGCGGTGCGGTGTCTCCATGTCGATGAACAACAGTCCGACCTTGGCGGCGGCGGCAATATTGCCCATCGACTTGAACATTCCGTTCCCGTCGTAGTTTGGGAAGACGAGCGTCTTGGCATCCAGAAACCTGACCGCGCCCACGGGGCCGCCCTTGTAGCTGACGGTCGGTTCGCCATCGGCGCTGACGGTCGAGAGGAAAAAGAAATCCCGGCTTTCGATGAAGGGAATGTGCGGTTCTTCGATCTCATCGCGCACGATGGCGTGGACCACCGCGTCGGCCAGTTTCAGACTGTCGTGGCGCGCCTGAAGGCTGCGTTGCTCTTCGGTGTAGAATTGATCAGGTGTCAACATGTCCATCTCTCCCGTGCATAGCGGCGCCCGACCGAAGCCAGGCGCCAGTCCGACTACTCGGCCAGCGCGTCGTCGGTTTCGCTGTCGGCCGTCTCAACCGGCTGTGCGTATTCGTTGTTAAAGGCCATGACGACAGGAGCGGGCTTGTTGTTGACCATCAGCCGGAACACGTCCGGGCGCGAATAATGCCCACAGGGATCGGCGGCGGCCTTGCCGATGGCGATCATGTTGAGGTCGATGTCGGCGATCACCAGACCCTCTTCGTCCGGGGCGAGGTTTTCGCCCATGGGCGAGCCGTCGGGGGCAAAGATGCGGGCATAGCCGCCCCCCTTCTTCAGCAGCTGCTGCTTCACCGGCGTGTCGCAGAGCGCCTCGATCATCTCGTCCGAGACGGTGGCGCAGGGGGCGATGAAAAAGCACTGACCCTCGACCGCGTACATGCGGCTGGCGGATGTGTTCACCTCCGGCCCGAGCGCATAGGCCCCGCCCTCGTAGACCGAGAAGCTTGGCCAGGCGCCGATATGGATTTGCTCGTTCTGCGCGAACATGGCGTATTTGTTCAGCGGATGCAGGTGTTCCCAGCAACACAGCGCGCCGACGCGACCAATGTCGGTGTCATAAACCTTCATGTCGCTGCCATCGCCTTCGCCATAGACCGTGCGCTCGACATGGGTTGCTTTCAGCTTCCGCCGGCGGGAAATGACCTGCCCGTCGGGGCCGTAGTGCCACTGCGCGATGTAGAGCGTGCCGTTGCGGTTCCACGACAGGCCCATGACCACGTGGATCTTGTTCGCCCGGGCGGCTTCGGCCAGCTGTTTGTCCTGCGGGCTGCCCTCGGTGATAGAATTCGCCGCATATACCGGCACATTGTGCATAGTCATCGCCGGAGCGTCGAGCCAGATATACCACGGATAGCCCGGCAGATAGGTTTCCGGAAAGGCGATCAGTTTGACGCCTTGGGCGGCAGCCTCCTCGATCAGGCCGATGGCTTTGTCGATACTGGCATCGAGGTTCATGAAGATGGGGGCGGCCTGAACGGCAGCGACTTTGGTGGGTCCGGTCATGGTGCTATCTCTCTGTTGGCGTCTTGTTGTTATGAAGAGAGGATAGACACGTCTCGTATCGCCGCGCGTGTCCGCCTGGGCGGAAGGTGGTGTATTTTTGAGCGGAGGGGAGAGGTCTTTTTTGGGTTTCGTGAGGCCTCTGTTAAGATTCCGTTATGGAAAAGCGATTCACGACGCAGGATGCACGCCCCACGGATCGGTTCGCCTATTGGCGTGAGGCGGTCTGCGATAGCTATGTCGAACTCGATTGCGCCACGGCGACACCTCGGTCCTTTCACGGGCAGATCGACCTCAAGCGACGCGCGCATCTCTCCACATCCTACGTGAAGGGCAGCAACCAGACCGTGACCCGGAGTCAGACCCATGTATCCCGAAGCGGCGAAGAGACCTTTCTCGTCAGCTTGCAGCTGCAGAAGACGGGGTTCGTGGAACAGGCTGGGCGACTGGCTCGGCTCGAGCCGGGCAATTTTGCGCTCTACTGCAGTTCCAGCAGCTACCGGCTGACGCTGCCAGACGATTTCTCGCAGGTCGTCCTTCAGTTTCCGAAGGCGGATTTCCTTGACCGCCTGCCCTGTGCTGAAGCGCTGACCGCGATCAAGGCCCCGACGCTCAGCGGGTTCGGCAAGCTGGCCGCAGAGATCCTTCCCCGATTGGTGGCTTCACTGGACGAGACGCCGGACTGTGCGCAGGCGCAAAGCCAGAATGCGATCATGGACCTCCTCGTAGCGGTTTTTGCCACGATCCAACCTGCGGTTGCTGACCTCCATTCTTACGATCAACTGATCCTGTTGCGGGCGCGTGCCTTCATCTCTCAGCACCTGGGCAACCCGGATCTGGACCGGACGGCGGTCGCAGGGGAAACGGGGCTTTCGGTGCGCCGGCTTAACGAGTTGTTCCAAATCGAGGGCAGTTCCATTTCCCGCGAGATCGCAACAGCTCGGCTGAATAGGATCGCGGCAGATCTCGCCAACAGTCAGCTGTCCCATCGCTCGATTAGTGAGATCGCCTATCACCGTGGAATCGTGAACTTTCAGAGCTTTTCGCGCATGTTCCGCAAACGCTTCGGCCAGACCCCGTCAGACTTCCGGTCGGAGGTCGCTTCACGGTCCTGACGCCAGTAGGGGGGCGTTTTGTTAATTTCCAACCAGAACTGACCCGGGTTTTCCATCGAGAAGTGACCCACCTTGGATTATGCTGAGCGGGTCATGATTGGGTCAAGACATGGCTTCCCTCCCTCTTTTTCCGGGTGGCTGCGGCCGCGCTGTCCTTGAAGCGGAAGCTGTCGTTTCCGGTCTCGAGGGTGTGGCAGCGATGGGTCAGCCGATCGAGGAGCGCGGTGGTCATCTTGGCGTCACCGAACACTGTGGCCCACTCGCTGAAGCTGAGGTTCGTGGTGATGATCACGCTGGTGCGCTCGTAGAGCTTGCTCAGCAGATGGAAGAGTAAGGCGCCCCCTGAAGCGCTGAACGGCAGGTATCCGAGCTCGTCCAGGATCACCAGGTCGAGGCGGGTGAGGGTCTCCGCGATGTGTCCGGCTTTTCCCTTGGCCTTCTCCTGCTCGAGAGCGTTGACGAGTTCGATGGTCGAGAAGAAGCGCACTCTCCGGCGATGATGCTCGATGGCATGGATGCCGAGCGCGGTTGAGATGTGGGTCTTCCCAGTGCCGGGGCCGCCGATGAGAACGACGTTCTGCGCTCCTTCCATGAACTCGCCACGATGCAACTGGCGCACCGTTGCCTCGTTCATCTCGCTGGACGAGAAGTCGAAGTTGGGCAGATCCTTGTAGGCCGGGAAGCGTGCCACCTTCATGTGGTAGGCGATCGAGCGCACCTCGCGCTCCGCGACCTCAGCCTTTAGGAACTGCGTCAGGATCGGCACGGCGGCTTCGAACGCCGGCGCACCCTGCTCGATCAGGTCGGTCACGGCTTGAGCCATCCCGTGCATCTTGAGGCTGCGCAGCATGATCACGATGGCACCGCTGGCTGGGTCATGACGCATGGCGGCCACCAGCATCGCGAGGCCGCAGCTCGTCATAGCGCTCCACATTGGCCCGGGGCTCTCGCTTGAGGGCCAAGGCACCCGGCGGGTCGATGGAGGGAGCGTCGGTCGACTTCCCGTCGATCAGGCGGTGCAGAAGGTTTAGGACGTGGGTCTTGGTCGCTACGCCCTCGGAGAGCGCCAGCTCGACCGCGGTCAGCACCACTTGCTCGTCATGATGCAAGACCAGGGCAAGGATATCGACCATCTCCCGGTCTCCCCCGGGCCGCCGCAGCAATTGGCTCTGCAATTGTCGGAAGGCGGGCGGCAGGTCCACGAAGGGCGCGCCATTGCGCAGGGCTCCGGGCTTTCGCTGGATGACGGTCAGGTAATGGCGCCAGTCGTAGATCGTTCTGCCGGGCAGATGGTGAGATCGCTGGATCAGCCGCTCGTGCTCGCACAGGATTTGCCCTTCCGCAGCGACCACGAGGCGATCGGGGTAAATCCGGAGGCTGACTGGTCTATTGGCGAAGGAGGCGGGGACGCTGTAGCGATTGCGCTCGAAGCTGATCAAGCAGGTCGGTGACACGCGCTTGCTCTGCTCGACAAAGCCGTCGAAGGCGGGTGGCAACCGCATGAGCGCCGCTCGCTCCCAGCCCCAGACATCCGCGATGCTACCCGCGAGGGTGCCATGGGGTGTCTCGCGCCAGAACTCCATGCAGCGCCGCTCCAGCCATGCGTTCAGCGAAGCAAGGTCGGGGAAGGTCGGCATGGGGTTCCATAAGCGCGGCCGGGCGTCCTGGACGTTCTTTTCGACCTGACCCTTTTCCCAACCCGCCGCGGGATTGCAGAACTCTGGCTCGAACACGTAGTGGTTTGCCATGGCCAGGAAGCGCATGTTCACCTGACGCTCTTTGCCACGGCCAACCCGGTCCACCGCCGTCTTCGCGTCCATTGTCCTCGGACCAACGGCGGACAATTCCCGCTGTCGTAGATCCCACGCTCCGGAACGCCGCCAAAGACGCGGAAGCCGTGCCAGTGGGCATCGAACAGCATCTCGTGGGTCTGCAGCATATAGGCTCGGACGAGGAAGGCGCGGCTGTGAGACAGCTTGATATGCGCGACCTGCAGCTTCGTGCGCTCTCCGCCAAGCACCGCGTAGTCTTCGCTCCAGTCGAACTGGAAGGCCTCCCCGGGCCGGAACGACAAGGGGACGAAGATGCCGCGCCCGGTGGTCTGCTGCTCGCGCTGGCGTTCTACCCGCCATTTTCGGGCGAAGGCCGCAACCCGGTTGTAGGACCCGGTGTAGCCGAGCGCCACGAGGTCGCCATGCAACTGCTTCAGGGTTCGGCGTTGCTTGCGTGACTTCGCAGCCTCCGTCTTCAGCCACGCAGCGAGTTTTTCAGCGTAGGGATCAAGCTTGCTCGACCGGGCCGGAATGCTGAACTTCGGCTCGATCGTGCCTGCTCTCAGATACTTCTTGATGGTATTCCGCGACAGACCGGTTCGGCGTGCGATCTCTCGGATCGGTAGCTTTTCCCGCAAAGCCATGCGGCGGATGACGTTCAAAAGTCCCATGTGGATCACTCCGGAATCCCCCGCTGCAAGCTGCGTCGCGGGGAGGGTCACATGGGTCAATTCTCAATGAAAATTACGCGCTCTCCCGGGTCAGTTCTGGGTGGAAATCAACAGCGTGACTTCATGCACGAGCACGGCAGTGCGCTGGTAAGCGCCGCCCATCTTCTCGGAGGCAGCGCCGCCCGTGGGCGCGTCTTGCGCTTCATTGAGGCGGTCAAGGAGAGTGGGCGACTCACACGAGCTCACCGCCGAGAGCTCAGCTATCTCCACTACCAGCTGTCGCTCGAAAATGTCGGCAACCCCGGCAGCCTGGAAGCGGCGCTTTTCGCTGAAATCGACCTGTCGTCGCCGGAGGTCGAAGACATCTGCTTGCTCACCTACCTGCTCACAGAGCTCCTCGAGCGCATCGCTGCGCCGGAAGCCGCATCTGACGCCGCAACGGCTGCCTACCTTGGAGATGCGGTGTGATGGCCTCCCGCAATCCCGCCGGCCTCCTCAGGGCCGGCTGCTTGAGACTGGTCAGAGGGATCAGTCAGAATTCGGGAGGCCCGTTCATGCACGACCAGAAACAGAGCCCCCCAGTCATTGGTAATCTCGCGGCGGAGGCCGTCGGACTTGGTCGCGAGATTGCCCGGGCGGCGCGCAGACTTGATCTCGGCCGGACGGCGCACGAGCCTGCTATTGTTGCCCGCTACCTGGCGCAGTCGGGTGAACGCCGGCCGTTCGGCCCCGATCTCGAAGTCGGCCTCGATGCCGTCGCCCAAGTCCTTGGGCGTGAACTCGAGGGAGAGTATCTCGGGCAGGCGTGGCACTCGGTACTGGCTGGCCAAGACGGCGATGGGCCACGCTACGAGGCCGCAGAAGTCATGACCTATACTGAGCGCGGTGAAGAACTCCTTCAGCTTCAGCGCGCTTACGAGCGCTTCAGGTTCCTCCGCGAGGAGGTGCTCGACCACCTCTCTGCGCAGCACGTCCTGCTGGAGATGTCGCGAGTCTGATGAACAAATTCTCCCGTCCCGGAACAGGGGCGGGAGAAAGGACGGCGTCGTGTTGTCCCAGTCCCTTGCAGTAAATGGTGCAGCCTGCGGCTCACGGCCATGTTGGCCCAACACCATGTCGACCGACATCTCCCGAAAATCTCTATGGGAGTTGCAAGGATGGATAACGGTTATCCGGGCGTCCTGCCGTTCGGGTTGAGTGGAGCGATCGGCCCCTACGAGCCCGAACACGACATTCGATCTTGTCGCGGCACGAAGCTTATTGCTGACTTTGAGGCCGAACTCGGGGGTCTGGCTCGCGAAATGTCATCATCTGAAATGCAAACGCTTCGAACTCGCCGGCATTCCCCTCGCCCGGCGGATGGAAACCGCGCTCGAAAGTGCCACTCACCTATATGCGGTTGTGGGTCTGACTTTTCTAAGGAGCCACGCTCCATAGAGAACGTTCGGCAATATCAGCAGGAGGGGTACCAGCATCTGCTGGCCTTTGCCTGCCTCCTCGAGAGCATGTTGCTGCTCCATGGCCTGCTGCGACGCGAGGCCGATCATGAAAATCGCGAAGTCCCAAAGCGCGTGGTAGATGACGGAGACCCAGAGCGATCCGGTGCGCAGGAAAATCGCCATCAGGAAAAGGCCCGTGCAAGCGGCCATCGCGGCTTGAACCAAGGCAGGACCGAAGTCGCCCGTGACAAAGCCATTCAACAGGTGAACGGCGCCGAAAAGCCCCGATGTCCAAAGGATGGCTGGCCAGATGGAAACTCTCGCGCGCAGGCCATCGAACAGCAGCCCCCGAAACATCGCTTCCTCCGAGAACCCCACCAGTAGCGAGTTCGCGAGAACGAGCAGCGTAACTCCTGCAGGAGGCAGCCCCATGAGCGCCGCGAGGCCGAGGATCAGGGCAAGCACGAGGACGGGGAACCAAAGCAGTGGAAGATCGCGCCCGCGCGGGCGTCTGAATCCCACCTCCCGCCATCCGGGCCCCCATGTGATGACGGCTGCCAGAAAGACCCCGGCAAGAAGCACCTGCCAAGCGAGGGTGCTGGTCAGCAGCTCCTGCAGCGGTTGAGGGCTCGGGTGGACTACCTTCGCCCCGAAGATCGTAACCGTGACCCATGTCACCAGCAGAATAGTCAGTCCTGACGCGGAGTTCTTGGACCCTGAGGGGGTCTCGGTCAGGGGCATGCGCGCCACCAGCAGCTATTGCAATCTACCAGCCGTGGAACGGTCACAAGCCCTGCTCGCGGCGATAGGCATCGACCGCCTTGCTTGCGTGAATGGATTGCTCTGCCGAGCAGCTGGAGCCGGCGGTGATCAGGCTGCCGGCGGGGGCGAACAGCAGGGTGCAGCCAGAGTCGAAACGAACCTCGAACTCTCCACTGTCCCGGCGCAGCAGTTCCGGCGGAGCCCCAGCCGCGCCGCCGGGAGCTGCGGAAACTGCGCCCTCACGCAGGTATCGCCCATTCACCCACCCGCGCAGACTGCCCGCAGCATTCTCGATTTGGCACCAGCGCGAGTTGTCAGCGCTTCGGCATCCGAATTTGCGTAGCTCGGCGCCATTGGACACGGTTCCCACGACGTCGTGTCCGGTCCCCGGCCCAGCCCGCACGTTCAGGCTGTCCTGCGGTGGAAGATCACTGACGACGTACCAGTCCGGACCTCCTGCAAGGCCGTCGGCGAAGTCGGTAGGAGTCGCGCCCGCGCCATCGGTGATCGAGATGTCGAGGCTGTAGCGCGCGGTTTCCTCCCGGCGGGCGGCATTGCGCATCAGGAAGACCTGGATGCGATAGCGTCCGTTCACAGGCAGTTGCCCGGAAAAGCGGTCCCCGGAACTTGCGCCAACGAACATCGCGGCATCCGCCCCCGGAGCCCAGACATTGAAGTAGTTCGACAGGTTGGAGGTCTGCAGCTCGACCTTCATCGTCTGACCCACCCCAGCTTGCAGGTAATAGTCGACCGACGCGTAGCCGGTGATCTCGCCGCTATAGGTCGCACCCGTCGTCCCTGGCGCGAAGCGCACCTCGATGGTGCGGGTATCCTGAGCGGCGACTGGTCCCGCAAGCGCGGCCATCAAGACAAGAGCAATACTGCGCCGGGTTCGTGCCATCATCGTCCTATCCTTCGTCGGTGGGGCGTCACTCGCCCAGCTCCCGCAACAGGGCTGCAACCGCTGCCTCAAGCTGGGGGTCGTGACCGCTCAGCATTGCCTCCGGCGGCGTATGGACGACCTCGTCCGGAACAATTTCCCGGTTCTCGAAGAAATCTCCCTCGATCGTCCGAAAGCCCAACTGGGGCACTCCAAGAACGACCCGCGTATCAAGCTGATCGGGCCGAAGCACCGCAGTCCCGGTGCCCGGCACGCGGTCGCCGACCGAGGGGCCCATGCCCTCGCGGATGTAGTAGTAGGGGAAGACCGAGGCATCCGAGTAATTCCAGGTGTTCATCAGGAGCGCGCTCGGCTTGGCCCAACGGAGATAGGGCGTCGTCCCCAGATCGACGCCGTTCCGCGTCACCAGCCCCGAATGGCGTTTGCCGGTGAGGAACGCGCTCAGCTGGTCATGCAGATTGCCACCGAAGTTGAAGCGAGTGTCGACGATGGCACCCTCCTTGTCACGGTCACGCCCCATCAGGTCGGAATAGACCTGCCGGTAGGAGTCATCCATCATGCGCCGCACATGGGTATAGCCAAGACGCCCACCCGAGAGTTCCAGCACCATGTCCCGCCGGTTCTCGACCCAGGCACTGTAGGCCAACTCTCCGTCGCTTCCCGGATCGGCCGCGCGCAGGGTGACGTCGACAGGACCCCCGCCATCCGCCGGGGCAACGGTGAGGCGAAGCTTGCGCCCCGCCATACGGTTCAGGAGCGGATAGATGTCATCCTCGGGGCCGATACGGGCCCCGTCCACCGCGAGGATCACTGCGCCGGGACCGAGCGGTCCGCCTGCCAATGCCGCTGATCCGCCGGGCAGCGTCGCTGCGATTTTCACACCCGCGCCCGTATGGGCCGTGTCGTAGTAGAGCCCAAGCTCTGCGGTGCTGTCCCAGCCAGCGTTGTCATGGTCGAAGCGCGCACCCATGTGGGAGGCGTTCAGCTCTCCCTGGAATTCGTTCATCAGGGTGACGAAATCTTCCCAATGGGTGATGTGTGGCAGGTATTTTGCATAAGCGTCCCGCATCGCCGTCCAGTCGACGCCATGCAGCGCGGGATCGTAGAATTTCGACTGCACAAAGCGCCAGTGGTGGTCGAAGATGTACTGCATCTCGGCGACCGGATCGAAGCTGGCGCGCAATTGAAACGGCGCCTGGGTACTGGCACCGCTGGCGACCTGTACGGTCTCGATGGACCCGGCCTTGATCAGGAAGAGGGTCGAGGCGTCTTTGCTCGCGATGATCTGCTCGATGCCGGTGCCAGGCTTGGCAAAGACCTGTCGGGGCCGGCCAGTGGCAAGGTCGATCAGTTCGGCCTCGATCATGCCGGATGTAACCTGCAGGGTGACCAGAAGCAGCTCACTGTTGTCGGCGGTCATGCGGGTCAGGATCGGCAAGACAGGGCTGTCTGTGATGCGCGACGTGCGGTAGGGCACGCCATCGAAGTCCGGTTCCGTCCCCGCGTCCGCAGCCGTTGCCTCGCCCAATTCGCGGGCAAGATAGCCGTCTGCCGTGAGCCAGGTTGCCATGACATCGACCATGGCGCCTTCGGAGGACAGGTTCCGCTGCGAGAACCGGTCGCTCACCCAGGAGACGACGCTGCCATCGGGGCTGAACCCTGCCTCGTCATCGCCGAAACCGCTGTCACTGAGGTTGTAGCGACGGTGCGCGCCGGTGGTCTCGATCATCTCGATCTCGGTATTGGTCGAGATGAAGCCAGTCGTGGTCAGGATATAGCCCCCGTCGGGGGACCATTCGAAATCGAACTGGTCGACGGTGTAGAAGTAGCTGGCGCTGTCGGGGAGGATCTCGGTGCTGGTGCCGGTGCCCGGGTCGAAGATGCGGATCGCGTTGCGGTCGTCGCGGTAGGCGATGCGCTTGCCATCGGGCGCATAGGCCGGTTGCAGTGCGTCGCTCTTCGTGTCGATCACGCGCCGTTCCGACATCGCCAGCGCCGTCAGAAAGCCCGTATCCTCTTCACCCAGCTTGGTCTCGTAGATGTCCCAGTCGCCCTCGCGCTCGGCGGCGTAGAGCAGCCGCTTGCCGTCCGGCGCGTAACTCACGGAATGCTCCGCCTCCGGCGTGTCGGTGATGCGGCGGACCTCGCCGGTTTCGGGGGACGCAACGAAGACCTCGCCGCGGGCGATCAGCGCGATCTCCGTCCCGTCGGGCGAGGTGACGGCTTCGGAGACCTGACCGGCCAGATCGCTGCAGACCTCGCCAGTATAGAGCGTGCCCTGACGGATATTGACCGGCACCTGCACCGGCTCTTGCGCACCGGGATCAAGCCGCCAGAGCTGCGTGTCCAACGTGTAGACCAGCGTGCCGTCATCCGCGACGGAGGCGAAGCGCACCGGCAGAGTGTCGTGCGACGTCACCTGTTCCGGCACACCGCCATGCAGCGGCATGCGCCAGACGTTGAAGGTGTCCGGCGCGGCGTTCGGATCCTCGATGCCGGTTTGCGGCATTTCGGTGGTCCAGTAGAGGCTCTGCCCATCCGGCGCGAAAGCCGGGCTGCGGTCGACGCCGCGATAGGTCGTCAGTTTTTCGTGGCTGCCGCTCTCGAAGTCGTAGAGCCAGATGTCGGAAGTGCTGTCCGAAATTTCGCCCTTACGCCAGAGGTTCTCGACCGTCTTGCGCTCGACATAGGCCAGCTTGCGGCCGTCCGGACTCAGGTCGGCCTGCGACATAGGCAAGGGCAGCACCATCCTTGCCCGACCGCCGGTCGCAGCCACTTTCATGAGCACGCCCACAGACTGTCCGAGCCCGTCGAGATAATCCACTTCGGGCGACCCGAGCCGTGCCGCGTGGAAAAAGACTTCCTGCCCGTCGGCCGAGAAGGCGAGCGGCGCTTCCGGTGCCGAGTGATGCGTGAGCCGCGTTATCTCGCCACCCTCGACGGGCATGACGAACACGTCGGAGACATTGAACCTGTCCGAGGCGAAAGCAATGCGGCTGCTGTCGGGAGACCAGACAGGCGCAGTGCTTCTGAATTGGCGCTCAGTCAGCGGGGAGGCATCGCCGCCTTCACTTGGGACGATCCAGATTTGGCCTCGGTAGGTGAAAGCAATAGACGCGCCATCTGGCGAAACCTGCGCGTCGCGGATCCAATAAGGTGAGGCCGCATCGGCCTGGCATGGTAGGGGAGCGCAGAGCAAACTTGCAGCAGCAACGCCACGAACACATTCGAAAAATTTCATCGAACCACCAAGATTGTGCGCCGTTCCGACTGAGCGTAGCAAGGCCTCACAATTGAGTCACCAAGTCATCCCATGTGAGAGCGATTGCGTGACCGATCCCAACTGAGGGCGACCGCGCTTTGTCCTAAGCTGCGCCGCCGCAGAACAGCATCGTATCCTATTGCGACGTTCGGGCGGCGGCAAATCTCGCAGGCGCAGGGCATACACTGATGGCACAGCCATCGAAAATCATCCGGAAAATGGAGCTTCGGAATCCCTCTTCATTGTCTCACGCGGCCCTGTCAGCAGATCACCGGAACCTGGCGCACGAGCCACATCAAAAGAACATCCCCTCCAACCGCTCGAAGACCCAGAATGTCGCGATGGTCCCTATGCCGTAGGCAGCAGCGACCGGGGCCGCCCGCGGCAGGGCGACGAGGCGGCGCAGCACCGCCACCAGCACCAGCAGCACACCGATGAAGGCAAGCTGGCCCAGTTCCACGCCGACGTTGAAGAAGAGCAGCGCCAGCGGGATGTCTCCCTGCGGCAGGCCGATCTCGACCAGCGCCCCAGCGAAGCCGAAGCCGTGCAGCAGACCGAAGGCGAAGGCGACGATCCAGGGCCAGCGCGTCGCGAGGCTGGAGCGGCCACGGCGCAGGTGGATGGCCTCGACGGCGACCAGCAAAATGCTGAGCGCGATCAGCGTCTCGACCGGGGGTGGTGGCAGCGAGACGTAACCGAAGGTGGCGAGCGCCAGCGTGATCGAATGGGCGACGGTGAAGGCCGTGACGGTCTTCAGCAGCATCGGCCAACCGCGCACGATCAGCATCAGCGCCGCGACGAAGGTCAGGTGGTCGACCCCCTCGAGGATGTGCTGCACGCCGAGCCGAGTGTAGGTCTGGACCACGGCCCAGGCCGAGGGCACCTCGGGGATGGTCACGCTGGTCTCGCGCGGGCGCAGCAGGAAACTGTGATGCGTGCCGTCCAGCAGCGCGACATTGACCAGCGTGTCGATTGTGGTGCGGTCCAGCCCGTCGATGCGCAGCTCGGTGCCGAGCAGCCCCGCGTCGCCGGTGAGGCCGTAGCGGAAGAGCACGAAGCCCTCGACGAGAGTCTCTCCGGGCACCGGTGTCAGGGTCAGGGCCGGATCGAAGGCGGGGCGGATGTTCTGCACCATGCCGTCTCGGGTCGGCACCTTCCAGAGGAGGTCGTAGCGCTGCGGCGCGACCTCGTCGATCTGCAGGAAGGCCGGGCGGATCTCATGCGCGCGGGCCTCTGGGGCCAGCGCGCAAAGGCATAGGATCAGAATGGAGAACAGGCGCAGGATCATGGCCGCGCGTACTCCTGCCGCACCGCATCGGGCACGCCCTCGGCCTCGAAGCGGACCTCGTAGCGGTCCAGCAGCTCCCGGAACATCTGCTCCTGCGCATCCAGCACCGTGTAATACTCGTACTGCCGGGCGACGAAGTCGCGGACCTCATCGAAGGGGGCCAGATGCTCGGGCTGGTTTTCCGTCACCAACACGAGGTGCAGTCCCAGCCCCGAGCGCACGGGCCCGGACCATATGCCGACCGGCAGTTCCGAGAGCGACTCTGCGAAGCCGCCGCCGAAAGAATTCTCCAGCGCCTGCGCCGGGGTCAGCGCCCAGTCCGTCGGCACAGCCAGCTTGCCGCGCTGGCCGGGCGGGACCTCTCCGCCCCCCTGCAGCGAGGCGAGCGTCGCGTCCAGTGCCTCGTCATCCGCCTCGGCAGGCAGGTAGAGCACCTGCCGGAAGGCGTAGGCTTGCGGCAGGGTGAAGAGATCGGGACGCGCGGCGTGGAAGGCCCGCAGCTGCTCCTCGGTGGGCGGCCGCATGAGCATGCTCAGATCGCTCGACACCGCTTCCATCTTCTGCGCCAAACGGGTGCGGATGATGTCGTCTTCCTTGTCGAGACCCATGCGCAGGGCCTCGCGGTAGAAGACCTCCTGCCGCAGGTGGCGGTCGATGATCGCCTTCAGGTCCCCGGGTGAGGGATCGCGCTTCCACTGCGCGGTCCAGAGCGTCTGCAAATGATCGAGCCGGGCCTGGTCAAGCGTGATGACCTCTTCCTGCGACCCCGCGCTCTCCTGCGGGGCCAGCCAGTTCCAGGCGGCGAAGAGCAGCCCGCCCAGGACGAGGAAATGGATGAGCGGCTCCCTGAGGATCGACTTCAGCATGGGGGCGCCTCAGTTCACCTCGTGCCAGATCGGCGAGGCCCAAGCGCGCTCGACCAACTCGCGCTTGACGTCCTCGGGGTAGCTCACCCCCTCGCGCAGCTCGTCGTAGAGCGTCCAGCGCGCGGTCGGCAGCTGCAGCACGCGGACGTAGTAGAAGGCCTCGACGTCCGGGTTCCAGTCGGGATCGGTCCAGACGGTCATCAGCTCGGGATCGCCCTTCTCGGCATCGAACTCCCCGGTCTCCATGTTGATCGGCGCATCGACGGGCGTGACGCTACCATCCGCCTGTAGGCGGTCGCCGGAGGCCACGACGTCGTAGATGGTGTCCTTCATCTCGCCATCCTCGTACCAGCCCTTGATGATCTGGATGCGGTCGAGGTTCGGCCCGATCGGGTCCTTCATCGCCCAGACCAGGAACTGCGGCGCCTCGGTGCCGGTGTAATCGCCGCCCATGGGCACGCCCTTGGCGTAGCCGTCAGTGACCATGGCGTCATAACTGTCGTAGCTCTCGGCAAAGCCCTGCCCCGCGAAGACGCGCACCTTCATCCGCGGGCCCGAGGTGGCGAAGGTCTCCTTGGCCAGCATGGAATCCCAGATCGCGCCTCGGGTGTTGGACTCGGCCCAAACGGCAGTCAGCGCGCCGGGGTTCACGTCGGAGATCAGCATTTCGCCCTCGAGCACTGAGGTCGATCGGATTTCGGCGGTCTGGTCGGCATAGCCGTGGCTGCCGACGGCGAAGTTGTCCTCCTCGACGTTGCTCGGCGTGCCGTTGTGGCTGTCGGTGCCGCCGACGAAGCCGTATTTGAACGGGTTCACCCCGAGGTCGGCGTTGTACTTGATGCCGCGCCCGAGGCCGTAGCGCACGAAGTTCTCCTTCACGAAGCCACGGCCGTTGAAGCGCTGGATCGACACGGCGTTCTCGAAATCGGCGAACTCGTCGTTGGGCCAGAAATTCGGCACCACCTCGGAGTTGCCCTTCACCTGCATCATCTCGATCAGCGGCTCCATCGAGGCGCGGGTCTCGGCGTACTCCTGTCCGATCGGCACGCCGGTCAAGCTGGCTTCTGCAAAGAGCAGCCCCTTGGATTCGTTGGAGTTGTGCGGGATGGCAAAAACCTTCTTGCCGTCGTCACGCTGGGTCTGCATCCAGGACCAAAGCATCTCGGGATCGGCGCCCTCGTTCGACGAGAAGGGCATCTCGGGCACGTTGGTGTCCCGGAAGAAAACGTTGCGGTGCTGGTTCGATCCGCCCGGCGCCGAGGTCCATTCATAGGCATGGATCGTGCTGAAGGTGCCCGGCTCGTAGTGCTTCTCGGTTGCCTCGAAGTTCTTCTGCCATGTGGTCTTGATCGCCTCCTCGCCCTGGAAGAAGGGCGGATGAGGATCGCCGCCCCCAGCGAGCGGCGTCAGCACGTATTTACCGTAAAGCCCGAGCGCCGTCTCGAGATCCGGCGCAGTGCGGAAGGCCACGGCGATCTCGTCATCATAGCCGGGCGCGCCCTCGGTCATCAGGCTGTAGGCCTCGCCCATGAATTCCGAGTGGTCGGTGACGGCAACGAAATCGAGCGGGCGCTTGATCTTGTGCAGGCTGCCGTTGACCATGATTTCCTCGCCCTTGGCGAAGCGGTAGGCATCATCCGGGGTCAGTCGGCTGCCGCCGATGAAGGCGTCCATCGAAACGCCTGTGTGGACGTGCTGCTCGCCGAAATAGGCTTCCTTCAGCGGATTGGTCGGGGCGTCGGCCTCGGTGGCCTGCGCCAGCGCGCCTGTTGCGGTGCTTGCAAGAAGGGCACTAAGGCCTATCAGGGGCAGGAAATTGGGTCGGGTCATGATCAAATGTCCTCGTTCCGGAAGAAAATCCGAAGGTTGGCAATATCGACAGCTTAGCACGCAATGTGGTCACGCATAGCGGGAGTAGACTAGCCAGCCCAATGAGATAACACTGCCCACCCATGGGTAATTCGAAAAATATTGACCTAACGGCAGACGACAGGCGCAAGCTTGAGGGACGGGGATGGCTCGACCACCAGCCCGAGGCGCTCCGCGCGGCCGTGCTGGACGCCTGCGCGGTGATGGAGCTGGACCGAGGCGAGAGCGCCATGCACCTCGGCGGCGAAGACGGCGGGCTCTTCGGGCTGATCTCCGGCTGGCTCGACGTGCTGATCTCACCCGGCGCCTTGGAACCCACTTTGGTCCACGTCGCGACCACCGGCTGGTGGTTCGGCGACAGTGCGCTGCTTACGCAAACCCCGAAGCGCGGCGCTCATGTTGCTCGCACACCCTGCCGCATCGCGCACCTGCCCGCCGAGGCGGCCGAGCGCATGGCCCGAGAAGGACTCGACATCTGGCGCAGCATTGCTTTCATCTCGGTCGGTGTCATCGATCATGCCTTCGCCGTGCTTGCGGCGAACCGGTCTCATCAGCCACTCGAGCGCAGCAAGCTCACCCTGCGCATCCTACTCGGCGCCGGTTTGCCCTTCGGGGCTGGCGCGCCGCTCGATCCTCCGGTCCTGCCGATCTCGCAGATCGAGTTCGCCGAGATCGCCAACCTCTCGCGCAACGCGGCGGGGGATGCGCTGAGGGACTTGGCGCAAATCGGCGCGATCCGGCTCGGGTATCGGGAAATCGAGGTTCTGGAACCGAGCGCGCTGGGGTCGACATAGCGCGCTTGGCAGGGCAAGCGACTGGCTCGGCGAGTTCTGTGGATGAGGATCGAGACCCTGGATTTGAACCCGGCTCGCTGCGTGGCAGCGAATGTCTGAAAGGTCCCGCATATCCGTGCCCGTTCCGCCTCGCTCCGAAGCCGGCGGCCGGACCGCCCATCCAAAACCTCGATGGTGCCCGCGTAGCCGTCCGTCGAGCCGTCCAAATAGCCGCCCATTTTGCCGTCCAATCCTGCCTCTTCACAGGAGAAGGACTCTCACAGTCAATCTCAGCATGGCAGGAGGGGAACGGCGTGGCGCTTACGGTGAAGGGGTAGAGGGCGCAGTCGCTCCCGAAGGCCCGAGGAGGCATCGGCGAAGCCGAAGCCACTGCGGGAGAGGCGCTGGCCGAGATTGACCTGACAAGGAGCGGGCGCGGAACAATCGAGGCGCAAGGTCATCTTCTCATTTTGCGACCCAAGTCCCCACTGTTTGTGATTACCCCCTGAATGCGCGACGGCGGCCCTGAAATCAGGCTTGTGCCATCGCCGCCGTCGTAGACAGATGCGCATAGTGGCTCGATAGCGCGGCGAGGGTCTTTGCAAGCTTGTCATTTGAGGCACCGGTATTCGTGAGCTTTTCCTGAATCGCCTTGGCCATGGCCCCGTTGATCCCTTGTAGCTGTCTGGCAACCGATAGGTTCATGTCCTGTCGCACGGCAACCTCCGAAGCAAGGCTGGCGGCGAACTGGAAGAGAGCCAAGGCTTCCAGGCCTTCGTCGTCGAGATTGTCTGTCTCGGATTTGGCAAGCGACCTGACCACCTCTGCCATCAGGCGTCCCAGCATTCGCACCCAACTCTGGGCGGGATCGGTGGAGGATAGGCCATGGTCCGGACCGGGAGCGACGCCTGCAGGGCAGGCCTCCCGCAGTACCGCCATCACAAGGAGCCGAAGCCTGATCGAGTTGCCATAGGAGAGCGCATCCACGTCAGGTTCACGCAAGACCTGGCAGGTTCGATTGACATGCTCGACCAGCTTTTTCGCCCGTTGCTTCGCGTCATGGAAGCTCCGTGGTGGCCTGGCCTTTGAGGTGGCGGCGGAGGATGGACGAGTGGGCGGAGGCGTACCACCACCGATGATCGCCGAGAGGGCATCAACCTCCTCTGCGCCGTGTTGCTCGAAGAGCCCTAGGCGCCGGTTGATGATGTCCCGCAGGTCCCCGAGCGGACCATGACGCGCATCGGCACGGCCGCCCGCATCCTCACTCACGGCAACGCGCCTGAACTCCTCCGAGGTGTAGGTGGGTGCATTGTTTTCCTCCAGAGCCTCATCGTTCCGGACCTTGAGTGTCTGCCGGTCGGCTTTCGTAGCGGGAGTGCGCCGCGCATCGCCATCGATCATGAGCGCCAGGCGCAGCATGTCGAAGTCAACATCAAGAGACTGCTCGATCTCCCCCAGAATTCGGTCGACCTGCGAAGGATTGGCGGCACGCGCGTTGCGCTCAAGGTCCGACAATACCGCGACCGGTGAGGGTATGCTGATCTCCCCATCAGGGAAATGAACGATCGCCTGCCGCGGCTGGCTGGAGCCAGAAGCAAGTTCGATGACCCAGCCCTCCCCACTGAGGACGGGCATGCCCTGGTGCACTTCGATGCCCTCATGATCGTGAAGGGAGATACTTGCACCTTCGGACGGCCGTCCCGTCGGCGGTGTCCAACGTAGGCGGGAGCCGTCGAGGCAGAACATGCCCCCATCGACGATCCGTGCGCTGCTGCCGGAGCCGGTCTCGTCTCGGCGCCGCAACCGGAGGTCGGCGAGGGGCATTTCACTGGTAAGACATTGCCCGAGGCCAAGGCGCGCAATGGACGAGCCCGGATCTTCTGCCCGGATCAGGCACGCCTCCGCGTTGCCCGGTCCCCCGAACTGCCCCAGAAGGCCGGCCTTGGATGCATTTGCCGAGCCCGCGAGCACATAGTCGGCCTTCTGGCCCCTGGCGACGACGAGCTTGGCATGGAGCTTTCGCTCGGCGATCTGCGGCAGCTTCTCCGAAGAATGCAACCGGGCGGCATCGAGGTTCAGGAACGTCTCAGCATCGAAATCCTGCTCATCCCTGTCCACCACCAAGGACACTTGAGGATTGCCCAGGAGTTCGCGCAGGGAGTTCAGCCCGTCGAGCGATGCGTCCCAATAGGGCGACACCACGACGAGGTCCTGGATTGTGTCCCCGTCGATGAAACGCGACATGGCCGCGGCGATGCCGCCCTCTTCCATCTCGGTTAGGAGCGCGACCTTCGTGCCCTTGATCACCACCTCTGTGGCGGCTTCGGTCTCTGCAAGCCAGGGCGTGCTCCGGCGGGCGCGCGCAAGCGCCCGCTGCATGGCCGGGTCAGCCGGATCGCAATGTCTCTCGAAATAGGCAAACGCCGCAGCCAGCAGCGGCGCGGCGGTCCTGTCAGCCGCCGTCACGGTGAGGCTCGAAACGCCTTCGAAATTGCTCACCAGGCCCGGGCCGGTGAGGTTCGCCGACCCGACCATGAGCCGGCCGCCATCCTGTCCAAGCTGGAGGACGATCTTGGGGTGGAAGCTTCCCGCGACCGCGCGCTTGGCCATGTGATACTTCACGCCCGCGGCGTGAGGCGCGCCGACATCTCGAAGGGTTTGGTTGAGCATGTCCCGATCAGCGATCACTGCAATATTGCGGCAGCCCCGGCTGCGCAGCGCGACAAGCACGACGTTGTCGAATACCGTCGGATCGAAGGCAAAGGTCGTCATCAGGGCGGAGTGATAGGAGTCCGCGTAGAAGGCTTCGTCGTATCTCATTGTGCCGCCAGAAGCGCGGTGCCGCGGGTGGTGATGCATGCGTCCTGCATCAGACCGATATCCTCAAGGAACTGCAGCGCGGTTTCGAGCCTCGGGCCGCTTGCCTCGACCATCGCGATGCGGCGGGCGCGAAGCTGGGCATCCTAGATTTCGACCAGGTAGGTGTACTTCTTTTGCAGGTGGAACTTCCGCGCCGCCACCTCGAGGTGACGCCTGAGGACCCGCTCCCCAATGAGGGTTTGCAGGACACCTGACGCCGATTGATCCATGCTCTGAATGAGCCAGCGAAGCTCACTCAAACCGGTCTGGTAGCCAGGCTTGTCCGGGAAGCTTTCCTTCAGCTGGTCGAGATCGCCGCGCCACAATGTGCAAAGCCGCGCGAGCGGCGCAAGGATGTCAGCGATCGGCGCCTCATCGCGCAACGCAGCCCCCTGTGGCTCCCGGAAGGTGCGACCGTCATTGGCCGCCTCGAGAGCAAAGAAGAAGTCTTTCAGGGTCACGTCTGGAATGTCCCTCAGCGCCAGCGCGTTCAGGGCCGGGAGCGCCAAGCCGAGTGGGTGATCCATCAACTCCCGTGTCGCATGCCGCATCAAAGCCTCGTAGACGACGCGGACAGTGTCCCCGGTCTGATAGTGACGCCAGGCGGCGTGGGTTTCTTGAAGTTCGCCTTCGGGCACGGTTTCCAGCCACGACCATCGCAGATCATCGACGGCGACCGGCGCTGGGCTGAATCGGGCCGTCTTGAGAATGAGCAGGAGAGTCTTGCGGCGCTCGAGAGAGGATTCCCGGCCATCCGAGCCCAGCAACAGGTCCCGTAGGAGTTCGGCTTCCGTGCTGTCCTGATCCAATGCGCTCGGCCGCATCAGGACCATGGGAGCCAACTCCTGCCTGGAGACCGTCCCCGCATCGGCGGCCGCGAAGAATGTAGCGGACAAGCTGCCGAGTGTCTCATTATAGGCGGCCGCGAGGGCCGCACCCGCCTCGGTCGGCACTGGCAGTCCATGTTCTGTGCGCTCGTCGAGAAGACCGAAATCGACCATCTGACGGAAGTAGACCGCGTAGAAGACTCCCGACTTGGCGTCCATGTAGCGCTCGGCCGCCGGCGTCGCCTCATCCGTGGCCCGGATGAAGTCAATCACCGGATTGTCGCCGCGGAGGTAGTCGTTGGCAAACAGCCGTGCAGCTACGCCGGTCTCCTTCGAGTCCTGGGCAGAGGCCAGGGCATAGAGGGCTTCGCAACGACGCAGGAAGCTGTGAAAGCGCGTCCGCGATGCGTCGTGGATGTTCTGCGCATAGTGCGCGACGAGCCAGGAATAGAAGCTGTAGTTCCGTAGCCTGGTGGTGACCGAGGAAAATCCTGGAAGCAGCGACTGGTAGCGCTCCTGGATGACATTGATCATTGCAAGCGGGTCGAGCCCTCGCTCACTCCCCATTTCCGTCCAGGAAACCGCACCATCCATTACCAGCTACTCCTCCACCTGAAGACCTTGTTCCTGCTCCGCCAGACACACGCGGGAAATTTCCTTGACTTGCATGGCAAGACCTAAAAACACGTCTCTCTTGTAGACTGTGAATGGCAAGACGCCTGGAGCTGACTGATTGGCCTCTTGGCGTGGCAGCAGCACCACAATCGCCACCATCACAGGCTTTGGTGGCCCGACATGGGCGAGCAGGCAGGTCAAATTGGCGGGCCTCCGCGCCCCGCGAGCCGATCAGGACCCCCGGTCACATCGGAATATTTTTCCGTATGCGATGAGGCGGTCTCTGGGCTGCGGCTGTGTTTGTTGCCGCAAGGCAGAATGCGCGGTAGGATTGGCGCATGGCATTTATGGACCACCCATCAGAAGAAGAACGCACAGCTACACTCGAGTTGATCGAGTTGGCGACTCCGTGGGCTGGTGGGAGCGAGGCAGAGGCGATTGCTTGGTTCACCTCTCAGCCGCTCCCCTCGTTTGGTGGTCAGACCGCGGCAGACCTCGTGCGCGATGGTCGCGCGGAGGCGGTGAGGCGATACCTCTCGCGGATTGGCGTCGGCGGCTTTTCGTAGGGCGATATCGATTGCACGCCGGGATATGCCTGTGATCCCGCTCGGGAAAGTGGACGGAGGCAGGGATGGTGTTGTGCTATCGGGAAGCTCCAGGGCAGCAAAACGCAGCCGCGCCCACATCGTGTTGCGAAGCAGGGCAGCCCTTCGGGCGTTCGGTCGACGAAATTCTCCGCGGTAACCGGAGTGCGGCTTCTGGCGTGATGACGTAAAGGCAGGCATACGGCGGGTTTCCGGTCCGGGCGCAGGCGCCTGGCACACTTCGCAACACGCTCTACGAGGCCACCTGTCGCCGACGATCCGCAAGATGCGTGACGCCGGCGACCTCAATTTCGCCGAAGGGCGGGCGGATCATCGAGACGTCGATCTCGATGGCGTTGACGTGGCCAAGCAGCAGGGCTTTCGAGAAGCCGCCCGGGTTGTAGTTGGTAATCCCGACGTCGCGCTCGACATGTCCGAGAAGGCTGCGGCGCTGGGTGTCCGGGCATCCAGCCTCGATCAGGCGGTGATTGAAGGTGGTGCGGAAGGAGTGGAAATCCCGTTGCGCGGCGTAGACCTTGTGCGTTTTCCGGTAGTAGGTGAACCGCTTGGAGAAATTTTCGGTATAGGTCTTCTTCGCTTCGCTGCGCGTCAGCCATGGGAAGAGCCGCGGCTCTCCCTCACGCTTTCGCAGGGCGAGGAGGTGCATGAAGCCGAGCGCAAGAAGGTTCTTGTGGACCGGTACGGTGCGCCGGGCCGCGGCACTTTTCAGGTTCTGACCGAGCCCCTGGCGCAGGACGAAACACAGGATCCCGTCGATGACCTGGACGTCATCCGTGGCCAATTGCAGGACCTCTTCGCTGCGCAGTCCGGAGTGAACCGAAATAAGAGGCGCCCAGAACATCGGATCGCCCGCGTCGTCGAGCTTGTCCTGGAAGAGGGGCGTCCGGAACAGACCGTCGAGGCGCCCACACCACGTCTGGCGCTCGGTATCGGCCTCTTCGAGCACACGGCGATCATACTCGCGCTTCTCCCAGATATGACCTTCCATGATGTTGTCGCGGAGGTGCCCAAGTCCTTTCTGGAATACGCAAATCCTTTGGAAGTCCTGCATGTGCCGATAGATTGTTGCGGCCTTGAGACGGGGCAATTTCTCGCGCAGGACGGTGAGCTCGATCTTCCCGGGGCTGGCGCCTTCCTTCTTCAATCGGTCCCGGGTGAGCGCTTCACTTCTGGTTTCGGTCTCGTCGGCCTTGTCTGCCGCCTCCCTTGGGGAAAGCCGGCTTGTCGCGGCCTGGTAATTACGGGGAATCCGCTGCATGAGCGTGAAGGCTGCGGTGAGTTCTTCGGAGAGAATCTGATCGAAGGGCCGGTCGCCAAGGATGCGGGCCATGAGGCGGGCGGTCGATTTCACGTTTCCGGAGGAGTTCTTCTCCCAGCTCTTTCCTGAGGCGGGTGAGGGCTGCTCTGTCGGCTTGAAGGACGAATAGCCCTGGCAACGACGGGCAATGTAGTCCTTGCTTCCTTCCGAAATCGTCGGACATGGCGTCGTGGCGGCAACTTTCGTGGGGCTCTGGCGCGTTGGTGCGTCGGCCTGCGGGGCCGGGCGCGTCGGCACCGCAGGCAGGAAGCCTGAATGCGCCAGGTCGGGCATCACGGGAGCGATCGAAGCCACTTCTGCAGTCGGTGGAATTGGGGCTGCAGGCGCGGAGGCGGGCAAGTGCCCGCGCCCTGCCGCGGCGGAGACAGGCGGGATCACCTGGAGCGCCGGCGGCATCGGAAGATGCGCTGTAGGCGCGTGGCCCAGCTGGCGCGCCGGATTCAGGGCTTGCTCAAGGCTTTGGCTGCGGGTTTCGAACTGCCCCTGGTCGCGGCGCAAATCCTCCTCATGCGCCTCGAGCATCATGCGCAGGGCGCGATAGGCCAGCCGCTGCCAATCTGGGTCAGACTCGTCGAGGGGGACCCCGAGCCGGGCGGCGATTTGCCGGAGGGGCGCGCGTGCCATCTCACGGTCGCGCAGGAAGAGGGCCTGGCGCAGCGTGTCGGTTGCGGCGGTGGCGCAGGCAAGCTCGTAGGCCGCGGTCTCGAGGCTGCGTGTCGGGGCCATCTCGCGCGCAGTCTCTGCCGCTTCGATCAAGAAGTGGCAGAGCTCTCGCAGGAGCGTGTCCATGATGTCGGGCCCGATCGCCATCGTTCTCTCCGTCAGTGCGGCGAATGCGATGTCGCTCAAGAGCGTGAGCTTTTGAGCGAGCACCTTCGCGTCGCGCATGACATGGGAGCGGAGCGGAAAGAGGAGTGACATTTTTTTGGGGGCACTGCCCGGCCCCCAGTCCCTACGGGACTGGGGGCAGCGTCTGCGCCAGTGGAACCCGCTGGGGCGGTATTCGAGGTGGGGCTGTGAAGGGGTCCTGAAACGCAAATGTGCGACTCCTGTGCCAACGATTGTGCCAATCGCGGGGACAGGAGTCGCACATTTCAGAGCGTCTGCGATTCTCATCGCATTTTTGCCAATAATCTCAGTAACTTAGAGATTTTTGGCTCCGGCGGTAGGGATCGAACCTACGACCAATTGATTAACAGTCAACTGCTCTACCGCTGAGCTACGCCGGAACGTGGGGGGTGTTTAGCAATGGCGACTCCGGGCGTCCAGAGGCTTTTTGAAGTTTTTTCGCTCTGGCGTGAATTTTCTTTCAGGCCATTGAAAAGACGCAGTTCTTTTCGAGATTGCCTAGCGGAATCACGGCTTTACGCTGGGTGAGGTCGATGAGGTGCGCCAGCACATTGCGGGCTGCGGCGGGCAAAAGCGCGGGGTTTGTGTCGTGATAGATGACGGTCGCGAGACTCGCGGCATCGGCGGGGCCGTCGGCGAGCGCGGCGAGGATCGCCGCTTCGCGGGCGCGGCGATGGGCGCGCAGCGCGTCGATCCGTTCGAGGGGGGCCTCGACCGGGGCGCCGTGGCCGGGGTGCAGCCGTGACCAGCGAGTGCGGCGCAGCCGTTCCAGCGAGTCCATGAAGGCGCCGAGGTCGCCATCGGGGGGCGAGACCAGCGAGCTTGCCCAGCCCATCACCAGATCCCCCGAGAACAGAACGTCTCCCCAGGCAAAGCTCAGATGGTTGCCGAAATGGCCCGGGGTGTGAATCGCTTCGATGCGCCAGCCCTCCGCGGCGATCACCGCGCCGTCGGGCAGCTCTTCATCGGGCGCGAAGCCCGCATCGACGCCTTCGCCGCCGCCGGCGAGGCCCGTCTCGGCAAGCTGCTGCATCATCTCGCTGCGTCCGGCGCGGGCGTCTCCGAAGGCCAGCACCGGCGCGCCGGTGGCCTCGGCGAGCGGGCGGGCGAGGGGGGAATGGTCGAGATGCGCGTGGGTGACGAGGATATGGCTGATGTGCTGGCCCGGTCCGACCGCCGCGAGGATGGCCTCGAGATGCGGCTCGGAGCACGGGCCGGGATCGATCACCGCCAGCGCGCCCGTGCCGAGCACATATGTATTGGTGCCGCGAAAGGTCATCGACGAGGGGTTCGGCGCCAGCACCCGGCGCAGCCCGGGCGCAAGCGGCTCGGCGTGGCCCGGAACAGGCTGGAAGTCGGGCTGGGGATCGATCATCTTGGCTCTCGTTTGCAGATGGTGGCGCCGCGGCGCCTCGGCTAGGGTTAGCGCATGTTCTTCCAGTGGCTCAAACGTTACATGCCGCGCGGCATCTACGCGCGTGCGGCGCTGATCCTCATTCTGCCGGTCTTCACCATTCAGTTGGTGGTCTCGGTGGTGTTTGTGCAACGCCATTTCGAGGGCGTCTCGCAGCAGATGACGCGCGGCGTGGCGCGCGACGTGCGCTATGCGCTGCACGCGCCGGCGGCCGCAGCGCCGCTCGGGCTGAAGATGCGGGAGGTGGGCGAGGCGGCGCTGCCCCCGGCTGACCAGCGGCGCTGGTTCGACTTCTCGGGCATCGTGGTCACGCAGACGCTGCGCGGTTTCGTGCCCGGCGTGCTGCGGGTGATGCTGCCCAATGACAATGACGTCGAGCTCTACCTGCGCGGCTCGCGCGGCACGCTCTACAAGGTGGAGTTCTCGCGCCAGCGCGCCTCGGCCTCGAACCCGCACCAGCTTTTGGTCAACATGATGGTCTTCGGCATCCTGATGACGCTGATCGCCTTTTTCTACCTGCGCAACCAGCTGCGCCCGATCACCCGGCTGGCCGAGGCCGCCGAGGCCTTTGGCCGCGGTCGGCATGTGCCCTATCAGCCGGGCGGGGCGGTCGAGGTGCGTGCGGCGGGCAGTGCCTTTCTCGACATGCGCAACCGGATCGAGCGGCAGATCGAGCAGCGGACGATGATGCTCTCGGGGGTCAGCCATGACCTGCGCACGCCGATCACCCGGCTGCGGCTTGGCCTGTCGATGCTTGACGACGCGGACCGCGAGCCGCTCGAGCGCGACGTTGACGACATGCAGCGGCTCATCGACGCCTTCCTCGACTTCGCCCGCGGCAATTCGCAGGACGGGGTGGCCGAGCCGGTGGATCCGGTGGCGCTGGCCGCCTCGGTGGTGGCCGATGCGCAGCGCAGCGGCAAGGCGGTGAGCCTGGGGCAGATCGAGGGGACGGGCGAGGTGAGCGTGCGCCCCGTGGCGCTGCGCCGGGCGCTGGAGAACCTCGTCGGAAACGCGGTGCGCTATGGCACCCGCTGCGAGGTTTCGGTGACCCTCACGGACAAGTCGCTGCGGATCCGGGTCGAGGACGATGGGCCGGGGATTGCGCCGGAGCGGCGCGAGGAGGCGATGAAGCCCTTCACCCGGCTCGACCCGGCGCGCAACCAGGACCGCGGCACAGGCGTCGGGCTGGGGCTGGCGATCGCGGCGGATGTCGCGCGCGCCCATGGCGGCGTGCTGCGGCTGGGTGAGAGCGACACGCTTGGCGGTCTGCGCGCGGACATCGTCATCGCGCGCTGATGGCGCAGGGGCGGCGCGCCGGACATCGCGCGCCCCGCCCCCGATGTCAGCCTTCGTCGAGGATTTCCTGGCGCGCCTCGGCCAGCAAAGCCGCGCGCTTGCGGGCGATCTCCTCGGCGCTGGCCTTGTCACCGAGATCGCCCGCGACCCGGGCGATTCCGGCATGGCCCGCCGCGTCCAGCTCGGCCTTGATGAGCTGTGCCACGTAGTCACCGGCCTCGGGCTCTGATTTCCCGAGCAATTCAGCGGCCCAGAGGGCGAGCTTCCTGTTGCAGCGCATCTCGGCCTGGAAGTGCAGCTCCGCGTCGCGGGCAAACTTGTTCTCGAACGCCTGTTCTCGATTGTCGAAAGTCGTCATTGGAAACCCCTCCTGAGAATGCCCAACTATAGCGCGGATCGGGTGTATTGGATATTGCGCTGGCTCAAGTGAAAGCAGGCCGCTTGCGGCAAGGGCAGCCTTGATTTATGAGGGCGGACAAGACGCAGCGGCCGATACGCGGCCCCGGGCGAAAGGATTCCCATGGCACGGCGCAAGAAGATCTACGAAGGCAAGGCAAAGATTCTGTACGAAGGCCCCGAGCCGGGCACCATCGTCCAGTACTTCAAGGACGACGCCACCGCCTTCAACGCGCAGAAGAAGGACGTGATCGAGGGCAAGGGCGTGCTGAACAACCGCCTGTCCGAGTTCTTCATGACCGGCCTCAACAACATCGGCGTGCCGACCCACTTCCTCAAGCGGCTGAACATGCGCGAACAACTCGTCCGCGCCTGCGAGATCATCCCGCTGGAAGTGATCGTGCGCAACTACGCCGCGGGTTCGCTGGCCAAGCGCCTGGGTCTCGAAGAGGGCACCGCGCTGCCGCGCCCGATCGTCGAATATTGCTACAAGGACGACAAGCTGGGCGACCCGCTGGTCACCGAAGAGCATATCGCCGCCTTCGGCTGGGCCGGGCAGCAGGACATGGATGACATCCTGAGCCTGTCGCTGCGGGTGAACGATTATCTCTCGGGCCTGATGTATGGCGTCGGCATTCGCCTCGTCGACTTCAAGATCGAAATCGGCCGCGTCTATGACGGCGACTTCCAGCGGCTGATCGTCGCCGACGAGATTTCGCCCGACTCGATGCGCCTTTGGGACATCGAGACAGGCCAGAAGCTCGACAAGGACGTGTTCCGCCGCGATCTCGGCTCGCTGACCGACGCCTACACCGAGGTGGCGCGCCGTCTGGGCGTGATGCCGAAGCAGGCCACCCACGTGTCGAAGCCGAAGCTGATCAATTGAAAGCGTAACGCCGGAGGCGGCGCTGCGATTTACCTGATTTGGGAACGATGAGGGGCAAAGCCCCTTCGCGAAGAACGGAGAGATGGCCATGAAGGCACGTGTGCATGTGATGCTGAAAGAGGGCGTGCTCGACCCGCAGGGCGAGGCCGTGCGCCACGCGCTTGGCGGGCTCGGCTTCGAAGGCGTGGGCGCCGTGCGTCAGGGCAAGGTGATCGACCTGGAACTGGCCGAAGGCACCGGCGAGGCGACGGTCAAGGAGATGTGCGAGAAGCTGCTCGCCAACACCGTGATCGAGAGCTACCAGATCGAGATGCTCTGATCCGCTCAGGCGGATCGGCCGAAAAGCCCATCGTGAGATGCAGACGTCCCCGGCCTCCGGCCGGGGGCGTTTTGCGTTTGGCGGGTGGGCTGCGCAATGAGGCTCGGATATGGCGGCGGGAGGGGGGCGGTTGGTCATGAGTCCGCTGCCGGATTGCGGTCACATTCCCAGGTTTGATTCGGAGAAATCGGCGCTTCAATCAGGGGTCACCGGGGCAATCTTTCAATTTGAGTAAGATTGGTTCGCTTGTCGGGACAGATGTGCCGTAATTTTGACGGACTACCGGCAGGCGTGGACTGCGGGTTTGGGCGCTACCTCTGTTTCCACCTTGGGGACAACGCAGAGCGGCCTTCCCGGCGGACCCTGCGGCAAATGGCGGGAAAACGCAGCTTTCGGCGTCTCCGGGGAAGAATAAATTGGAAACAATATTTCGACACATTTGCGGCAGATTTCTCGACGATCAGGAGAAACCGGCCCATATTTGGACATCAATCGCCACCTGAGCGCCACTTTTGGCTTTGTTAACGCGCGGCCTGGCTCTAAGTAGTTTGTTAAGCCCGACTGGGGGGCGACGAAAGACAGGCCGGGGGCGGCCGCCGATCTCAAGTCATCCGCTGAGGATGTGACCGATGGTGTGGGGCAGATGTGCCCGGCACCAGTCGCACTGCTTTTGCCGCTGCCCGGCATGCAGGCCACCGGACACGCGGAGAGGACGGGGACGGGGCGATGCGGCGCAGTTGCGCCGGATGCCGCTGCCGCGGCGCGGGGAAGTCCCCGTTCTTGAGTTGAAGGGTGTAACGATGGCTGACTTGTTTCTGAACTGGGTATCGCTTGGTGCGATGGGAACCACGCTGGCGGACACGTCGACCGGTGGCTCCGCGACCACCGTCGATACCGGCGGCGTCAACGTCGCCATCTCCTTCGAGGCGCAGGACACGGGGGCCGAGGCTTTCACCGCCGCATACGACGGCTACGTGCCCGAAGGGTCCTCGATCAACCCCAATTCGCACCTGAAGCTCTTCGGCGAAGGCGGGGATGGCGGCACTGTCTCGGCGACCTCGACCACGGTGCTCGACTTCAGTTCCTCGAACGAACTCTACACCGACGAGGTGCAGAACGTCTCCTTCGTGCTCAACGACGTGGATGGCGGCGCGGGCTCCGACCTCGGGGATCTGGCCGGCGACGCGACCCTCACGCCGGGCGGCATCGACTTCCAGGACAATGTCACGATCCTTGCCTTCGACGCCGAGGGTGCCCCAGTCGAGGTCACCCTGACCGCGCTTGGCGGCAGCACCAGCACCAGCGGCGGCACCGCCATCGGCGAGGACATTACTGGCTTCGCCGAGCAGGACGGCAGCGTGCTTGTCTCGATCGCCGGTCCGGTGTCGCGCATCGAGGTGGTCTACGGGAACGGCGGAGACTCGACGCAGGGCGTGCTGATTTCGGACGTGAGCTTCACGACCTGCGACGTCGCAGACAGCGGACCAGTGGCCGAGGATGACGCCGCCGAGACCGACGAGGACGTTGCCGTCACCATCGACGTGCTGGCCAATGACAGCGACCCCGACGGAGATCCGCTGACCGTCACCTCCGCCACCGCCACGCATGGCACGGTCGTGAACAACGGCGACGGCACCCTGACCTTCACCCCCGACGCCGATTACAATGGCGACGCCGAGATCACCTATACGGTCGAGGATCCCTCGGGCAATTCCGCCACCGGTCATGTGGCGATCACCGTCTACCCGGTGAACGACGATCCCGTGGCCGAAGATGACTTTGCCACCACCGGCAGCAACACCCCGGTCACGCTCGATCCGACCGTGAATGACACCGATGTGGATGGCGATGATCTGACCATCACCGGCGTGGGCGATGCCAGCAATGGCACGGTGACGCTGAATGCCGATGGCACTGTCACCTATACGCCGAACGAAGGGCATTCCGGCGAGGATAGCTTCGCCTACACCATCGACGATGGCCAAGGCGGCACCGACACCGGCACCGTCACGGTCAACACCGGCATCCCGACCACGCCGACCGATGGCGAGAACACCCCGCCCGACGCGCTGAACGATCTTTACCAGGCCACCGGCAACTCGACGGCGACCTTTGATCCGACCGAGAACGACAGCGACGCCGACGGCGATACGCTGACCGTCACCAGCATCGGCGAGCCGACCAACGGCACCGCCACGCTCAACGACGACGGCACCGTGTCCTACACCGCCGAAGAGGGCTTCACCGGCTACGATGCCTTCTCCTATACCATCGACGATGGCCACGGCGGCACCGACACCGCCTATGTCACGGTCGAGGTGATGCCCTGCTTCACCCCGGGCACGCTGATCGCCACGCCGCAGGGCGAGCGCCTGGTCGAGGACCTCAAGGTCGGCGACCGCGTCATCACCCGCGACAACGGCATCCAGGAGATCCGCTGGGTCGGCCGCAAGGAGCTCACCGGCTTCGAACTGGCCCGCCAGCCGCATCTGCGCCCGGTGCTGATCCAGAAAGGTGCGCTCGGCAAAAACCTTCCGGAGCATGACCTGCTGGTCTCGCCGAACCACCGCGTTCTGGTCGCCAATGACCGCACCGCGCTTTACTTCGAAGAGCGCGAGGTTCTCGCGGCCGCCAAGCACTTGACCGGGCTCAAGGGCGTGGACGAGGTCGACACCACGGGCGTCGCCTACATCCACTTCATGTTCGACCAGCACGAGATGGTGCTGTCGAACGGCGCCTGGACCGAGAGCTTCCAGCCCGGCGACTACACGCTCAAGGGCATCGGCGACGCGCAACGCGAAGAGATTTTTGCACTTTTCCCTGAGCTTGAGCACGCAGAGGGCCTGCAGGCCTATGGCGCAGCCCGTCGCTCGCTGAAGAAGCACGAGGCGCAACTGCTGGTCGGCTGACTGGTCGGCTGAACGGGAGGCCGCAAAGGATGCAGCTCGTCGCTGCGTCGCTGGTGGGGCGGCGCTGCGGCGAACCAAAGACCCCGGGGCGCGGCGCGTCCTGGGGTTTTTTCTTGCACGTTGGGCGGAGGCCGCGGCTCAGCAGGGGTCAAGCGCGTCCTGGCGTTGTTCCCAGTCTCGCCATGCCTCTGGCGTGTCGAGGTCGATCAGCGCGCGGTTCCCCGGCAGGGTCACGCGGCGCAGCCGGTTGCGGTTGGCGGCGAGCACGCTGCGCGCGCCCTCGTCCCCGTCCAGCATCTGCATCGCCGAGAAGCAATCGGCCGGGAACAGCACCGGGTGCCCCGGCGTGCCATCTTCCGCACAGCCCTGCTGCAGCGTTGGCTGCGGCATGGCGCGAAAGCCCCGCACGAGCTTGAGGATATCCTCGGACGTTAGCTCGGGCATGTCGGCGGGCAAGACGATCAGCGCGTCGATCCCGGGTGGCAGCATGCCGACCCCGCGCCGCAGCGAGGCGGACATGCCGTGGCAGGCATCCGGGACGGCAACAAGTTGCACTGGCAGACCTGCCAGCGCGGCGGCGCGCGGATGGTCGTGATCGGGCAGGGTGACCGTCACGTGGTTGGCCGCGCGCAGCGCTTCCTCTGCCTGACGGCGCAGAAGCGCCCGGCCGCCGACCTGCTTCAGCAGCTTGTCGGCCCCGCGCATCCGACTGCTTGCGCCGGCGGCGGGAATCAAAACAGCGATTCCTCCCATGGAACTCCTTATACAGCAAAGCCAGAGACCCCGACGGGCTTTCTCGGCGGTCGGGCAGGTCCGGCGTGATCCCGCGGGCGCGGTCGGCGGGCGGGGAAACTGGTGAAGCGGGGTGGTCTGACGCGCAAGCTTAAGCAACAAATTCACAAAAAATGTGTAAACTCGCCGGGACTCCGCGGTTCTGGCGGCGTGATGGTCGAACGGGAGGCACAATGGCCTTGGCGGTACCTTGCCTGCTACTATGTCTGAGAGACTGCCTGCGGCACGCGCCCCCAGCGCCTCGCAGGTTCCGGTGAAAAGGGGCAATTTCGGACAATGGTACTCGCACGGAAATCGGATGATGAGCTCGAACGTCTCGCCGAGCTGCGCAGCTTTGGCGTGCTCGACAGCGCTCCCGATCCGGCCTTCGACGAGGTGGTGGAACTGCTTGCCTCGCTGCTCGAGGTGCCGGTCGCTCTGATCAGCCTCGTCGATGAGCACCGGCAATGGTTCAAGGCGCGTTTCGGGATGGAGCCGGGCCAGACGCCGCTCGAGCAATCGATCTGTTCCCATGCGATCCTGTCGGAGGAGATCCTCGAGATCGAGGACACGTTGCTTGACCTGCGCAGTGCCGACAACCCGCTTTGCTGCGGGCCGATTTCGTCCATGCGCTTCTACGCCGGGGCGCCGCTGGTGACCCGCAGCGGCCATACCATCGGAACGCTCTGCGTGCTCGACCACAGGCCGCGCAAGCTGACCGCCCAGCAGCGCAAGCTGCTCAAGGTCATGGCCGGGCAAGTCATGCGTCAACTCGACCTGCAACGCGCCCTGCACAACAAGGAGATCCTGCGCGAGGAGATCGACCACAGGGTGAAGAACTCGCTGCAGACCGTGGCCTCGACCATCCGGCTCTACCGCGCCCGCTCGGCCGAGTCCGAGACCCGCGACGCGCTCGACGCCATCGCGCGGCGGGTGGATTCGGTCTCGCAGTTGCATGCCGAGTTGAACCTGACGTCCAAGATGCACTTCGTGCGGCTCGACACGTATCTCACGCGCGTCGCCACGCTGCTGCAGCGTCATGCGCCTTCAGAGGTGCGTTTCGAGGTCGACGTGCCCCGCACCGAGGTGGAATCGCGGGTCGCGGCCTCGATTGGGGTGATCGCCAACGAGTTCGCCGCCAATGCGATGAAATATGCCTTCCATGACAGCGACGCCGCGCCAGTGGTCCGCTTCGAGATGCGCCCGGCCGGGGTGAACCGGATCCTCTTTACCTGCCGCGACAACGGCACCGGCCCCGAGCCGGGCTCCACCTTGGATGCGCTGGCCACGTCCGCGCTCGGCGCGCGGTTGCTCGAGGCGGCGGTGAGCCAGGTGGGCGGCACGGTGCTCGAGCGGCGCGAGCCGGGCGGCTACGTGCTCGAGGCCGAGCTTCCGATCGACCCTGCCGCCGATGCGCCGGTCACGCCGGCAAAGGCTCCACGGGCCGCACCCGCAGCCGGGTGATCCGGTTGTTCTCGCGCTCCATGACCTCGAAGCGGAAGCCGTGGAAGCTGAAGCGCTGGCCGACGGTGGGGATCATCTGCGCCTCGTGAATGACGAGGCCGGCGATGGTGTTCGCCTCGTCGTCGGGCAGTGACCAGTCGGCGGCCCGGTTGAGATCGCGGATGGTCATCGCGCCATCGAGCCAGAACCAGCCATCTTCGCCGGCGCTGACCTGATGCTCGGCGTCGGGATCGTGCTCGTCGGCGATCTCGCCGACGATCTCTTCGAGGATATCCTCGAGGGTGATCAGCCCCTCCAGCGAGCCGTATTCATCCACCACCAGCGCGAAGTGCGTGCGGCGGCGCAGGAAGTTGCGCATCTGGTCGGCGAGCGTGGTGGTGTCGGGCACGAAGTAGGGCTTCATCATCACCTCGGTGATGCGGAAGTCGTCGAGCGCCGCGAAGCCGCGCTCGCCAGCCTGCGCCATGGTGTCATACATGGCGCGCAGCAGGTCCTTGGCGTGCACCATGCCGATGATGTTCTCGGGCTCGCCGCGGTAGACGGGCAGGCGGGTGTGGTTGCTGTCGAGGCACTGCTGCAGGATCGCCCGCGGCTCGGCTTCGGCGTCGATGCTCTCGATCCCCGAGCGGTGCAGCATGATCTCCTCGACCGTGCGCTCGGCCAGGTCGAGCGCGCCGAGAATGCGGTCGCGGTCTTCCTTTTCCACCACGCCTTCCGAGTGGCCGAGCTGCAGCGCCCCGGCGATCTCCTCGCGCACGGCGAGGATCTGGCTGTCGGGGTCGGTCTGTACGCCGATGAGCTTGAGCAGCACCCGCACAAGCGCGCGGATCGCCGCCACCACGGGCGAGAAGATCAGGATGACCAGACGGATCGGCGGGGCCACGGTGGCGGCCGCGGCCTCGGGGTTGGTGATGGCATAGGTCTTGGGCAGCACCTCGGCGAAGATCAGCACGAGGAAGGTCATGATCAGTGTCGCCATCGCCACGCCGCCATCGCCGAGCAGCCGGGTGAACAGCGCCGTGGCGAGGGAGGTGGCAAGGATGTTGACCAGGTTGTTGCCCAGCAGCACCGAGCCGATCAGCCGCTCGTTGTCCTCGGTGATCTTCAGCGCCAGCGCGGCGCCGCGCGAGCCCCGGTCCATGGCGGCGCGCAGTTTCCCGCGCGAGGCGGCGGTCAGCGCGGTCTCGGAGCCGGAGAAGAAAGCCGAGAAGAGAATGAGCAGCAGGATCGCGGCGGAGGTCATCCAGAAGGCCGCGTCGAGTGTTCCGGTGGCAGGGGCGTCCATACGTCCGTCTTTTCATGTTCAAGAGTGTTCAGAGAGTTATGGGGCGCGCGGCCTTGGTCTTCAAGGCTCTGGCCGGATCCGCGGCAAAAGGGATCGCCTGCGTCGTGCCGGCCTTGCGCCAGTGCCGGCGCGCTCTGCGGTCTCGCAGTCCCTGTCTGCGGCCATGTCTGCGCGTGGGTCTGCGCAGGCGGTGGAGCCTCTGCGCCTCGGCGCGGACCCGTCTGCCGTGCCGGACCCGCGCCTCGATGCGCCTTACTTCTTGCCGAGGAACTGGCCGACGATCGCGGTCAGAACACCGCCCCCGGCGGCGCCCCCCAGAAGCTGGCTGATCAGCGCGCCGATGTCGAGGCCGCCCGCGGCGGCGGCCGCATCGGCGGCCGCGGTCGGATCGCCGCCACCGAGGATCGCACCGATGGCGGAACCGCCGAGGATGCCGCCGATGGCGCCGGAAAGGAGCTTTGGAAGCACCGCCATGCCGACGGTCTTCACGAGCTGACCGGCCACGCCGCCCCCGACCATACCCGCGATCGCCTGAACGATTATTGCTGCAATACCTTCCATGAATGCGGTCCCCCAAGTTGCTAAATCAATCAATAGATCACGCCATGGTAGCTCAGGTCGCGAGATACCGTTAGGATAACTTCGGGCTCTGGCAGGGGCGCCGGGACATCCGCGCTTCGCCGCGTCTCACCTTTCCATCGCAATCGCCCGCCCGGCCGGGCGCGGTATCGTCGCGTTTCCCCAAAGTCAGCCACGGATTTCATGACGTTCAGGCCAGGTTTGCCAGTGGGCGGCCTTTGCGCGGCAGGGACCCCCTCTATATTGCAGGAGGTATATCCCCTGACATGTCGGACACCGCGATGCGCCTGCCGTTTATCAAGAGTAGAATGCCGGCACCCGTTCTTGAGCCGGAGAGGGCGCCGGCCCAGGATGACGCGCGCGAGGCCGGTCGTCAGGCGCTGTTCGAGATGATCGACGACGGGTTCTGCATCATCCAGTTCATCGACGGGCCGGATGGGCCACTGTCGGATTACATGCATATCGAAGCGAATTCGGGTTACGAGCGTCATACCGGCATCAAGGGGATCGTCGGGAAAACCGTCTTTGACGTTGCACCCGACGACGGGCGGCAATGGGTGAAGATCTACGGCGACGTGCTGGAACATGGCGCGCCAATCCGGTTCGAGAGGAGTTTCTCCGAGGTCGGGCGGTTCATCGAGGTCTCGGCGCGGCGGGTCGAGCCCAAGAGCCTCGGGCAGGTCGCGGTGCTCTTTCGTGACGTCACCAACCGCAAACGTGCCGAGGCCGAGATACGGGCCAGCGAGAAGCTCGCGCGCGAGAGCGAACGCCGCGTCGGCCTCGCGCTCGAGGCCGGGGCGATCGTCGGCACCTGGGTCTGGGATGTCCCTCGGGACGTCTTCACCGTCGACGCGGCGCTCGCCTCGGCCATGGGGCTGCGCGAGGTCACCGAGCTTGGCGATCTCAAGCTCGACGACCTGGTCGAGAACGTTCATCCCGAGGACAAGCCGCGGCTGATCTCGGATATCGAGGCGGCGCTGCGCGAGGGAGGATCCTATTTCGATCAATTCCGTGTTCTGCGCGAGGACCGCAAGTATCATTGGATCGAAGCAAGCGGGCGGGTCGAGCTCAATGCTCACGGCAAGTCCGAGTCCTTTTCCGGGGTGCTGATGGATGTCAGCCGCCGGCGCGAGGTCGAGGCCGAGCGCGATCGGGTGACGGCCGAGCTTTTCCGTCTCAACGAGACCCTCGAGCGCCGAGTGTCGGAACAGACCGCCGCGCTGATGGCCCGGGAGGAAGAGCTGCGCCACGCCCAGAAGATGGAGGCGGTCGGCCAGCTCACCGGCGGGTTGGCGCATGACTTCAACAATCTTCTTGCGGCGGTCGCCGGCTCGGTCGAGATGGCCGGTGCGCGGCTGTCAGAACGGCGCCTCGACGAGATCGGGCGATATCTGTCGGCGGCCCGGAACGCGACGAGTCGCGCAGCGAACCTCACGCAGCGGCTCATGGCCTTCGCCCGCAAGCAGACCCTCGCGCCCAGGCCGACCGATGTGGTGAAGCTCTGCGCCGGGATGGTCGACCTGGTGCAGCGCACGGTCGGGCCGCACATCGAGCTGAGGACAACCGCCGACGCGACCCCCTGGCTGTCGCTCGTAGATCAGAACCAGCTCGAGAACGCCCTGCTGAACCTTTGCATCAACGCCCGCGACGCCATGCCCGAGGGCGGCAGCCTGACGATCCACCTCTCGAACCAGAGCATGGCGCGCACCAAGGCAAAGAGCATGGGTCTCGAGGCGGGGGACTACCTGCGCATCCGCGTGTCTGACACCGGCAGCGGCATGACCGCCGAGCAGATCGACCGGGCTTTCGAGCCTTTCTTCACCACCAAGCCGATGGGCGAGGGCACGGGGCTCGGCCTGTCCATGGTATACGGGTTTGCCCAGCAGTCCGGCGGCGCGGCCGAGATCACTTCGGAGGTTGGCGCGGGCACGGTGGTGAGCCTCTACCTGCCGAGGAGCTTCGAGGCTGTCGAGGTGGAGCAGGACGCCGAAGAGCGCGGCGATACCGAGCTGGCCGCGGCGCCGGAAAAGACGGTGCTCGTGGTCGAGGACGAGGTCCTGGTGCGGATGGTGGTCGTGGATGCGCTGCGGGACCGGGGGTACTCCGTGCTCGAGGCCGGCACGGCGGCCGAGGCGCTGGAGGCGCTCGCGCGGACGCCTCAGGTCGATCTGCTGCTCACCGATGTGGGCCTGCCGCGCGGGATGAACGGGCGCCAGCTGGCCGAGGCCGCGCGCGCCGAGCTGCCGGGGCTGAAGGTCGTCTTCGTCACCGGCTATGACGAGAGCGCGGCGCTCGGGGGCGAGCTGCCTGCGGCGGACGTCGAGATCGTGCAGAAGCCCTTCGATCTGGATGTGCTCATTGGAAGGGTCGGTGAGCTGATCAACCCTGTGTAGGCCGCAGGACCGCATAGGTCCGAGGGGCTTCGTGCAAAAGAGAAAGGGCTGGCGCAGGCCAGCCCTTTCGTATTTCCGGTGTCCCGGATGCGAGATCGCATCCGTGGAAAACACGCCTCAGAACGGGATCTCGTCGTCGATGTCGCGCGAGCCGCCACCGCCCGCGCCGCCGCCGTAGCCGCCGCCCGAGCCGCCGCCGTAGCCGCCCTCGTTGCCGCCGCCATAGCCACCGCCCGAGCCACCGCCGTAGCCGCCCCCCGAGCCGCCGCCGAAGTCACCGCCGCCGCCACCCTGGCGGCTGTCGAGCAGGGTCAGCTCGCCGCCGAAGGGGCGCAGCACGATCTCGGTGGTGTAGCGGTCCTGGCCGGACTGGTCCTGCCACTTGCGGGTCTCCAGCTTGCCCTCGATATAGACCTTAGAGCCCTTGCGAAGGTACTGCTCGGCGATCCGCGCAAGCGGCTCGCTGAAGATCGCGACCGAATGCCACTCGGTGCGCTCGCGGCGCTCGCCGGTGTTGCGGTCTTTCCAGTTCTCTGAGGTGGCGATGCGCAGGTTGCAGACCTTGCCGCCGTTCTGGAAGGTGCGCACCTCGGGGTCCGCACCGAGATTGCCTACCAGGATCACCTTGTTCACGGAGCCGGCCATGTCATCCCCTTATTCTTGGTCGTTTCGTCTGGTCGTTTGTCTGGTCGCCGCCTGTTGCCCAGACGGCGCGATTTCCTGTGCCTGGCCGGGATTTTCGCACGTCTGCGAATCCCCGCAGGCGGAGTGTTTGCACAGGTCTACACCACGGGCCCGATGTGCCCAAGCGCTCAATGTCGCGCGGAAATCCGCCGGTAGGAGGGTGTCCGGCAAGCTGGCCTAGGGTCAATTTATCTGTATAGTCGGGCGACAAGGGAACAGCGAAGCGGGACAGGGACGTGATGCGCAATTACGCAACGCGGGCGCTGGCCGGAGTGGTGTGTGCTCTGGTGTTGTCGGGAACTTCGGTCTCGGCAGAGGTGCTTTCATCCAAGAGCCGGGTGCGGCTCTTCTCCAAACAGACCAACGTGCTCGATGGGCGCGCGTCTCAGCAATACAACAGCTCGGTGCGGCTGCAGCCGAGCCGCGTGGTGACCCCGACGAAATGGGGCCCCATGGGCGGCAACGAGGGCGCGGTGCCGAGCTATCGGGGCAGCTATCGTGGCCCCTACGCCGATCTCGCCCGACAGGCGGCGCGGCGGCACGGCGTGCCCGAGGATCTCTTCCTGCGCCTCGTCCAGCAGGAATCCGGATTCAATCCCAAGGCGCTGTCGCACAAAGGGGCCATCGGCCTCGCGCAGCTCATGCCGTTCACCGCGCGCAAGCTCGGGGTCGATCCGCATGACCCGGCCCAGAACCTCGAGGGCGGGGCGCGCTACCTGATCCAGCAATACCGCAAGTTCGGCTCCTGGCAGCTGGCGCTGGCGGCCTACAATGCCGGGCCGGGCGCCGTCCAGAAGCACGGGGGCATCCCGCCGTACCGCGAGACGATGAACTACGTGAAGGTGATCTGGGGCCGGTAATCCTATCCGGCAGGCCCCGGTGACCTCCGCCTCCCTTGACGCAGGGAGGGCTTTGCCTGATATGCCTGACATAAAGGCTAGGGATTTGATCCCGATCAAGGAGCTACGCGCGGCGCAGGGCCAGACTGGTCGGATCGACACCGCCGAGCCCCGCTGACAGGTCCACAGGAGAGTTCTCATGCGTCATGCCGCCATACTTGCGTCCGCCGCCGTTCTTGCGCTTGGTGTGGGCGGGCTGGGTGTGGCCTGCGTGTCCGCGGCCTCGTCCGGGTTCGACAGCATGGATGCGCTCGGCGAGGCGCTCTTCTTCGACGCGAACCTGTCGAAGACTCGCTCGCAAAGCTGCGCCACGTGCCACGATCCGGCCTATGCCTTCGCCGACCCGCGCGGCGCCGCCTCCATTGGCGATGATGGCGCCTCGCTCGGCGACCGCAATGCGCCCACGGTGAGCTATGCCGCGCATGTGCCCGAACTGGCGCGTGACGAGGACGGCCGCTGGCGCGGCGGTCTGTTCCACGATGGGCGCGCGGTGACGCTGGAGGAGCAGGCGGGCGGCCCGCCGCTCAACCCCGCCGAGATGGGCATGGGGGACAAGTCCGAGGTGGTGGCACGCCTGCGCGAGAACCCGGACTACGTGGCCGCCTTCGGCGCGCTCTTCGGTCCCGGCACGCTGGACGATCCCGAGGCGGGCTATGCCGCCATGACCCACGCCATCGCCGAATTCGAGCGGCGGCCCGAGTTCGCGCCTTTCGATTCCAAATACGACCGATTCCTGCGCGGCGAGGCCGAACTGACCAAGCAGGAAGAGCTCGGACGGCTGCTGTTCTTCTCGCAACAGTTCACCAACTGCAACCAGTGCCACCAGCTTCGGCGCAGCGCTGTGGACCCTGCCGAGACCTTCTCGGATTACCGCTTCCACAACCTTGGCGTTCCGGCGAACAGCGTGCTGCGGGGGTCGAACGGGTCCGAGGACGGCTTCATCGACGGCGGGCTGCTGCAGAACGCGCATCTGACCGAAGATGGCGGCCCGGCGGACGAGACCCTGCGGGGCGCCTTCCGCACGCCGACGCTGCGCAACGTCGCGGTCACCGCCCCCTATATGCACAATGGGGTCTTCGAGGATCTGCGGACGGTGATCCTCTTCTACAACAGCTACAACACCCGCAACGAAGCGCGGAAGATCAATCCCGAGACCGATGCCCCCTTCGGTCCCCCCGAGGTCGCAGAGAACCTTGCGCCCGAGCTGACCGACGGGCCCGCGCTCGACGACAAGCGCGTGGATGCGCTGGTGGCCTTCCTCAAGACGCTGACCGACGCGCGCTACGAGGACCTGCTCGAGGACTGACCCTTCAGCGCGCCATCTCCTCTTCGATGACCGAGGTCACGGCCGGGCGGGACAGGCAGCGCGCGACCCAGTCCTTGATGCGCGGATCGTCGGGGACGAGGTCTTGGAACCAGCCATAGGTCGAGGCCACCAGAAGATCCGCCGCGCTGATCTGGTCGTCCACCAGCCAGTCCTTTTCGGCCAAGGCCTCCGAGAGCCGCGCCACCGCCTCTGGCACGTCGCGGAAGGTGACCTGGGTGATCGGATGCGAGACCCCGGCGACCTGCAGCACGTAGACCGGCTCGAAGACATTGCCGTACCAGGCCAGCCAGGACAGGTAGGCGCCGCGCGACGGGTGGCCGACGGGGCGGCCCATGGGGCTCTCGGGATAGAGGTCGGTCAGATAGAGCATCACCGCGTTGCTCTCGCGGATGAGCGCACCGTCGTGCACCAGCGTCGGCACCTTGCCCTCGGGGTGGGGATTGTCGGGGTCGCGCGCGCCCGAACCGTCCTGGCGCGGGATCTGCACGATCCGAAGGTCGACATCCTCTTCGATGCCCATGTCGCGGATCAATTGAACAATGCGCGTCGAGCGTGAGCGCGGCGCATGGTAGAGCGTCAGCATGCGGGTGTCCTCCAAGGGGGCTGAAATGCGGCGTTGCCTCCGGGCGGTAGCCTGCCGGAGAAGCGCGCCGCTGTCATCTTTGGCAGCGGCGCTTGGCAACCCTCTGCCGAGCTTCAGACCTCCAGCGCGAGCTTGTAGAGGTGGATTTCGAACGAGGGATGCATCTCGGCCCCGAGCACGCCGGGCCGGACGTGGCGGTAGAGCGAGCGCCAGAACGGCTGCACGATCACCGCGTCCTGCTGCAGCTTGCGCTCGATGCGGGCCATGATCTCCTTGCGGGCCTCGGCATCGGCGATGGTCAGCGCCTCGGCCACCATGGCGTCGAATTCGGCATCGGCGTAGCCGGTCTCGTTCCAGGCTTCGCCGCTGCGGTAGGCCAGCGCCAGCACTTGGATGCCCAGGGGACGGTGGTTCCACTCGGTGATCGACAGCGGGTAGTCCTTCCACTCCTGCCAGAAGGCCGAACCGGGCAGCACCTTGCGGCTCACCTTGAACCCCGCGTCGCGCAGCATGGCGGCGCAGGCGTCACCGGTGCGCCGGGTGAAGCCGTCGTCGAGCGTGACCAGCTCGTGCTCGAGATCGCCGAAGCCCGCCTCCTGCGCCAGCGGCAGGGCGAGGGCGGGGTCGTACTCGGTGGGGCCGACCTCGGCATAATCTGGATGGATCGGCGCGACGTGGTGGTTCTCGGCCACCGTGCCAAGCCCGGCGTGTCCGAGTTCCAGCGCGATATCGTTGGCGATGGCAAGCTGGAGCGCCTTGCGCATGCGCTTGTCGGCATAGGCCGCGCGGCCGTCCACCAGCGCCTGCTGGTTGCCGCGCAGCACCACTGTCGCGCCGGTGACCACCTCGGAGCGCTGCCAGCCCAGCAGATCCGCCACTTCGATGAAGGTGCCGACGTTCTCGTAGAGCATGTCGATCTCGCCGCTTTCGGCGGCGGCGAGCCAGGAGGCCGGATCGGTGCCATAGTCGAGGAACTCGATCCGCTCAAGCGTGGCGCCGCCCCAGCCATCGGCCTCGGCCCCCCACCAGGCATGGGCCTTGTTGCGCACCAGCACGGCGCGCTGGGTGGGGACCAGCTCCTCGGGCAGGTAGGGTCCGGTGCCGATGGGGTCGGTGAGCATGGTCGCCGGATCGTGCCGCGCGTGGACGCAGGCGGCGGGATAGTCCGACAGGCCCGCCATGATCGCCACGTCCGGATAGGCGAGGTTGAGGCGCAGGGTCAGATCGTCAAGGACTTCAACCGCGCCCTCGGCCAGCCGCTCGGTTTGCGGATCGCCAAGGGCGGCAAGCCGCCCGGCCATCGAGTTGCCTTCGACGCTGCGGTCGCACCAATAGCCCATGAGCCGCGCCACGTCGCCCGAGGTGAAGGGCTCGCCGGTGGTCCAGGTCACGCCGGGGCGGACATGCAGCAGGTACTGCGCGGCGTCCTCGCTGGCCTCCCAGCTCTCGAGCAGCATGCCGCGAAGGCTGCCATCGCGGTTATATTCGACGAGGTATTCGAGCCACCCGCGCGAGATATTGGCGATTTCGGACCAGTCGTAGGTGCGCGGATCCTTGAGCGGGCGCACCTCCATCTGGATGCGCAGCGCAGTGCCCGGCGGTGCCTCGGAGGGGGTCTCTTCGGCAGCGGCCATGCCGACCATGCCGCGCGCGATCACGGCCGAGGTGCCGAGCGCCGTTGCCCGGGTGAGAAACTCTCGTCGCGTCACGAGGCCCTGCCGGAAATCGCAAAGCTCCTGCCGCACCGCGGGGTGGATGCACTGCGCGTTACGGCCTCGGCTCATCTGCGTTTCCCCTTTGCTCGTTCTGCGGTCATCTGCCCGCCCATTGCGCATCAATTGCAACGCTACGTCAATCGACTAACGCGATCGCTGCGCAGTGAAACTCGAGGTTCCGGCAGGCCGGTGCGCCGCTGCGTCGCGGTGTCATGCCAGCGCCTCCGCGGGGCAGTGGCGTGGCCAGTCCTTCATCCGTGCGCGGAACCAGGTGCGCTGGCGCTTGGCGAATTGCCGGGTGAGGATAGCGCCGCGCTCCACCGCCTCGTCCAAGCTCAGCTCGCCCCGCAGGTGCCCGATCAGCTCGGCCGCGCCGATGGCCTTGGCCGAGGGAAGGGCGGGGTGCCAGCTCTCCAGGTTGGCCCGGGCCTCGTCGAGAGCGCCGCCCTCGACCATCAGCCGGAAGCGCCGCGCGATGCGCGCGTTCAGCCAGTCCTTCGGCACGTCGAAGAGGATCGGCTGAACCTGCCCCAGCGGCAACAGCGGCGGCGGCGTCTCGGCCTGCCAGGCCGCGATTCCGCGCCCGGTGGCGGTCAGCACCTCCCAGGCGCGCTGCACCCGCATCGGGTTGTGGCAATCGATGCGGTCGCGGCTCTCGGGATCAAGCTCTGCAACCATGGCCTGCAGCTCCCCGGCCTCCAGCCGGGCCATGGCGCGGGCGCGGACCTCGGACGGGGTCTCGGGAATCGCCGCCAAGCCCTCGGTCAGCGCCGAGAAGTAAAGTCCCGTGCCGCCGACGATAATCGGCCGCGCTCCGCCAAGGAGCGGTTGCAGATCGCGCAGCCAGTCGCCCACCGAATAGGCATGACTGCCCGGCACGTGACCATAAAGCATGTGTGGCACCCGCGCCTCGTCTTCTACCGGGGGACGAGCGGTCAGCACGCGCCAGTCGTCGAAGACCTGGATCGCGTCTGCATTGATGATGACGCCCCCCGCAGATTCGGCGATTTCAAGCGCCAGCGCGGACTTGCCGCTGGCGGTGGGCCCCGCGATCAGCACCGGAAGGCTCGGATCGGGCGCATATTGTTTCACCAGATCAGCCACCGGCGATCCTTTCTTGCGGGGGCGCTCAGCATTGCAGACGCGGATGTTTTCGGTCACATATAGCCGCAATTTGGATCGTGCACAGACGGAGCGCAACATGACCGAGCAGCCCCAAACCACCTTCAAGCGTGTGATGCTGAAAATCTCGGGTGAGGCGCTCATGGGCGACCAGGGCTACGGTCTGCACCCGCCGACCGTCGAGCGCATCGCGCGCGAAGTGAAGTCGGTGCACGACATGGGTGTCGAAATCTGCATGGTGATCGGCGGCGGCAACATCTTCCGCGGTCTCGCCGGCTCGGCGCAGGGCATGGAGCGCACCACCGCCGACTACATGGGCATGCTGGCGACGGTGATGAACGCGCTCGCCATGCAGTCGGCGCTCGAGGAACTGGGCGTCTTCACCCGGGTGATCTCGGCGATCCGCATGGACGAGGTGGCCGAGCCCTACATTCGCCGCCGGGCCGTGCGCCACCTGGAAAAAAAGCGGGTCTGCATCTTTGCCGCGGGCACCGGCAACCCCTATTTCACCACCGACACCGCCTCGTCGCTGCGCGCCAACGAAATGGCCTGCGAGGCGATCTTCATGGGCAAGAACGTCGACGGCATCTACGACTGCGATCCCAAGACCAACCCTGAGGCCAAGCGCTACGACCGCATCTCCTACGACGATGTGCTGCGCGACAACCTCAAGGTGATGGACGCCTCGGCCATCGCGCTGGCGCGCGACAACAAGATGCCGCTGATCGTCTTCTCGCTGAACGAGCCGGGCGGCTTCCGCGGCATCCTGGCCGGCGAAGGCACCTATACCGAGGTGCACGCCTGATCCCAGAGGTTCGGCGAGCGGGGGCTCGACCCCCGCACCCCCGCGATATTCCCGCCTGGAAGCAAGGGCGCGGCGGGCTCCTATTTTAGAGACATGGCGAAGCGCGCTGCGGCGGCGTCAGTCCCGGGCGAGCGGGTGATGGTCGAGCACGAGCTCGCGCAGACGCTCTTCGAGAACATGGGTATAGATCTCGGTGGTCGCCACATCAGCATGGCCGAGGAAGGTCTGGATGGCGCGTAGATCGGCGCCATTGGCCAGAAGATGCGTCGCGAAGGCGTGGCGCAGCGTGTGCGGGGTGACCTTGGCCGGCGAGACGCCCGCCGCCACGGCAATATCCTTGATCATGATGTAGAAGGCATGGCGGGTCAGATGCCCGGCCTTGCCGCGCGACGGGAAGAGGAAGCTCGAGGCGGGCTTGCCCTCGGTCTTCTTGAGCGTTTCCTGCGCATCGCGCCGGTTCAGCCACTCGGCCAGCGCCACGCGCGCCGGCGGCGAGAGCGGCACCATGCGCTCCTTGCCGCCCTTGCCACGGATCAGCAGCATGCGCGGATCGCCCCGTGCCGCCGAGAGCGGCAGCGTGACCAGTTCGCTCACCCGCATGCCGGTGGCATAGAGCAGCTGCATCAGGCAGGTGTTGCGCATCCGGTCGTCGGCGCTGCGGCCATGGGCCTCGGCAGCTTCGAGCAGCCGGTCGACCTCTTCGGTCGAGAGCGTCTTGGGCAGGCGTTTGGGGCGGCCCGGCCCGGCGATCTGCACTGCCGGGTTGTCGGCCCTCAGCCCCTCTTCGAAGGCGAAGCGGTAGAGCTGTTTGATCGCCGAGAGCCGACGCGCGCGGGTCGAGACCGCAAGCCCCTCGGCTTCGCAGGCGACCAGATAGTCCTCAACGTCGCCGCGCTGCGCGCTGGCAAGGTCGCGCTTGCGCGCTGCCAGCCAGCCGGTGAAGGACGCGAGATCGCGGGCGTAGGCGGCCTGCGTGTTGTCCGCGGCGCCGCGCTCGGCGGCCTGCGCCTCGAGGAAGGCCGAAACCCAGTTGGCGGCGCTCACAGCGGTGCGCCTTCGTCCGAAAGCAGGATCTGCTGGATGGCGGCGCGGCGCGCCGTGTCCTCGAGCCCCACCCGGCGCAGCGTCGCCAGCGCACCGGTGAGATCGGCGTGGTTGCCTTCGGCACCGGACTGGAAAAGCGCGATGGCCCGCAGGATCGTCTCGCCCAGCTTGCCGTCACGTAGCAGGCTGGCCAACTCCGGCGGCACCTCGGCATCCGGGCGCCAGGCCTCGACAATGGCCTGGGCGGCGGGGGCGAGGGGGACGGTGTCGGGCATCTCGCCTTGCGCCACGGCGTGCACCGCGCGGATCAGCCCGCTGCGCGCGGGCAGGCGGCGGGCAGCCTCCTCGTAGTCCGGCGACAGCAGCGCGGCGCGCTGCGCCAGCGCCGCGGCGCGCGGTTCGAGGTCGAGCCCCTGCAGCCGCGCCGCGTAAAGCTCGGAAAAGGGCACCAGCAGCCCGGCGCTGCGCATCTGTGGCCAGGCGGCGATCAGCGCGGGGCCGATCAGATCGCCGCGCCCGGCGTTCAGCGCGGCCTCGAGATCCTGCACCGCCGCGACGCGGTCCCAGACCCCGCCCGAGGCAGCGGGCTCGCGGTCGGTATAGATGCCCAGCAGGCGGTTCTCGGAAAGCGTGCCGCGCCGCGCAAGGCGTTCTGCGGCGAGGATCTGTGCCCGCCAGCCGCTGTTGCCCGACAGGTCCGCGGCGGCGAACATGCGCGGCAGCGGCTGGGTGGGCAGCGCTTCGCCTACGGCCTCGAAGAGGTGAAATTCCAGCGGCGTCGGCCGCGCTGGCGGGTTGAGCGGCTCGGAGGCATCGACCAGTTCGGGGTCGAGGAAGCGCGCCAGCAGTTCGGCATCGCGCGCGCCGATCTGCCCCAGCGCCCCGGCAGAGCCGTAGACGGTGACCGCGTGTTCCCAGTTGCCGACCCGCGCGTCGCAGTAGATGCGGGTGGCGATGTCCTTGGTGAGATAGGGCTTGCGCGCCAGGGTGCGGCAGGCCTCGTCGTCGTTGCCCGCGAGCAGCGACAGGTCGAGCCAGCGCGCGAAGATCTCGGGGTTGGAACTGCCGCCGGCCTGCTCGACCAGCGCCAGCGCGGCATCGACCGCGCCTTCCTCCATCAGCCGGTCGATCCGCGCCACCAGCAGCGAGCCATTGCCCGCGGGCGCATCCGCCTCGGCCAGCAGCAGCGTCAGAAGCTGCGCCGAGAGCGCGGGCACCGCGGGTTCCGTCTGCGCGATGAGCGCGGCGAGCTGGGCTGCGTCGGAGCCCGACCAGAGCGTCCGCGGCAGCCCGGTCAGCGCGCTCGACAGGAGCCCCGCCGACTCGGCGCTGGGGGCCTCGAGCGGTGCGCTCTCGACGTCGGGCGTGCCACCCGAGGCGGCCACGGGGGGCTCGTCGCGGCGCGGGCGCTCGGCGTGCGGCACGGCTCTTCCGCCCTGCGGCCCGGGATCGGGCAGGGGCAGGGCCGCGCTCATCCCCGGGTCGCGCTTGAGCCAGTCGATGGCGGCAAGCGGGGCCTCGGCGGCGACGGCCGTCGGCACGCCCAGAGCGAGCGTGCAAAGGAGGAACCTAGTTCGCATCAAGCTCCACGGGCTGGCGGATCTCCGTTTGTGGCGGCGAGAAGTCCGCGCCGAAATAGGGCCCGACATAGGCGTAGGCCACCAGCGCGATTGCCGCGAGGAGAAGAAGGATCAGAAGGGGTTTGAACAATCGTCCCATATGCTCAGTAGTCCTGCCTCATGTTTTTTGTCACTTATACCTAGCCTTTTTGGCAGTGACACGTCATTCACGGCCTCAGGAGGCAGAATTGGCGATGCAAGGCCGAGAAACAAGGGGATTGAACCCGAAGTTGAAAAAGACAGTTGTGCTTGTGGGCATGATGGGGGCGGGGAAATCGGCGGTCGGCCGGGCCTTGGCTTCTGCCCTGAATGTGCCGTTTCGCGATTCGGATGCCGAGATCGAGAAGGCGGCCAACATGACCATCGCCGAGATCTTCGCCCGCGACGGCGAGGCCTTCTTTAGGCGCAAGGAATCCCAGGTGATCGAGCGGCTGCTCGACGCTCGCCCGGCGGTGCTTTCGACCGGGGGCGGTGCCTATATGGCCGAGGGCAACCGCAGCATGATCACCGAGAAGGGCGTCGCCGTCTGGCTCGATGCCGACCTCAAGGTGCTCTGGGGGCGGGTGCGCCACAAGGACACCCGGCCGCTGCTGCGCACCCCCGATCCGCTGGCCACCCTGAGCGAGATCTACGACCGCCGCGTGCCGGTTTACGCACTGGCGGACCTGGCGGTGAAATCGGAGCAGGGCCTGTCGATCGATGCCATGGCCCGCAAGGTGATCGAGACGTTGAAGACACGCCCGGACGTGCTGGAGGAAAGCTGATGAACGAGGCGATGCAGGCGGGGACCGTGCATGTGGATCTGGGGGCGCGGGCCTATGATGTGCGCATTGGCAGCGGGCTGCTGGCGCGCGCCGGGTCAGAGATCGCGCCGCTGCTGGGCACCCGGAAGCGGATCGTCGTGGTCAGCGACGAGACCGTTGCCGCGGCGCATCTGCCGGCGCTGAAGGCGGGACTCGCCGCCGCTGGGATCAGCTGCGAGGCGCTGCTTCTGCCCCCGGGCGAGGCGACCAAATGCTGGGCCCAGCTCGAGCGGGTCACCGAGTGGCTGCTGGCGCAGAAGGTCGAGCGGCGCGACATCGTTGTGGCGCTCGGTGGTGGGGTGATCGGGGATCTCGTGGGGTTTGCCGCCGCCATCTTGCGCCGGGGCGTGCGCTTCGTGCAGATCCCGACCTCCTTGCTGGCGCAGGTCGACAGCTCGGTCGGTGGCAAAACCGGGATCAACTCGCCCGCGGGCAAGAATCTCATCGGCGCCTTCCACCAGCCCTCGCTGGTGCTGGCGGACATCGATGTGCTGCAGACGCTGACGCCGCGCGACTTTCTCGCGGGCTACGGCGAAGTGGTCAAATACGGGCTGCTCGGCGACGCGACGTTCTTCACCTGGCTAGAGGCGAGCGCCGAGGATCTGCTGTCCCGCCGCCCTGCGGCACTGGCTCATGCGGTGACCCGCTCGGTGGAGATGAAGGCCGAGATCGTGGTGCGCGACGAGACCGAGCAGGGCGACCGCGCGCTGCTCAACCTCGGGCACACCTTCTGCCACGCGCTCGAGGCGGCGACCGGCTATTCGGACCGGCTGCTGCACGGCGAGGGCGTGGCGATCGGCAGCGCGCTGGCTTTCGAGCTCTCGGCGCGGCTCGGGCTCTGCCCGCAGGAGGATCCGTCGCGGCTGCGCGCGCATCTCTCCGAGATGGGTATGAAGCGCGACCTGTCGGACATCCCCGGCGATCTGCCTTCGGCAGAAGTGCTCTATGATCTGATGGGGCAGGACAAGAAGGTGCTCGACGGCGCCATCCGCTTTGTCCTGGCCCGCGGCATCGGCCGCGCCTTTGTCACCGCCGACGTGCCGCGCGAGACGGTTCTGGCGCTGCTGCGCGAGGCCCTGGCCGGGCGCTGAGCGGCACATTGCTGCCCCTGAGGCGTACCTGAAAAAGAGAAGAAGCCCGGAGGTCCGCGATGATCTCCGGGCTTCTTCTTTCTGAAAATACGCATATCCGGCAGCGCCGTAGGCGCGGCGCGGGCCGGGTGCGCATAAAAAAGGCGCGAGGGAATGCCTCGCGCCCAGGGGAAGAGGTTCCGTCAGGTCCGGGGATCAGCCCTGCCAGAACTTGCGACGCGCCTCCCTCAGGGCGACGTGCCGTTCGAGCCCGACGTCGCGCAGCAGGTGGTCGTCGAGGTCTATCAGCGCACGGCGTGTGCGGCGACGCTCCGACCACTGCGCGGTAACCACCGCCACGCGGAGCGCCAGTGCTGCAAACGGCGGCAGCGGTTTCTGCGCGTCGAGATAGGCAATGAGCGGGGCGTGTGCGGCGGCTGCCATCGGTGTGTCTCCAGTTTTGTATCGGTACAATTATGTTGATCTCATGCTCCAATTGATACATTGTGGAAAAATGACCGTCGAGCAAAACATTGTTACCGATACAATTTTCGATCTGTTCGAGAAACAGGCATCGGGCCCGAAATATCGTGTCCTCGCAAGCGCTTTGCGGGATGGCATCACGCAGGGGAAACTGCCGCCGGGCACACGGCTGCCGCCGGTGCGCGAACTGGGATGGCGCCTTGGCATGACCCCCGGCACGGTGGCGCGGGCCTATACAATCCTCACCGACGAGAATGTGCTGCTGGCCGAGGTCGGCCGCGGCACATTTGTGCGCGGCGAGGCCGAGAGCGCCGCGCCGCTGCTGATCGAGAGCGGTCCGCGCGAGGTTGCCGAGAACGGCGACCGTATGGTGAGCCTTTTCACCGGGCGCATTCCCGATCTCGGGCAGGTAGGGCTGGTGCGTGAGGCCCTGGCGCGTATTGCTGCGCGCCCGGCACCGGGGCTGATGGATTACCCCACCAGCCGCGCTTTCGCCCCGGCCCGGCAAGTGGCGCTGGACTGGCTGTCGGATGTGCCGCTGGGACAGGTTCACCACGAGGACCTGGTGCTCAGCCACGGCGCGCAGAACGGCATTTCGCTGGTAATGCAGGCGGTGCTGCGCGGGCGCCGGCCGGTCGTGCTTGTCGAGGAGCTTTGCTATCCGGGGTTCCGCCGCGCCGCCGAACTGCTGCGTGCCGAGCCGGTGCCGGTGCCGATGGATGAGAAGGGCATCCGCCCCGATGCGCTGCGCGACCTGGCGCGCAGGCATGAGGCGCAGCTGCTGTGCACCTCGCCGGCGCTGCACAACCCCACCACCATCGTCACCCCGCCCGAGCGGCGGCGCGAGATCGCCGACGTGGCGCGCGGCTGCGGTCTGCACATCCTTGAGGATGACAGCACCTTTCTCGGCCAGGCGCGCTGCGAGACCTACCGGGCGATGCTGCCCGAGCTGGGCTGGTTCGTCTCGTCGATCTCCAAGACGCTGACGCCGGGGCTGCGGGTGGGGTTTGCGATCGCCCCGCGCGCCCGGCGCGCCGACCTGCGGCGGGCGGCGGAATACGGGTTCTTCGGGCTCGCGCTGCCGCTGGCGGACCTCGTGGCCGATCTGCTGTCGCGGCAGGAGACCCGGCAGATCGTCCGCGCGGTGCGCGAGCGCAACGCGCTCTACGTGCGCAGCACCGTCAACATCCTTGGCGGCCATGAGCTACGCTGGAGCGAGGAGGCACCCTTTGTCTGGCTGCGGTTGCCGCCGGGCTGGCGGGCGGCCGCCTTTTGCATGGCGGCCGAGGCCAAGGGGGTGCAGGTGCGGGCGGCGGAAGATTTTGCCCTGCGCGATGCCTTTGCCCCGCATGCGGTGCGCATCGGGATGAACGGGCAGGTGCCGCTGGCGGAATTCGAGCAGGCGATTCTGCGGCTGCGGCGATTGCTGGACGATCCGCCGGAGCAAATCCTCGTGTGAAACGGTTCCGGAGGCCGGGGCGGCGTCGAATTCTTTGGGGTATTTTAATACCGTTTTTGCAAGTGATTGAAATTAATAAATAAATGCAAAGCCATGGTGCTTGACTGTGCCGTGGGCGTGCTTATAACCCGCCCATCGGAATTCGGGCCCCCCAGGCGGGCCCCATTTGAACAGCTCAAGGGCACCCACGATGAAAACCTTCTCTGCGACTCCTGCAGACATCGAGAAGAAGTGGATCGTGATCGACGCGGAAGGCGTCGTTCTCGGCCGTCTCGCCTCGATCATCGCCATGCGTCTGCGCGGCAAGCACATGGCAACCTTCACCCCGCACATGGACATGGGCGACAATGTCATCGTCATCAACGCCGACAAGGTGCAGATGACCGGCAAGAAGCGTGAAGAGAACTTCTACTGGCACACCGGCCACCCGGGCGGCATCAAGTCCCGCACCAAGGCCCAGATCCTCGAGGGTGCACACCCCGAGCGCGTCGTGTTCCAGGCCGTCAAGCGTATGCTTCCGGGCAACCGCCTGTCGCGCAAGCAACTGACCAACCTGCGCATCTACGCAGGCGCGGCGCACCCGCACGAGGCGCAATCGCCTGAAGTGCTGGACGTCAAGTCGATGAACAAGAAAAACACCCGGGTGTAATCATGGCAGAACAGATCAACTCCCTGGAAGAGCTCGGCGCCGCAGCCGGCATCGAAGCTGCACCCGCAGTCGTTGAAACCCCGCGCGAGCCCGTCCGTGACGAGCTTGGCCGTTCCTACGCGACCGGCAAGCGGAAGGACGCGGTTGCCCGCGTCTGGATCAAGCCGGGCTCCGGCAAGGTCGTGGTGAACGGCAAGGAGCAGTCGAAGTACTTCGCCCGCCCCGTGCTGCAGATGATCCTGCGCCAGCCCTTCACCATCGCAGGTGTCGAAGACCAGTTCGACGTCTACGCCACCGTCAAGGGCGGCGGTCTCTCGGGTCAGGCCGGTGCAGTCAAGCACGGCATCTCGAAAGCCCTGCAGCTCTACGATCCGTCGCTGCGCAGCGCTCTGAAAGCCGCAGGCTTCCTGACCCGCGACAGCCGCGTCGTCGAGCGTAAGAAGTTCGGTAAGCGCAAGGCACGCCGCAGCTTCCAGTTCTCCAAGCGCTGATCCGCGTCTCGATACGATTTTGCGAAGGCCGCTCTCCGGAGCGGCCTTTTGCTTTTGCGGGGCAGGCGTTAGGACTGGGCTGACCCGGATGCGCAGGCGGGCCGCTCACCGCGGGCCGGCGCGCTGCGGATGATCTCGGCAAGAGGGGGCTCGACATGGTGCCATACACAATCGATCGCGTGGCCGAGCTGGTGGAGAGCGTCTCGCGCCCGGTCGATCCGGACAAGCTGACGATCTTCTCGATCGTCCGCAACGAGATGGCCCTCTGCCCGGCGTTCTTCGACTATTACCGCAGCATCGGGGCCGAGCAGTTCCTGATCATCGACGACCGCTCCGACGACGGCACGCACGCGTGGCTCGAGGCGCAGCCCGACTGCTGCGTCGTGAGCATGTGGCTGCCCTATGGCGACGAGATCGAAATCCAGATCGAGGGGGCGGCGCCGCGGATGCAGCGCGCCGGCACCTTCTACAAGATCGCCCTGCCGCACCTGTGGATGGACGGCGGCTATGTCACCTATGTCGACGCCGACGAGTTCCTCTTCCTGCCTCCGGGGGTGAGCTCGCTGCAGGAGATCGCCGCGCGGCTGAAGGCCGAGGGCGCGGCCGCGGCGGTGGCCTCGGTGGTGGAGTTCTTTCCGGCTTCGGTGGGCGGGCTCGCGGGGCCTTTGCCGCAGAGCTTCGCCGGGCTGCTCGAGGCCTATCCCTATTTCCAGGCGGAGCGCCTGGTGGAGCTGTCGCCGCAGGGCGCGGAATTGGTCGGCGAGAGCAAGACCGCCCGGCTGTTCGAGCGCTACGCGGTCAAGCCGAGGGTCGAGCGCCGCGGCTGGCACCGCATCTACATGCCCTCGCGGGTGCGCAAGGCGCAGAGCTTCCAGAAGGCTGCCCGGCACAAGACCCCGATGGTCCTGCGCAGCAAGCACAGCGGCATGATCGACACCCACAACGCCAACCAGCCGCCCTCGCAGACCATCCTGCTGACGCTGGCGCATTTCGTCTATACGTCCGAATTCGCGGCCAAGATCGCGCGGGCAATCTCCTGGGGTGCGCATGCCAATGGTGCCGCCAAGTATCGCTACTACGCCGAGCTTCTGGAGAAGATGGACGGGGTGGAGAACGGCTTTCTCGACGAGAATTCCGTGCGTTACGAGGGGCCGGAGCAGCTCGTCGAGCTTGGCCTCATGCGCTGGTGAGCGCGTAGGGGGCCGAAGGCCAGAGCGCGCGCACCCGCGGCAGACGCTCGGCCGCGGCCTCGTAGGCAGGCCGGTAATGCGCCGCAATCTCGGCCAGAAGATCCTCGGGCAGGCTGCCCGAGCCCTTGGCCCGCGCGTTGACCGCCTGTCCGCCCTGCGATGGATCGGACGGGACCTGCGCGAAATCCGACAGCGCGGCGATCCCCTCGGGGGTAAAGAGATCCTCGAAGAGGCACAGAAAGCGATCCTCGGGGGCGAAGACCTGCTCGATCGCGGCGATCGTGCGGTCGTAGCGGCTGCGGGCCTCGGCCTCTTCGGTGGCGTAGAAGGCCCGCAGCGGTGCGGCGTTGGACTCTTCCGCCGAAAGCCGTTCCTTGGCCATTTCCATGCGCATGTGTGAGCGCAGCCGGTCCACCGGATCACGCATCGAGAAGATTGCCTTCACCGCGATGCCGCGTTCGGCGAACCCGTCGCGGATGCGCGCCAGCGTCTCGGGCGGCAGAGCGGCGTAGGAGGGGGTGATGTCGCCGGTGCGGACGATGCCGGGACGCGCCAGCAGCCCGGCGAAATAGTCGAAATACGCCTCGGGGTCGGACTGCAGCCGCCAGCGCAGATGCTGCGCCGGCTCGTGGGCGCCCACGGCGGTCTTGAGCCGCGCCCGCAGCCGCTCCTTCAGCGGCGGCGTGCGCACCTTGTAGCGGGCGAAGACGCCGCCAAGCTGGGGCTCCCAGACCTGGTACTCGCCGAGCCGGCCGAAGTCGCTGCCCTCTTGCCGGTTCAGGTAGGCCTGGATCCAGGTCGAGCCGCATTTCTGGCCGCCGAGGCCGAGGTAAAAGGTCTTTTGGGTCATGTCGCGGTCCTTGAGGCGGGATGAGAGGCGGCGCCGCCCCCGCCGCGCACAGCGCGGCAACTTATCTGTAAGGGGGCGCTGCCCCCGCCGCGCACAGCGCGGCAACTTATCTGTGAGGCGGCGCCGCCCCCACCGCGCACCGCGCGGATCCCCCGGATGTTTCTGGCTCGAAATATGCTCAGGCGTCGGGCGGGATGAGGCCGAGGCCGCGCAGGTAGATGCCGATGCCGCTTTCCAGCAGCTCATCGGCGGGGAAGGGCGACTGCGTGCCGGGTGAGTTGCGCGCGAAGAGCTCCACGACGCCGTGGCTCATTGCCCAGATATGGGCCGAGAACATCGCGGCGGGTGGCCGCTTTTCCGGAGGGATGTGCTGGGAGAGGTCCGAGGCGGCTTTCTCGAGCACGCCGCGGGCGTGGCGCGAGGCGCTGGCAAGCTCGGGCGAATGGTTCACCGACACGCCGCTTTCGAACATCGCGATGTAGTGGCCCGGATAGCGGCGGGCGAAGGCGAGGTAGGCGCGGCCCGTGGCCTCGAAGGCCGCGAGCGCCGAGGGCTGGCCGCTGTCGTAGGCGAACTGCATGAGATCTCCGAAGATCTCGTAGCCCTGCCGCGCCGCCTCGGCGATCAGATCCTCGCGCCCCGAGAAATGCCGGTAGACCGCGGCCGGGGTGACCCCGGCGCGTTTCGCCGCTTCCGAGAGGGTAAAGCCCGTGGGGCCCTTTTCCTCGATCAGTTCAAGCGCCGCCTCGACCAGCGCCTGGCGGAGATTGCCGTGGTGGTAGCCGCGTTTAGCCATCCCAGACTTCGGGCCCTCCGGCGATTTTGGGATCGGGCGCGCCGACGTTGCGCTCGTCCTTGCTGTCGTAGTCGAGATGGGTGAGCACGTGGCGGATCGCTTCGATCCGGGCCCGCTTTTTGTCGTCCGAGCGGATCACCGTCCAAGGGGCGGCGGCGGTATGGCTGCGCGACAGGGTTTCCTGGATCGCCGCGCCGTACTCGTCCCAGAGCTTCAGCCCCTCGACATCGATCGACGAGAGCTTCCACTGCTTCAGCGGGTCCTTTTCCCGCGCGAGGAAGCGCCGCAGCTGCTCGGCGCGGCCGACGTTGAGCCAAAACTTGAAGAGCTTGATTCCCTCCTCGACCAGCATCTTCTCGAAGTCCGGCACCTGGGCGAAGAAATGCTCGCGCTGCGCCTCGGTGCAGAAGCCGAAAACCTTTTCCACCACGCCGCGGTTGTACCAGCTGCGGTCGAAGAAGACGATCTCGCCGCCCGAGGGCAGGTGGTCGATGTAGCGCTGCAGGTACCATTGCGTCGCCTCGGTGTCCGAGGGCTTGCCGAGCGCCACGACCCGCGCGCCGCGCGGGTTGAGGTTCTCGCGAAAGCGCTTGATCGTGCCGCCCTTGCCGGCGGCGTCTCGCCCTTCGAAGAGGATGGCGACGCGCTCGCCGCTTTCTTTGACGTGGCGCTGCAGCTTCATCAGCTCGATCTGCAGCGCCGCCATCTGCTTGTCGTAGGCCTTGCCCTTCATCTCCTCGGAGTAGGGGTAGCTGGCCGAGAGGATGTCATCCTTGTCGGCGCGGCGAATGGCCTCGCGGATTTCCTTGGGGGCCTTCTTCTCGAAATAGGCGCTGATCGCGCCGTCGAAGGGCTTGGACACGGGCTTGGGTCCTTCGTGTTGAAATCTCACGCTCAATATGACGCTTCGGCGCGCCTAGCGCAAACCCGCGCGCGCGGCGGCCCGGGCGATGGCGGCATCCATCTGCGCCGGGCTGACGTGCTGCGGCATATGGCCGACGCGGGGCAGGGTGACGAGGTTGGCGCCGGGGATCTGCGCCGCCGTGGGCACCGAGTGGATCTGCAGCCCGACGGTGGTGTCGGCCTCGCCATGGATCAGTTCGACCGGCAGATCGAGCGCCGGGTAGCGGGGCGCGAGCGCGCGGATCTCGGCCTTGAGGCTGGCGCGCTGGCGGGCGTTGGCGTCGAGGCTCTCGCGCCGGAGCGTCAGCGGTGCGCCGATATGGGCGGCATAGCCCGCGGGCACCGGGTTGGGCGCAAAGACCTCGGTGATCGCCTCCTGCACCCTGTCATCAGGGGCGAAGGCGGCGATGGCGGGATTGGCCAGCGGCGCGAGCGGCCCGGCGGTCAGCTTGTAGAAGAACGGCAGCCCGCCCTCCCAGGGTTGCGAGGCGGCGCCCAGCAACACCAGCGCCGAGACCCGCTCGGGGTGGTTCGCCGCCCAGGCCAGCGCCACCGCGCCGCCGTAGGACTGGCCGACCACGATGGGGCGCGTCGCGCCGAGCTGCGTGGCCGCGGCCGAGAGCAGCGCAGCCTGCTCGAAAATGCTGTCGCCATCCGCCTCGGCCTCGGTATAGCCGAGCCCCGGGCGGTCGAAGGCGATGACGCGGTAATCGGGGCTCAGCCGCGAGACGGCGTCGAAGGTCCAGTCGCGCAGGTTGCCGCTGGCACCATGGATCAGCACCAGTGCAGGGCCGGAGCCCGCCTCGACGTAGTGCACGCGGCGGCCATCCACCTGAAGGAAACGGCCCTCTGGCGGGAAGGCCGCTTCGGCGGCGGCCTCTTCCCTGACGGCCTTGCTGCTGGTCAGCCCGCAGCCTGCCAGCAGCAGCGCGACGACGGGAAGCAGCGCCTGCCACATGGCTCAGGCCCCGACCTTCGCCGCGGCACGCCAGTCGGTGGACTCGCTGCCGATGCGGGAGAGGTCGAAGGGGGTGGTCATGTAGATCTCCGAGATCCAGTTGGTGAAAAGCAGATGCGCGTGGCTGCGCCAGCGGTTTTGCGGCTTCTTGCTGGGATCGTCGTTCGGGTAGTAGTTCGCCGGCACGTTGATCGGCTTGCCGGCCTCGACGTCGCGGTCGTACTCGTCCTTCAGCGTGGTGCTGTCGTACTCGAGGTGGTTGAAGATGTAGAGCGCGCGGTGCGCCTTGTCCTCGACCAGCGCCGGGCCGGTTTCGGGCGAGTCGATCAGCACAGGCAGGCCGGCGGCCTCGATCTCGTCCCGGCGCATTTCGGTCCAGCGCGACACCGGCATCACCATGTCGTCCGAGAAGCCGCGCAGGAAGGGCGAGGCGGGGGCGAGATTCTGGTGGCGCACGCAGCCGAAGGCCTTGTGATCCAGGCTGTGCTTCTTCACCCCGTGGAAATAGTTGATCATCGCCATGCCGCCCCAGCAGACGCCGAAAGTGGCGTGCACATGGGTCTGGCTCCAGTCGAAGACTCTGCGGAGCTCGTCCCAGTAGGTGACCTCGGAGAACTCCAGATGCTCGATCGGCGCGCCTGTGATAATCAGCCCGTCGAATTTCTCGCCGCTGGCCTCGACCTCGGAGAAGGGCCGGTAAAAGGCCTCCATGTGCTCGGCGGCGGTGTTCTTGGTCTGGTGCTCGGTCATGCGGATCAGCGACAGCTCGATCTGCAGCGGCGTCGCCCCGATGAGGCGCGCGAACTGGTTCTCGGTCTGGATCTTCTTGGGCATGAGATTGAGCAGCGCGATGCGCAAGGGGCGGATATCCTGCCGCGAGGCGCTGTCCTCGGACATGACCATCACGCCCTCGCGCGAGAGCACGTCGTAGGCGGGAAGGTCTTCGGGCAGCTTGATGGGCATGGAAATCGTCCTCTTGTCAGTTGCGTAGATGTATCCCTGCAGGGGCCATTGCTCAAGAGGCACGCCGGGATGGCGCAGGAGAGGGCGGACGGAAGGGCGACGCGCCAGTCCGCTACCCGCGCTGCCGCGGAAGACTCTCCCCTAGGATAAGGGCGCGGGGGGCCTTCGGGCCCAAATATCCCACTGCAGGCAGGCCGGGATTCCCCGCCCGCGCGGGGCTTGTGTTTTGCCGCGGCCTGTCGTTCTGTGATCCCAGATTCTGGAGGAGATCATTCATGCGCGCCGCCGTCCTGAGAGAATACAACGCCGATTTGTCGATCGAGGAGGTGGAGATGCCCGCCTGTCCCGACGACGGGGTGGTGCTGAAGGTGCTTGCCTGCGGGGTCTGCCGCTCGGACTGGCACGGCTGGTCGGGCGAGCATCCTCGGGTCAAGCCGGGGCAGATTCAGGGGCACGAGTATTGCGGCGAGGTGGTCGAGGCCGGGCCGGGCTCGCAATGGCAGGTGGGCGACAAGCTGGTTGCGCCCTTCATCCTCGCCTGCGGCACCTGCCCGCAGTGCCGCGAGGGGCAGCAGCATACCTGCTTCGATCAGCGCCTCCCGGGCTTCATCGAGCCGGGCGCCTTTGCCGAATACGTCGCCGTGCCGCGCGATTTCAACCTCGCCCGGCTGCCCGAGGGCATGTCGCCGACTTTGGCGGCGGGTCTCGGCTGCCGGGTGACCACCGCCTGGCACGCGCTCACCGGGCGCGCGGCGCTGCAGGGCGGCGAGTGGCTGGCGGTACATGGCACCGGCGGCATCGGGCTTTCCGCGGCGATCCTCGGCCGGGCTCTGGGCGCGCATGTGGTGGTCGTCGACGTCGTGCCCGAGAAGCTTGAGCACGCGCTCTCGCTCGGCATGGACGCAGCGGTGAACGCCGCCGAGGAGGATGCGGCAGCGAAGATCAAGGAGATCACCGGCGGCGGGGCCCATGTCAGCGTCGAGGCGCTGGGTATTCCGCAGACGGTTAACGCCTCGATCCGCTGCCTGCGCCCGCTCGGGCGGCATGTACAGGTTGGGATGCCGGTCGGGCATCACGCCGTGCAGGAGGTGGACATGAATGCCGTCTACATGGCCAATCTTGCGCTTTACGGCACGCGCGGGATGCCCTCGCACCGCTATCCGTCGCTGCTTGGATTGATCACGCGGGGAAAGGTGGATATGAGCCCTCTCATCGCGCGCGAGATTCCCCTCAGCCAGGCCGGGGCGGAGCTGGCGGCGTTCAATGGGCCGACGCCTCCGGGCGTGGCCGTGATCACCGATTTCACCCGCTGATGCGGGGCGGCGCCGCAGCGCGTCGCAAGGCCGTTCAGGAGAGTGCCCATGAAAGCCGCCGTCATCGTCTTCCCCGGATCGAACTGCGATCGTGATCTGAAGATGGCCTTCGAACAGGCCGGGCTCGAGGTCGAGATGGTCTGGCACAAGGACACCACGCTGCCTGCGGGCGTCGACATCGTCGGCCTGCCGGGCGGCTTCTCCTATGGCGATTACCTGCGCTGCGGTGCCATCGCCGCCAACTCGCCGATCTGCCAGGGCGTGAAGGCCCATGCCGAGCGCGGCGGCTACGTCTTCGGCGTCTGCAACGGCTTCCAGATCCTCACCGAGACCGGGCTGCTGCCGGGGGCGCTGCTGCGCAACGCGAACCTCAAGTACATCTGCCGCACGGTGGGTCTGGAAGTGGCCGAGAGCCAGTCCGTCTTTACCCGCGGCTACGAGATGGGCGAGAAGATCGGCATCCCGATCGCGCATCACGACGGCAATTACACCGCCGACGCTGCGACGCTGGACATGCTCGAGGGCGAGGGACGCGTGGCCTTCCGCTACACCGACAACCCCAATGGCGCGGACCGCGACATCGCCGGCATCCTTTCGGAAAACCGCCGTGTTCTCGGGATGATGCCGCACCCCGAGCGGGCCTGCGATCCGTCGCAGGGCAACGAGGACGGTGCGCGTCTTTTCGCCAATCTGACGGCGGCGCTCGCCGAGGCTTGACCGGCACCGCTTGAGCCGGCCCGGCGCCCGGCGTAAGTTGGGCGCCATGTCGGAGACCACGCGTGACAAGAAAGACAGACGGCGTTCGGGCCCGCTGAGTTGGCGGGTGCGGGCGGCGCTTATCCTTTTGCTGGTGCTGGCGGTCAGCACGGTGTGGATCACCAACGTCCTGCTCACCGACCGTTCCACCGCCTCGACGCGCAACCGCGCCGAGCTGCGGCTGGCGCTCTATTCCGGCAATATCCTGTCCGAGTTGCGCCGCAATGCCATCGTGCCGCAGTTGCTGGCGCGCGATCCGGCCCTGATCGGGGCGCTGAACTCGGGAGACTTCAGCCAGTCGACGCAGCGGCTGATTTCCTATGTCGACGAGATCGGGGCGGCCTCGCTGATGCTGCTCGACCGCGACGGGCGCACCGTGGCGGCCACCGACCGCAACCGGCTTGGCTCGAACCACCGCTCCGAGGCCTATTACGTCGACGCGCTGCGTGCCAATACCACCGTCTTTACCGTGCAGGAGCGCGAGGCGGGGGGCTACGCCTTCACCTATTCGCGGCGCATGGAGAGCCAGAACTCCTCCATCGGCGTGATCATGGTCGAGGTCGATCTGGCGAAGTTTGAACGGGCCTGGGCAGGGATCACCGATGCCGTCGCCGTGCTCGATTCCGAGGGGCGGATCATCCTTGCCACCGAGCCGCGCTGGCGCGGGCTCACCATGGACGAGGCCCTGGCAAAGCAGCCCGCCGAGAATGCCATCGAGCGCGCCATCAAGGCCACCGCCGACTGGACCGCGCTGCCCGCCGATGCCTACCTGCGCGGCGAGGCGGTGATGCGCATCGACGGGCGCATTCCCTTCCGCGGATGGACCATGGCGACCTTCACCACCTATGCCTCGGTGCGCGAGAAGGTGAACGCCGTGCTGGCGCTCGAGATCATGGCCTTTGCTCTGCTGACCGCGCTGGCCTTCTACGCGCTGTCGCGCAAGACCGCGCTGCGCATGGCCCTCTTCCAGCGCGAGAGCGTCGAGCTGCGCGCGCTGAACGCGCGGCTGCAGCGCGAGATCGCAGAGCGTGAGAAGGTGCAGAAGGATCTGGCCAGTGCCGAGCAGACGCTCGAGCAGAGCTCGAAGCTGGCCGCCCTCGGCGAGATGTCCGCCGCCGTCAGCCACGAGCTGAACCAGCCGCTGGCGGCGATGAAAACCTACCTCGCGGGGGCGCGGCTGCTGCTCAAGCGCAACCGCCCCGAGGAGGCGATGACCGCCTTTTCCCGCATCGACGACCTGATCGAGCGCATGGGGGCGATCACCCGCCAGCTCAAGAGCTACGCGCGCAAGGGGCAGGCGAATTTCGTGCCGGTCGACATGGGCGAGGCATTGGCCTCCTCGCTGTCGATGATGGAGCCGCAGCTGAAGGCGCGGCGGGTGCGGATCTCCAAGATTCTTCCCGACCTGCCAGTGATGGTGATGGGCGACCGGATGCGCATCGAGCAGGTCCTGGTGAACCTGCTGCGCAATGCCATCGACGCGACCAAATCCGTTGCCAACCCCGAGATCGAGATCATCCTCGCCAGCGGCGAGACGGCGACGCTCAGCGTGCGCGACAACGGCCACGGCATCGAGGATCTCGATGCGCTGTTCGAGCCCTTCTACACCACCAAGCAGCCCGGCGACGGCACCGGCCTCGGCCTCGCGATCTCCTCGGGGATCGTCACCGACCTCGGTGGACGCCTCTCGGCACGCAACGGGACCGAAGGGGGGGCTGTTTTCGAGATGCAATTGCCTATCTTGAACGAAAGCCCCGCCGCGGCAGAGTGAGCCGCGGGCGATGACGAGTAAGTTACCGCGCAAGACGCGCGCCAAGACCACAACAAAAGGCGACCAGACCGAATGACCAAAGCCATGAAGATCGCCATCGTCGACGATGAAAAGGACATGCGCCAGTCGATCAGCCAGTGGCTGGCCCTGTCTGGCTATGACACCGAGACCTACTCCAGCGCCGAAGAGGCGCTTGGCGCGGTGGGCGCGGATTACCCGGGCATCGTGATCTCGGACATCCGCATGCCGGGGATGGATGGCATCCAGTTCCTGCGCAAGCTGATGGGCAACGACTCGGCGCTGCCCGTCATCATGATCACCGGCCACGGCGACGTGCCCATGGCCGTCGAGGCGATGCGGATCGGGGCCTATGACTTCCTCGAGAAGCCTTTCAACCCGGACCGCATGTCGGAGCTGGCGAAGAAAGCCACCAATGCCCGCCGCCTGACGCTCGACAACCGGGTGCTGCGCCGCGAGCTTTCGGACGGCGGCCAGCTGATGAGCAAGCTCATCGGCCAGAGCCCGGCGATGGAGCGGCTGCGCGAGGACGTGCTCGATCTGGGCCAGGCCGATGGCCACGTGCTGATCGACGGCGAGACCGGCACCGGCAAGACGCTGATCGCCCACGCGCTGCACGCGGTGGGCTCGCGCGCCGGCAAGAAGTTCGTGCTGATCTCCTGCGCGGCGATGGACGAGGACGCGCTGATGCGCCGCCTCTTCGGCCCGATGCAGCCCGAGGACACCCGTCTTCCGGCGATCGAGGAGGCGCGCGGCGGCACGTTGGTGCTCGAGGACATCGAAAGCCTCTCGGACGCCTCGCAGGCGCGACTCCTGTCGGTGATCAACGATCAGGGCACCCCACCTGAAACCCGCATCATCGCCATCTGCAACCTGCAGGACGAGGGCCGCACCTGCGAGACCGCGCTGCGCCCCGACCTTTACTACCGTCTTGCCGCGCTGAAGATCACCGTGCCGCCGCTGCGCCAGCGCGGCGAGGACATCCTGACGCTCTTCACCCGCTTCTCCGAGCAGTTCTCGGATGAATACGGCTGCGACGCGCCGCAGGTCTCGGCTCAGGAGGCGGCGCAGCTGCTGCAGGCGCCCTGGCCCGGAAACGTGCGCCAGCTGATCAACCTTGCCGAGCGCGCGGTGCTGCAGTCGCGTCGTGGGACAGGCACCATCGCCTCGCTGCTGATGAATGACCACGAGGACATGCAGCCGGTGATGACCACCGAGGGCAAGCCGCTGAAGGAATACGTGGAAGCGTTCGAGCGGATGCTGATCGACAACACCATGCGCCGCCACAAGGGCTCGATCTCCTCGGTGATGGACGAGCTCTGCCTGCCGCGCCGGACGCTGAACGAGAAGATGGCCAAATACGGCCTGCAGCGGTCGGACTACCTCTGAGCGCCGCGCGCGTAGACGAGGTCACGGAACCAAGGATCGACGCCGCCCGGCTCCCGGGCGGCGTTTCGCTTTGCCCGCCTTGTGCCAAGGCGCGGCGTATATCTCTTCGGCCGGGGCACTTATTAACAACTCCTTAAGGTTTTCCATAAAGCTTGATGTAACCGGCGTGCCTCTGCGCGTGGCGGGAATTGTGTTGGGGGCCGGCATCCGCGTCTGCGCCCCGGGTTTTCGACTTGGGATTTCACGTAACGGAGGTGCCGGCTCCATGATTAGCGATTTGCCGGACCACGATGCCTTCGGCCAGGATGACCTGCCGGTTTCCGAACTCGACGCCTTTCTGGACAGGATCGGCGCCTCGGCCCTGCCATTGACCGGGGCCGTCGCCTGTCTTGTGGACCTTCCGCCCGAGGTCGTTGGACCGCGCGCGGTACGCTTGGCGGCGCCGCTCGAGGGGCCCGTTGCCGAAAGCCTGCGCAACCTAGTGGACAATCGCCCCGAAGCGCTGGCGCTGCAACAGCGCAGACGGACCGTCGAAGCCGTCGTGAAGGGCCGGCGCCTGTGTTTCCTGATCGAGCGGATCGGCAGCGGCCGGAGTTCGCATCCGGCGTTGCCGCTGGGCACCATCGTGCTCGGCTTCAATGCCGACGAGGTCAGCATTGCCGCGGCAGAGACGGCCTCGGCGCCTTTCATCGCCATGCTCGCTGCGCTGCTTGTCGAGCGCCGCGGGAAGATCGCGATGGCGCAGGACATGGCCGCGCTCGGGCGTCAGGCGGCAGAACTGCAGCGACGGGTGCAGAAGGATGCGCTCTCCGGGCTCGACAATGCCGACGCCTTCCGGGCGCAGGCGCGCGAGACCCTGGGCGCGGGGCGCGGGCCTTATGCGCTGGTGCTCATGGACTTGGATAACTTCAAGCAGATCAATGATCTGCACGGGCATCAGTTCGGCGACATCTACCTGCGTGCCATCGCCAGGGCGCTGCAGGGCAGCGTCCCGTCCGACTCCCGGCTCGGGCGGATCGGTGGGGATGAGTTTGCGCTGCTGCTGCGCCTGCCCGCGGATGCGGAGGTGGCGCTGCTGCAAGTGATGCGGGCCTGCAGCGCGGCGAGCGCCCGCTTGGCCGAGACCATGGGAAAGTCCGAGCTGGGCGGGATCAGCATGGGCGCTGCGCTTTACCCGCGCCATGGCGAAAGCTACGACACCCTGTTCGAACAGGCCGACACGGCGCTCTATGCGGCCAAGGAGGCCGGGCGCGGCGCCGCGGTGATCTTCGATCCGCATCGCCACCTGCGTTTCAGCCTGCGCGAGCTCATGCGAAATTTCGCCGGGGCGTTGGCCGCAGGAGAGATAGGGCCGGTCTTTCACCCGGTGGTCGACCTCGCCACCGGGCAGTGTACCGGCTACGAGGTTCTGGCCCGCTGGCGCGGTGAGAACGGCGAGATCATCGGCCCCGAGCTCTTTTACCCGATCTTCGAGAACCCGGTTCTGGCCGAACAGTTGACCCGCAGCATGATCGTGCAGTCCACCGAGATTCTGCGCGGGCTGCCAGTGCGCACGGCGGTCGCGGGCGCCCCCCTGCGCATCGGCATCAACGTCACCGGCTTCGACCTGCACAACCCCCGTTTCACGGGCGATTTCGGAAGGCTGCTCTCGGACCTCGGGCTGCCTTGGCAGGCGATCGTGATCGAGGTGCCCGAGACGGTGATCCTGGGAGAGACAGGGGGGCGTGTCTTCGAGTCATTGAGTGAGTTGCGCGCCTGCGGGGCAAAAATCGCGCTCGACGACTTCGGCACCGGCTACGGCAGTCTGCGCCATCTCGGCGCTTGGCCGATCGACATGCTGAAAATAGACCGTCAGTTCGTGCAGGGGCTCAGCGCGCATCCGCGCGACCGCGCCGTGGTCGAGGCGATCCTCGGCATGGCGCGGCGCTTCGGCTTCCGCGTCGTGGCCGAGGGGATCGAGACCCCCGGCCAGCTCAGCTACCTCAGGGCCATGGGCTGCGACGCAGGGCAGGGGCATATGATTTCTCCCCCGCTCTGCGGCGAAGTGCTGGCGCAGGCGCCGCTGATCTACCCAATCGGCGAATGGGCTCCGGACGAGGGCTAGTCGCGCAAGAACCGGCGCCGGGCCTCCTCGGCCATGGATTGCTTCATCTGCAGAACGGCAAGCTCGGCCATGGCCGCCTTGCGCGCCTCGGGGTCGGTCAGTCGGGCCAGACGCTGCTGCTGCGCGGCGACCTGCTTCTTGAGGGTGATTTCCTCGGGCAGGGCGCCGGCCTCGGCCATCAGTCGGAACCCCATGGCCTCGCCGGGGTCGAGATGCGCCTCGCCGCTGCGATCGGGCAGGGGACGCCCCTCACCCTCCAGGCCCTGCAGCTTGCCCTCGACCAGCGACTTCAGGATCCGGCGTTCCGTGAGCCGGTTCAGCCATGACATGACAAGGCCCACCCTTTCATAAAAAAGGATGGGCCCTTGGATTGCCTGAAGCAAGAGGGGTGCGGCGATCAGTAGCCGCGCCAGATCCAGCCGCCACCGAAGATGCGGCTGCCTTCGGGGGCATAGAACACGCAGGCCTGGCCCGGGCTGACGCCTTCCTCTGGGGTCAGAAGTTCGACCTCGGCGGTGGTGTCGCTGAGCGGGCGGATGATCGCGTCGCGCGGCGGGCGGGTGGAGCGGACCTTGACCTTCAGGTGCCATTCGTCGCGGCTGGTGAAGGGCTCATCGCCGAGCCAGTTGATCTCGCGGACCGGAATGACGCGGGTCGCCAGCATCTCCTTGGGGCCAACCACGACCTGCTTGGCGTCGACGTCAAGTTTCACCACGTAGAGCGGCTCGTCGAGCCCGCCGATGCCAAGGCCGCGGCGCTGGCCGATGGTGTAGTGGATGACGCCCTTGTGGGTGCCGAGCTTGCGCCCGTCCGCATGCACGATCTCGCCCGGCTCCGCGGCACCGGGGCGGAGCTTCTCGATCACCGAGGCGTAGTTGCCGTCGGGCACGAAGCAGATGTCCTGGCTGTCGGGCTTGTCGGCCACCGAAAGCCCGTACTTGGCGGCCAGCGCACGGGTCTCGGCCTTGCTCTTGAGGTGCCCCAGCGGGAAGCGCAGGTAAGAGAGCTGCTCGGGGGTGGTCGAGAAGAGAAAATAGCTCTGGTCCCGGTTCGCATCGGCGGCCGAGTGCAGCTCGGCGCCTTCGGCACCATCCATGCGCTGAATGTAGTGACCAGTGGCCATGCAGTCTGCATCGAGATCCTTGGCGGTCTCCAGCAGGTCCTTGAACTTCACCCGCTCGTTGCAGCGGATGCAGGGCACCGGGGTGGCCCCGCCAAGGTAGCTCTCGGCAAACTCGTCGATCACCGCGTCCTTGAAGATGTTCTCGTAGTCCAGCACGTAGTGCGGGAAACCCATCTGCTCGGCGACCCGGCGCGCGTCGTGGATGTCGACGCCGGCGCAGCAGGCGCCCTTCTTGGCCAGCGCCGCGCCGTGATCGTAGAGTTGCAGCGTCACGCCGACCACGTCGTAGCCTTCCTCGGCCAGCATGGCGGCGACGACGGAGCTGTCCACGCCGCCAGACATGGCGACGACCACCCGCGTGTCGGCGGGGGATTTCGCAAAGCCAAGCGAGTTCAGGGTCTGGGTATCGAGGGCCATCATCAATCTCCGGGAGTCCGGGGGAATATAGGAAAATGCGTCATACTAACAAGGGCGCGTTTTAGACAGCGTTAAATCGCGCAAGGCCATTATGCGTCACCCCCATAGCTGGATCGCGCTGCGAAGGGGGGGCGGTGGAGGTGCTGGAATCCTCCCGACGGGAGGCGCCGAAGAGACCCGCAAAAACCCGGCATCCTGCGCGACAGTAGTATGGCCGAAGCGCCGCCCCGATGAAACTGGTGCGGCAATGGCCGGGCCATGGGAAAGCCCACGATAGAGGGCCACGATAGAGGGCCATGGACGCAGGCATGGGACGTGAGAACAGGGGACACTCGCACGAGGGGGGCAACCGAATGGGCGGCCTCCAGCCGGAGCGATGACGACGAGGGGCGAGGACCACCCGAGGAGACGACCTCACGGTGCGATCATACCGGACGAGCACACGGGACGACGACCATGTACCTCAAGAAGATCGATGGCCCGCGCGCGGTGACGTTGCCTGATGGTTCGATCATGACACGGGCCGATCTCCCACCGCCAGAGACGCGGCGCTGGGTGGCCTCCCGCAAGGCCGCCGTCGTGCGCGCCGTGCGTCATGGGCTCCTGACAGACCAGCAGGCGATGGAGCGCTATGCGCTCAGCGCCGAGGAACTGGCCGAATGGGTCAAGGCCGTCTCCAGCCACGGAGAGGAGGCGCTCAAGGCCACGCTGGTGCAGCGGTTCCGCTGAGGGGCGAATGACGACACATGGGGCTCATGGCGCTTATGGGGCTTTGGGGGGCTCGCGAAACGCCCGGCATCGCTGGCTTTACCTTGGGGACGGCGGACGTCCTGCCTGGCACGCAAGGTCAGGTTCACCTCGGTGCGGAAATTGGCGCGACCTATCCTTATGAGATTCTTTCGAAAGTTGATTGCCCACTCAAGTTCTCTAGACTGATCTCGGCTGGGGTAAAGAACCATTAACTAAATTGGGACAGGCTCGGCGCAGGGGTAGAGATTAGCGGAGACGGCCATGCGCATCCTTTTGGTTGAAGACGATCCGACCACGTCGAAGAGCATCGAGCTGATGCTGAACCACGCGAACCTGAACGTCTACGCCACAGATCTCGGGGAAGAGGGCATCGATCTTGCGAAGCTCTACGACTACGATCTGATCCTGCTCGACCTGAATCTGCCGGATATCCACGGGCACGAGGTGCTGCGCCAGCTGCGGATGGCGCGAATCAATACGCCGATTCTGATTCTGTCCGGAGCGGACGACACCGAGAACAAGATCAAGGGATTCGGCTTTGGCGCCGACGACTACCTGACAAAGCCCTTCCACCGCGACGAGCTGGTGGCGCGCATCCATGCGATCATCCGCCGCTCCAAGGGACACTCGCAGTCGATCATCCGTACCGGGAAGGTGTCGGTGAACCTCGACGCCAAGACCGTCACTGTCGGCGAGCGCTCCGTGCATCTGACCGGAAAGGAATACCAGATGCTCGAGCTGCTCTCGCTGCGCAAGGGCACGACGCTGACCAAGGAGATGTTTCTCAACCACCTCTACGGCGGGATGGATGAGCCCGAGCTCAAGATCATCGATGTCTTCATCTGCAAGCTGCGCAAGAAGCTCTCGGAAGCCACGGGGGACGAGAATTACATCGAGACTGTCTGGGGGCGCGGATACGTGCTGCGCGATCCCGAGCCGCCGGTTGGCGCCTTGGCGGTGAACGCCTGACTCTGGACGTGCTCCGCCGCGCGCCCTATCACGTCTGCTAAAAGGCGTGAGCAAGGAATGCGGCAATGGCCCAGAACGTGGCGGAGAAACCGGTAGAGGCACTGACCGAAACGGAGGCACGGGACGAGCTTGCCCGGCTCGCCGATCTGCTTGCACAGGCCAACGTCGCCTACCACACCGAGGACGCGCCCGAGATCTCGGACGCCGACTATGACGCGCTGAAGCGCCGCAACCTCGAGATCGAGGAGCGTTTCCCCGAGCTCAAGCGCAAGGACAGTCCCAGCGAACAGGTCGGCGCTCCGCTGGCCGAAGGGTTCTCCAAGGTTCGCCATGCGGTTGCCATGCTCTCGCTCGGAAATGCCTTCGAGCCGGAGGAGGTCGAGGAGTTCGACGCCCGCATCCGCCGCTACCTTGCTCTCGAAGGCGGCGCTGGGCTGGCCTATACCGCCGAGCCGAAGATCGACGGGCTCTCGCTCTCGCTGCGCTATGAACAGGGCGAACTGGTGCAGGCCGCCACCCGCGGCGACGGCACCGTGGGGGAGAACGTCACCGCCAACGCCCGCACCATCGCCGATATCCCGCAGAGCTTGACCGGCGCGCCGGACGTGCTGGAGGTGCGCGGCGAGGTCTACATGAGCCACGAGGATTTCTCCGCTCTGAACGAACGGCAGGAGGCTCGCGGCGGAAAGCTCTTCGCCAACCCGCGCAACGCCGCCGCCGGCTCGCTGCGCCAGCTCGACGCCGAGATCACCCGCGCCCGCCCGCTGCGCTTCTTCGCCTATGCCTGGGGCGAGCTTTCGGGTTCGCTGGCTGAAACACAAATGGGCTCCATTGAACGGCTGCAGGCGCTGGGCTTCCAGACCAACCCGCTCACGCAGCTTTGCGACGGCCCGCGCGAGATGATCGCGCACTACCGCAAGATCGAGGAACAGCGCGCCACGCTCGGCTATGACATCGACGGCGTCGTCTACAAGGTCAACGATCTGGCTCTGCAGGGGCGTTTGGGGTTCCGCTCGACAACCCCGCGTTGGGCCATCGCGCATAAGTTTCCGGCCGAGCTGGCCTGGACCCGGCTCGAGGCGATCGACATCCAGGTCGGCCGCACCGGCGCGCTCAGCCCGGTGGCGCGGCTGACCCCGGTCACCGTGGGCGGTGTCGTGGTGTCGAACGCCACGCTGCACAACGAGGATTACATCGCCGGGCGCGACGCCAAAGGGGAGGTGATCCGCCCCGATCCCGAGGGGGGCGCCAAGGATATCCGCATCGGCGATTGGGTGCAGGTCTACCGCGCCGGCGACGTGATCCCCAAGGTGGCGGACGTCGACCTCGGCAAACGCCCCGAGGGCGCGCAGCCCTACGTCTTCCCCGCGACTTGCCCGGAATGCGGCTCCGAGGCGATCCGAGAAGAGGGCGACGCCGTGCGCCGCTGCACGGGCGGGCTCGTCTGCCCGGCGCAGGCGGTGGAGAAGCTCAAGCACTTCGTCTCGCGCGCTGCCTTCGACATCGAAGGGCTCGGCGCCAAGCAGGTCGAGCAGTTCTATCGCGACGGCTGGATCAAGGAGCCGGCGGACATCTTCGAGCTGAAGACACGCTACGGCTCGGGCATGCAGCAGCTCAAGAACCGCGAGGGCTGGGGCGAGAAAAGCGCCTCGAACCTTTTCGACGCCATCGACGAGAAGCGGAAGATAGAGCTCAACCGGGTGATCTTTGCGCTTGGCATGCGCCACGTCGGCGAGGTGGTCGCCAAGGACCTGGCGAAACACTACCTCGGCTGGGCCGCGATGATCTCTGCCGTCGACGAGGCGGTCCCGGCGGTCGAGCGCTACCGCAAGGCCGAGGCCGCCGTCGAGGACGAGCGCAAGGCCGCCGCCGCAGAAGGCCGCCGCGCCCGCATCAAGGAGACGCAGGACGCGGTCTGGGCCGAGGAGCCGAAGGTGCCGCAGGAGGCGCGCGCCGCCTGGGACGATCTGGTGGGCATCGACGGCATCGGCGCCATCGTCGCCGTCTCGCTGGTGACCTCGCTGCATCAGGAGGCCGAGCGCGCCTCGGTGGACCGGCTGGTGGCGCATCTCGACATTCAGGACGCCGAGCGCCCGGCGACGGAGGGCAGCCCGGTCGCCGGGCTCACCGTGGTGTTCACCGGGTCGCTGGAAAAGATGACCCGGGCCGAGGCCAAGGCCCGCGCCGAGGCGCTGGGGGCCAAGGTCTCGGGCTCGGTGTCCAAGAAGACCGACATCGTCGTCGCCGGGCCCGGCGCGGGCAGCAAGGAGGCCAAGGCCAAGGAACTCGGCGTGCGGCTCATGGATGAGGACGCATGGCTTGCGCTGATCGGCGGATGAGCGCGGCATGAGCCAGCGCCCCGAGGCCCTCTGGCCGCTCTTTGCCGAGCTCAAGACGCTGGACGGCGTCGGCCCCAAGACCGCGCAGGCGATGGAGGGGCTGGACGTTGTCGCGCCGCGCGACCTGCTGCTGACGCTGCCGCATTCAGTGATCGACCGCCGCCCGCGGCCTTCGGTGCAGGGGGCCGACCTTCCCGGCACGGTGACGGTCGAGGTGGAGGTCCTGCGCCACATGCCTCCCGCGGTGAAGGGGCGGCCCTACCGCATCCAGGTCGAGGACGCCGAGACGACGTTTCAGCTGGTGTTCTTCCACGGTCGCGCCGACTACCTGACCCGCGTGCTGCCCGAGGGATCGCGGCGGCTGGTCTCCGGCAAGGTCGAGTTTTTCGACGGCTTGGCGCAGATGGTCCACCCCGACCACATGCTGCCGCCCGAGGAGGCCCACACGCTGCCGCTCTTCGAGCCGGTCTACCCGCTGACAGCCGGGGTCACGCAGAAACTCATGGCCCGCGCCGTGGCCGGGGCGCTCAGCCGCGCGCCCGAGCTGGCGGAATGGATCGACGGGCCGTTGAAGGACCGTGAGGGCTGGCCCGACTGGCACGCCGCGCTCGAGGCGGCCCATGCCCCCGATGGCATGGCCGCGCTCAGCCCCAGCGCGCCGGCCCGCGCCCGGCTCGCCTATGACGAGCTGCTGGCGCACCAGCTGACGCTGGGCCTCGCGCGGATCAACCGCCGCAAGGGCAAGGGGTATCCCACCGTGGGCGACGGGCGCCTGCGCCGCCGCGTGCTCTCGGCGCTGCCCTACCGGCCCACCGGCGCGCAGCTGAGGGCGATGGACGAGATCGCCGAGGACATGGCCGCCGAGACCCGGATGAACCGCCTGCTTCAGGGCGACGTGGGGGCGGGCAAGACGCTGGTCGCTTTCATGGCGCTGCTCGTCGCGGTGGAATCCGGCGGGCAGGGCGTGATGATGGCGCCGACCGAGATTCTTGCGCGGCAGCACCTCGAAGGCCTGCAGCCGCTCGCCGAAAGCGCCGGGGTGGTGGTGGAAATTCTCACCGGCCGCGACAAGGGTGCCGAGCGCAAGGCCAAGCTCGCGGCACTGGCGGAGGGGAATATCCACATCCTCGTGGGCACCCACGCGGTGTTTCAGGATGATGTGGTGTTCAAGGCGCTGCGCCTTGCCATCGTCGACGAGCAGCACCGCTTCGGCGTGCGCCAGCGGCTCGAGCTGGGCCGCAAGGGGCAGGGCGCCGACGTGCTGGTGATGACGGCGACTCCGATCCCGCGCAGCCTCGCGCTGGCGCAATACGGCGACATGGACGTCTCGGTGCTCGACGAAAAGCCGCCGGGGCGCAAGCCGGTGCAGACCGCGCTGGTTTCGACCGAGCGCATGGGCGAGGTCGTGGAGCATCTGCGCAAGGCCGTTGCCGAGGGGCGGCAGGCCTATTGGGTCTGCCCGCTGGTCGAGGAGAGCGAGGTCTCGGACCTCACCGCCGCCGAGGAGCGCTTCAAGCGCCTGCGCGCCGAACTTGGCGAGGGGGTGGTGGGGCTGGTGCACGGCCAGATGCCGCCCGCCGAGAAGGACGCCGCCATGGCGCGCTTCGTCGCCGGCGAGACAAAGGTGCTGGTCGCCACCACGGTGATCGAGGTCGGGGTGAACGTGCCCAATGCCTCGATCATGGTGATCGAGCGGGCCGAGATCTTCGGGCTGGCGCAGCTGCACCAGTTGCGCGGGCGAGTCGGGCGGGGCGAGGCGGCCTCCACCTGCCTGCTGATGTACCAGCCGCCGCTCGGCGAGAGCGGCTCGAAGCGGCTCACGACGCTGCGCGAGACCGAGGACGGCTTCCGCATCTCCGAGGTCGATCTGCAGATGCGCGGCGCGGGGGATCTCATCGGCACCGCGCAATCGGGCCTGCCGCGCTTCAAGGTGGCTGACCTCGAAAGCCAGGCCTCGCTGATGGCCATGGCGCAGAGCGATGCCCGGCGGCTGCTGGCCGAGGATCCGGAGCTGCAGAGCGACCGGGGCAAGGCGGCGCGCATGCTGCTCTGGCTGATGCGGCAGGACGAGGCGATCAAGCTGATCAGCGTCGGGTAATCGACGCGTCGACCCTGTAACTCTCTGTCAATTAAGTAAAATAAAGAAGTCCCGGCGCGCAGAGAGACGCGCCGGGCCTTTGTGTTCCTGCCTCATGTTCTCAGGTGTTCGCAAATGTTCTTAAAAAGTTCTTTACTCGACTCGCATCACGTGAGAACAAAAGGGCAACAAGAGAACACGCACAGCACGCACACAGGGAACGCCAAGATGATTGAGACCATCCGCACCACCATGAGCCGCGCCGACAACAGCTCGCTGGTCACCGACATGATCGGGGCCGTGTCGCTGATCGTGATCCTTGTCGGGGCGCTGCATTTGCCGCTGCTCTGAGCCTTCGAATTTCTGCCTGCGGTCTTGCTCCGGGTGCCGCCGCATCACTGTCCCGATGCGACGCATTGTTTCCCCAACTCCGGGTCGCCTGATCCCCGGATACGCAAAGCGGCTCTTCCGGAGTCCACAAGACACGCCACTTCCGCCGCCTCCCATCCCCGGAGTGCGGCGGTTTTTTTGTCGGGTGTTCTGATCTCTGGGCTCGACCGGGGCCGGGGCGCCGTCAGGCGCTGCGCGCCGCGACGATTTCCTCGGCGGCTTCGGTCGCCGCCTCCAGCGCCAGCATGATCGAGGCGTGGCGGTTCTTGTAAGCCGCCGCCGGGCGCAGCACCTCGAGCCCGTCGAAGGGGGCAGGCGGGGTCGGCCCGTCCTCCTTGAGCATGGCGCGCAGCGCATCGCGCGCCTGTGCCAATTGCTCGGGAGTGCAGCCGATGATCGCCTCGCCGACGACCGAGGCCGCCGCCTGGCCAAGCGCGCAGGCCTTCACGTCCTGGCCGAAGTCGCTGACCCGCCCGTCCTGCAGCGCGAGATCGACGGTCACCGTCGAGCCGCAGAGCGGCGAGCGCTTCTTCACCGTCGCATCGGGATGCTCCAGCCGCTCGGTCCGGGGAATATCCGCCGCCAGCGCGAGTATGCGCGAGGAGTAGAGCTTGATCAGGTCGGTTTCGGCAGAGGTGGTGGCGGACATGGGTTTCCCTTTCGGCTCGCCCCCCATAGATAGGGTGCGCGCCCGGCACCTGCAAAAGGGAATTTCACCATGAGCTTCGATCCCGCCACCTTGGTCTATGACGCAAACGGCCTGATCCCCTGCATCGCGCAGGAGGAGGCGACGGGCGAGGTGCTGATGATGGCCTGGATGAACGCCGAGTCGGTCGCCCGCACGCTCGAGACCGGCCGTGTCACCTACTGGTCGCGCTCGCGCCAGAGTTTCTGGGTGAAGGGCGAAAGCTCGGGCCATCTGCAGGAACTGGTCGAGCTGCGCGTCGACTGCGACCGTGACTGCCTGCTGGCCCTCGTGCGCCAGACCGGCCCGGCCTGCCACACCAACCGCCGCAGCTGCTTCTACACCGCGCTGCGCGATGGCGAGGAAGTCGAAATCCTGCAGCCCATGGCGGGCTGACGCCGCCGTACGGCCCCGTCTCCTCTTTTCCAATGTGCCGGGCTGAGGCGCGCAGCGGCGAGCGGCAGGCCCCCGATCACTCGCGGCCGACCATCCGCCTTATGTCCTCCGGGCTGGCCCCTTCTGCGCGGTAAGTCGCGATGGCCCGCGCGTCGTCGCGCTTGGCGAGCCGCTTGCCTTCCTCGTCGCGGATCAACTCATGGTGGTGGTAGACCGGAGTCCAGAGCCCCAAGACCCGCTGCAGCACCACATGGATCGCCGTCGCCTCGAAAAGATCGCGCCCCCGCACCACGTGGGTGATCGCCTGCGCCGCATCGTCCAAAACCACCGACAGGTGGTACGAGCCGGGGAAGTCGCGGCGTGACAGAACCACGTCGCCCACTTGTCGGAGCAGTTGATCGTGGGAGAGCGCGATGCGCCCGGTGTCGCCGTCCGGACCCGCGCCGGTCTCCTCGAACCACAGATCCGCGCCGATCTCGTCCAGCGCCCGCGCTATGTCGAGGCGCAGTGCCGCGCCGCGCGGTCGGGGCGTCGCGCCGTAGCCGGGGGCGAGCAGGTGCCGGCAGGTGCCGGGATAGACCAGCCCGTCGGGGCCATAGGCGGGCTCGGTGCCTTCCTGTGGCGCCGAGGCGGCGGCCTGGATGTCGCGGCGGGTGCAGTGGCAGGGGTAGATCAGCTCTCGCGCCCAGAGCGCGTCGAGCGCCGCCTCATAGGCGGGCAGCCGGTCCGACTGGCGCATCGGCGCCTCGTCCCATTTGAGGCCGAGCCAGCGCAGATCGTCGTAGATCTGCGCTTCCCAATGGGCGCGCGAGCGGGTGCTGTCGATATCCTCGATACGCATCAGGAACGCGCCGCCCGCCGCCCGCGCCATGCCCTCGGCCAGCAGCGCCGAATAGGCATGGCCCAGGTGCAGCGGGCCGGTGGGCGAAGGGGCAAAGCGCGTGCGCACCTCAGTCCTCGCGGCGATAGGCTTTCTCGATCCGCCGGGTGCGCCGCTCTTCGCCGGACTGGTAGATCAGCACCCAGGCCAGAAGGATGAACATCGGATGGGTGAGCCCGCCCGAGAAGATGATCGCCGGCACCCAGATCACGAAGACCACGATGCCAAGGATCGGCCTGCCGGTCAGCAGGATCGAGAGCGGCGGCAGCAGCAGGGCGAGGACGTAGTTCACGCGGGCACCTCCTGTGCGGCGAGCCACTCCTGCCAGACGGTCTTGGCGCGGTCGGTGTAGCCCTTGTAGCGGTCCTTGCGGCCGCGGCGGCCGCCGCGCAGCCCTTCGAGCGGGCGGAAGAGGCCGAAGTTCACGTTCATCGGCTGGAAGGTCTTGGCCTCGGCGCCGCCGGTGATGTGATGGATGAGCGCGCCATGGGCAGTGTCCTGCGGCACCTGCGGCAGCTCATGCCCGAGGATCTCCGCCGCCGCCATCCGTCCCGCCAGCAGCCCCATCGAGGCGCTCTCGACATAGCCCTCGACGCCGGTGATCTGCCCGGCAAAGCGCAGGTTCGGCCGCGAGCGCAGGCGCATCTGTGCATCCAGCAGCGTCGGCGAGTTGAGGAAGGTGTTGCGGTGGATGCCGCCGAGACGCGCAAAGCTGGCGTTCTGCAGCCCCGGGATGCGGCGGAAAACCTCGGTCTGCGCGCCGTATTTCATCTTCGTCTGGAAGCCCACGATGTTGTAGAGCGTGCCGAGCGCGTTGTCGCGGCGCAGCTGCACCACGGCATAGGCCTTTTCCTCGGGCTTGTGCGGGTTGGTCAGGCCGATCGGCTTCATCGGCCCGTGGCGCAGCGTCTCGCGGCCACGCTCGGCCATCACCTCGATCGGCAGGCAACCGTCGAAATAGCCCGCTGTCTCGCCCTCGTGGAACTCGGTCTTCTCGGCGGCCAGCAGCGCGTCGATGAAACCCTCGTACTGCTCCTTGGTCATCGGGCAGTTGATGTAGGCCTTCTGCTCTTCCTCGGTCTCGCCCTTGTCGTAGCGGCTCTGCAGCCAGGCCGTGTCCATGTCGATCGTGTCGAAATAGACGATGGGGGCGATGGCGTCGAAGAAGGCCAGCGCCTCGGAGCCGGTCTCGGCTTGCAGCGCCTTGCCGAGCGTGCCCGAGGTCAGCGGACCGGTGGCAAAGATCCAATGCCCGTCCGAGGGCAGCTCGCAAATCTCCTCGGCGCTCACCGACACATTCGGCAGCGCGAGGAGCTTGGCGGTCACCGCCTCGGAGAAGGGATCTCGGTCCACCGCCAGCGCGCCGCCCGCGGGCAGCCGGTGTTCCCCCGCCGTCTGCATGATCAGCGAGCCCGCCTGCCGCATCTCCCAATGCAGGAGACCCACGGCATTCTGCTCGTGATCGTCCGAGCGGAAGGAGTTCGAGCAGACCATCTCGGCGAGGTTACCGGTGCGATGGGCGAAGGTTTCCACCTTGGGCCGCATCTCGTGGATCACCACGTCGACACCCAGCCGCGCCGCCTGCCAGGCAGCCTCGGACCCGGCCATGCCGCCGCCCACGATATTAAGAGTTTTGTCCATGTCGGGCAGATAGGCGATCCGTGCGCCGGTGTTAAGGGGGCGCGGGGCGCGAGCGGTCGAAAAGCGTGCGGCTGACCCACTTGCCCATGGCGGACTCCCGCAAGAGTCTTGCATCCGAGACATTAGACACGGAGCCGGCAACTTCTTCTCTTTTCAGACAGGCAAATCCCGCCGTTGCCCCCGGCGCGGCGCCGGATCAGTCCGCGGCGGGTGCAGGCAGCGCCTTGACGTAGGTGGCGACGGCGAGGCGGTCCTCGGGCGAAAGCTGCGCGAAATTGGCGATCACCTCGACCATGTGGCCACCAGCGCTGTCATATTCGGGGGTGAAGCCGGTCTCGAGGTAATAGGCCATATCCTCGGCGCTCCAGGTCAGCTTGTCCGGGGTGAGCGCGGGGATGCTGCCCTTGCCGCCCGGTGCAGGGGCGCCGGCGAGCCACGCGGTCCGCTCAAGCCCGCCGAAGCCGTCGCGCGGGGTATGGCATTCGCCGCAATGAGCCAGCGCCTCGACCAGGTAGCGGCCGCGGCGCATCTCGCCAGGTTCCGCGCCGGGCACGATCCAGGCGGGGTCGAGGTAGACCTGCTTCCAAAGGCCGAGGCCGCGCCGCAGATTGAAGGGAAAGCTGACCTCATGCGGCTGGCTCGGCGTGCTGGCGGCGGGCAGGGTGCGCAGGTAGCTCCAGAGGTCCACCACGTCCTGCGGCTCCATGCGGATGTAGGAGGTATAGGGGAAGGCGGGGTAATAATGCCGGCCCTCCGGCGAAACGCCACGCAGCAGGGCATTGGCAAAGTCGTGCAGGCTCCAGGCGCCGATGCCGTCCTGCGGGTCGGGCGAGATGTTGGGAGCGATGAACGTGCCGAAGTCGGAAGGAAACCGTTGCCCGCCGGCCAGCACCAGCTTGTCCTCGCTTTCTGGGGCATGGTGGCAGGAGGCGCAGCCCGCGGCGGTGAAGACCGCCTGGCCGCGGACGGGATCGCCCCCCGTATCATCGGCGAATTCACCTGCAGGCAGCGGATCCGGGGCGCTGATCATCCACAGCGCCCCGGCAGCGAACAGCGCCACCAGGGCCAGGAAGCCGAGCAGGCGGCGCATGGGTTACTCGGGTGCCCGATAGGTGTCGTGGCAGGCCTTGCAGGCGCCGCCAAGCTGGCCGACCGCCGGACCAAGTGCCTCCTGCCCGGTGGCCGCGACCTGCTGCAGGCTGGCGGCGGCCTGGCCGAGACCGGACCACTTCTCGGCAAAGCCGTCCCAATCGTCCCAGATCTCGGCTTTGGCGCGGGTGCCGTCGATGTCCATTTCAGATGTGCCCTCTGGGAAGAGCGGCGCCTCGTGGATCATCGAGACGGCGACGATCGTGTCGGCGGCGCCCTGCGCGGCCTCGGCGTCATAGGGGGCCTTGCCACGGGCCATGTCGCCGAGAATGCCGAGGTTGATGGCAAGGATGTTGAACTGGCCCTGCCGTGCCTTGACCGGCGCGGGCAGGTCTTGCGCGAAGGCGGCAGTGCCAAGAGCGGCGACGGCGGTGGCCATCGCGAAACTGGTTGCGGTGAACTTCATAAGAAACTCCCTTTCCTCCCGAAATCGGGGTTTTTCGAAAACCGTATCCCGCGGCGAGGGTACCCGAGGCCGGATTTCGATCAAGAGGGCTATTGGTACGGGTTTGCGGGCCGCCGCAGTGCGCCCCCTGGCGGGGATCGTCAAGAATAGGTAATTTTGATCAGTGAATTACGAGGTAAACGTGAGGCTATGGATCACGCTGCCCAACGCGGGGCATCACGGAAAATCTCACGCGGCCTGACAGAGATGGGAAGGGCCTCTCGCGCGTCGTAGACCCCTGTGCCCGGCCCTGCGGACACGCATCCCCGGTCGCGAGCGCCGGCATTTTCGGCTGCGGATGGCGCAAGCTCCACGCCATCCGCCTCGCAGGTGCGCGGCTCAGCCGGCCGCGGCGTCCTCCGGGAAGCGCACCTTGCCGATGAATGGCAGGTTCCTGTTGCGCTGCGCGAAGTCGATGCCGTAACCCACGACAAACTCGTCCGGAATTTCGAATCCGATCCAGTCGGCCTTGAGCGGGACTTCGCGCCGCACGGGCTTGTCGAGCAGCGCAATGGTACGCAGCTTGCGCGGCTTGCGGCTGTCCAGCAGGTGGATGACGTGGCTGAGGGTGAAGCCGGTGTCGACGATGTCTTCCACCAGCAGCACGTCGCGGCCCTCGATCGGCGAGCGGAGGTCCTTGAGGATGCGCACCTCGCGGCTCGATTCCATGCCGTCGCCGTAGGAGGAGGCCTCAAGGAAATCCACTTCCACCGCGAGGTCGAGTTCGCGCACCAGATCGGCGATGAAGACGAAGCTGCCGCGCAGCAGGCCCACCACCACCAGCTTCTCGGTGTCGGCGAATTCTTGCTCGATCGCGTGCGCGAGGTCCTCGATCCGGGCGGCGATCGCCTTGGCCGAAATCATCTGGTCTACCACATATGGCTTTTCTGCCATGGTTCTCCCCTTGAAAATCCGCGCGCAGCATAGGAAATGTCCCGGCATTGTCACGCGATAAAGGGGCGACATGCCGACCCACTCCGAGACGAAGCGCCTGCCGTACACGGCGCAGCAGATGTATGACCTCGTGGCGGATGTCGCGAATTACCCGAAGTTCCTGCCGTGGACGGCAGCGGCGCGGATTCGTTCGCGCGACGACATGGGCGATCACGAGGTGATGCTGGCCGACCTGGTGATCAGCTTCAAGGTGTTCCGCGAGCGCTTCGGCAGCCGCGTGACGCTATGGCCCGAAGAGAAGAAGATCGACACCGAGTATCTCGACGGTCCGTTCAAGCACATGATCTCGAAATGGCACTTCGAGGATGCGCCCGAGGGCGGCGTCGACGTGCATTTCTTCGTGGATTTCGAGTTCAAGAACCGCCTGCTGCAGAGCGCGGCGGGGATGTTCTTCTACGAGGCGATGCAGCGCATCGTGCGCGCCTTCGAGCGGCGGGCGGCAGAGCTCTACGGCTGAGCCGCGCGCGCAGGGTCCGGGTCAGGGCAGCGCGGCCAGCAGCAGCGTGAGCGCGTGGCGGGTCGCCGCCATGCGGACCTCTGCGCGGCCGAGAGCGCCGAATTCCACGGTTTCGGTCCGCGTGCAACCGACCGTGGCAAGGCCGAAGCAGACGCGGCCCTCGGGCTTGTGCTCGGACCCGCCGGGCCCGGCGATGCCCGAGACGGACACCGCCAGATCGGCCCCGGCGCGCCCCCGCGCTCCCTCGGCCATCTCGGCGGCGACCTCTTCCGAGACTGCCCCATATGCCTCCAGCGTGGCGGGGCGCACGCCCAGCAGCTCGACCTTGGCGGCGTTGGAGTAGGTGACCACGCCGCGCTCGAAGATGGTCGACGAGCCGGCGATGTCGGTGATCGCGACGGCGACCATGCCCCCGGTGCAGCTCTCGGCGGTGGTGACGGTGACGCCCGCCGCCATGGCGCGGGTCAGGATGTCTTGTGCAAGTGCGTCGGTCATCTCGTGCCTCACATCAGGAAGCCATGCGCGATTCCGGCGAGCACGATACTCACCAGCGCCGCGAAGACACCCGCGATGACGTCGTCGAGCATCACGCCCATCGCGTCGCCGCGGCGGTCGGCCCAGCCCACCAGCCAGGGCTTCCAGATGTCGAAGAGCCGGAACAGCACGAAGCCCGAGACCCAGCCCGGCCAGAGCCGCCAGAGATCCACGCCCATCATCATGGCGCCGTAGCCGACAGGGAAGAGCGCGATCCACATGCCCACCACTTCGTCGATGACGATCCATGACGGATCCTCGTCTTCGCCGCTCGCGGTCAGCGCCTTGGTAGCGATATAGCCCAGCACGAAGGCGACGATGCTGGCGGCCAGCAGCAGCCAGAAACCGCCCAGCACCAGCAGCAGGTAGGCGGCGGGCAGGGCAGCCGAAGAGCCCCAGGTGCCCGGGGCGGGGCGCAGCAGCCCCACGTAGAAGAAGGTCGCGATCAGTCTCATGGCTTCACCAACGTTGCGGTTGCGATGGCGGCGATGCCCTCTTCGCGGCCGGTGAAGCCGAGCCGTTCGGAGGTGGTCGCCTTGACCGAGACGCGGTCGCTCGCCAGCCCCATGATCCGGCCCATCTCGGCCATCATCGCCTCGGCATGGGGGCCGATCTTAGGCTGCTCGCAGACCAGCGTCACGTCGATATTGGAGATGGTGTAGCCCTTCGAGGTGGCAAGCTCGACCGCGTGGCGCAGAAAAATCTCCGAGGCGGCGCCCTTCCACTGCGGATCGCTGGGCGGGAAGTGGCGACCGATGTCGCCTTCCGCCAGCGCGCCGTAGAGCGCGTCGGTGACGGCGTGCATGCCGACGTCGGCGTCGGAATGGCCTTGGAGGGCGCGCCCGTGCGGCACCTTCACGCCGCAAAGCACCACGTGGTCTCCGGGGCCGAAACGGTGCACGTCGTAGCCATTGCCGAGGCGGATATCCATGGCGGTCTCCTGCATGGGGTTGGTCAGGTAGCTGGCGGCCCGTTCGAAATCCTCGGGGCCGGTGATCTTGAGATTGCGCCCGTCGCCGGGAACGATGGTGACAGCGAGCCCCGCGGCGCGGGCGACCTCGACGTCATCGGCGGCGCCGCCGGGGTGGGCGGCATGGGCGGCGCGGATGTCTGCGTAGCGGAAGCCCTGCGGCGTCTGCGCGCGGTAGAGGCCGGTGCGGTCCTGCGTGCCGGTCACCTGTGCCTCGGCTCCGGTCCAAAGCGCATCGGTCACCGCCAGCGCGGGCGCGGCGCCGGGGGCGGCGTCGAGCGCGGCGATCACCGCCTCGATGGTGCGGCGCGTGACGCAGGGGCGGGCGACATCGTGGATCAGGACCTTGGCGGGGGGAGCGCCAGCCAGCGCGTCGAGCCCGGCGCGGACCGAGCCGGCGCGGTCAGCGGCGCCGGTCACTAGCGTCACCGGCAGGCCTTCGGCCACCGACTCGGCGATGGCGCGATCCTCGGGGTGAATCACCAGGACGATGGGGCAGTGCGGGGCGAAGGCTTCGAGCGTCCAGCGCGCCACAGGCCGCGCCGCGATGTCGCGCCATTGTTTCGGGAGCCCGCCACCCGCGCGGGTGCCGCGCCCCGCGGCAACGATGATGGCGGCTGTTTCCGCGGCTGTTTCCATGGTGTTGACCTCCGGCGCCCCTCTCTAGGCGCTGCCGCGGGGCGGTGCAATCACCGGGGGCATTGTGCTCAATTTTTCATCACTCGCGCATGGCGTGCGCCTGTAGCGCTCCCAAATGATTGAACACGCGCCGCGCGCACGTTAACTCCCAAGCATCTGCACAAGGAATAGGCGCTTGAACTTCTCGCTGGGCGACAGACTCATCGACCCTCCGGTCTTGCTGGCCCCGCTCGCGGGAATCACGGATTTGCCCTTCCGCAGCCTTGTGTCGCGCTTTGGTGCGGGGCTGGTGGTGTCCGAGATGATCGCCAGTGGCGAGTTTCTCACCGCGCGGCCCGGCACGCGCGAGAAGGCGGAGTTGGGCGCCGGAATCGAGAACACCTCGGTGCAACTGGCGGGTCGCGCGCCTGAGCCCATGGCCGAGACGGCGCGGCATGTGGCGGGCATGGGCGCGAAGGTCATCGACATCAACATGGGCTGCCCGGCCAAGAAGGTCACCGGCGGCTGGTCGGGCTCGGCGCTGATGCGCGAGCCGGATCATGCGCTGCGGCTGATCGAGGCAGTTGTCGAAGCGGTCGATCTGCCGGTGACACTGAAGACGCGGCTCGGCTGGGACAGTGACTGCCTCAACGCCGCGCAGATCGCCAAACGGGCGGAGGCGGCGGGGGTGCGAATGATTGTCATCCACGGGCGCACCCGCTGCCAGTTCTACAAGGGGGCCGCCGATTGGGCGGCGATCCGCGAGGTGGTCGAGGCCGTGTCGATCCCGGTGGTCGCCAATGGCGACATCGTGGATGCGGCCAGCGCGCGGGCGGCCCTCGGGGCCTCTGGTGCGGCGGGGATCATGGTGGGCCGGGGGGCACAGGGCGCGCCCTGGAGGTTGGCCCAGATCGCGGCCGAGCTTTACGGAACACCGGCACCTGACGTGCCGACAGGAAAGGCGTTTTATCAAATGGTCGCAGAGCATTACGAGGCAATGCTTTCGTTTTATGGCAAGGAGCTGGGTGGCCGTGTCTCGCGCAAGCACCTGGGGTGGTACATGGATCACGCCGCGCCCTCGGCGGATCTGCGCAAGCGCGTGCTGACCGCCCGCGAACCGGCCGAGACGCTGCACCTTCTCGACGCCGCGCTGGCCTGCGATCTGAAGGTCGCCGCATGAGCACCAACACCGAACTCCTGACCCAGCTGTGGTCGTCGCTGCCGGTGCCTGCCGTCCTGCTTGATGCAGAGGAACGTATCGCCGACATGAACCCCGCCGCCGAGGGCTTCATGAACAACTCGGCGAAATGGCTGGTCGGCCAGCCGATCTGGGACCGTCTCGCGGTGGATGCGCCGATCGAGGAAAGCCTTGCCCGGGCGCGTGAGCATGGCACGCCGCTCTTCGTCAACGACGTCGATGTGGGTACCGGCAACCGCCCGCCGCTGGTGTGCAACCTGCAACTCGCGCCGGTGCAAAACTACCCGGGCTGGTTCATCATGCTGATCAGCCCGCGCGAGCTGGCCGGGCGGATGACCCAGAGCCATTCGGTGAAATCCGCCGCGAAATCCGCCATCGGCATGGCCGAGATGCTGGCGCACGAGATCAAGAACCCGCTCGCAGGGATCACCGGCGCGGCCCAGCTTCTGTCGATGAACCTGACCAAGGACGATCTCGAGCTGACCGATCTCATCGTCGCCGAGACCCGCCGCATCGTGAAGCTGCTGGAACAGGTCGAGCAGTTCGGCAATCTCTCGGCGCCCGAGCGCAAGCCGGTGAACCTGCACGACGTGCTGGACCGCGCGCGCCGCTCGACCCAGCTCGGCGCCGGGGCCCACATGAAGTTCATCGAGGATTACGACCCCTCGCTGCCGCTGGCCTATGGCGATCCCGACCAGCTGCTGCAGGTGGTGCTGAACCTGCTGAAGAACGCCGCAGAGGCGGCCGATCCCAAGGAGGGCGGCACGATCCGTCTGCACACCTTCTTCGAGCACAGCTTCCGCATGCGCCGCCCGGACGGCTCGACCCAGAAGCTGCCGCTGCAGATCGAGGTCATCGACGACGGCCCCGGTCTGCCCGAGGACATCAAGGGCGACGTCTTCGACCCCTTCGTGTCGGGCCGCGAGAACGGCACCGGGCTGGGGCTCGCGCTGGTGTCAAAGATCATCTCCGACCATGACGGCTGGATCTCGGTGGATTCCGTTCCAGGCCGCACGGTCTTCCGCATTTCGTTGCCACGCGCCCCGCGCGAGATTGAGGAGAACAGGTAAATGGACGGCACCGTACTTGTCGCCGACGACGACCGCACCATCCGCACCGTGCTGACCCAGGCGCTGACCCGCGCTGGCTGCAAGGTGCACGCCACCTCTTCGCTGACCACGCTGATGCGTTGGGTCGGCGAGGGCAAGGGCGACGTGGTGATCTCCGACGTCGTCATGCCCGATGGCAACGGGCTGGAAATGCTGCCGAAGATCCACCAGGACAGGCCCGACCTGCCGGTCATCGTGATCTCGGCGCAGAACACCATCATGACCGCGATCCAGGCGGCCGAGGCCGAGGCCTACGACTACCTGCCCAAGCCCTTCGACCTGCCGGACCTGATGAAGCGCACCGCCAAGGCGCTCGACAACCGCAACCGCTCGGCCAAGCGCGAGGAAGTCTCCACGATCGGCGCCGACGGGCCGGACGAGCTGCCGCTGGTCGGCAAGACCCCGGCGATGCAGGCGCTCTACCGCCTTGTCGCCAAGGTGATGAACACCGACCTGCCGGTGCTGATCTCGGGCGAGAGCGGCACGGGCAAATCGCTGATCGCGCGCGCCATCCATGATTTCTCGGACCGCCGCACTCTGCCTTTCATCACCGTGACCGGCGCCGACCTGTCGGATCTCGAAGGCCCGGCGCGGGTGCTGGCGCGGGTCAAGGGCGGTACGCTGCTGATCGACGAGATCACCGACATCCCCGACGAGATCCAGGCGCGCGTCGTGCGCATGATGGACATCCCCGGCGAGCACGTGCCCCGCTTCATGGCCACCAGCCAGGGCGACCTGGCGCAGGCGATGGAGGAGGGCGCGGTGCGTCAGGACCTCTATTACCGCCTGTCGGGCGCGACCATCAACGTGCCGAGCCTGCGCGAGCGGGTCGAGGACATCGCCCTGCTGACCGAGCATTTCCTGCAGCGCGCCGAGCGCGAGGGGGCCTCCAAGCGCTGGCTGTCGAAGGATGCCGCCGAGCTCTTCCGCGCCTACAGCTGGCCCGGCAACGTGCGGCAGCTGGAAAACGCCGTGCGCCGCCTGAGCCTGACCTCTCGGGCCGAGGAAATCAGCCGCGCCGAAGTCGAGGCGGTTCTGGGCAATCAGCCCGACACCGGCCCGATCCTGCGCGGCGGCGACAGCGAGAAACTCAGCACCTCGGTGGCCCGCCACCTGCGCCGCTATTTCGACCTGCATGGCAACATGCTGCCAGCGCCGGGGCTCTACACCCGCATCCTCAAGGAAGTGGAAGCGCCGCTCATCGAGATCGCGCTGGAAGCCACCGGCGGGAATCAGGCGAAATGTGCCGATCTGCTTGGCATCAACCGCAATACCTTGCGCAAGAAGATCACCGATCTTGATATTCGCGTGACACGGCGCCGCAAACTGATGTAAAACCGTCACAGGCATGTGGCCGCGATGCGCCGCCCTCGGGGCGGCGCATTCATGAGAAGCCACAGCACATGGCGACGCTGCCTCGAGCAGCCAATCAGTATGAGGTGAATCTGTGGCCACCCGGGCACGGAGCACGACTTGGGCGCGCATGAACAGGCTGCGCCGACAACGGCGCGTTCAGAACGCGGCGACGCTCGGGCTGGTTCTGCTCGGGCCGGTTCTGGCGGTGTTGACGTTTCTGGTGCTTGGCCCGCTCGGCAGCGGCGAGCGTGCGACGCAGCTGAGCCTGCGGCTCGTGCTGCTGGCCGACATGGTCTACGTGCTGCTGATCGCCACGTTGGTGCTGGCGCGGCTGGTGCGGATGATCTCGGAGCGCCGGGCGCAATCGGCAGGCTCGCGGCTGCACCTGCGCCTGACCGGGCTTTTTGCGCTGATGGCGCTGTTGCCCACGGTCACCGTCGCGGTCTTTGCCGTTCTCACCATCAACATCGGTCTCGAGACATGGTTCTCCAGCCGCGTGCAGAACGTGGTCGGGGCCTCGATGGCCGCCGCAGAGGCCTATGAAGAAGAGCAGCGCGTCGGGCTGATCGAGGATGTGCAGGCGCTGGCGCGTTTCGTCGACGGTGCGCGCCGGGCAAATTTCGCGCTCGATGATGGCGACGTGCGGCAGGTGCTGGGGCAGGGACAGGCGCAGATCCAGCGCGGCCTGCGCGAGGCTTACGTGATCGATGGCGGTGGCGAGATTCGCGCCCGTGGCGAGCGCTCCTATCTGTTCTACTACGAGCAGCCCACGGTCGCGCAGTTTGACCGCGCCCGGGCCGAGGGGCTGGTGCTGATCCCGGACTGGGACAACCACGAGCTGCGCGCGCTGGTGCCGCTCTCGGCCTTTGCGGACCGCTTCCTCTATGTCAGCCGCGTCGTCGACGGCAACCTGCTGAACCTGCTCGACGAGACGCAGGAGACCGCGCGCTTCTACCAGCAGCAGGAGACCGAGCGCGGCCGGAGGCTCTTTGATTTCGCGCTGCTCTATCTTGGCTTTGCGCTGCTGCTGATCCTCGCGGCGGTCTGGTTGGGTCTTTGGTTCGCCGAGCGCATGGCGCAGCCCGTGGGGCGGCTCACCGGCGCGGCGCAGCGGGTCGGGGCGGGGGACCTCGACGTGCAGGTGATCGAGGGCGAGGGCGACGACGAGATCGCCATGCTCGGTCGCTATTTCAACCAGATGACCCGCCAGCTCAAGGGCCAGCGCGAGACCCTGCTCGAGAACACCCGCCAGATCGAGCGTCGCCAGCGACTGTTCGATTCCGTGCTGTCGTCGATCACCTCCGGGGTGGTCGGGCTGGATGCCGAGGGCAGGGTGACCTTCGTCAACCGCCCCGCCGAGCGGCTGCTCGGCTGGCGCGAACCCCGCGCCGACGTGCCGCTGACCGTGGCCGTGCCCGAGTTCGGCCCGCTCTACGAACGGCTGCGCGAGAGCGGGCTCGAGACCGCGCAGGAAGAGGTGAAGGTCAGCCGAGAGGGGCGGCTCGAGCATCTTCTGGTGCGGTTTTCGGTGCGGCGGCGGCAGGACGGCGCGCTCGAGGGCTACGTGGTGGCTTTCGACGATGTGACCGATCTTGTCAGCGCGCAACGCATGGCCGCCTGGGGTGACGTGGCGCGGCGCATCGCGCATGAGATCAAGAACCCGCTGACCCCGATCCGGCTCTCGGCCGAACGCATCACCCGCAAGTTCTCGCGCCAGCTCGAGGCGGCGGACGCCGAGAAGCTGGCGCAGATGACCGAGGTCATCGTGCGCCAGACCGAGGATTTGCGCCGCATCGTCGACGAGTTCAGCAAGTTCGCCCGCATGCCGGAGCCGCAGCGCAAGCCCGAGGACGTGGTGGCGCTGCTGCGCGGCGCAGTGCTTTTGCAGGAGACAGGCCAGCCGGCGATCCGTTTCGTCAGCGACCTGCCGGCGCGCGCCATGGCTGCCGAACTCGACGCCACCATGGTCGGCCAGGCGCTGACCAACCTGATCAAGAACGCCGGCGAGGCAATCGAGAGCCTCGGCGAGCAGGGCGCCCCCGAGGGCCACAGCCCCGAGATCCGCGTCAGCCTGACCGAAGAGGACGGGCGCGCGGTGATCCGCATCATGGACAATGGCATCGGCCTGCCCGAGGACCGCGCGCGGCTCTTCGAGCCCTATGTCACCACCCGCGACAAGGGCACCGGCCTTGGCCTGCCCATCGTCAAGAAGATCATCGAGGAGCACGGCGGAACGCTGGCGCTCGAGGACGCACCGCCGTTTGGCGGCGCGGACCATGCCGGGGCCATGGCGGTCATCCGCCTGCCGCTCGGCACAACCGGCGACGTGCCGGAGACGTCTGACAAGAGCATTTCGGAACTGGAGAGGCAGACATGAGCGACATCCTGATCGTCGACGACGAGCGCGACATCCGCGAGCTGATCGGGGATATTCTCGAGGATGAAGGCTACACCACCCGATTGGCCGGCAACTCCTCCGAGGCGATGAACGAGGTCAACTCCGAACCGCCCGCGCTGATGATCCTCGATATCTGGCTGAAGGACAGCAAGATGGACGGGATCGACATCCTCAAGACCGTCAAGCGCGACAATCCCGACATCCCGATCATCATCATCTCGGGCCACGGCAACATCGAGATCGCCGTCGCCGCGATCAAGCAGGGCGCCTATGACTTCATCGAGAAGCCCTTCAACATCGATCAGCTGCTGGTGGTGATCCGCCGCGCGATGGAAACTTCGCGCCTGCGCCGCGAGAACAGCCAGCTGCGTCGCCGCGAGACCGAGGTCGCGCAGATGATCGGTGAAAGCGCCATGTTCCGGGGTCTTGTCAGCCAGATCGACAAGGTCACCAAGTCCAACGGCCGGGTGATGCTCACCGGCCCCGCGGGCTGCGGCAAGGAAGTGGCGGCGCGCTTCATCCACGCAAATTCCGGCCGTGCCTCGGCGCCCTTCGTCACCGTCAATTGCGCCGGGGTGGCACCGGACAACATGGAGCAGATGCTGTTCGGCCGCGAGAGCGCCGAACGCGGCGTCGAGCCGGGTCTACTCGAGCAGGCGCACGGCGGGGTGATCTACTTCGACGAGGTCGCAGACATGCCGCTCGGCACCCAGTCGAAAATCCTGCGGGTGCTGGTCGACCAGAGCTTCACCCGCGTCGGCGGCGCCGACAAGGTGCGGGTGGACCTGCGGGTGATCTCCTCGACCAACCGCGACCTCGAAGCCGAGATCGCCGCGGGCACCTTCCGGCAGGAGCTCTACCACCGGCTCAACGTGGTGCCGATCGCCGTGCCCTCGCTCGAGGACCGGCGCGAGGACATCCCGCTGCTGGCGCGCCACTTCATCGAGAGCTTCAACCGCACCCAGGGCCTGCCGCTGCGCGAGCTTTCGGACGACGCGGTCGCGCTCCTCCAGACGATGATCTGGCCGGGCAACGTGCGCCAGCTCAAGAACCTGATCGAGCGCGTGCTGATCCTCGGCGACGGAAGCGGCCCGATCGAGGCGCGCGAACTGCCGCAGGACGGCCCGGCGGGCGAGGACGAGGAGGGCCGCGTGGTGCTCTCGGGCACGCTGGCGACCCTGCCGCTGCGCGAGGCGCGCGAGGCTTTCGAGCGGGAGTACCTGCTGACCCAGATCAACCGCTTCGGCGGAAACATCTCGCGCACCGCGGCCTTTGTCGGCATGGAGCGCTCGGCGCTGCACCGCAAGCTGAAGTCGCTGGGCGTGGTGACCGGGGCGAAATCCGGCGGGCGCATCGCCTATATCGAGGAAGACCAGGTGACCTCCGCCTCCTGAGAGCGGCGCCGGATAAAGGGTTTAATTCCGGGACAGTTCCGCCTCGTGGGCGGGGCTGGAAACGCCCTGGGGGCGCCCGTGCATTGACCGCTCGCACCGGGCATGTCATGCCGGGCACACTCGGGGCCTCGGGCCAGCAATTTGGGCAGACGACATGAAAGTCATCATTTGCGGCGCGGGCCAGGTCGGCTGGCAGATCGCCCGTCATCTCTCGGGCGAGCGCAACGACGTCACCGTGGTGGACAGCAACCCCGACCTGGTGCGGCGGGCGACCGACACGCTCGACGTGCAGGGGATCGCAGGCTTCGCCTCCTATCCCGATGTGCTCGACAAGGCCGGCGCGCGCGACGCCGACATGATCATCGCCGCCACCTATTCGGACGAGGTCAACATGGTCACCTGCCAGGTGGCCCATTCGATCTTTGCCATCCCGCGCAAGATCGCCCGCCTGCGCTCGCAGAGCTACCTGACGGCGATCTACTCGGACCTTTATCGCCGCGACCACCTGCCGATCGACGTGGTGATCTCGCCCGAGAAGGAGGTCGCCGAGGCCGCGCTGCAGCGCCTCTCAGCCCCTGCGGCCTTTGACACCGAGCGCTTTCTCGAGGGCGGGGCGCAGCTTCTCGGCCTGACCATCGACGAGCATTGCCCGATCATCAACACGCCGCTGCGGCAGCTCTCGGACCTCTTCTCGACGCTGCGTTCGGTGGTGGTGGGCGTCCGCCGCGAGGGCACGCTGTTTGCCCCCGAGCCGCGTGATCAGATTTTCGTCGGGGATGCCTGCTACGTGCTGGTCCACGCCGACGACATCCAGCGCACGCTCGAGATCTTCGGCAAGGCGCAGCGCAAGCAAGAGCGGATCGTGGTGCTGGGCGGCGGCAACGTCGGCCTTGCGGTGGCGCGCGCGCTGGAAAGCCGTGCCGAGCGCATCCGCGCCAAGGTGATCGAGAAGGACCGCGCCGCCGCCGAACGCGCCGCCGACGCGCTGGAGCGCACCATCGTGCTGCATGGCGACGCGCTCGACACCGCGCTTCTGCGCGAGGCAGGCATCAGCCGCGCCGACGCCGTGCTGTGCGTGACCGACGACGAAAAGACCAACCTGCTGGCCGCCGTGCGCGCCAAGGCCGAGGGCTGCCCCATGGCCATTGCGCTGATCAACGACCCCACGCTGGTGCCGCTGATGGAGCCGATGGGAGTCGACGCCCATATCAACCCGCGCGCCACCACCGTCAGCTCGATCCTGCGCCATATCCGCCACGGCCGGGTGCGCTCGGTCTACTCGATCGGTGACGCCGAGGCCGAGGTGATCGAGGCCGAGGTGCTCTCGACCTCGTCCATCGCCGGGCGGATGATCCGCGAGATCGAATTCCCCGAAGGCGTGCTGGTCGGCGCGGTGATGAAGGACGGCGAGGTGATCAAGATCACCGGCGAGCTGCGCATCGAAGAGGGCGACCGCATCGTCATGTTCGCGCTGGCCAAGGACGTGCCGGAGGTCGAGCGGCTCCTGCAGGTCTCGATCGACTTCTTCTGATCGATGCGCACGCTCAGCCGCACGCCCCTTCTGATCCTGCTCGCGAGCATCGCCAGTGCTTCGATGATCGCCCCCGCCGCCGTGGCGCTGGCGCATGAGGAGTTCCACGACGCCCGCAGCTTCTTCTACGCGGGCATCGTCGGGCTGGTGCTGACCACGCTGATCGGCATCGCCCAGGCGACCCGGACCCATTACCGCTCGGCGCCGCGGCAGCTGCTGGCACTGCTCGCGACCTTCCTGCTGCTGCCTGCCATGCTCGCCGTGCCGTTCCACGAGGCGGTGCGGACCACCAGTTTTCTCAACGCCTATGTCGAGATGGTCTCGAGCCTGACGACCACCGGGGCCACGCTCTTTGCCCCCGAGCGCCTTTCGGCGGCCGAGCACCTTTGGCGCGCGCAGGTGGGCTGGATGGGCGGGCTGCTGATCTGGGTCAGCTCGGCGGCGCTGCTGGCGCCGCTGACGCTGGGGGGCTTCGAGGTTACCGCCTCGGGTGAGCCCGGCCAGAGCGTTGACGCGGGCGCAGCGCGGCGCGACGTGACCGACCCGGCGCTGCGGCTTGCCGCCTCGGCGCGGGTGCTGGCGCCGATCTACGTCGGCCTGACGGTGGCGCTCTGGGTGATGCTGCTGATGGCGGGCGACCAACCGCTGGTGGCGCTCAGCCATGCCATGTCGACACTCTCGACTTCGGGAATTTCTCCCATCGGCGGGCCGCAGACGGCGCAGAGCGGCATGGCGGGCGAGATGATCATCTTCCTCTTCCTGTTCTTTGCCCTCTCGCGGCTGACCTTCTCTGGTGACACGAAGGGTCTCGCGGGGTCGAAGCTGAGCCATGATCCCGAGTTCCGCCTGGGGCTGCTGATCGTGCTTGTCCTGCCCGCCGCGCTTTTCCTGCGGCACTGGATCGCCTCTTTCGAGATCGGCACAGAGACCAATCTCGCCGCCGGGCTGCGCTCGCTCTGGGGCGGGCTTTTCACGGCGCTTTCATTTCTGTCGACCACCGGCTTCCAGAGCGCCGACTGGGGCGCGGTGCGTGGCTGGTCGGGGTTGCAGACGCCGGGGGTGATTCTGCTTGGGCTGGCGATCATGGGGGGCGGGGTGGCGACCACGGCCGGCGGCGTGAAACTGCTGCGGATCTACGCGCTTTATCTTGCCGGCGTGCGCGAGATGGAACGCCTGGTGCACCCGCATTCGCTGGGCCGCTCCGGCGTCATGGCGCGGCGCATCCGCCGGCAGGGGGCCTTTGTCGCCTGGGTGTTCTTCATGCTCTTTGCCATGACGATCGCGGTCTTCTCGCTGCTCTTCGCTCTCTCGGGGCTGGATTTCGAGAACGCCATGGTCACCACGGTCGCGGCGCTCACCAATTGCGGTCCGCTGATCCGCGCCGCCGCCGAGCAGCCGATCCCGCTGAGCGAGATGGGCGACGCGGCGAAGGGGCTTTTTGTGGCGGCCATGGTGCTCGGACGGCTCGAGGTGCTGGGCATCATCGTGCTGCTAACGCCTGACATTTGGCGCGATTGAGCAGGGGCTTGCGGCGCCTTTGCGCTGAGCGCCGGCCGACCCGCCGCGGGGTCGGTATTTTTGCTCTGGAAGTTCCGCAACTTGCGATACATACTCGCCAAGAACGAGGGAGCGCCTGAGAACGGCTGCAGCAAGAAAAAAAGGCTAAATTAATGGCTTCAGACAGACAAAATCTACAGGACGCATTTCTTAACCATGTTCGGAAAACCAAGGTTCCGGTTACGGTTTTCCTGATCAACGGTGTAAAATTGCAGGGTGTCATCACCTGGTTCGACAATTTTTGCGTTCTCCTCCGCCGCGACGGTCAGTCGCAGCTCGTGTACAAACACGCGATCTCGACCATCATGCCGTCGCAGCCGATCAACCTTTATGACGGCGACGATACCGCTTGAACGAACATGATCCGCATGTGACCCGCGCCTGGGTCCTGCACCCCGATATCAAGGCAGACCGTGATCGCCGCGATGCGGAGATGGCGCTTGAAGAAGGCGTGGCCCTGGCCGCCGCTCTCCCCGACCTCGAGGTCGTGGGGAGCGAGGTTGTGCCGCTGCGCGACCCGCATCCCGGCACGCTCTTCGGCTCTGGCAAGATTGCCGAGCTGAAGGAACGTCTCAAAGAGGCCGAGGTCGAGCTGGTGCTCGTCGATGGCCCGGTGACGCCGGTGCAGCAGCGCAACCTCGAAAAAGAGTGGAAGGTGAAACTTCTCGACCGGACCGGGCTGATCCTCGAGATCTTCTCGGACCGCGCCGCGACCCGCGAGGGTGTGCTGCAGGTCGAGATGGCGGCACTGAGCTACCAGCGCACGCGCCTTGTGCGGGCCTGGACCCACCTCGAACGCCAGAGGGGTGGGCTCGGCTTCGTCGGCGGCCCCGGCGAGACCCAGATCGAGGCCGACCGCCGTGCCATCGACGAGCAACTCGTGCGCCTGCGCCGGCAGCTCGACAAGGTGGTCAAGACCCGCGCCCTGCACCGCAAGGCGCGCGCCAAGGTGCCTTATCCGATCGTCGCGCTGGTCGGCTACACCAACGCCGGCAAGTCGACCATCTTCAACCGGCTGACCGGGGCAGAGGTGCTGGCAAAGGACATGCTCTTTGCCACGCTCGACCCGACGATGCGGGCGGTGCAACTGCCGACGGGCATGGATGTGATCCTGTCCGACACGGTGGGCTTCATCTCTGACCTGCCGACCGAGCTGGTTGCTGCCTTCCGCGCCACGCTCGAAGAGGTGCTGGCCGCCGACCTAGTGCTGCACGTGCGCGACATCTCGCACCCGGGCACGATGGAACAGGCCGAAGACGTCTACGCCATCCTGCGCTCTCTGGGCGTCAACGAGGACGTGTCGCAGATCGAGGTCTGGAACAAGATCGACCAGCTTGATCCGGAGGATCGCGAGGCGGCGCTCGCCCGTGCAGCGCGCGACGAAGGCATCTTCGCGGTCAGCGCGATTACCGGCGAGGGGCTTGACGGGCTGCTCGAGGCGGTGACCGAGCGGCTGCAGGGGGCCTCGATCGACGAGGATGTGCGGATCGGCTTCGGCGAGGGCAAGCGCCGGGCGTGGCTCTTCCAGAAAGGGCTGGTGCTGTCCGAGGAGCAGGACGAGGAGGGCTACCTCCTGCACCTGCGCTGGACCGCCAAGGACCGCGCTCAGTTCGAGACGGTGTGACGCATCTCTCTTCGTAGAGACGTGCCCCTAGAACAGGGGTTTGTCGGCGGCGAGGATCATCTTCGCCGCCTTCAGCCGTGCGCGCTGGCGCAGCGACGGATCGGCCGGCGTGCGCGCCCAGGTGCCGAGCGCATAGGCGCGCTGCGCAAAGAGCCGGGCGGCGGGAGCGGTGATCTCGTCGCCGTAGCCGCGCGCGAGAGCGGCGGCGAAGCGCGGGGCGTCGGGCTCGGGCGCAGAGGCCAGCGCGTCGATCAGCAGGGCAACCAGATCGCGATAGGGGGCGTCGGGCGCATCATTCTCGAAATCCAGGCCCCAGAGCGCGCCCTCGGCGCTGACCAGATTGGCTAGGTGCAGGTCGCGGTGGGTGACGGCACGGGGGGCGGGCAGGCCACGGGCTTCTGAAAAGAGCGCTTCGAACTCTGCAAGGGCGTGGGAAAAATTCTCGATGTCGGGAAAGGCGTCACCGTCCATTTGTGCCCGCAGCAGCCGTCCGGCGAGCCAGTCGAGCTGTCCTCGCGGGCGCAGCTTGCGCGGCTCCAGCGTCGGGCGGTGCAGCGCGGCGAGCCATCTGCCCGCGGCTTCCAGATGCACATCGCGCTTTTCGGCAGGCAGCTGCGGCCAGAGCTCGGCGAGGCTCGGGCCCGGCGCATAGTCCATGCCCAGCGCCAGCCGCACGTCGTCGAAGAACAGCACCTCGGGTGCGCGCCACGGGCCTTCGTGCATCTGTGCGGCAACGGCGCGCTGCCGCGCGGCCTGCGCGCGGGCCTTCTCGGCAAAGGCGGGGGCGAAGACCTTGACCACCAGGCGTTCGCTGGGGTGGGCGGCGCAGAAGACCTGCGCGCGCATCGGACGGTCGAGGTTTTTAAGGCAGCCAAGTCCATAGGCTCGGCCGGGACGGTGGTGTGCCAGGACCTCGCGCGCCAGCACCTTAGCCTCAAGGCGGGTCAGGCGCGCGGGGTCGGTCACGGTTTCACCAGATGCGTCACGCCGACCGAGGCGGCGCGGGCGAGGTTCTCGTCCAGCGACATGGGGATGTATTCGCCGCGGCGCCAGAGCGTGCCCATGTCGTCGTAATGGCGCGACAGCAGGTGGCCCGACTCGCCGGTCGAGATGACGAAGACCGAGCTGTCGGGATCGGCGAAATCATAGACCCCGCGGTAGGTGGCGCCATGCACGTTGGCAAAGGGATCGGGGCCGCTCCCTGCGGTCACGCCGCGCTGCAGGGTGAAATCGCCGCCCGAGGTGGTCTGGCGGATGTTGACGAAATAGTTCAGCAGCGGCACGTCGCCCAGCACGCTGTGCTTGTGCGTGACCTGGTGCGCATCGCCCCAGCGCAGGCTCTCGAGCTGCGTGCCGTAGCGCTCGCCGACCCAGACCAGCGCGTCGTCCAGCGCCATGCGGGCGATGTCGGTGCAGGTCTCCTTGGGGGCCGAGCGCAGCACGTCGCACCATTTTCCGGCACCGCCGATGTTGCGGAAGACGCGCTCGATGAAGAGCGGGTCGACATGGGTGTATTCATCCGCCAGCGGGCCGATCTCGTCGCGGATCAGCCGGTCCTGCAGGGCGCGCAGCCAAGCGGCGTAGATCAGTGGCTCGGGCATGTGCTCGTTCATTTCGCCGTTCCACTCGGCCAGCAGGTCGAGCGCCCGCTCGCGCTGGCGGAGCGGGGTGCCCTCGGGGGCGGCCTCGCCGGTGAACCACAGGTCGCGGCCGATGAGCGGCAGCAGCGTGCGCGCGGCGGGCGAGACGGTGTCGAGCTGTGCCTCGATGAAGCTGTCGCGGGTGTGCACCTCGCGGCCCTGCATCAGCGCGCTCCAACGCATGATCCGCTGGCTGTCGCCCCAGTCGAAGCTGACGTGATGGGGGAAGGGGCGGTCGACGATCTTGTTGTTGGTATTGCCCAGTATGCCGCCCTTGGGGTCCTTGAACACAGGGTTGTCGCTGTCCGGCAGAATGCCCCGCCAGCGGTTGGCGGCGATCCAGCCGGGGCTCGGCATGCGGCCCTGCGTCTGGCTCTGCGGGTCGCGCTCTGGCATGGCGCCGATCAGCTTCATCGCGATATGCGCATCGTCGACCAGGGTCAGCATTTGCGAGGGGGCGACGAAGGCCTTGCTGGCCTCTAGCGCCTCATCGACGTTCTGCGCCTTCATCAGGCCGATGGCGGCGGTCATCGAGCTGTCGCGGTCGCTGAGCGCGGTCCAGGCAAGCGAAACCACGTCGCCCTGCGGGGTGATCCGGTCAAGGTCGAACGCCTTGCGCGGCAGCACCGGGCCATTGTCGGTCCAGCGCAAGGTGAGCGTGACCGGCGGCGCGCCCTTGATGTCGACGATCGAGCGACGGGTGCGGAAATTCTTGAAACCGTCGGGGGTGCGGTAGCGCTCGGGGTTCTCGGGGTCCAGCTCCTCGATATAGAGGTCCTGGTCGTCGAGGTAGGACGACGTGAGGCCCCAGGCGATATGCTCGGAGCGGCCGAGCATGACCGCGGGCACGCCGGGGATGGTGCCGCCAATGACGCCGCCGGTCGAGAGCTGCAGCCGCGCGAGATACCAGGTCGATGGCGCGGTGAAGCCGAGGTGCGGATCGTTGGCCAGCAGAGTGCCGCCCCCCGCTGACCGGTCCGGCGCCGCGGCCCAGGCGTTGGAGGCGCCGGCCATGCCGCGCGGCGCGACGGGCATCATCGCGGGGGAGGGACGGCTTGCCTCGGCGAAGCGCGGCAGCCGCTTCTCCGGAAAGAGCGCGGCGTATTCCGGCAGCTCGGCGATGGCCGGGCCGGGGATGTCGGGCAGGATGTCCTGGATCATCTCGGGCTCGGGCAGGGCAAGCGAGGTGCGGGCGCGCAGAATTTCGTCGCGGAACTGCCCCGAAAGCTGCAGGGCCATCAGCTTGACGATGGCCAGTGAATCCGCCGGCTGCCAGGGGGCGATGGGCGCGTTGAAGAGGAAGAACTCGGGGGCGCCACGGCCAAGGCTGTCGGAGTTGATCTCGTCGATACGCGCGTTGACCCCGGCGGCATAGGCTTCGAGCGCGTCGCGTGTCTCACCGTCCTGCGCTTCCACCGAGAGGCGCGCCTGGGTGTAGAGGTCGAGCCGGCGCATCAGCGTGTCGGTATCGACGGTGCGGCGGCCAAAGAGTTCGGACAGACGGCCCTGCGCGGTGCGGCGCAGCAGGGTCATCTGCCACAGGCGGTCCTGCGCGTGCACGTAACCAAGGCCGAAGAAGACGTCGCGGTCGACCGGCGCGAAGATATGCGGCACCCCGGCGTTGTCGCGGACGATCTCGATGTCGCCGGCGGTGCCCGAGACCTCGAGCGTCTTGTCGTAGTCGGGCAGCGAGCGCGAGGCCAGGTAATATGCCAGCGAGACGCCGACGACGGCCAGCAGGATCGCCACGCTGACGAGCCTGAGTAGCCAGCGGAAGAGTGTTGCCATGTTCTGCCCCGAGTTTGCCCGCTTGGATTGCCCGCTCTTGACGGGCTTACCCAAGACCCGCCCCCTTGCCAAGGGGCGGGCGAGGCGCGACAACTCCCGCAACGACAAACGTAACAGGAGGTTGATCCATGGCGAAATGCGCATTTCTGGGGCTTGGCGTGATGGGGTACCCCATGGCGGGGCATATGGCCAAGGCCGGTCACGAGGTGACCGTCTACAACCGCACCGCCGCGAAAGCCGACAAATGGGTCACCGAATTCGGGGGCAAGATGGCCCCGACGCCGCGCGAGGCGGCGGAGGGCGCCGATTTTGTCATGGCCTGCGTCGGCAATGACGACGACCTGCGCGGGGTCTGCCTCGGCGCGGAAGGCGCCTTTGCCGGCATGGGCGAGGGCGCGGTCTTTGTGGATCACACCACGGTGTCGTCGATGGTCACCCGCGAGCTTTGGCAGGTGGCCAAGGACAACGGCTTCGGTTTCGTCGACGCGCCGGTCTCGGGTGGCCAGGCGGGCGCCGAAAATGGCCAGCTCGTGGTGATGTGCGGGGGCGATCAGGGCGACTATGACGCCGCCGAGCCGGTGATCGACGCCTATGCCAAGATGTGCAAGCGCCTCGGCGACAGCGGCGCGGGCCAGCTGTGCAAGATGGTCAACCAGATCTGCATCGCCGGGCTGGTGCAGGGGCTCTCGGAGGGCCTGGCCTTTGCCGAGAAGGCGGGGATCGACGGACGCGCGGTGGTCGAGGTGATTGGCGGCGGCGCGGCAGGCTCGTGGCAGATGGTGAACCGGTTCGAGACGATGCTCGACGACAAGTTCGAGCATGGCTTCGCGGTGGACTGGATGCGCAAGGATCTGGGCATCTGCCTTGCCACCGGCAACGAGATCGGCGCCTCGCTGCCGGTGACGGCGCTGGTGGACCAGTTCTACAAGGACGTGCAGTCCATGGGCGGCGGCCGCTGGGACACGTCCTCGCTGATCAAGCGTCTCAAGGCCTTCGACTGAGCCTCAGTAGCTCGCGCGCGGGGCGGTCTCTGGTGCCGCCTCGCCAAGCGCGTCGGCGGCCTGCGCCTTTGCGGCACGGGCGGCCCCGGCCAGAAGGCCAACGTCGTTCGGGCCGACGATGAAGCGATACCCCGCCTCGCGCAGCTCGCCGTAGCCTCGGCCCGGACCAGCGACGCCGGTGATCGTGCCGAGCAGAAGCCCGCCGTCGAGCGCCGCCTTTTCCGCTTCGGCGATCTTGGCGCGGACGTCGGGGTGCTCGGTCTGCTCGAGCAGGCCCATGGAGGCGGCGAAATCGTTTGGGCCGACGAAGGCCATGTCGATGCCCTCGACCTTGGCGATCTCGGCGACTTCCGCCACCGTGTCCACATGCTCGACCTGCGCCATCAGCAGCAGCTCTTCATGCGCGGTGGCACCATAGCCGGGCAGGTTGCCCCAGTTGGTGGCCCGTACGATGGGGGCGGCGTAGCCCCGCCGTCCGCGCGGCGCATAGAGGCAGTAGGAAGCGATCTCGCGCGCCATCTCGGCGGTATGCACCATCGGCACCATGATCGAGCGGGCGCCGCGGTCGAGCGCGCGCTTCAGCGTCGCCTCGGATGCGTCGGGCACGCGGATCACCGCCTCGCCGCCGGCCCCCTCGACTGCGCGCAGCAGGTTCAACCCCGCCTCGAGCCCCGCCGAGCCATGCTCGCAATCGATCACCAGCACGTCCCAGCCGCTGTAGACCAGCAGCTCGGCCACCTCGGGCGAGCCCAGCTCGAACCAGGCCGCGGTGACCGTTTCTCCGGCCCTGAGCCGCGCCTTGAGCCTGTTTCTTCCGGTCATGAAGTTCTCCTCGTCTGTGCCGCGGCGATGTGTCCGGGGCAGGTCGGGCCGAGTTGAATACGCAGCGCGACGCAAGGTCAATAGATGTGGTATACCAAAAATGCGCGGGCGGGATCACCGGGGTCCGCGGCGGGCAGGGCGGGTGTCTAAGGCGGGGCGCCGCGACCGCGCGAGATGGCGGCAGCCCTGTGGATGAAATCATGCAGCCGTCACATTCCATATTGTCATTGGGGCGGCGATTCCCCTATGGTACCCATTAGGCCAGTGGGTTTTGCGCCATCCGCGTGACACTGTGCCAAAGAGTTTCGCTGCTTCGGAGCCGTCCGCCACAGGACCCCGGGCAGACCGATCAGGCCGCAAGGCCAAGCACATTGCCCGGACCGCCCAAGGCGACGGGCCGCAACAAGGCACCGCGAGGCGTTTCGCCCTGACGGTGTCGGAGAAGAACCGCGATGAAGCGCGCGACGCAGATCAGGCACCTGGGCGAAGACAGATTGTCTTCCCGTGCCTGCGCGCCGCTCACCGCCCAGACAAGCCACGCCACATCACCTCGCAGCCCGGCTCCGCCCGGGTTTCTGGCGCATGTGCCGTGCACACGGAAAACATGGCAAAGAAAATGCTCATCGATGCCACCCACGCGGAAGAGACCCGCGTTGTGGTGGTCGACGGAAACAAGGTCGAGGAATTCGATTTTGAATCGGAAAACAAGCGCCAGCTAGCAGGCAATATCTACCTGGCGAAAGTCACCAGGGTCGAGCCCTCGCTGCAGGCAGCCTTCGTGGATTACGGCGGAAACCGCCACGGCTTCCTCGCCTTCTCGGAAATCCATCCCGACTACTACCAGATCCCCGTTGCCGACCGTCAGGCGCTGATGGAGGAAGAGGCTGCTCTGGCGGCCGAAGAGGACGAGGACGACAAGGAAAAGTCGCGCTCGAAGAACGCGCGGTCGCGCACCCGCCGCTCGCGCTCGCGCAGCAAGGCGGAGCAGGCGAGCACCGGCGACAAGCTGGTCACCGGCGAAGTCTCGGAAGAGGTCTCGGGCGACGTGTCCGAGGGCATCTCGGGCATGGAAACCATCGACCTCGGGGATGATGTTCTCGACACGCGCGACGACGAAGGTCTGTCGCCGATGGAAACCGTGGCCGAAACCCCGGTCGAGGAGCCCGTCGCCGAAGAGACCGATCTCAAGGCGCCGGACGAAGCGCCCGAGGCCGACGATCAGGACGATGACCACGAGCTCGACGCGGCGAAGTCGGATGATAGCATCGAGTCCGTCGCCGACGACGACACCGAGGAAGACATCCGCCCGGCGCGCAAGCCGCGGGCGCGGAAGTACAAGATCCAGGAAGTGATCAAGGTCCGCCAGATCCTGCTGGTGCAGGTCGTCAAGGAAGAGCGCGGCAACAAGGGCGCGGCGCTGACCACCTATCTGTCGCTCGCCGGTCGCTACTGCGTGCTGATGCCGAACACCGCCCGTGGCGGTGGCATCTCGCGCAAGATCACCAATGCTGCCGACCGCTCGAAGCTGAAGGAGATCGCGCAGAGCATCGACGTGCCGAAAGGCGCGGGGCTGATCATCCGGACCGCCGGCGCCAAGCGCACCAAGACCGAGATCAAGCGCGACTACGAATACCTGCAACGCCTCTGGGAGCAGATCCGCGAGCTGACGCTGCAATCGGTGGCGCCCGCGAAAATCTACGAAGAGGGCGATCTCATTAAGCGCTCGATCCGCGACCTCTACAACCGCGAGATCGACGAGGTGCACGTGGAAGGCGAGCGCGGCTACCGCAACGCCAAGGACTTCATGAAGATGATCATGCCGTCCCACGCGAAGAACGTGAAGCACTACCTCGACCCGATGCCGCTCTTCGCGCGCTACCAGGTCGAGACCTACCTCGGCGGCATGTTCAACCCGACCGTGCAGCTGAAATCCGGCGGCTACATCGTGATCGGCGTCACCGAGGCGCTGGTGGCGATCGACGTGAACTCGGGCCGGGCCACCAAGGAAGGCTCGATCGAGGAGACCGCGCTGAAGACCAACCTGGAGGCCGCCGAAGAAGTGGCGCGCCAGCTGCGTCTGCGCGACCTTGCCGGCCTCATCGTCATCGACTTCATCGACATGGAAGAGCGCAAGAACAACGCCGCCGTCGAGAAGAAGCTGAAGGACAAGCTCAAGACCGACCGCGCCCGCATCCAGGTCGGCCGCATCTCGGGCTTCGGCCTTCTCGAGATGTCGCGCCAGCGCCTGCGCCCGGGCATGATCGAGGCCACCACGCAGCCCTGCGCGGCCTGCCACGGCACCGGCCTGATCCGCTCGGATGACAACATGGCGCTGAACATCCTGCGCCAGATCGAGGAAGAGGGCGTGCGCCGCCGCTCCCGCGAGGTGCTGGTGAAATGCCCGGTGGGCATCGCCAACTACCTGATGAACCAAAAGCGCGAACACGTCGCCCAGATCGAGGCGCGCTACGGCATGGCCGTGCGCATCGAGGGGGACACGCATCTCGTCAGCCCCGACTTCTCGATGGAGAAGTTCAAGACCGCGACGCGCAACGTGCCCGAAGTGGTTGCGCCGGTGGTCTCGGCGACCGCCTCGCTCATGGACCAAGTCGACGAGGATTACCCCGGCGAGGAAGACGAGGACGAGGAACTGATCGAGGCGGAGGCCGAAGCCAAGGCACAGTCCGAGACCGACAGCGACAATGGGTCCGGCGACAATGGGTCCAGCGACGAGGATTCCGACGGCAAGCCCAAGAAGCGCCGCCGCCGCCGCCGCCGCTCGCGGTCGAAGAACCGGGATGGTCAGAACGGCGACGAGACCGGTGCTGACGACGAGGGCAACAGCGAGGCCAAGCCCGAGGCGCACGGCGAAGCGGTGCGCCAAGTGGCCGCCGAGGAGGTCGCCGAGGCTGCGCCAGAAACTCCGGCAGAGGCTCCGGCTCAAGCCGAAGCCGCGGATGCTCCCGCCGCCGAGGAGGCGTCCGCCGAGAAGCCCAAGCGGACCCGCCGCTCGCGCAGCCGAAAGAAGGCCGAGCCCGAGGTGACCGTGGTCGCCGCTGAGGAAGCGCCGGCTGAAACCCCGGTCGAAGCCCAGCCCGAACCGGGTGTGGTCGAAGCTGCGGTGGAAGCGCCTGTCGAAGCCGAGGCCCCCGCAGAGACACCGGTGGAACAACCGGTTGCCGAAGAGGCGGCTGCGCCCGCAGAGGTGACCGAAACCGCCGTCAATGCACCGGTCGCTGAGGCGCCTGCAGAGGCCGCCGCGGAAACGTCCAAGGACACCCCGGTCGAAACCGAGGGCGATGCCCCGGTTGCCGACGAGGTGGCTCAAGAGGTCGCTGAAGTGCCCGTCGCCGAGGAGGCCAAGGCCGAGCCCGAGCCCGAGCGCACCCCGGAGCCCGTCGCCGCCGAGGCGGACGACGCGTCCAAGCCCAAGCGCAGGGGCTGGTGGAGCCGCTGAGGCCCCGCCGACAGAGCTAGAGAAAACGCCCCGGCCCGAGCGCCGGGGCGTTTTGCGTTCAGGAACCGTCGCTTGCGGGGCGGGCGGCGCGGGCGGGGCGTGGCCCGCGCACATCATTTCAGCCGGGGAACGCAGACGTGAGGCGCTGCCGCGTGACGAGGCGCGCCTGATCGCCTATTCGGAGGGCATGTTCGGAATCGAGATCATCGACGCAAGCCTGCTCCCTGCCATGATCGTGGCGCTTTTCGGGGGGGTTATCTCGTTCCTGAGCCCCTGCGTTCTGCCCATCGTGCCGCCCTATCTCGCCTTCATGTCGGGCGTGTCGCTGCAGGAGATGCAGGCCGGAGGCAGCGCCCGCTGGCGCGCCTTCATCGCGGCTCTCTTTTTCGTGCTGGGGCTGTCGACTGTCTTTATCCTGCTGGGCTTCACCGCCTCCTGGCTCGGCACCTTCTTCTTGCAGAACCAGATCCTTCTGGCGCGGATCTCGGGTGTGGTGGTGATCGTCTTCGGGCTGCATTTCCTGCATGTCTTCCGCATTCCCTTCCTCGACCGCGAGGCGCGGCTGGACGCGGGCGAGGCGGGCGGCTCGGCTTTTGGCGCCTACCTGCTGGGCCTGGCCTTCGCCTTCGGCTGGACGCCCTGCATCGGCCCGCAGCTCGGCGCGATCCTGTCGCTCGCCGCGACCGAGGCCTCGGTCGCCCGGGGAACGCTACTGCTGGGGGTCTACGCGCTCGGTCTGGGGCTGCCGTTTCTGCTGGCGGCGATCTTCCTGAGCCGTGCCATGGGGCTGATGAACCGGCTCAAGCGCCACATGAAGACTATCGAGCGGATCATGGGCGTGCTGCTCATCGTTGTCGGCCTCGCGCTGCTGACCGGCGCCTTCTCGGCCTTCTCCTTCTGGCTTCTCGAGACCTTCCCGGCCCTCGGCCAGCTCGGCTGATCCCGAGCCACACCCGCGCCGCCTCGTTTCACCACCGTCTTGCCCTTGGCGCCCGCCGCAGGCATCGTCCGGTCAGGGGAACGAGGGCACCGGTATGAGGGACAGCGACAGGGTTGCGCGCAGGCGGGTGTTCTACATCCCCGGCTACGATCCCATTCACCCGCGCCGCTACCGCGAGCTCTACCGCAAGGAGGGCGCGGCGCAGGCAGCGATCTCGGGCTATGCGCTGTCGCTGAGCCCCAAGACCGGCGGCGGCGCCTATGGCTGGCACGTCGAGGCCGAGATGGACGGGGCGCAGGTCGCGGCGGATGTCGAGGTGCTGGTCTGGTCCGACATCGTCCGGTCGAGCATGTCGAATTCCGTCCCCGCGACCTACCTGCAACTTCTGCTCACGGCGTGGGAGTATATCTCTACTGGCGCGCTCTTCCGGTTGATGCGGCTGCGCAAGGGGCCGGTGATCGCGGCGCTCTACCCGGTGGGGATGCTGCTGCTGCAACTGGCATTGGCGCTCTGCGCGGGATGGGCGGTCTACGCGCTGGCGGTGCGCGCCGCGCCCTGGATCGGTCCTGCGGCGCGGCTGCTCGGTGGCGGCTTGGCGCTGGCGGCCATCTGGGGGCTGCTGCGCTGGTTCCAGCGCAAGGACGGCAAGCTCTTCGCCTATTATCTCATGCACGATTATGCCTATTCCGCCCGTCACCGGGGGGCGACCCCGCCCGAGCTCGAGGCCCGAATGGCGCAGTTCGGCGAGACCATTGCGATGGCGCTGCGCAAGGATGTCGATGAGGTTCTGGTGGTCGGCCACAGCTCGGGCGCGCATCTTGCGGTGTCGGTCCTTGCCGATCTGATCCGGTCGGGCAGGGTGTCCGCCGAGGGGCCGAAGCTGGCCTTCCTGAGCCTCGGGCAGGTGGTGCCTATGGTCTCCTTCCTGCGCGGGGCGTGGCGGCTGCGGGCGGACCTTGCCTATCTTTCGACCCGGGCCGAGCTGACATGGGTCGATGTCACCGCGCCCGGAGATGGCTGCGCCTTTGCACTCTGCGATCCGGTGGCCGTCTCGGGTGTGGCGCCCGAGGGCAAGCAGTGGCCGCTGGTCTTCTCGGCGCAGTTCACCCGCTCGCTCAGCCCGGCGCGCTGGAAGGAGTTGCGCTGGCGCTTCTTCCGGCTGCACTTCCAGTATCTCTGCGCCTTCGACGCGCCGCTGGACTACGACTATTTCCGCGTCACCGCCGGGCCGATGACGCTGGCGGCGCGCTACGCGCAGCGGCCGCCCTCGGCGAGCCGACTGGAGACGCCGGTCAATCGGTTTGCGTCCACCGAGCCCGCCGGCTCCGGAACCCGCGCCTTATGATCCCCCCCAAGCCGAAATCCCGTCCCGACAAGGTCTCGCTGCTGCGCTATCTGAAACTCTTTCGGGCCGACCTTCTGTCGGCGCAGCCCTCCCGGCTCTACCGGGCGTGGATGGCCGAGTTCCGCACGCCCTTCTTCCGCTCCTACTTGATCAACCAGCCCGAGCTGGTGAGGACCGTGCTGAGGGACCGGCCCATGGACTTCCCCAAGTCCGGGCGCATCGCCGAGGGGCTGCGGCCGCTGCTGGGCAATTCGGTATTCCTCACCAATGGCGAGACCTGGCAGCGGCAGCGCCGGATCATCGACCCGGCCTTCGAGGGCGGGCGACTGAAAGAGACCTATCCGGCCATGTGGCAGGCGGCGCAGGCGGCGCTGGCGCGGCTTAAGACAGAGGTCGGCGCGGGGGCCGAGGTCGAGATCGAGGAACACACCAGCCACGCCGCCGCCGACGTGATCTTCCGCACGCTTTTCTCGCTGCCGATCGAGCACGCGGTGGCGCAGGAGGTTTTTCACGCGTTCCGCGCCTACCAGCGCACGCAGCCGATCCTGAACCTTGCCGCCTTCCTGCCGCTGCCGCGCTGGATGCCGCGGTTTCATCGCCGCTCGACGCGATCGGCGGCGCGGCGCATCCGGGGGCTGATCACCGAGTTGACCGCCGCGCGGCAGGCCGAGATCGCCGCGGGCCGCGCGCCAGATGATCTTGCGACAAAGATCATGACCACCACCGACCCGCAGACCGGCGCGCGCTTCAGCACCTCGGAGATGGTCGACCAGGTGGCGATCTTCTTTCTTGCCGGGCACGAGACCTCGGCCTCGGCGCTGGCCTGGGCGCTTTGGCTGGTGGCGGCGCATCCCGAGTGGCAGGAGCGGCTCGCTTCGGAGGCGCAGGCGCTCGGCGACACGCCGGACTTTGCCGATATCGCCAAGCTCCGCGTCTCGCGCGACGTCTTCCGCGAGGCACTGCGGCTCTACCCGCCGGTGCCGATGATGGTGCGCGAAACCACCTGTCCCGAGCGATTTCGCGATCGCGATCTGCCGAAGGGCGCGCAGGTGGTGCTCAGCCCCTGGCACCAGCACCGGCACGAAAGGCTCTGGGACAATCCCCACGGCTTCGACCCGGCCCGTTGGGGCACTGCGAATGGCAAGCACTGCGCGCGAGAGGCCTACATGCCGTTTTCCGCGGGTCCGCGGGTCTGCACCGGGGCCGGCTTTGCCATGGTCGAGGGGGTGCTGCTGCTCTCGCTGATCCTGCGCGACCTGAAGCTGGAGATCGTGCCCGGGAAGACCCCGGAGCCGGTGGCCTTTCTCACGGTGCGGGCGCGCGACGGCATATGGCTGCGCATCTCGCCCCGCTAGCGCTAATGGTAGCGATAAACGCGCGCTTGGCGCTACCCAATGCGTGCGGCTTGGGCTAAGTCTTTGGTAATCCAATTTTAACGATCTTACAGAGGATCTTCCATGGCACAGGACAAGGCCGTTTTTGCAAAGCAAAAAGACCAGATGGCAACGGGCAAGGGCTTCATCGCCGCGCTCGACCAGTCTGGCGGCTCGACCCCCAAAGCGCTGCTTCAGTACGGCGTCGAGGAAAGCGAGTACAACGGCGAAGCCGAGATGTACGGCGAGATCCACAAGATGCGCACGCGCATCATCACTGCACCCGACTTTACCAATGACAAGGTGCTCGGCGCGATCCTCTTCGAGCGCACCATGCGCGGCGAGATCGAGGGTCTTCCGACCGCCCAGTACCTTTGGGAAAAGCGCGGCGTGGTGCCCTTCCTGAAGATCGACAAGGGTCTGGCGGATCAGGAGAACGGCGTGCAGGTGATGAAGCCCATGCCGGGCCTCGAAGAGCTGCTGAGCGACGCGGCGCAGAACTTCGGCATTTTCGGCACGAAGGAACGCTCGGTGATCCACGAGGCGAATGCCGAAGGGATCGAGGCCGTGGTCGCGCAGCAGTTCGAAGTCGGCCGCGCGGTCATCGCCGCGGGCATGGTGCCGATCCTCGAGCCGGAGGTGAACATCCACTCCGAAAACAAGGAAGAGGCCGAGAAGATGCTCGAGGCGGCGCTCAAGGTGCACCTCGACACGCTGGACGATGGCGAGGATGTGATGATCAAGCTGACCATCCCTTCGATCGCCGGTCTCTACGACGGTCTCGCCGATCATCCGCGCGTGGTGCGCGTGGTGGCGCTCTCGGGCGGCTACAGCACCGACGATGCCTGCGAGCGCCTGTCGAAGAACAGCAAGATGATCGCCTCCTTCAGCCGCGCGCTGGCCGAGGGCCTGTCGAAGAAGCAGTCGGACGATGAGTTCAACGCGCTTTTGGGCAGCAACATCGACAAGATCTACCAGGCGTCGCTCTGAGCTGCTGAACGCCCGATCGCGAGCGGCCCGGACGGGCCAAGCACACCCGGCCTCTTCCAGAGGGGCCGGGTGTTGTCGTTTGGCCCCGCGCGGGCGTGACCGGGCGTGAGCCCTGCCGGGTGCTGCGGGTGGAACGCGGACGCACATCCTTGCGTTGTGGATACAGATGCAAAGGAGAACCCCATGTCTGAACGCAAGAGATCGCAGGACGGGCGCAGCGAAACCGCAGAACTCCTCGACGGCCAGCCGGTCACGCCGGGCGCCACCGCGCAGCAGGGCCGCGACGGCGGCGAGATCGCCCGCAAGGTCGGCACCCGCGACGAGGAAAAGCGCGTGGATGAGACCTCCGCCGGAGCCACGCGCGCACTGGCGCAGGATCAGGACAAAAGCGGCGACAAGGAAAAGGTCTGAAGAGACCCCAAGGAGGAAACACGATGGCGATTCTCACCAATGGCACCTGGGTTCTGGTCGCGGACGGCGAAAAAGCGCTGTTCTTGCGCAACGACGTCGACGAGCAGGATCCCGACCTGAACGTTGTGCGCATCGAGACCCAGGAGAACCCCTCGGATCGAGAGCAATCGGCCAATCGGCCCGGCAGGATGAACGACGGCGGGCCGGGCCAGAAGTCGGCGCTCGATGACACCGACTGGCACGAACTGGCCAAGGAACGCTTCGCCGACGAATTGGCGGACATACTCTATAAGCTGGCCCACAAAGGCCGTTTCGAGCGCATCGTGCTGGTCGCTCCGCCCGCCACGCTGGGCGAATTGCGGGCCAAGCTGCACAAGGAAGTCGCCGACAAGGTCGTGGCGGAAGTCGACAAGACGTTGACCAACCATCCGCTCGACAAGATCGAGAAATTGCTCCGCGATGAGTTCGCTCCGGCCTGATCGCGCCGCTAGATCGAATGCAAAACGTCGCTCCAATAGGGCGGCGTTTTCTTTTTTGTCAGAGCTTTAAGCGCCTTTTCTCACGTGCCGCCTCAGGCCAGCTCGCGTGCGAGGATCTCCATCACCCCCTCTGGGCTCTCCGCGCAGTGCACGAAATCCAGAAGCGAGGCCTCGGCGAAGCCCTGCGCCACGACGTGGTCGAGCAGCACCTTCAGCGGCCCCCAGAAGCCCTCGGTGTCGAGCAGCACGATCGGCTTGTCGTGCAACCCGAGCTGACGCCATGTCAGCGCCTCGAAGAACTCGTCGAGGCTGCCCGCGCCGCCGGGCATCAGCACCACCGCGTCGGCGTTCATCAGCATGACCTTCTTGCGCTCGTGCATGGTCTCGGTGATCACGAAGCGGGTGAGGTCGGTCTTGCCCACCTCGCGCGACAGAAGGTGCGTCGGGATGACCCCGAACGTGTCCCCGCCAGCCTCCTGCGCGGCGCGCGCGACCTCTCCCATCAGCCCGACGTCGCCGGCGCCATAGACAAGTCGCCATCCTTGTTGTGCAATGGATGTGCCGAGCAATTTGGCATCGGCGGCGTAGCTGGATGCAGTACCGTGGCGCGAGCCGCAATAAATGCAGACAGATCTGGCGGTCATGTGGATAATCCAAAAAAATGCTGTTTTGACGGGTGATAACGGGATTGTTATAGGTTCTCAACCGCGCTCATGTGGATGGGTGGAGCGCCGTGTGTGGGATAACGAGATGAACGAGAAACTCTGGGTCTGGATCGGCGTGGGTGCGGCGGCTGTTGCCGGTGCGCTCTACCTAAGCGGGGTGATCGGACCGAAACCCACCAAATGGAGCCTTCCGGCCGTGATGCCGGTGACCGAACAGCCCGCCGTGTCTCAAACCAAGGATACCGCTCCGGCATCTGGCGCACCAGCCGGAGCGCCGGAGCAAACCGCAGAGGCTCCTGCACCCGGTCCGGAGGAGGTCGCCGAGGCCGCCGCGCCCTCAGGGACCGAACAGGGCAAGGGTGCGGACCCAAAAACCGATGGCGCAGAGCCCACTGCTCTTGAGCCGGGGGTTGAGCCAGAGATCGCGATGGTCGCCCCTGCTGAAGGCGAGACGCGCGTGACGGAGCCGCCGAGCACCGAGGCGCCCGCCAGCAGCGCCGAGGCGCCGGCCGGACCGGCGGTGCCCAGCTTCGACCTCGTCCGCGCCGAGCCCGGCGGGCTGGTGACCGTGGCGGGCCGCGCCGAGCCGGGCAGTGAGGTCGTCCTGCTGCTCGACGGCAAGGAGGAACTCACGAGCCCCGTCGGAGGCGACGGGCGTTTCGCCGCCTTCTTCGATCTTCCCGCCGCGACCGAGCCGCAGGTGCTACGTCTGCTCATGCGCTTGAATGGCCACGAAATAGAGTCGGGACAGGAAGTGATCCTCACCCCGCCCGCACCGTCGATTGTGGCGGAGGAGGGCACCGAGGCGGGTGAGGGCACCGAGCTTGCCTCGGTCGAGACCGGCGGCCGCCAGGAGCAGGCCGCGCCTACCGTGCTGCTGCAGGATGCGGGCGGTGTCGAGGTGATGCAGAGCGCCCAGGCCATGGCGCCGGGAGGCGTGGCCATAGACGCGATCACCTACGATGACGAGGGCGGCGTCGCGCTCTCGGGCCGCGGCAGCGGCGAGGCCTTCCTGCGGGTTTACCTCGACAACAGCGAGGTCACCACGCTGCAGGTTGCCGCGGACGGACGCTGGCAGGTGGCGCTGCCGCAGATCGCGGCGGGCACCTACACGCTGCGCGTGGACCAGATCGACGCGGGCGGCAAGGTCTCGGCCCGCGCCGAGAGCCCGTTCCGCCGCGAACCGCCCGAGAAGCTTGCCGCAGCCGCCGCCGAGCTGCCGGGAGCCGAGGAGGTCACCGCGGTGACCGTCCAGCCCGGCAACACGCTCTGGGCCATCGCCCGCGAACGCTACGGCGACGGCACGGCCTACGTGCGGCTCTTCGAGGCCAACAAGACGCAGATACGCGACCCCGACCTGATTTACCCGGGGCAGGTCTTTGCCTTTCCCGAGTGATCGCGGCCGCTGAGCCCGGCTTCGAAGCGCGCGGCAGCCGGGTGTCCTGAAAGGGGGTTCCGACGCTGCCCTCGAAACCACAGCCGGACGTGCACAGGAGCCTGTGCGCTCCGGTCCTATGGCCTTCGGCCGGTGGCCGCGATAAGGGCATGATCCGCCAAGCCAAGAGAGCCGAGCCATGCCTCCCGAGACCGATCAGACCGCCGTCGAAGACGCCGAACGCCGCTCCGCCCTGCGGACCATGCGCCGCGTCGCGCCCTATCTCTGGCCCGAGGGCGAACCTTGGGTAAAGCGCCGGGTGGTGATCGCGCTGCTGATGCTGGTCGCCGCCAAGCTCATCGCCGTGGGCACGCCGATGCTCTACAAGCAGGCGGTGGACCGGCTGGGCGGCGAGACCCCGACGCTGCTTCTGGGCGCGGTCGGGCTGACGCTCGCCTATGGCATGGCCCGCATCCTCAACGCCGCGTTCCAGCAAGCGCGCGACGGGGTCTTTGCCAAGGTCGGACAGCGCGCGCTGCGCAAGCTGGCGCTCGAAACCTTCACCCACATACACAGGCTCTCGCTGCGCTATCACATCACCCGCAAGACTGGCGGGCTGAGCCGGATCATCGAGCGCGGGGTCAAGGGCGTCGACTTCCTGCTGCGCTTCATGCTCTTCTCGGTCGGCCCGCTGGTGCTCGAGCTTCTGCTCGTCGGCATCGTGCTCTTCTGGCTCTTCGACGTGTGGTATCTGGCAGTCGTCGCGGTGACCATCGCGCTTTACGTCTGGTTCACCTTCGCGGTGACCGAATGGCGCGTGCGCCTGCGCCGCAAGATGAACGCGCAGGACACCGACGCCAACCAGAAGGCGATCGACAGCCTGCTCAACTTCGAGACGGTGAAATACTTCAACGCCGAGCACCGCGAGGCGGCGCGCTATGACCATGCCATGGAGGGCTACGAGGATGCCGCGGTGAAGACCGCGACCTCGCTCGCCATGCTGAACTTCGGCCAGGCGCTGATCATCAACCTCGGGCTGGTGGCGGTCATGGTGATGGCGGCGATGGGGGTGCAGAACGGCAGCCTGACGGTGGGCGATTTCGTCATGGTCAACGCCTACATGATCCAGATCACCATGCCGCTCAACTTCCTCGGCACGGTCTACCGCGAGATCCGCCAGAGCCTCGTCGACATGGGCCAGATGTTCGACCTGCTCGACCAGCCCGCAGAGGTCTCGGACAAGCCCGGCGCCGCGGCACTGCACGTCGGCGGCGGCGCGGTGCAGTTCGACAAGGTGCGTTTTGGCTACGACCGCGAGCGGGAAATCCTCAAGGGCATCTCGCTCAGCGTTGGTGCGGGTGAGAGCGTTGCACTGGTCGGCCCCTCGGGCTCGGGCAAGTCCACCATCGGGCGGCTCATGTTTCGCTTCTACGACGTCTCGGGCGGGGCGATCCGCATCGACGGGCAGGATCTGCGCGATGTGACGCAGGACAGCCTGCACGCCTCGATCGGCGTGGTGCCGCAGGACACGGTGCTGTTCAACGACACGATCCGCTACAACATCGCCTACGGCAAGGACAACGCCACCGAGGCCGAGGTCATCGCCGCGGCGAAGTCGGCGCAGATCCACGAGTTCATCAGCTCGCTCCCCGAGGGCTACGACACGATGGTCGGGGAACGCGGCCTGAAGCTCTCGGGCGGCGAGAAGCAGCGCGTCGGCATCGCCCGCACGCTGCTCAAAGATCCGCCGATCCTGCTGCTCGACGAGGCGACCTCGGCGCTCGACACCGAGACCGAGGCCTCGATCCAGACCGCGCTGCGCCGGGCAGGCGAGGGGCGCACGGTGCTGACCATCGCGCACCGCCTGTCGACCATCGCCGATGCCGACCGCATCGTCGTGCTGGAAAAGGGCGAGGTGGTCGAGGAGGGCACCCACGAGGCGCTGCTCGCCCGCGCCGGGCGCTACGCGCAACTATGGGCGCTGCAGCAGGCCGAGGAGCGCGCGGCCTGAGCGCAGCGGGCCTGCCGGAGGGATCAGACCGGAGGGATCAAACAAGGGGCGTATGCGGCAAGCATACGCCTCTTTTCATTTTCTGGCGCCCGACGATTTCCGTATTGGACTTGGCGGTTGCGCCGGCCCTTGCCTATCCTTTGCACCCAGAGAAATGGGCACCGGAGGCATGGTGGGGGGCCGAGGTCTGGCCCACCAAAGGGTGAGCTGCGTATTTTGGTTAGAATTTTTGACCACCCTTGTTGCCTATCGGAAACTTGTTTCCTAAACGTGACATGACCAAGATTCCGAAGGAGGAGTTCCCATGACTGCCAGCACGTCCGCCCGCATCGATCGCCACGGCCTGCAGATCGACCCGGTGCTCTGCACATTCGTCGAGGAAAAGGCCCTGCCGGGCTCCGGCGTCGAGGCGGATGCCTTCTGGGCGGCGCTGTCGCAGCTGGCGCATGACTTCGGCCCGCGCAACGCGGCGCTGCTGGCCAAGCGCGACGATCTGCAGTCGCAAATCGACGCCTGGCACAAGGCCAACCCCGGGGTGCCCGACCTGCCGAGCTACACCGCCTTCCTTGAGGAGATCGGCTACCTGCTGCCCGAGGGGCCGGACTTCGACATCGAGACCGAGAACACTGATCCCGAGTTCGCCTCGGTGCCCGGCCCGCAGCTGGTGGTGCCGATCACCAACGCGCGCTATGCGCTCAACGCCGCCAACGCGCGCTGGGGCTCGCTCTATGATGCCTTCTACGGCACCGACGCCATGGGCTCGCTGCCGCCGAAGGGTGGTTTCGATGCGGCGCGTGGCAAAGAGGTCGTCGCCAAGGCCAAGGCCTTCCTCGACAAGAACTTCCCGGTCGCGGGCGGCAGCCACGCCGAGGCGGCGGGATACGCCGTCGAGGGCGGCGCGCTGCTGGTGGGGGGCAAGCCGCTTGCCAAGCCCGAGCAATTCGCCGGCTACCGTGGCGAGGTGGCCTCCCCGGAAGCAGTGCTGCTGGTCAACAACGCGCTGCACGTAGAACTGGTCATCGACCACACCCATTTCATCGGTAAGGACGACGCCGCGGGGCTGGCGGACGTGCTGATGGAATCCGCCGTCTCGGCGATCATGGACTGCGAGGACTCGGTCGCCTGCGTTGATGGTGAAGACAAGACGCTGGCCTACACCAACTGGCTCGGCCTGATGAAGGGCGACCTGTCGGACACCTTCGAGAAGGGCGGCAAACAGGTCACCCGCACCCTCAACGCAGACCGCAGCTACACCGCGCCGGACGGCTCGGAGCTGGTGCTGAAGGGCCGCGCCCTCATGCTGGTACGCAACGTCGGTCACCTGATGACCAACCCGGCGATCCTGCTCAAGGACGGCTCGGAGATCTTCGAGGGGCTGATGGACGCGATGATCACCACGCTCATCGCCAAGCACGATCTGGCCAAGGACAGCGGTCCGCGCAACTCGACCGAAGGCTCGGTCTACGTGGTGAAGCCGAAGATGCACGGGCCGGAAGAAGTGGCTTTCGCCGATGAGATCTTCAGCTTCGTCGAAACATCGCTCGGCCTGCCGCAATACACCGTGAAGCTCGGGATCATGGACGAGGAGCGCCGCACCTCGGCCAACCTCAAGGAGTGCATCCGTGCCGCGAAGAACCGCGTGGCCTTCATCAACACCGGCTTCCTCGACCGCACCGGCGACGAGATGCACACCGCGATGGAAGCGGGCCCGATGCTGCGCAAGGGCGACATCAAGGGCACCAAGTGGATCGCCGCCTACGAGGATCGCAACGTCGATATCGGTCTCGCCTGCGGGCTGCGCGGAAAGGCGCAGATCGGCAAGGGCATGTGGGCCATGCCCGACCTGATGGAGGCCATGCTCGTGGCGAAGATCGGCCATCCCAAGGCGGGGGCCAATTGCGCCTGGGTGCCGTCGCCCACCGCCGCCACGCTGCACGCGCTGCATTACCATCAGGTCGACGTGCTTGCCCGCCAGGCCGAGATCGCCGCGGGCGGTCCGCGCGGCACGCTCGAGGACCTGCTGACCATCCCGGTCGCCGCCGGGGCGAACTGGTCGGACGAGGAGATCCGCGAGGAGATCGAGAACAACGCGCAAGGCATCCTTGGCTACGTGGTGCGTTGGGTCGACCAGGGTGTCGGCTGCTCCAAGGTGCCGGACATCCACGACGTCGGGCTGATGGAGGACCGCGCGACCTGCCGCATCTCCTCGCAGCATCTGGCGAACTGGCTGCACCACGGCGTGGTTTCCACCGACGAAGTGCGCGGCGTTATGGAGAAGATGGCCGTCGTGGTGGACCGTCAGAACGCCGGGGATGCGGCCTACACCCCGATGGCACCGGGGTTCGACTCCGTGGCCTACAAGGCCGCCTGCGACCTGGTCTTCGAAGGCCGGGTACAGCCCTCGGGCTACACCGAGCCGGTGCTGCACAAGCGCCGGCTGGAGCTGAAGGCGGGCTGATCAGGGCATAGCGCCTGTGATGTGCGCCATCGCGAGGGGGCGGTCTGCCCCCTCGCGGGTCCCCGAGGATATCGTCACCTAAAAGACAGGGCGGACGCGGCACGTCTGCCGGAAGACAGGGAGAGAGAAGATGGCTGGAATTTCGCTGAGCCGGGCGCGGACGATCATCCGCAAGGCGCTCGAGGCCGGGAAAGAGGCGGGCATGGCGCCGCTGTCGGTGGTGGTGCTCGACGAGGGCGGCCACGTGCAGGCCTTCGAGCGGCAGGACGGCGCCTCGCCCGGGCGCTTCGAGATCGCCTTCGGCAAGGCCTATGGCGCGGTGATGTTGGGGATGCCCGGCTCGGCGCAGATGGCGCGGGCCGAAAGCCAGGCCTATTTCATCGCCGCCGCCAACGGCGCGTTCGGCGGCAAGCTGATCCCGGTGCCGGGCGGCGTATTGGTCAAGGATTCCAAGGGCCGCACTCTGGGCGCGGTGGGAGTCACCGGCGACAGCTCGGACAACGATGCGGCTGCCGCAAAAGCGGGCATCGAGGCGGTGGGGCTGACGGCACTCATCTGAGCCATCTTTCTAAGTGCCTCTCCGTGCCTTATGTTTGACCGAAACAGGCAAGGAGAGGCATGGAAATGACCCGCCCCGTCGTCGGTATCATCGGCAATCAGCACCTGATCAACGAGACCTATCCCGCCCATGCGGGCGGCGTGATGAACACCGAAGCGGTGTCATGCGTCTCGGGCTGCCTGCCACTGCTGGTCGCGGCGGACCCGCGGTTCGTCTCGGTCGAGGAGCTGATGGAAACCTGCGACGGCTTCCTGCTCACCGGCGGGCGGCCCAACGTGCACCCCGAGGAATACGGCGAGGAGGCGACCGAGGCGCATGGCGCCTTCGACCGCGCCCGCGACGCCATCGTTCTGCCGCTGGTGCGCGCCTGTGTCGAGCGGGGCCAGCCGTTCCTCGGCATCTGCCGCGGTTTCCAGGAGGTCAACGTGGCGATGGGCGGAACGCTCTACCCCGAGATCCGCGACCTGCCGGGGCGGATGAACCACCGGATGCCCCCCGATGGCACGCTCGAGGAGAAGTTCGCCCTGCGCCACAAGGTGACGCTGAGCGAGGGCGGGCGGTTTCACAAGCTCTTCGGTGCCACCGAGGTGATGACCAACACGCTGCATGGGCAGGGCATCAACCGCCCCGGCGCGCGCATCGAGATCGAGGGACACGCCCCCGACGGCACCCCCGAGGCGCTCTACGTGAAGGGCGCGCCGGGCTTCACCATGGCGGTGCAATGGCACCCCGAGTGGGATGCCGCCAACGATCCGGTCTCGCGGCCGCTGTTCACCGCCTTCGGCGATGCTGTGCGGGCCTGGGCCGGCCGGGCCGAGGGGCACCAGGCCCCCCAGGTGGCGTCTGCCTGATCAGGTGACCCGCTTGCGCTGCTGGTACTTGGGCTGGTCCCAGAGTGCGCCGCGCAGGATGCGGGCGAGGATTTCGACCGCCTCGCGCACCTCGTCCTCGCCGATGTAGAGCGGGGTGATGCCGAAGCGCATGATGTCGGGGGCGCGGAAGTCGCCGATCACGCCCTGGTCGATCAGCGCCTGCATCGCCGCGTAGCCATGCTCGAAGCGGAAGCTGACCTGGCTGCCGCGCATGTCGTTGTCGCGCGGGGTGGCAAGCTTGAGGCCCGGGCAGTGGGTTTCGACCTCCTCGATCATCAGCCCGGTCAGCGCCAGCGAGCGCTTGCGGACCTCGGCCATGTCGAGCCTGTCCCAGACGTCGAGCGCCGCGTCGAGCGCCGCCATCTGCATCACCGGCGGGGTGCCGACGCGCATCCGCTCGATGCCGGGGGCGGGGCGGTAGCTGCGCTCGAAGGCGAAGGGCGTGTCATGGCCGAGCCAGCCCGAGAGCGCCGGCTCGGCGTGTTCGGCGTGGCGCGGGGCGACGTAGATGAAGGCGGGCGCACCGGGGCCGGCGTTGAGGTACTTGTAGGTGCAGCCGACGGCGAAGTCAGCCTTGCCGCCCGCCACGTCGACCGGCACGGCGCCGGCCGAATGCGCCAGATCCCAGATCGCCAGCGCGCCCATCTCGTGTGCCTTGGCGGTGAGCGCAGCGACATCGTGGCGGCGACCGGTGCGGTAGTCGACCTCGGTCACCAAGAGCACGGCGACCTCCTCGGTGATTTCCTCTTCCAGCCGATGCGGCTCGGCGAGGCGCAGCTCGTAGTCCTCGCCCAGCAGCTCGATCAGCCCCTCGGCCATATAGAGGTCCGACGGGAAGTTGCCGGTGTCGGACAGGATCACCTTGCGCCCGGGGTTCAGCGCCACGGCGGCGGCTAGCGCCTGGAAAACCTTGATCGACAGTGTGTCGCCGACCACCGTGTGGCCGGTCTCCGCCCCGATCAGTCGGCCGATTCGGTCGCCGAGACGGGTCGGCATCTCCATCCAGCTGCAGGCGTTCCATCCGGTGATGAGGTGCTCGCCCCATTCCTCGGTGAGCATCTTCTGGATGCGGGCCGGGGTCGCCTTGGGCAGAGGCCCCAGCGAGTTGCCGTCGAGATAGATCATCCCGAGCGGAAGGTGGAACTGCTCCTTGGTCCAGTCGAAGATGGAGCCTGTGGGGGTGGTCAAGATGCGCCTCCTGCAATGCGGGGCCGGTCTGCGCAGCGGGCCCGGAGCCCCGGGTGTCCGCGCGGTGCCTCCTGCGGCCCCTTGAGTGTTGGCGGGGAAAGTGGCCGGGATTTGCCGGGGAGGCAAGATCGGGCTGCGGCATATCGCCTGCGCGACGTCGCGGCAACACCGCGCTAGACATCGAAAAGCTCTATCGGAACCGCGCGTTGGACAAGCGCAGACACACCAGCGCGGGCATAGGAGGCGAGACGGGATGCTCAGGAAAGTCGATTTGCCGCCGCTCTGGCTTCTGGGCTGCCTCTGCCTTGCCTGGGTGCAAAAGAGCCTGCTACCTTTGGGGCTTGGCTTCGGCCCGGTCTGGGCCGACCTGCTGGGCGGGCTGCTGGTCGGGGGCGGCGTGCTACTGTCGCTGCTGGCGCTGCTGGACCTGCGGCGCGCCCGAACTACCTTCATGCCGCACCAGGAGCCGGAGCGGCTTGTCACCTCTGGCGTGTTCCGCCTGTCGCGCAATCCTATCTATCTGGGAGACGTGATGATTCTGGCCGGCTTCCTCCTCTTCTGGGACGCGGTGCCATCGCTTGTGCTGCTGCCGATTTACGTCTGGCTGCTCGAAAAGCGCTTCATCGAGCCGGAGGAGGCGCGTTTGCGACGAAAGTTTGTTGCGGAATTCCGTAAGTATGAGACACAAACCAGAAGGTGGCTTTGAATTTTCTTCGCCATGTGTTTAACCGGATCGTTCCGGTTGTGAGCATGGCACCGCGCGGGTAGACCATACGTCAACCGAACAGCAACCAAGACACCAGGAAGGGTCGGACACTCGGCCTAAAAGGGGGACGAACTAAGTGAAGATCGGAACGCCGACAGAGATTTTCGAGGGAGAGGCGCGCGTCGCCATGACCCCGGACTCGGCGCTGCAACTGCAGAAGCTGGGATATGATTGCCTGATCCAGTCAGGCGCCGGCGCGAAGGCAGGCTTTGCCGACGCGGCCTATGAGGCCGCTGGCGTGACCGTGGTTCAGGATGCCGCCGCCCTGTGGGCGCAGGCGGATATCGTCGCCAAGGTCCGCCCGCCGAGCGAAGAGGAAGTGGCGCATCTGACGCCCGAGAAACTGCTGATCTCGTTCTTCTATCCTGCCTCGAACGAGGCACTGATGAAGCAGGCCGCCGATGTGGGCGCCAGCGTGATCGCGATGGACATGGTCCCGCGCATCAGCCGCGCGCAGAAGATGGACGCCCTGTCGTCCATGGCCAATATCGCCGGCTACCGCGCGGTGATCGAGGCGGGCAACAACTTCGGCCGCTTCTTCACCGGTCAGGTGACCGCCGCCGGCAAGGTGCCGCCCGCCAAGGTGCTGATTGTCGGCGCAGGCGTGGCCGGTCTTGCGGCCATCGGCACCTCGACCTCGCTCGGCGCGATCACCTACGCCTTCGACGTGCGGCCCGAAGTGGCCGAGCAGGTCGAGAGCATGGGCGCCGAATTCGTCTACCTCGACTTCGAGGAAGAGCAGGCCGACGGCTCTGCTTCGGGCGGCTATGCCTCGGTCTCCAGCCCCGAGTTCCGCGAAGCCCAGCTCGCCAAGTTCCGTGAACTTGCCCCCGAGATGGACATCGTCATCACCACCGCCCTGATCCCCAACCGGGAAGCCCCGGAGTTGTGGACAGAGGACATGGTCAAGGCGATGAAGCCCGGCTCGGTGATCGTCGATCTGGCGGCCGAGCGCGGTGGCAACTGCAAGCTGACGGTCATGGACGAGAAGATCGTCACCGACAACGGCGTGACCATCATCGGCTACACCGACTTCCCCAGCCGCATGGCGACGCAGAGCTCGACGCTCTACGCCACCAACATCCGGCACATGATGTCCGACCTGACGCCCGGCAAGACCGACGGCACCGTCGTGCACAACATGGAAGACGACGTGATCCGCGGCGCGACCATCGCGCACGGCAAAGACGTCACCTTCCCGCCGCCGCCGCCGAAGACCAAGGCGATCGCAGCGCAGAAGCCTAAGGAAAAGGCGCCCGAACTGACGCCGGAACAGAAGCGCGCGCAGGAAGTGGCCGCCTTCAAGGCGCAGACCAAGCAGCAGGTCACCCTGCTGACCATCGGTGCGGTGCTGCTGCTCGCCGTGGGCCTCGTTGCCCCCGCCAGCTTCATGCAGCACTTCATCGTCTTCGTGCTCTCGGTCTTTGTTGGCTTCCAGGTGATCTGGAACGTCTCGCATTCGCTGCACACCCCGCTGATGGCCGTCACCAACGCCATCTCCTCGATCATCATTCTTGGTGCCCTGATGCAGATCGGCTCGGGCAACTGGCTGGTGATCATCCTTGCCGCGCTCTCGGTCTTCATGGCCGGGATCAACATCTTCGGCGGCTTCCTCGTGACACGGCGCATGCTCGCCATGTTCCAGAAATCGTAAGGAGAGGTGGGGACTATGGAATTCGGATTCACGACGGCGGCCTATGTGGTCGCGGCCGTTCTGTTCATCCTGTCGCTGGGTGGCCTCTCGGGGCAAGAAAGCGCCAAGCGCGCCGTGTGGTACGGCATCGTCGGCATGGGCCTCGCGGTCTTTGCCACGCTGATCGGCCCGGGCTCGGGTCTGTGGCTGCTGTCGGTCATCCTGATCGCGGCGGGCGGCATCATCGGCACCTATGTGGCCAAGAAGGTCGAGATGACCGAGATGCCGCAGCTGGTGGCCGCAATGCACAGCCTCGTCGGCCTCGCGGCGGTCTTCGTCGGCTTCAACGCGCATCTCACCATGCGCACGGTCGAGAAGGCGCGTGCCGCCGGTGAGGCGGTGCACGGCACCTTCGCCGAACTGGTCGCGCATAAGACGCCGGTCGAGCTGAGCATCCTGCAGGTCGAGCTGTTCCTCGGCATCTTCATCGGTGCGGTGACCTTCACCGGCTCGGTGATCGCCTATGGCAAGCTCGCCGGCAAGGTGACCTCCAAGGCCGAGAAGCTGCCGGGCGGGCATCTGCTCAACGCGGGCGCCGCGGCGCTCTCGGTGATCTGCCTGATCTGGTACATGAACACCGGCGGGCTCTTCCCCGTGCTGATCATGACGCTCTGCGCGCTCTTCATCGGCTACCACCTGATCATGGGCATCGGCGGCGCCGACATGCCGGTGGTGGTCTCGATGCTGAACAGCTACTCGGGCTGGGCCGCGGCGGCCATCGGCTTCTCGCTGTCGAACGATCTGCTGATCGTCGTCGGCGCGCTGGTGGGCTCCTCGGGTGCGATCCTGTCGTACATCATGTGCAAGGCGATGAACCGCTCCTTCGTGTCGGTGATCCTGGGCGGCTTCGGCGGCACCTCGGGCCCCGCGATGGAGGTCGAGGGCGAGCAGGTGGCGATCGACGTCGACGGCGTGGCCTCGGCGCTCGAGGAAGCCGACAGCGTCATCATCGTGCCGGGCTACGGCATGGCCGTGGCACAGGCGCAGCAGAACGTCGCGGAACTCACCCGCAAGCTGCGTGCCAAGGGCAAGGAGGTGCGCTTCGCAATCCACCCCGTGGCAGGGCGCCTGCCGGGCCACATGAACGTGCTGCTGGCCGAGGCGAAGGTGCCTTATGACATCGTTCTCGAAATGGACGAGATCAACGAGGACTTCCCCGACACCGACGTGGTCATCGTCATCGGCTCGAACGACATCGTGAACCCCGCGGCGCAGGAAGACCCGAACTCTCCCATCGCCGGCATGCCGGTGCTGGAAGTGTGGAAGGCCAAGCAGGTCTTCGTGTCGAAGCGCGGTCAGGGCACCGGCTACTCGGGCATCGAGAACCCGCTGTTCTACAAGGACAACACGCGGATGTACTACGGTGACGCGAAACAGTCGATCGGCGAGCTGCTGAACAAGATCAGCTGACCCGGTTGAACGATCGAGACAGGGGGCCCCGTCAGCGATGGCGGGGCCCTTTGCGTTGCTGCATTGCGGCATGGGGGCAGGGCGCCGCGCCGCCGGCCCGCGGCTTTTTCGCGAAATCGGAGGTTTACCCGCTTCGCGGCGCCTTGGCCTGTCATACAGAGCGTTTCCGCCTTGCATGGACCCTCTGGGACGCATAGAAGACCGCAAATTCGAATTTCGCGGTGGGCCGGAGTCCGTGCCCCCGTATCACGACCACAAGGGAATTGGCATGCAGGTCAACGAGACGCTGAACGAAGGTCTGAAGCGCGCCTACGAACTCATCCTCACCGCGGAAGAGCTCGATGCGAAGGTGAACGAAAAGCTCGTCGAGGCGCAGCCGGAAATCGAGATGAAGGGCTTCCGCAAGGGTAAGGTCCCCATGCCGCTGCTGAAGAAGCAGTTCGGTCAGCGCGTGCTGGGCGAAAGCATGCAGGAAGCCATCGACGGTGCGATGAACGAGCACTTCGAGAAGACCGGCGACCGTCCGGCGCTCCAGCCGCAGGTCAAGATGACCAACGACGACTGGAAAGAAGGCGACGACGTCACCGTCGAGATGAGCTACGAGAAGCTGCCGGAAGTTCCGGAAATCGACGCGTCGAAACTGTCGCTCGAGAAGCTCGTGGTGAAGGCAGATGACGCCGCCGTCGACGAGGCGCTGGCGCAGCTCGCCGAGAACGCGCAGGACTTCAAGGACCGCCGCAAGGGCTCCAAGGCGAAAGACGGCGACCAGGTGGTCATCGACTTCGTCGGCAAGGTCGACGGTGAGGCCTTCGAAGGCGGTTCCGCCGAGGACTACCCGCTGGTGCTGGGCTCGAACTCCTTCATCCCCGGCTTCGAAGAGCAGCTGGTCGGCCTGAAAGCCGAGGAAGAGAAGGCCGTCGAGGTTTCCTTCCCCGAGGAGTACGGTGCAGAGCACCTCGCCGGCAAGGCTGCCGTCTTTGACGTGACCGTCAAGGCCGTGAAAGAGCCGGTTGCCGCCGAGATCGACGATGAGCTGGCCAAGAAGTTCGGTGCCGAGGATCTCGAAGCGCTGAAGGGCCAGATCCGCGAGCGTCTCGAAGCCGAATACGCCGGTGCCTCGCGCCAGGTGCTGAAGCGCGCCATGCTCGACGCCCTGGACAAGGAAGTCAGCTTCGAGCTGCCGCCGAGCCTCGTTGAAGCCGAAGCCAAGCAGATCGCGCACCAGCTCTACCACGAAGAGCACCCGGACGATCACGGCCACGACCACGGCGAGATCGAACCCACCGACGAGCACAACAAGCTCGCCGAGCGCCGCGTGCGCCTTGGCCTGCTGCTCGCCGAGATCGGCCAGAAAGCCGAAATCGAGGTGACCGATCAGGAAATGACCCAGGCGATCATGATGCAGGCGCGTCAGTACCCGGGCCAGGAACGTGCCTTCTTCGACTTCGTGCGCCAGAACGCCCAGATGCAGCAGCAGCTGCGCGCGCCGATCTTCGAAGACAAGGTCATCGACCACATCGCCGAAGGCGCGACCGTGACCGAGAAAGAGGTCTCCAAGGACGACCTCATGAAGGCTGTCGAAGCGCTCGACGAAGAGTAATTCCGCGCCTCAGCGCCGGAACGAAGGGCCGCCCTCCGGGGCGGCCCTTTTGCATGTGCGGCGTGGCCTTCGCCGGACAGGCTGCATCTGCGGCAGGGAATTTCCTTGCCGGATCGCGCGCTTGCATGTGATCCTGCGGTCAGGGAGGGCGCCCGATGAAGTCAACGCACGCAGGTGACGCGCGCCGCAAGGTGCTGGATGCGGCGGAGATCGGCGCGCTGGCGCATCTCTACCGCGGCGAGGTTTACCGCTCGACGATCTGGCGCACCCGGCTTGACACAACGACGAACTGGGCGGTGGTCACGCTCGGCATCGCGCTCTCGATCTCCTACAGCTCGCCCGCCGCCTCGCCGCTGCCACTGATCCTCGTCGGCATCCTGATCCTCTTTTTCCTGATGCTCGAGGCGCGGCGCTACCGCTACTTCAACGTCTGGCGCGCCCGCTGCCGCTGGATGGAGACCCACTTCTTCGCGCCGATGCTGCATGACGGCGATCTGCACATGGAGGAGGGATGGCAGGAGGTGCTGGCGCAGGACTACTGGAAGCCGCGCTACCATGTCTCGGTCAGCGTTGCGATCGGCCGACGGATAAGGCGCAACTACGTGTGGATTCTGCTGATCCAGAGCATCGCCTACATCGGCAAGCTGCTGGTCCATCCCGAGCCGCTGACCTCGGCCGGGGACTTCGTGGCGCGCGCCTCGGTGGGGCCCATCCACGGCGGCTTCGTTCTGGCCGCGGGGCTGCTCTACTGCCTGGTCTGGGGCGCTGCGGCGCTCTGGAGCTGGCGCGACGACATGCGCCGCGCCGGAATGCGCCACGACAAGACCAGCATGGGCTGAGCGCGTCAATTCCGGGCAAAGAAAAAGCCGCGCCGGGGGGACCGGCGCGGCTTTCCATGTTTCAAGCGGCGATCCGAAAGCGGATCAGGCCTCTTCGTCGTCCGACGCCGGAGCGGCTTCGTCCTCGTCCGACGCGGCGCTGCCGAGTTCGTCGAAGAGTTCGGAGATCTCGAATTCGGCCTGAGCCTCTTCCTCGGCGGCCAGTTCCTGGATCGACTTGCCCGATGCCTGGAGCTCTGCCTCTTCGGGCGAACGTGCGACGTTGAGGTTGATGGTGACCATCACCTCGGGGTGCAGGTGCACCTCGACTTCGTGCACGCCGAGTTCCTTGATCGGCTGGCGGATGACCACCTGCTTGCGGTCCAGCGAGAAGCCTTCGGCGGTGGCGACATCTGCGGCGTCACGGGTGGTGACCGAGCCGTAGAGGTTGCCGCCGTCCGACGCCTGGCGAATCACGACGAACTGCTGGCCGTCGAGCTTTGCGCCGAGCGCTTCGGCTTCTTGCTTGGTCTCGAGGTTGCGCGCCTCGAGCTGGGCTTTCTGCGCTTCGAAGGAGGCGATGTTCTCTTTCGAGGCGGTCAGCGCCTTGCCCTGCAGCAGCAGGTAGTTGCGTGCATAGCCGGGTTTGACGTCGACGACATCGCCCATCTGGCCGAGCTTGGCCACGCGCTCCAGAAGAATGACTTGCATGGGTCTCTCTCCTTATTTCACGACGTAGGGCAGCAGGGCGAGGAAGCGGGCGCGCTTGATGGCACGGGCCAGTTCACGCTGCTTCTTTGCCGACACTGCGGTGATGCGGGACGGGACGATCTTGCCGCGCTCAGAGATGTAGCGCTGCAGCAGACGGGTGTCCTTGTAGTCGATCTTGGGTGCATTGTCGCCCGAGAAGGGGCAGACCTTGCGGCGGCGGAAAAACGGTTTTGCAGCCATGGTTTTAGCTCCTCTCGTTCAGATCAGTTACGGGGACGGCGGTCGCCGCGGCCCTCGCGCTCGTCGCGCTTCTGCATCTGCACCGAGGGGCCCTCGGCATGCTCATCGACCTTGATGGTCAGAACGCGCATAACGTCGTCATGCAGGCGCATCAGACGCTCCATTTCCTGCACGGCCGATGCGGGGGCATCGGTCTTGAGGAAGGCGTAGTGGCCCTTGCGGTTCTTGTTGATCTTGTAGGCCATGGTCTTCACGCCCCAGTACTCGGATTCGACGACCTTGCCGCCGTTGTCCGAGAGGACGGTGCCGAAATGTTCGACGAGACCTTCAGCCTGCGCGTTGGAAAGGTCCTGACGCGCAATGAAAACATGCTCATAAAGCGGCATGTGTGCTCCATTTCTATCCGGGCGCATTTCATAGGGCAGGCAATCCACTCCGCTCCTGCCCACGAGAGTCTGCGCGGTTCACATCATCTTGCAGAGGGATGGTGCTCTATACACGCTCAGCCCGGGGATACAAGCCTCCATCGGGCGCGGACAGATTGATTAATGGTTTCTCAAGAGTTCGGCCCGATAACCTTGCGGCAGAGCTGAAAAACGCCGGCATAGCTTCGCGGAATTGCCCCAATGCTGTCGCGATCGGGCGTCAGTTCTGGGGGCGTACGGCGTGACGAGTGAAGGAGACGGGCAGGATGTCCCTTGGCAGTTTTCATAACCCCGAACGGGAGGCCACGGCCCATCTGCTTCGCCTCGGCGGCCAGTTCGTCGGATTTGCCCTGGCGCTTTCGGCCTTCGCGCTGTGGCTGGTGCCCGAGGCGGAGCAGGGGCTCTCCCTTGGGCGGCTGCTGCTCTCGCTGACGTTGCTGCTCACCGGGGTGAGTGCCGTTCTGCTCTGTGCTGACCGGCGCTAGAACGCGGATTTCGTCGGGCCGGTATCTGGGCCGATAGGCGGGCAAACAAAAAATAGGATCGGCGGACGGGAAGGGCTCGGGATATCCCGGGCCTTCTTGGGGTTTCGCGGCTTGGCTCTCGCGGGGCTGGTCTCGTGTGGCCGGAGAGGGCGCCGGCTCGAGCCCCGGTCCGACCTGTGCGACGGGGCGCGCCGACAACTGTTCGATTTTCCACAGACCCTGTGGAGGCAGGCCGGATTGCCGCGGCGCGGCGAATGACGACATGGTCGGGCATCGCAACGCAATCCTCCCGGAGATATCCGATATGAAATCCCTTCTTCTCGCCGGCGCCGTCGCGCTCGCCCCGATCGCAGCCTTTGCCGCCCCCGAGACCTATGTCTTCGACGCAAGCCACACGCAGATTGTCTTCTCCTACAACCACCTCGGCTTCTCGACCGGCTACGGCATGTTCGGCGGCTTCGAGGGTGAGATCCAGTACGACGCCGAAGACCCGGCCGCGTCCAGCGTCACCACCTCCTGGGACGTGACCACCATGCTCACCGGCTGGGAAGGCCGCTACGAGCACTTCATGAGCGACGATTTCTTCGGCGCCTCGGATGACAAGACCGTCTCCTTCACCTCGAAGTCCATTGAAGTGACCGGCGATGACACCGGCCTGATCACCGGCGATCTGACCCTCAACGGCGTGACCAAGGAGGTCGTGCTCGACGCGGTCCTGACCCAGGCGGGCGAACACCCGATGGAAGGCAAGCCCTGGCTCGGCTTCCACGCCACCACCACGCTGATCCGCTCGGACTACAACCTCGGCATGTTCGCGCCCTACGTCAGCGACGAGGTCGAGGTCGAGATCTCGATCGAGGCGATGAAGGCCGAGTAAGGCCGTTTGACCCTGTCCCCGCGGGGACAGGGTGTCTTTGGTAACGAGCAGACGCGTCAAGAGCTTTACCAGTGCCCCCCGGAGCCCATGGCTTCGGGGGGTGGTTTTTTATGCACAGCCCTGCAAAGCTGCAGGCGCGCGAACGGGTGATTGTCAAAGCGGCGCGGCCTGCGCTCTACTCGGGGTGGGCGGTGCCAACCGCCCTTCGACGCCACGCCCGGAGGGCCGGGCAGCAAGGAGCGACCCCGATGACCCTCGACCCCGAGACGGACCTGACCTTCAGCCGCGATATTGACGCGCGCCCCGAGGTGCTCTTCGCGTGCTGGACCACCCCCGAGCACATCAAGCACTTCTTCGTGCCGAAACCACATAAGGTCACCTCCTGCGATATCGACCTAAAGGTTGGCGGGCGCTTCAACACGACCTTCGAGGTCGAGGGGAATGAGATGCAGAACACCGGGGTCTGGCTCGAGGTGGTCCCGAACCGCCGCCTGGTCTTCACCGACAGCTATTCCGAGGGCTGGAAGCCGGCGCCCGACCCGTTCATGACCGCCATCATCGACTTCGAGGACAACGGCAAGGGCGGCACGCTCTACACCGCGACCGCCCGCCATCGCAGCGCGGAGTCGCGCCAGACGCATGAGCAGATGGGCTTCTACGACGGCTGGGGCGCCGTGGCGACCCAGCTCGAGGCCTACGCCAAGACCCTGCGCTGAGCGCGCTCAGCCACGTCCGGCGCGGAAGTCGGCAAGGCTCTTGCCCGGCTCATCGACGAAAAGCCCGGGCAGGGGTGTCACGCCGGTCACCTGGTCGATGCGGAGCGTTTCAAAGCCGCGCGCGGTCTCGTTCCAGGTGACGCAGGTCCAGATGCGGCCCCAGTAATCCATGTGCAATGGACGCAGGTCCTGCGGGCCGGCGCGATCCTTGAGCGTGACCCGCAGCTTCTGCCGGGCGCGGATGGCGGCGCGGAAGTCGGGCATGAAGCGGAATCCCTCGGCGGCCTCGCGAAAGGGGTAGGTGGCAAAGCCGAAGGCGCCGCCCGTGGTGCCATCCTCGGGCAGCAGCGCGTCGATCCGGGCCGAGAGCGCCTCGGCGGCTTCGGCGAGGTCGGCCATGCCGCCCTGTCCGACGGCGGCGAGCCCAAGGTGCAGCGCCTCCAGTTCCAGCTCGCTCAGGTTCAGCGGCGGCAGGGTGAAGGCCGCGCGGGCGGTGTAGCCGCGCCCGCGCTCGCCTTCAATCGGCACGCCAGAGGCCGCCAGCGTGTCCATGTCGCGATAGATGGTGCGCACCGAGACGCCCAGTTCCTCGGCCAGCGCCTCGGCAGTGTGCAGCGTTCCATCCTTGAGGCGGGTCATCAGCGTGTAGAGGCGGTCGGACTTCTTCATCTGTGGCGTTCCGGGGGCAGGGCATCCAGGGCGGGTCGATTCGCGCGAGCGGCGAAGCGCGGGAGCGCCCCAACTGACATATTATTGTCACCTGACAGAATACTGTCATAAAGCAGAAAGAAAACCCCTCCGACGTGCCAGGCAGCCCGGCTTTGCGCCTTCCGCGCCGCCGGGAAGGATCCTACAACCCGGGAACAGATTTCGACGCGCCGCTTCGGGGACGCCCGCACAGGGTTGGAGCGGCCTAAGGGAGACTAAGGACATGCTCAACAACATCGGCCTTCCGGGCCTTCTGCTCATCGCCGTCGTGGTGCTGGTTCTGTTCGGCCGCGGCAAGATTTCCAACCTCATGGGCGAAGTCGGCAAGGGCATCACCGCCTTCAAGAAGGGCGTGAGCGAGGGCTCGAAGGAACTCGAGGACGAAAAGGCCGACGGGGCCAAGGACGTGACCCCGGAGAGCGAGAAGGACAAGGTCTGATCCCATGTTCGATCTTGGCTGGTCGGAACTCATGGTCATCGGGATCGTGGCGCTCATTGTCGTGGGCCCCAAGGATCTGCCGGTGCTGTTCCGCAATGTAGGTCGCTTCATGGGCAAGGCGCGCGGCATGGCGCGCGAGTTCAGCCGCGCGATGAACGATGCGGCGGACGAGGCGGGCGTGCGCGACGTTGCCAAGACCCTCAAGACGGCGACCAACCCGATGAGCTCGGCCATGGACGGGGTGCGCGATGCCGCCAAGTCGATGACCGACCCCACCCCCCGAAGAAGACCGAGGGGCTGAAAGAGGATCCCGGCGCGCTCGAGACCGAGCGGGCCGCGAACAAGCAGAAGATCGAGGCTGGCGCCGCCCGCGCCGCCGCCGAGCGCCAGAAGCGCGAGGCGGAAGCGGCGATGAAGCGCGCAGAAGAGTCCGCGAAGAAGGCCGAGGAGCTGGAATCGCACCTTAAGAAAGACGGTGACGCATGAGCCAACTGGACCATGACGAAATCGACGACAGCTCGGCGCCGCTGATCGAGCACCTGGCTGAGCTGCGCACGCGGCTCATCCGGGCTGTTCTGGCGTTCATCGTGGGCATCGTGCTGGCCTTCACCGTGGCCGAGCCGCTGCTGCAATTCCTGCTGGGCCCGATCGAGGAGACGCTGCGCGCGCTTGGCGATCCGTCGCCCACCATGCAGTACACCTCGCCGCAGGAATACCTGTTCACGCTGTTCCGCATCTCGATGGTCTTCGGCTTCGGCCTGGCCTTCCCGGTGATCTCGTTCCAGCTCTGGCGCTTCGTCGCGCCGGGGCTCTACAAATCCGAGAAGAACGCCTTCCTGCCGTTCATGATCGCCTCGCCGATCATGTTCCTGCTCGGCGCGAGCTTTGCCCATTTCATCGTGACGCCGCTGGCGATGCAGTTCTTCCTCGGTTTTGCCGACGTGAGTTCGATCTTCGCCGACCTGCTGCAGCGTGCGACCGACGGCATGCCCGCCGATCTGCCTGCGGACACCGCCGTCGTGCCCGAGACCGCCGAGGGCATGAAGATCACCTTCTTCGGCAAGGTGAATGAAAGCCTCGACATCACGCTCAAGTTCATCGTCGCCTTTGGCCTGTGCTTCCAGCTGCCGGTGCTGCTGACGCTGATGGGCAAGGCCGGGCTGGTCTCGGCCGAGGGCCTGGGCTCGGTGCGCAAATACGCCGTGGTCGCGATCCTCGTGCTGGCCGCGCTGGTCACCCCGCCGGATGTGACCACGCAGGTGATCCTCTTCGTGGTGGTCTACGGGCTTTACGAGATCTCGATCTTCCTCGTCCGCCTGGTCGAGAAGAAGCGCGAGAAGGAGCTGCGCGCCCAAGGCCTGTGGTTCGAAGATGACGAGGAAGAGGTCGAGGAGGACCGCACCACGTGAAGAAGAACGCGTTGAAACGCATCGCGGAGGCGCTGGAGCGAATGGCTCCGGCGCCTCTTGCCGCCCCGGAGTTCGGCGCGGCGGATGCCTTTGTCTGGCACACTGAGCCGGACCGGCTCGAGCCGGTGCCGCAGGTGAACCGGATCGACCTCAAACTGCTTGTCGGCATCGACCGCTCGCGCGACACGCTGCTGTCCAACACGCTGCAGTTCGCCCGCGGACTGCCCGCCAACAACGCCCTTCTGTGGGGTGCGCGCGGGATGGGAAAATCGAGCATCGTCAAGGCGGTGCACGCCGAAGTTCGTGCGAAGGGCCAGCCGCTGAAACTGGTCGAGCTGCAGCGCGAGGACCTGCCCTCGGTGGGCCGGTTGCTGAACTTGCTGCGCGGCGCGCCGTACCGCTTCGTGTTGTTCTGCGACGACCTGTCGTTCAGCCATGACGACCAGCATTACAAGAGCCTCAAGGCGGTGCTGGACGGCGGCATCGAGGGGCGGCCCGAGAACGTGCTCTTCTACGCCACCTCGAACCGCAGGCACCTGATGCCGCGCGACATGATCGAGAACGAGCGCAGCACCTCGATCAACCCCTCCGAGGCGGTCGAGGAGAAGGTCTCGCTGTCGGACCGTTTCGGGCTCTGGCTGGGCTTCCATCCCTGCACGCAGGACGAGTACCTCGCGATGATCCGGGGCTACTGCACCGAGCACGGCGTCGAGATCGACGACGAGACGCTGCGGGCCGAGGCGATCGAATGGCAGGCGACGCGCGGCGCCCGCTCGGGCCGGGTGGCCTGGCAGTATTTCCTCGATCTCGCGGGACGCAAGGGCGTGACGATCGGCTGAGGCCGCGATCGGGTATTTGACTAGAAAGCAAAGGGCCGGGGATCTTCCCCGGCCTTTTTTCCGGCCCTCTTTACCGTTGCGCGCCCTCTCGTCTTTTCGGAAATGCGCGACTCCGAGGTTGCAGCCGGGTGGCCCTTCGGGCGAAATGCGCAAGACTTTTTGGGGGCCTAGGCATGTCGCAGCCGATAGAGCTGGTGCTGTTTGATTTCGACGGTGTCGTCGTGGACAGCGAGATCATCTCGCTGCGCATGCTGGTGACCGAACTGGCGCAGCAGGGCGTCACGGTCGACATCCCCTATGTCGCGCGGCATTTCCTTGGCCGCAGTTACCCCACGGTGATCGCGCAGATCCGCGAGGAATTCGGCATCACGCTGCCCGCTGGCTTCGAGGCCGACTACCGCGCCCGGCTCATCGCCGCCTTCGAGGCCGAGGGGCTGAAAGTCATGCCGCACCTGCGCGAGGTGCTCGGGGCGCTCGCGGTGCCCTATTGCCTTGCCACCAGTTCGAGCCCGGCGCGGGTTGCCTCGAGCCTTGCAATGACCGGGCTGACGGCGGCCTTCGAAGGGCGGATCACCACGGCCTCTGAGGTCAAACGCGGCAAGCCCGCGCCCGACCTGCCGCTGCGCGCCGCCGAAAAGGCAGGCGTGCCCCCGGAGCGCTGCCTGCTGATCGAGGATTCCTTGGCCGGCATCGGCGCGGGGCTGGCGGCGGGCATGGCGGTCTGGCAGTTCACCGGCGGCAGCCACCTTGCGAACGGGGCGGTGCCGCAGGACCCCCAGACGCTGCCGCACCGTCAATTTGCAAGTTTCGCGGAACTCCCGCATCTTGCCCCTGATCTCTTTCTCACAGGCACGTGACCATGGCCCTGCGCACCCTCGACAGCGATGACGCCTCTCCCGACGATCTGGCGGCGCGCGCGGCCTGGCTCTACTACGTGGGGGGCCTGCGGCAGGACCAGATCGCCGATGAGCTTGGCATCTCGCGCCAGCGCGCGCAGCGGCTGGTGGCCCGGGCCGTGGCCGAGGGTCTGGTGAAGGTTCGCATCGACCATCCGATCGCCGACTGTCTCGAGCTCGAACGCGGGCTGCGCCAGCGCTTCGGGCTGTCGCGCGCGCGCGTCGCACCGCGGGCGGATTCGGGGCAGGACGCGCTGCGCGCCATCGCGCCCTTTGCCGCCGCCGAGATGGAACGGATCTTTGCGCAGGAGACGCCGCAGCTCATCGCGCTCGGCACCGGGCGGACGCTGCGGGCGATGATCGACCAGATGCAGACCATCTCGGCCGGGCACCACCGCATGGTCTCGCTGATCGGCAACGTGGCGCCCGACGGCTCGGCCTCCTTCTACGAGGTCATCATGCGCATCGCCGACAAGACCGGCGCGCCGCACTACCCGATGTCGGTGCCGGTGATGGCCCGCGACGCCGAGGAATTCGCGACCTACCGCAGCCTCCCGCACGTGGTGAGCTCGCGCGCGCTGGCCAAGGAGGCGGATGTGACGATCGTCGGAATCGGCCAGATGGCGGATGATGCACCGCTCCTCGTCGACGGGTTTATCACCGCCGAAGAGCTCTCTAGCCTGCGGGCGGCAGGGGCCGCAGGGGAACTTGGGGGCCATGTCTTCGACGCCGAAGGGCGGTACCTCGATCATCCTGTCAATGAATTCATGGTTGGCGTGCGCGTGCCGCAGAACCAGAATCCGGTGATCTGCGTTGCCGGAGGTGTCAGCAAGATCAAGGCCTTGCGGGCCGCTCTTAAGGGGCATTTGATCCAGGGCCTGATCACCGACGAACTCACCGCCGCGGAAATCCTCAGCACTTCTTAAAGGCTCTGCGTCCAAAATGGGCTTGACTCGACTCATGGCTTTGAGTGAGCATTTGCCCATCACGCGGGCAGTTGCTCACCAAAGGGAGAGCGAGCGCAAGCCCAGTGTCGGAATTCAGGGAGGATTTCTCATGTCAGTTACCATCCGCGCTCTCATGGGCGCGTGCGCTTTGGGTGCCCTCGGCACTGCGGCGCTTGCAGAGACCACGATCACCGTCGCAACGGTGAACAACGGCGATATGATCCGCATGCAGGGTCTGATGGACGCCTTCTACGAGGCGCACCCCGACATCAAAGTCGAATGGGTGACGCTGGAAGAGAACGTGCTGCGCCAGCGCGTGACCCAAGACGTGGCCACCAAGGGCGGTCAGTTCGACGTGATGACCATCGGCACCTACGAGGTTCCGATCTGGGGCGAGCGCGGCTGGCTGGTCAGCCTCGATGACCTGCCCGAAAGCTACGATGCCGATGACATCCTGCCCGCCATCCGCGGCGGTCTGACGGTTGAGGGCAATCTCTATGCCGCGCCCTTCTACGGCGAAAGCTCGATGGTCATGTACCGCAAGGACCTGATGGAGGCCGCCGGGCTCGAGATGCCCGAGGCGCCGACCTGGGACTTCATCAAGGAAGCCGCGGCGGCGATGACCGACAAGGAAGGCGAAGTCTATGGCATCTGCCTGCGCGGCAAGGCCGGCTGGGGCGAGAACATGGCCTTCCTGACCGCCATGTCCAACTCCTATGGCGCGCGCTGGTTCGACATGGACTGGAAGCCGCAGTTCGACAGCCCCGAGTGGAAGGCGACGCTGACCGACTATCTCGATCTGATGAACAACTACGGCCCGCCGGGTGCCTCGTCGAACGGCTTCAACGAAAACCTCGCGCTGTTCCAGTCGGGCAAATGCGGCATGTGGATCGACGCCACCGTGGCGGCTTCCTTCGTGACCAATGCCGAGGAATCCTCGGTGGCCGATCAGGTCGGTTTCGCTCTGGCGCCCGACAACGGTCTCGGCAAGCGCGGCAACTGGCTCTGGGCCTGGAACCTCGGCATCCCCGCCGGCACCCAGAAGGAAGACGCGGCCAAGGCCTTCGTCGAATGGGCGACCTCGAAAGAGTACCTCGCGCTCGTCGCCGAGAAAGAGGGCTGGGCGAACGTGCCGCCGGGCACCCGCACCTCGCTCTACGAGAACCCCGAGTATCTCGAAGCCGCGCCTTTCGCCGAGATGACGCTGGAGTCGATCAACGCGGCCGATCCGCAGAACCCGACCGTCGACGAAGTGCCCTACGTGGGTGTCCAGTTCGTCGCCATCCCCGAATTCCAGGGGCTCGGCACCGCGGTTGGCCAGCAGTTCTCTGCCGCGCTCGCGGGGCAGGTGACGGCCGAACAGGCGCTGCAGTCGGCGCAGATGCTCACCGAGCGTGAAATGATGAAGGCAGGCTACATCAAGTAAGCCCGCCTCGCGGACAGCCACGGACCGGCGGGCCCTCCGGGGATCGACGGGCCCGCCCCCTCCAGGTCCGATGGCACACCCGGCCCGGCCGACCCTGGAAACGCGGCGCAAGACCGCGCCCTGGGGCTCCGCGCCTCCCGTCCTCACCCGGGCGGCGGCGGTCGGTCGGTGTCCACTGCTTCCGGGGCAACGCGCGCCGGCCCACCCCAGCGCGGGCGCCCCGGAAGCGCTCATTCCCCACCTCAAAGACCCGATACCCAAGCCCCAAGTCCCAGGGAGACAGGCCATGGCCACCAAAGCTTCCCGCGCCGCTGCCCGGCTCATGATCTCGCCCGCGGTCCTGCTGCTGCTCGGCTGGATGATCGTGCCGCTGTCGATGACGCTCTATTTCTCCTTCCTGCGCTACAACCTGCTGATGCCGGGGATGGAAGAGTTCACCGGTTGGACCAACTACAAGTTCTTTCTGACCGATCCCGCCTTCACCGCGGCGCTGTGGAACACGCTGCTGCTGGTGGGGGGGGTGCTGCTGATCACCACCATCGGCGGCACGCTGCTGGCACTGCTGATGGACCAGCCATTCTGGGGGCAGGGCATCGTGCGCATCCTGGTGATCGCGCCCTTCTTCGTCATGCCCACCGTCTCGGCGCTGGTCTGGAAGAACATGTTCATGAACCCGGTGAACGGGCTCTTCGCCCATCTGGCGAAATTCTTCGGCCTGCAACCCTATGACTTCCTCGCGCAGGCGCCGCTTGGCTCGATCATCTTTATTGTCAGCTGGCAATGGCTGCCCTTCGCCACGCTGATCCTGCTGACCGCGCTGCAGTCGCTCGACCAGGAACAGCTCGAGGCCGCCGAGATGGACGGGGCGGGACCGCTGTCGCGCTTCTTCTACATCATGCTGCCGCACCTGGCGCGGGCGATCACCGTGGTCATCCTGATCCAGACCATCTTCCTGCTGTCGGTCTTCGCCGAAATCCTCGTGACCACCAACGGTGGGCCGGGCGTGGCCTCCACCAACCTCACCTACCTCATCTACATGCAGTCGCTGCTGCAGTTCGACGTGGGCGGCGGCTCGGCCGGGGGCGTGGTGGCGATCATCCTCGCCAATATCGTGGCGATCTTCCTGATGCGGATGATCGGCAAGAACCTGGAGACCTGAGCGATGCCGGTACCTGCAAATCCGCGCGCGGGCATTGCCGCCAAGGCCCCGCAAATTATCGACAAACTGAGTGGGAGGGGATGACATGGCACGCAAAGTGACAAACCGGCGCAAGGCCGTGGTGACCGTGCTGGCCTGGCTCGTGGGGCTCGCGATCTTCTTCCCGATCCTGTGGATATTCATCCTCTCGTTCAAATCCGAGGGTGACGCGATCAAGACGCCCTTCGAGGTGCTGAGCTCGGCCTGGACCTTCGAGAGCTACGCCACGGTGCAGGAGCGGTCGAACTACGTCCGGCACTTCTGGAACTCGGTGGTGATCTCTCTGGGCTCGACGTTGATCGGCCTCGCGATCGCCATCCCGGCGGCCTGGGCCATGGCCTTTGTGCCCGGCAAGCGCACCAAGGACGTGTTGATGTGGATGCTGAGCACCAAGATGCTGCCCCCCGTCGGCGTGCTGGTGCCGATTTACCTGATCTTCCGCAACCTCGGCCTGCTCGACACACGCCTCGGTCTGGTCGTCGTGCTGACGCTGATCAACCTGCCGATCATCGTGTGGATGCTCTACACCTACTTCAAGGAGATCCCCGGCGAGATCCTCGAGGCCGCGCGCATGGACGGCGCTTCGCTGAAGAACGAGCTGATCCACGTTTTGACGCCGATGGCGGTGCCCGGGATCGCCTCGACCCTGCTGCTCAACATCATCCTGGCGTGGAACGAGGCCTTCTGGACGCTGAACCTGACGGCGGCCAGGGCGGCGCCGCTCACCGCCTTCATCGCCAGCTACTCGTCCCCCGAGGGCCTGTTCTACGCCAAGCTCTCGGCGGCCTCGACCATGGCCATCGCGCCGATCCTCATCATGGGCTGGTTCAGCCAGAAGCAACTTGTCCGCGGCCTGACCTTCGGCGCGGTGAAATAAGATAGGAGCCAGACATGGGACGCATCACCCTCGACAAGGTGACCAAGAGCTTCGGTGACGTGAACGTCATCCCGCCTCTGGATCTGACCATCGACGACGGCGAATTCGTGGTCTTCGTCGGCCCCTCGGGCTGCGGCAAGTCCACGCTGCTGCGGCTGATCGCGGGGCTCGAAGATGTGACCTCGGGCCAGATCCGCATCGACGGCGCGGACGCCACCAACATGCCTCCCGCGAAGCGCGGACTGGCCATGGTGTTCCAGAGCTACGCGCTCTATCCGCACATGTCGGTGCGCAAGAACATCGCCTTTCCGATGAAGATGGCGGGGATGCCGCAGGACGAGCAGAACCGCCGTATCGACGCGGCGGCGAAATCGCTCAACCTGACCGACTACCTCGACCGGCGCCCCGGCCAGCTCTCGGGCGGCCAGCGTCAGCGCGTTGCCATCGGCCGGGCCATCGTGCGTGAGCCTTCGGCGTTTCTCTTCGACGAACCGCTGTCGAACCTCGACGCGGCGCTGCGGGTGAACATGCGGCTCGAGATCTCGGAACTGCACAACGCGCTCAAGACAACGATGATCTACGTGACCCACGACCAGGTCGAAGCCATGACCATGGCCGACAAGATCGTCGTGCTGCGGGCGGGCAACATCGAGCAGGTCGGCTCGCCGCTGGACCTCTACCACAGGCCGCAGAACGAGTTTGTCGCGGGCTTCATCGGCTCGCCGAAGATGAACCTGATCCGCGGCGCGGAGGCCGAGAAGCACGGCGTCGCGACCATCGGCATCCGCCCCGAGCATCTTGCGGCGTCGACCGAGGGCGGCCTCTGGCAGGGCACCGTGGGCGTGGCCGAGCATCTCGGGTCCGACACCTTCCTGCATGTGCATGACCACGGGCTGGGCGACGAGCCGATGACCGTGCGGGTGGACGGCGAAATGCCCGTGCGCCATGGCGACCGCATCTTCCTGACCCCGGACGAAAGCAAGCTGCACCGCTTCGACAAGCAGGGGCTGCGGGCATGACAACGCGCCTGCAAGGCAAATGCGCCTTGATCACCGGCGCGGCCCGCGGCATCGGCGCGGCCTTCGCCGAGGCTTACCTGCGCGAGGGGGCGAAGGTGGCGATTGCCGACATCGACCTTGCGCGGGCCGAGGCCACGGCGGCGGCGCTCGGCGAGGGGGCGGTCGCGGTGCACATGGATGTCACCGATCAGGCCAGCATCGACAGCGCGGTCGCCGAGACCGTCGCCCGGCTTGGTCGCATCGACATCCTGGTCAACAACGCCGCGCTCTTTAGCGCCGCGCCGCTGGTCGAGATCACCCGCGCCGAGTACGCCCGGGTCTTCGACATCAACGTCGCCGGCGTGCTTTTCACCATGCAGGCCGTGGCGAAACACATGATCGAACGCGGCGGCGGAGGGCGGATCATCAACATGGCAAGCCAGGCCGGACGCCGTGGCGAGCCCTTGGTGGCGGTCTACTGCGCGTCCAAGGCGGCGGTGATCAGCCTGACGCAATCGGCGGCGCTGAACCTCATCGAGCACGGCATCAACGTCAACGCCATCGCCCCCGGCGTGGTCGATGGCGAGCATTGGGATGGTGTCGATGCCTTTTTCGCCAAGTGCGAGAACAAGCCGCTCGGCCAGAAGAAGCGCGAGGTCGGCTTGGCCGTGCCCTACGGCCGCATGGGCCGTGCCGAGGATCTCACCGGCATGGCCGTCTTTCTTGCCTCGGACGAGGCCGACTACATCGTCGCCCAGACCTACAACGTCGACGGCGGCCAATGGATGAGCTGACGGAGAGTCTCATGAAACTCCACACCGGCGCGCTTGACGCGCTTGATCCCCGCATCTCCCGCCCGGCCTACGACCGGTCCTCCCTGACGCCGGGCATCGTGCACGTCGGCCTTGGAAATTTCCACCGCGCGCATCAGGCGGTCTACCTCGACGACCTCTTCGCCAAGGGGCTCGACCACGACTGGGCGATCTGCGGCGCCGGCGTGCGCGCACCAGATGGCAAGATGCGCGATGCGCTGGCGGCGCAGGACTACCTCTCGACGGTGATCGAACTCGATCCTTCGGGTCCGCGCCCGCGGATCATCGGCGCCATGGTGGATTTCTGCCCGGTCGACCCCGAGAACGGCCCGCTCATCGACCGCATGGCTGATCCCGCGACGCGGATCGTCTCGCTGACGGTGACCGAGGGCGGCTACTACGTCGATGCCACCACCGGCACCTTCGATCCCAGCCATCCCGACATCCTTGCCGATGGCGCCGCGCCCGAACGCCCGAAGACCGTCTTCGGCGCCATCGTCGCCGCGCTCAAGGCGCGCCGCACGGCGGGACTGCCACCCTTTACCGTGATGAGCTGCGACAATATCCCCGGCAACGGCGAGGTGACCCGCGACGCGGTGGCGGGCACGGCGCGGCTGTCGGACCCCGACTTCGCGCTGTGGATCGAGACCAATGTCGCCTTTCCGAACTCCATGGTCGACCGCATCACGCCCGCGACCGGCGAAGGCGAGCGTGCGCTGGCGCGTGACTTTGACCTCGACGACTCGGTGCCGGTGACCTGCGAGCCCTTCCGGCAATGGGTGCTCGAGGACAATTTCCCGCAAGGTCGTCCGCGGCTCGAGGAGGTGGGGGTCACCTTCACCGGGCATGTGCATGACTACGAGCGGATGAAGATCCGCATCCTCAACGGCGGGCATGCGATCATCGCCTATGCCGGCGCGCTGCTCGGTTGCGAATTCGCCCATGATGCCATGGCGCACCCGCTGGTCAGCGCCTACCTGCGGAAGGTCGAGACCGAGGAAATCCTGCCGCATGTTGCGCCGGTGCCCGAGTTCGCGCCGCCAGCCTACCTTGAGCTGATCGAGGAGCGCTTTGCCAACCCGGCGGTCAAGGACACGATCCGCAGGCTTTGCCTCGACGGGTCGAACCGCCAGCCGAAGTTCATCGTGCCCTCGATTGCCGACGGGCTGCGCAAGGGCACGCCGATCGAGGGGCTGGCGCTGGAAAGCGCGCTCTGGTGCCGCTACTGCGCGGGCAGCTTCGAGGACGGTACCGAGATCGCACCCAACGATCCCAACTGGGAGTCCCTAACCACCCTGGCGGCGCAGGCCCGCGAGACCCCCGCGGTCTGGCTGACGCAGCGCGCGGTCTACGGCGAGGTTCAGGGGGATGCGCGCTTCGAAGAGAGTTTCTCGAAGTGGCTGCACCTGCTCTGGTCCGATGGCGCTCGGCGCAGCATAGAAACCTATTTGAACGGTTGATCTCATGTCCTATCTCGGCATCGACCTCGGGACCTCCGGCCTCCGGGCGCTGCTCTGCGACGCGACCGGGGTGCCCGTCGCCAGCGCCGAGCGCCATTATGAGGCGCGCCACCCGCACCCCGGCTGGTCCGAGCAAGACCCTTCCGACTGGATTGCCGCGCTCGAGGGGGCGTTGGGCGAACTGCGCGATCACCCGGCCTGGGCAGGGCTGCGCGGCATCGGCGTCGCGGGGCACATGCACGGCGCGGTCCTGTTGGGGCCAGATGACGCGGTGCTGCGTCCCTGCATCCTCTGGAACGACACCCGCGCCTTTGCCGAGGCCGCGCAGCTCGATGCCATCCCGGCGTTCCGCGCGCTTTCGGGCAATATCGTCTTTCCCGGCTTCACCGCGCCCAAGCTCGAATGGGTGCGCGCGCATGAGCCCGAGATCTTTTCGCAGGTCGCCAAGGTGCTGCTGCCGGCGGCCTATCTCAACCTCTACCTGACCGGCGATCACGTGGCCGACATGTCCGACAGCGCCGGCAGCGCCTGGCTCGACACCGGCGCGCGGGACTGGTCCGAGGCGTTGCTCGAGGCCGGGCACATGGCACGCGCGCAGATGCCCCGGCTGGTCGAGGGGTGCGCGGCGGCCGGCCGCCTGCGCCCGGCGCTGGCGCAGGCCTGGGGGCTCGGCCCGCAGGTCACCGTCGCCGGCGGGGCGGGCGACAATGCCGCCGCGGCCTGCGGCACCGGCGCGCTCGACGAGGGGCAGGGGTTCGTTTCGCTCGGCACCTCGGGCGTGCTGCTCGCAGCGCGCAGCGGCTACCACCCGCTGCCCGGCAGTGCGCTGCATACCTTCTGCCACGCGGTGCCGGGGCGCTGGTACCAGATGGGGGTGATGCTCTCCTGCACCGACAGCCTCAACTGGCTCGCCCGCATTGCGGGGATGCGGCCCGCCGAGTTGACCGCGCCCCTGGGCGAGGCGCTGCAGCCGCCGGGGCGGGTGCGCTTCCTGCCGTATCTGTCGGGGGAGCGCACGCCGCACAACGATGCCATGATCCGCGGCGCCTTTACCGGGCTCGGCGCCGAGACCGGGCGAGACGACATGACCCGTGCGGTGCTCGAGGGCGTCGCCTTCGGATTGCGCGACAGCGCCGAGGCGTTGCGCGGTGCCAAGGCGGAGCTCGGCCATCTGCTGGCGATCGGCGGCGGCAGCCGCTCTCGGTACTGGCTGCGACTCATCGCGACGGTTCTGAACATGCCGCTGCACCTGCCGGCCTCGGGAGAGTTCGGCGCCGCACTTGGCGCCGCCCGGCTCGGCCAGCTCGCCGCCACCGGCGCCGCGCCCGAAGAGGTGATCACCCCGCCCGCCACCGCCGAGGTGATCGAGCCCGTGGCCGAGCTGGTGGACGCCTATGAGGCCGCATACCGTCGCTTCGGCCCGGCCTATCGGGCGATCCGCGAGATCCAGTGACCGCCCGGTCAGGCGTTTCCTTCCGCGCAAGACTATCCCCGCCGGAGCCGCAAGGGGCGGCGGGGACGGATACTGCACCTCTGGAAGCGGAGCCTCAGATCACCCGCACCTGTGTGCCCACCGGGCAGAGCTGGAACAGCTCGGCGATCTTCTCGTTGTAGAGCCCGATGCAGCCGTCCGACGAGGGGCGGCCGATCTTGCGGGTGTCATGGGTGCCGTGGATGATGTAGGCGGGCCAGCTGAGGTACATGGCATGCGTGCCGAGCGGGTTCTCGGGGCCGGGGCCGATCGGCTTCCAATCCGGGTAGCGTTCCATCTGCGAGGCGGTCGGGGTCCAGGACGGGCCGACCTTCTTGCGCACGATCGATGTGTAGCCGCGCTTGGTCAGCTCCTCGGTCAGGGGCACCGAGGTTGGGTAGGCGCGGTAGTCGCCGCCGTCCGAATTCCAGTAGTGCAGGGTGCGCGAGGCGGTATCGGCAACGAGCGTGGCCTTGCCCAGAGTGTCGAAATGGTCGCGCCAGTCCTGCCGCACCCAGCTCGAGGCGTTGCGGCGCGAGGCGCCTTGCGCGTGCAGCAGCGCGGGGGTGGCCAGCAGCGAGGCGGCGGCGAAGGAGCCGCGCAGGGCGGCGCGGCGGGTCAGCGAGGGGCTCATCTTGGTCTCCTGTCTTGCGGCGGGGGTATGCCCCGTCCTTGCCGCGTGAGACCGGCCCCTGCTTAACCGAAGCTTAAGCTTTCACCGCCGCCTGCCGCGCCTCACGCGAATGCGATCCCGCGTGGGCGCGTGTCGCGGATCAGGCGCCACTTTCCACGACATCGCCGCTCATCGACAGCATGTCAGAGGGCGGCACGGTCCCTTCGCCGGAGCGCTCCGCGGGCAGGACCACGACCTTGGTGCCCTTCGGGGTGTTCTCGTAAAGGTGGAGCGAATCCTGGTTGAACATGCGGATACAGCCCGAGGAGGTGGCATGGCCGACGGTCCAGGGCGAGGGGGTGCCGTGGATCCGGTAGAGCGTGTCGCGGCCGCCCTTGTAAAGGTAGAGCGCGCGCGCGCCGAGCGGGTTCTCGAGCCCGCCCGGAAGCCCGTTTGCCAGCGGCTTGTAGGTCTCGGGCTCACGCCGGATCATGTTGGCGGTCGGCGTCCAGTTGGGCCAGTGACGTTTCAGCGCCACGTTGGCATTGCCGGAAAAGGCCAGACCCTCGGCACCCACGGCGACCGAGTAGCGCATGGCCGTGTTGCCCTCCTGAACCTGGTACAGCCAGCGCGCGCCGGGATCGACGATGATCGTGCCGGGCTTCTCGTCGGACCAGTAGTCGACCACCTGGCGCTTCTTCTCCTCGGTTAGGTACTTGTCTTCGATCGCCGGGATGGTGATGTCACCGTCCTGGACTTCGGCATACATCATCCGGGTCTCGTCGGTGATCGCGCCGGGCGTGTTGGGCGGCAGGGCAGAGGTGGTGGCGCAGGCCGACAGCAGGCCGAAGAGGCTCAGCGAAAGGGCGGCGAGGGGGAGGCGTCGTGTAAGGCGGCCGGAGAGGGTGTCTGTCATCTGGCGGGTCCGTTGCTCTTGGAATTGGGGCGCAGGGCGGCTGCGCGCCGGGGTGCGTGTGGCGCAGCGAGGGGCGCGGCGTCACGTCGATGGGACGGAAGTAGGGTGAATTCGGCGGTTGTCCGCTGGCTGGTGCCAGCCTGTGGCGGGCGGGCAACAGGAAAAGGGTCTGCGCGCGCGGCGCGCTGCTGGGGAAAGGCTCTGGGACACATCGGAGGCAACTAGGAATTGGTGCTTAAGTAAGTCTTAAGGTTGACCAGCGAGCCCGCCCGCGCAAGGAGGTTTCATGCGCATCTTGATCGTCGAGGATGACCCTGTGCTTTCCGAGGGACTCTCGGTCGGCCTCGGCCTGTCCGGTTTCACCGCCGACGCCGTGGCCACGCTGGGCGACGCGCGCGCGGCGCTGGCGGGCTCGGACTTCGCCGGTCTGGTGCTCGACCTGATGCTGCCCGATGGCTCGGGGCTGGAGCTGCTCTCGGAGATCCGCCGTGGCGGCTCGGAGTTGCCGGTGCTGCTGCTCACCGCCCGCGACCAGGTGCGCGACCGGATCGAGGGGCTGGATGCCGGGGCCGACGACTACCTCGGAAAGCCCTTCGACCTGCACGAGCTGGCGGCGCGGCTGCGCGCCATCCTGCGCCGCGCCGAGGGTCGCGCGGCGTCGGTTCTGCGCTGGAACGGGCTTGAGCTCGACCCATCGCGGATGCGCGGTGAGTTCAACGGCGCGCCGATCAGCTTCTCGCGCCGCGAGTTCGCGGTGCTGCATGCGCTGATGGAACGCCCTGGGCAGATCCTGTCGAAGTCGGCGCTGGAAGAGCGGCTCTACGGCTGGCAGGAGGAGATCGAAAGCAACACCGTCGAGGTCCATGTCCACCACCTGCGCGCCAAGCTCGGCCGTGGATTCATCGAGACGGTGCGGGGCCTTGGCTACCGCGTCGCCGCCGAGGGATGAGCCGCATGTCCCTGCGCTTGCGCCTTTTCCTGATCCTCGCCCTGGCGACCGGCGCGATCTGGTTCTCGGCGGTGATCTGGATCGAGCATTCCACCCGCGCGCAGGTGACCCGCGTGCTCGACGCGCGGCTGGCCGAGGCGGCGCGGATGGTCTCGTCGCTGCTCGAGGATCGGCGCATTGCCATGGCCGGAGACGGCGCGCCGGTGGCGATTCCGCTCGATCCGCACGGTGATTACGCCCATCAGCTGTCGTGCCAGATCTGGTCGCTGCAGGGCACGCTGGTCGGCCAGTCCGAGGGCGCGCCGCAGGTCCAGCTCACCGGGGCGCAGGGCACGGGCTATTCGCAAAGCACCGTCGGGGGCGAGACCTGGCGCGTTTACACCGTCGAGAACCCCGCGCTCGGGGTTCGGGTCATGGTGGGCGACAGCCTCGGGGTGCGCGATCGTCTGGTTTCGGGGGTGATCGAGGGGCTGCTGCTGCCCATGGCGTTGATCCTGCCGCTGCTGGCGGCGGCGCTCTGGGTGAGCCTGGGGCGCGGGCTGGCGCCGATGCACCGGCTGGCCGAGGCGCTGCGTTTGCGCAGCCCTTCCGATCTGTCGCCGTTGCCAGCCGGACCGGTGCCCGCCGAGATGCGCCCGATGCGCGGCGCGCTCGACGATCTCTTCGCCCGGCTCGCCAAGGCGCGCGAGGCCGAGCGCGACTTCACCGCCTTTGCCGCGCACGAGCTGAAGACGCCTCTGGCGGGTCTGCGGACGCAGGCGCAGATCGCCCGCATTGCCCCCGACGAGGCCACGCGCAGCCGCGCGCTGCAGAGCATCGAGCGCTCGGTGGACCGCACCGACCGGCTGGTGCGGCAGCTGCTGGAACTCTCGGCGGTCGAGCGCGAGGGTGCGGCGGCGGAGCGTGTGGATCTCGGGCAGCTCAGCGCCGAGATCTGCGCCGATCTTGCCCCCCTGGCCGAGACGCGCGGCGTTGCGCTGATCTGTGACATTCCCCAAGGCAGCGAGCAGACGCTGCCCGCCAGCGGCTTCCTGCTGCACACCGCCCTGCGCAACCTCGTGGAAAACGCCCTGCAGGCGTCGTCCGAGGGCGGTAAGGTTCGGATATCGCGGCGCGGCGCGGTGCTCTTGGTCGAGGATGACGGTCCGGGCATCCCCGAGACCCTGCGCGCCCGCGCCTGCGAGCGCTTCGTGCGCGGCACCCGGGGCGGCGACGGCAGCGGTCTGGGGCTCGCCATTGCCCGCGCGGCGATGGAGCGGCTCGGCGGAGGGCTCGAGCTGCCGCCGAGCGCCGGGCAGGGCCAGCGGGCCGAGCTGCACTTGCCCGCAGCCTGATCTTCCTTGCCGCACATGGCATGTGCGCGGCAGGGGGCTGTCCCGCCGCCGTCGGGCGCCCTAGATTGCGCTCCAAGACAAGGAGAGTGCAATGGAACTCGGACTTTACACATTCGGCGACGTGGGCAAGAACCCGGTCACCGGCGAGACGGTGGACGCGGCAAAACGGCTGCAGAACCTGATGGAAGAGATCGAGCTCGCCGACCAGGTCGGGCTCGATGTCTTCGGCCTCGGCGAGCATCACCGCCCGAATTACGCCATCTCGTCGCCCGCCACGGTGCTGGCCGGCGCGGCGCGCACCACGAAGACCATCAAGCTCAGCTCGGCGGTCACGGTGCTCAGTTCGGACGATCCTATCCGCGTCTACCAGCAGTATGCGACACTCGACAACCTGACCGGCGGGCGGGCCGAGATCATGGTCGGACGGGGCAGTTTCATCGAGAGCTTCCCGCTCTTTGGCTATGATCTCGACGACTACAACGAGCTGTTCGAGGAAAAGCTGCAGATGCTGCTCGCCATCAACGAGCAGGAACGGCTGTCTTGGCCGGGCACTGCACATACGCCCAAGGTCGAGGGGCTCGGGGTTTACCCGCGTCCCGCGCAGGACAAGCTGCCGATCTGGATTGCGGCGGGGGGCACACCGCAGAGCATGGTGCGCGCTGGCGCGCTGGGGGCGCCGCTGGCACTGGCGATCATCGGCGGTCAGCCGCGCCGCTTCAAGCCGCTGGCCGACCTCTATCGCAAGGCCGCCGCGCAGACCGGTCACGCCGAGCAGGCGCGTGTCTCGCTCAACGTGCATGGCTTCGTCGGCGAGGACAGCAAGAAGGCCGCCGACCTGTTCTTCCCGGCGCAGAAGCAGGTGATGGACCAGCTCGGCCGCGAGCGCGGATGGCCACCGCAGAGCCGCGCGCAATACGACGAGAGCATGAGCGCAGAGGGGTCGATGTTCGTCGGCAGCCCGGCGCAGCTGGTCGACAAGATCCTCGGGCTGCGCGAGGATCTCGGCTTCGACCGGGTGACCATCCAGATGGCCATCGGTGTCATCGAACACGCCGAGATGCTGAAGGCGATCGAGGTGCTGGGCACGAAGGTCGCCCCGGAGTTGCGCAAGGCCGGCTGACCGCTGCGACCCCGGCGCCGGTGGCGTGATTTGCTGCCGGTGCAACACCGCCCTGCCTTCGGCGCGCTTGATTTGCCGCGCCGGGGCCTCTAGGTAACTTGCCCGAGAGAGGACGACCTCCCCCATACTGGGACAGCAGACGGGACGGCCCGACGCCATGGAGAGTGTCATGCGCAGCCGGTCCGATCGTATTCGTCACGCCCTCAGCTTCGAGCTGCTCGGCCTTGCCCTCGTCACCCCGCTTGGAGCCTGGGCCTTTGATCGCGACATGCACGAGATCGGCCTCGTCGCGCTGGTCTGCGCCACTGTGGCGATGGGGTGGAACTACGTCTACAACCTGCTCTTCGATCTGTGGATGAGCCGCCGTTATGGCCACACGCGGAAGAGCGTCCTTCTGCGCGTCGGGCACGCGGTGCTGTTCGAGCTTGGCCTGCTGGTGGCGCTGGCGCCCTATATCGCCTGGGAGCTGGGGGTGAGCCTTGGCCATGCCTTGGTCATGGACATGGGCTTCGCGGGCTTTTACCTGGTTTATGCCTTCGTCTTCAACTGGCTCTACGATCTCGTCTTCCCGATCCCGCAGGCCCGGGCCGAGGCGCGCGGCTGAGGCGGTCGCCGTCGTGCCGCTCCAAGCCTTCCTCTTCGCAAGACTACTCTAGAGCGCCGCGCATCACGCGGCGGGGCGGCCCGCCTCGACCCAGCGGGAGGACGCTACTTCGACCTACAGCGCGCAGCTGTCCTCTGCCTCGGCAAAAAGCGGCGCGGGCGCTGGTGCGGGGTTTTGCGCGCGGGCGCCCTGGTAGGCACCAAAGACGGCAAGGGCCACCAGCGCCCCCAACTGGATAAGGGTTGTTCGTTTCATTTTTCTGCCTCGTCCGGGAAAGTCGGGGTCGTTGCCCCAGTCCCTTTGTTGCTCCCTCAGATGGAGAGCTTTCCGCCAGAATACAGCAGGGTGCGGACAGGCCGGTGTCGCGATTGCGACGTGAGCGCAGAGTTTTGCTCAAATCCTGAGTATTTGCGCGAAAATCCAGCAGAATGTGGCCTTGATGTCACGTATTTGCGCCTGACGTTGCGCCAGAACACCAAAAACCGCCCGGAGCGGGGAGCTCCGGGCGGTCAATTTGCGACAAGTTGTCCAAGCGACCTGGCCCGGGGGCGGGCCGCCGCGGCGATATCAGGAGGCCGCGAGGTCGCGCAGCACGTAGTGCAGCACGCCGCCGTGCTCGACGTATTCCTTCTCGATCGCCGTATCGATGCGGCACTTGAGCTGGATGGTCTTGGTCGAGCCATCCTTGAAGGTGATGGTGCAGGGCACCTCGGCCAGCGGGGTCAC